>CAWFJM010000061.1:0-60395 GCA_963816015.1 uncultured Planctomycetaceae bacterium | reverse complement strand
TACACGAACAGAGGAAGCTCGCCGCAGCGTTGCCTGATTGCCGCGGCAAGCTCAGTCAAGTCGTAGCGTGGAGAGCAGAAAATGAAGGCAGATGCCGCTCGAGGAGCCCCGATCTGTCCCTAGAGGTCGGCGACCGCGGCGCACTCGCCGGGTGCATCGAAGCCGCCCTTTCGCAGGTGCTCCTTCGGCATCGCTCAGCCTGCCTTTGTCAAGCACTCAGAACTCGCGACTTCCTGTGGCGCTTTCCAGGAATCTCGTGGACAGCCAGGGCGGTTGTGCCGCACGAAAGATAGGGCCGCCCCCGGCCGGCTGCGCAAGGCACTTCTGGGCGTTGTAATTGTATGCGTCCTGCCGCCTCGGTCGCAAGCAACTTGCGAGTCGCGATCCTACCCAGGCCACCCCGGGCGCTCCGACAAGTCCCGGAGGCCAAGCGGCCATCCCTCGCCGCCAGGCTGTGGCCTTGGCGGGCTCGCCCGCGCGCCTAGAAGGTCAGGACCACGCGCCCGTCGATCTTGCCTTCTTTCATGCGCTTGAACACATCGTTGATCTTTTCCAGGGGCTCAGTGGTGACTTTCGCCTTGACCTTGCCTTCGGCGGCGAAGGCGATGGCCTCGGCGAGATCCTCGCGATTGCCGACGATCGAGCCCCGCATCGTGATCCGCTTCAGAACGACGTCGAAGATCGGTGTGTGGAATTCGCCGGCCGGCAGGCCGATCAGGCTCACCGTCCCCCGGCGCCGCACCATGCCGATCGCCAGGCTGAAGGCGGCCTTCGATACCGCCGTCACCACCACGCCATGTGCGCCGCCCCCGGTCTCCTTCACCACCTTGGCAACGGCGTCTTCGGTCGCCGCGTTAACCGTGAAGTCGGCGCCGAGCGACCGGGCCAGCGCGAGCTTCTCCTCGGCGATGTCGACCGCGCCGATATGAAAGCCCATTGCCTTGGCGTATTGCACCGCAAGATGGCCGAGGCCGCCGATGCCGGTGATGACGATCCACTGGCCGGGCCTCGCCTCGGTCTCCTTGAGGCCCTTGTAGGTCGTCACGCCGGCGCACAGGATCGGCGCCATCGCGACGAGATCGGTCTTGTCCGGCAGCCGGCCGACAAAATCAGCCTCCGCCATCACATATTCGGCATAGCCGCCGTCGACGAAGTAGCCGGTGTTGTGCTGCTGCTCGCACAGCGTCTCCCAGCCGGTCGTGCAGTATTCGCAGTGGCCGCAGGCGTCGTGCAGCCACGGCACGCCGACCAGATCGCCCTCCTTGAGGTGGGTGACGCCGGCCCCGAGTGCCACGACGGGGCCGACGCCCTCGTGACCAGGAATCAAGGGCAGCTTCGGTTTCACCGGCCAATCGCCGTCCACGGCGTGCAGGTCAGTGTGGCAGACACCGCTCGCCACCACCTTGACCAGCGCCTCGCCCGGCCCCGGCGTGGGTACGGGCACGTCCTCGATCACGAGCGGTGCCCCGAACTTGTGCACGACCGCCGCCTTCATCGTTTTCGCCATAGCCTTGTCCTCCACCTCTTCGGGATTGGGAGCTCACTCTTCCGTTTCGACTTGGTCATTGAGACGGCCCAAGCGCATGCCTCCGCTTCAGGCGACCGGGGGCCGAACCATAGGCCCTCCTGGCTCCATGATCTTGAAAGGGATGCACTCCTGTCTCAAAAAGAAAGGGTCAGAGCGCCACAGTCTCGGCTGCTCTCGAGAGCGGTTCACGCATGGGCTGTGTAGGATCTCAGCCCGAACAGTCCCGCCTTCGCACTTCTGGTACGTGCGGAATCACAGCGCCAGCCGCATCCAAGCGGCGCCGAAAAGATCATCATTTCACCGGGGAGATGAAAGGTCCCGGACACCAGGGCGATTGATTCGAAGTCTCGTTCTCATTCCGAGACAAAAACAAAACGCGAGAACGCCAAGATTTCCCGGAAAAACAGGGCGTTTCGCGCATCGGGCCCAGTGATCGCGATCACCTGATTACCTGGGCGAGGGAAAGAGTTGCGTGCGGCCCGAAAAGGAAGCCGAATCCGTTCGAGACCTGGGTATCAAGAGACTCTTGCGCAAGAGGCGCGATTCGTACGCAGAGTCCCGGAGCCGCCCGATTGCTGCAGTTCTGCACACCCCGGGCACCGAGTCGGCCCCATGAGCCACGCCTTTTTCAGGTCGGCTTCACATTTCTCCGTTGGATGAGAAGTCGATTGGCTGCAAGCCCTTAAGCAGCAGGAACTTGAATTCCTCGATCTCGATTCGAGGGATTCCGGTGGATACGACGCACCTGCTACATTGCTGCGGAGTTCTGTCAAAAGGCCCTGGAGACCTAACAGAGCAGTATTCGCCGTTGGTCAATCGGCGATCCCGAGAACCGATCATGGAGGCCAGATCAAATGAAAAAAGCCCGGCCAAGCGCGGGGTCGGGGTCGCACAGTAGGACCATCGAAACGCTCCTGAGCTTATCGACACTCCCGCTTTGAACTGTGGAGCCCGTGATGACCACGAATCACCAATCGTGATGGCCGATGTTGAGGCTGGGCTACATAGCGAGGTTGGCGCAGCCGGCTACCCGCTAGGGAGACCCCGTGTTCTCAACCTATCCTCTTGATCTGAACTCGGACCCTGACTGAATTGAAGCAACTGGTCGCTGAGGCTGGCTCCACGGTTGAGTCTGGTTCTACAAATTAGACCCACCTTCAGTCTGACGCGCAGTAGCAAACCTTAGATTAGCGGATACGGACGAGAAGTCAAGCTATTTTTCGAAAGTTTCGAAAGCTCCAGCCGAATTCAGTTGGCCTTGCAATCTGAAAACTATGACATTTGGCTGGGTCCATGGCGACAGAGGATATGGACACTCTGGATATGTCTTCTTTGCAGGCCTTGCTCGGTGCTCAACTGACCGCCGAGCAAGCCGCGCTCATCTTCCAGCAGGGCCAAGCAGGCTCACAAGGCTCCAGTCTTGCCATAGGCTCCCAGACAAAGTGCCTGGCCGAGTCTCGAGTCTTCGCCCGAGTTCCGACGCCCGCTCGGAGCTGCGGCAGCAATTGGTCTCAACCTCCGGGCGTTTCACTGTCGATCACTTAGTTAGCAGGAGTATGCCTCCTAATACCCCGCCCGATGGCTCGGCGGCGGCAGCGGCAGTCCCGATCATTGCATCGGACCTGCCAGGGCCCTCGCCAAGGGCAGGGATCGTCACGGCTTATCGGCGACCAAGCGGACCATCTCCCTAGGGAAGTCACTCCCGGAGCCGAGGGTCCGCTCGGGGCGCCCACCTATCGAGGGATCGAGCATGTCCAAGAGCCAAACCGGCAGGAAGCGGGCCACCCAGGCACCTTCCCCGACCGGCCTGAGCGAAACGCCGCCAGCCCCGCCAGCTCGCCAAACCGAGCCGCTGAGGGTCGAGCCCAAGAGCCAAACCGGCAGGAAGCGGGCCACCCAGGCACCTTCCCCGACCGGCCTGAGCGAAACGCCGCCAGCCCCGCCAGCTCGCCAAACCGAGCCGCTGAGGGTCGTGGAACGTGGCGTCCCAGCGTCCTTCAGCCCAAGGAGAGAGGACCAGCGTCCCTCCTCCGAGCAGATCGCCATTCATGCTTACCACCTCTGGCTGGCGCGGGGCCAGCCCGTTGGCACCGACTGGGACGACTGGCTCGAAGCCGAGCGGCGACTCGCGGCCTCGGCATAAGGAGCCTGGCAGCACGAGCCTTTGGCTCAAGGCGGGGATTGCTCAGTCACGCAGTCAGGGGAAACCACACGGACGGCCGATAACTGTCGCGGCCCAGGCCGATGAAATTAGGGCCTTGGTTGCGCAAGGCGTCAGCAAGCGTGACATCGCCAGCAGCTTCGCGGGGTCAGACCGAGTTTCAAGTTAACTTGAAACTCGGTCTGACCCCAAGCACACTGTTGTGGCTCGCCGTGATCGATCCATGGGCTGGTTGCTGATGGAAGATCTGGGTGTCCAGGCCGCCGTTCTGTTGCAGGAGTAACTCGCATGTCGATTGCAGGAATTCTCAGGCGATCGGTCTTGGCGAGTGCAGTCACTGGGGTTCTCGCCCTGTTACTGGTTCCATGTGTGAGGGCGCAGACTGTGTCGTCCAGCCCGGCCGATTCTCCGGCCGACGTCGGCTCGAATCAGCCCGTACAAATGCCCCCGAGCCCAGCTGCGGGCCCCTTGAACTCCCCGGCCTATGGAGACACAGGCGCAGCCCCGGGATGGCGCCCGGGACCCCGCCGGCGGCCCCCGCAGGATACTCGTCGGGTCTCTCGGCCCTGGAAGTGATCCGCGCATCGCTCTTCGACGACATCTACTCCCCGGAGGCTCAGGCTCGCTGGACGCCTCTCCCGCTCGGCACGTTCTTCACCGAGGGATGGGACCAGCCCTTCGTACTTCCGCCGGCTGGCAGTGGCGGGCACGGCGCTCGCCTCGTATCGGGTGGATCAACGCCTTCGGAGGCGTCTTCTTTCGTGCCTGGTTTTTTGAATTGTTCTACGCCCATAATATCGGCCATAATCGGCAACCAGTACATCCAAGATTTCACGATCTTCGTCCCGTTCAACCGGCGCTTCGAGATCCAATTCGATTACCTCATGGTCGTCTCGAACAAGGGTGGGTCGAATAACACGTACCACGGTAACACCGGCGACCTGACCATCTACCCGCGGTTCCAGCTTTCCGAATCCAAAGATTTCGGCCAGATTGTTCCAAATGGGTGTCCGCATGCCCACCGGCGCCCGGGACAACGGCATGGGTGTGGCCAGCCTCGCTCCGCAATACCAGTTCTGGTGGAACGTCTACGGCAATTGGGCCATGCGCGGCGTGACGGGCGTCACGGTGCCCACCAACCACGTCGGGGCTGTCACGCAGTACAATAACCTCCTCGGCATCGGTCGCTCCTTCAAGGGTTCCGACGACGCCTTTTTCCATAATTCGATGTATTACCTGATCGCCGAAGCTGACTCCACGATAGCCGGCAGCGCTCGCCATCAGACCTTTTTCTCACTGCTTCCCGGGATGTTGACCCAGCTAGGGAAGGGTCTCTGGTTCGGCTACGCTGGCATCGAAGTGCCCATGACCGGCCCGCAGGCGTACACTTACCAGGCGATTTTCGCCATCGTGCACGGCTACTGATCATCCTGGGCGACCGAAGTGCCGGTCAGAGCGTACCAACAACAGGCCGGCACTCGTTTCGAGGCATCGGGGAGCCTGGGTGGTGTGTTGAAACTCGCGGCTTGCTTGGACCCCCATGGTTTGGTGCGCGGTCCCTCTCGAGGATGCCGACCGCCTGATCCTCGTTAGCTGGTTCATGAAGTGCCTCAAGGAGCGGCTGTCCCGGCTGGCCAACCGGGAAGAACAGACGCGCGGCGCGTTCTTCGAGGGCCGGTTCAAGAGCGTGGCGATTCTCGACGAAGAGTCGCTGCTGGCGATCTGTGCGTACATTGATCTGAACCCGGTGGCGGCGGGGGTCACCGATGTTCCCGAAGCCAGCCAGCACACGTCGATCAAGCAACGCGTTGAGCATGTAAACGCTCGCGGCCGGACCCAGGATCTGAAAGCGGCCCGGCGCGGCAGCGTCGGAGGCTCGACAGCAGCGGCGGGCCTGGAAGAGACGCTCTGGCTCTGTCCCCATCGAGGATCGACGCCGGCTGGATTCATCGCGTGAAGGAATGCTGGAAGGCTTCTTGCTGGGCAACTATCTGCTCCTGGTGGACTACACCGGGCGGATCTTCCGCGACGGGAAAGCTGTGATCTCGCGTGAGCTGGCCGAGATCTTCGATCGGCTGGGGAGCAACGCGGAGAACTGGCAGGCCCGGCTGGAGAAGCTGGCCGGAGGCCGGTTGCTCGGCCGCCTCTTCGCGGCCAGTCGAATGCGTCTCAGAGAGATCGCTGAACGGCTTGGCATGCGGCACCATCCCCAACCTGGCCGGTTGCCCGGCCCGCTGACACCGGCCTGAGACGCAGGTCGCAATCCAGGCCTCATTTCCCATGTCGGGTCACGACCGTATCTGACGAATTGCCCCTGCTTCGTCGGTTCCCGGGCGAGGCTCAACCGGAAACTCTTCGTTGACGGGGCAGCCGGCATCGCGTTAGCTAATGAGGCTTGAAAAACTACGACTGTCAGAGGAGACGAGCATGCACGCGATCTCGCGCTCGGCACTGCGGACGAGGGGCCCGCACCGGCTCGGAGTGCTGGCTTTTGTCCTTGCCGGTCTCTTCTCGACCGGCTGCTACCAGCGGGTCCAGAGGGACGTGCATTCCGCGACCGAGTCCACGCCCATCGAAACGTCGGTGGTGGTTTACTCGGCGCTCGACCAGGAGTTTGCCGAGCCGATCCTCAAGGACCAGGCACGGAAGGCACAGGTCTCGTTCCGGGCCAAGTTCGACGTCGAGAGCACGAAGACCGTGGGACTGACGAACACCCTGATCGCGGAGGCGGTTCAGCCGCGCTGCGACCTGTTCTGGAACAACGAGATCCTGAACACGATCCGGCTCAAGGAGCGCGGCCTCCTCCAACCCTTCCACCCAACGCACGCCGATGAACTGCCGGCCAGGTTCCGGGACCAGGACGGAACCTGGTACGGGTTCGCGGCCAGGGCCCGCATTTTTCTGGTCAACACGCAGGCTGTTGTCGAGACCGACCGTCCCCATGGGCTGGCGGACCTGTTGAATCCGAAGTGGAAGGGGAAGATCGGAATCGCCAAGCCGCTCTACGGTACGACGGCCACCCACGCCGCCTGCCTGTTCGCGGTCTGGGGAGAGGAGAAAGCCAGGAAGTTCTTCCAGGACCTCAAGGCCAACGATGTCCAGATCCTCTCGGGCAACAAGCAGGTGGCGACGGCTGTCGGCTCCGGCCAGATCGCCTTTGGCCTGACCGACACCGACGACGCCATGGGGGAAGTCGAGGCTGGCAGCCCGGTGGTGATTGTCTACCCGGATCGGGAACCCGGCCAGCTCGGAACCCTCTTCATTCCCAATACCCTGGCCATGATCAAAGGCGCGCCCCATCCCGATGCGGCCAGGACGCTCGCCGATCGGATCCTCAGTCCGGAAGTGGAAGAAGCGCTTGCCGACGGTCCGAGCGCCCAGATTCCCCTGCTCAAGAGCACGCGGAAGTCGGCCCGGGTCGAGACGCCGGCCACGGTCCATCCCATGGACGTCGATTTTCAAGCGGCCGCCAAGGTGTGGGACAGGGCCGCGGTCGTCCTCACTGAGCTGTTCTCGGAGTGACGGGAGGTGCCGGTCAACCCCGGGCGGGAACGAGAGGGGGCGCGGGGCCCCGCCGAGCCGCCGGGCTCCACGGCGAGAGCTCCAGCCAGCGCAGCGACCCGGCGTTGCCGTGGACGACTTGAACGGGCTGGCCGTCCACGCGCTCGGTCCGGCCGTCGGGTGCGATCCGGTATTTCCAGGGATCCTGGCCGGCGAGCGAGTAGTTCCAGCCGGAGAGGATCGCCTTCCAGCGATCCGGGTAGGCGTGGCAGTACAGGTTCATGGCGGGTTGATCGCCCCAGTCGCCCACGCCGTGCAGGGCCGTCGGCTTCGCGGGGTCAGACCGAGTTTCATCGGCTTCGCGGGGTCCATCAGCTTCGCGGGGTCAGACCCCAAGGGCAGGACTTGATCTTCTCGCCGACGTTGTGCACAACATCCTTGGTCTTTTCGGCAACGTTGTGCGCGGCGTCCTTGACCTTCGTGCCGACATCGTGTGCAGCATCCTTGGTCTTTTCGGCAACGTTGTGCGCGGCGTCCTTGACTCGGTCCTGGCGGGCCGGGCCGCTGAGCTTGGAGGTTATACCCATGACAGGACCTTCTGAACGGGTTCGAGAAATCACCCTGCGATTCCTCGCCGCACCGACCGACATGAATATCTATGGGAAGGTTCACGGTGGGGCGGTAATGAAGTGGATGGATGAGGCGGGGTATGTCTGTGCCGCAGGGTGGAGTGGGTATCCGTGTTCCACGGTGTATGTCGGCGGTATTCGCTTCCATAAACCCATCCAGATTGGGAATATTGTGGAAGTGCATGCCCAACTGATCTATACAGGGCGAACCAGCATGCATATTGCGGTGAACGTGCGTAGTGGCGATCCGAAAGCTCGTCAGTTTATCCCGACGACTCATTGTGTGATCGTGTTCGTGGCGTTGGATGAGAAGGGAGTACCTCTGGAAGTGCCCGAGTGGGTACCTCATGCCGACGACGATAAGAGCCTGAAGGCGTATGCCGAACGGTTGATGGAGTTCGGGAAGCGACTTGAAGGGGAGATGCAACCCCACTTGGATAGGACGATGAAGACAGAGCATGAGTAGGGGGTATCAGCAGCCTCCATGGCGTCCAACAACCGCATGACCGTCAGGCGCGTGGTCCCGGCTCGGCAACGCTCGTGCGGCCGATACTGCCGGTGCGATCGAGCTTGGCGAAGGCGCCCATCAGCTCGACGGGCACGGCAATCACCACGGTGTTGGAGGCCGTTGGTCCCAGGCCGTCGATGGTTTGGAGGGTGCGCAACTGCATGGCCCCGGGACTTTCGGCCATCGTCCGGGCTGCGGCGGCAAGGTTGATGGAGGCCTCCTTGTCGCCCTCAGCCTTGGTAATCGTGGCCCGCTTCTCACGCTCGGCCGAGGCCTGCCGCGACATCATCTTCTTGAGCTCCTCGGGCATGTCGACGTCCTGAATCCGCAGGCCCGTGACTTCGAGCCCCCATCCCTTGGTGTCATGCTCGACATGCGCTTCGATTGCCTTGGCGATCTGCTCCCGTTCGGTCAAGAGCTGGTCCAGGGACCCCTGACCGATGACGTCGCGGAGCGAGGTCTGGGCGAACTGCAAGATGATGTTGCGGTAATCCTGCACCATGATGATCGCGTCAGCGGGGTTCACCACCCGGAAGAACAGGGCGGCGTCGATCGTCACCGGCACGTTGTCGCGGGTGATCACCTGCTGCTTGGGAATGTGGACCGCCAGGATCCGCGTGTCGATCATCCGGACCTGCTCGATCACCGGGATGATGAAGAACAGGCCCGGCCCCCTGATGTCCTTGAACTTGCCCAGCCGGAAGACGACCGCTCTTTGCCACTGCGCGGCGAGCTGAATGGCCGAAGAGGTGATCACGTCAGCGATCAGCCAGACGATCCCAACGACAACGGCGAGGACAGGGTTGACTGTCGTCAGCGGCGCGACGACCGCCCCACCCACCAACAGCACAATCACGAACACCAGAGCAGAGATGTAGTTGACCATGGTTATCCCTTCAATGCGGCAGATCCAAGCCTCCGATCGACGCTTGTGCGGCGACCGCTCCGATACAGGGGGAGGCTCGGGATTCAGGAGTTCGACTTCTTCTTGACTTCGCGGAACTGCGGTGACTCGGCCAGGGTGAAGATCACCACCTCTTCACCGGTTGCGGTACTGATGTCGTGGTGCAGGCTGAGCACCTTGATGCCGGTGATCTCTCGGACCATCGCCTCCATGAGCGGCCGCGCGGTTTCGAGCAGATGGGTCCGGACTTGCTTGAGCAGGTCTCTCCCCTTCTCGGCCGGGAGCGACTTGACCAGATGCTGCTCGGCCGCCGTCAAAACGCCCTGGAGCCGAACCACGATCAGATCATCGATCAAGTGCGTGCGGATATCCCTGGGTCCCCGACCCATGTATTCCTGTTCGAACCGGCTCATCCCCTGGCAGATGGCGGCCTTCGATCTCCCCCTGCGTTTTCATGGCGACCTCCTACGCGTTCAATGTCGCCGACGGGAGGCCACACGCTCGGTCCGCTCCGCAGTGTAACCAAGCCCGGATCGCCCGTCCTCGGGCGATCTCGAATTCATGATACAAAGAAACGGAAAAATTTCACTTGCTATTCCCGATCCGCTCAGGACAATGAAGGGAGTAAGGGAGCCGGTGGGCAATGGCAGTCGGCTCCGCTGAAAACATGAATACGAATCGTCGGACGACTAGATGAAGAGCAACCCGGCCTGGCCGGGGGGCTCGTTGACGAGTAAGCCGACGTGGTCGAAGCCCTGAGGGTGTTCGACCACGTCGGCTTTTTTATTTCGCTCGCGGTGGCGCCGGACGGCCGCAGGCACCAGGAAGGCACCGGATGGAGAAATCCAATTTGACCATGGCTTACCGGATCGCCCGAGTGAGAAGACCTTTTGCACAGCGGGGAAGAGGCCGAGTCACCCAGATGGGTGGCGGAGGTCCGGGGTGAGGACACGCTGGCAGCGTGGTGGATCGGGCCGTTACGCCATCAGCGGAGGCCGTGGCCGGCCAGTCGGCCCCAAGCTGGTGTCTGCCATCCTCCGATTTGAAGCAACGTCGATCCCATGTGGATCGGATGAAGGCCCGGCCTTTCAATGTGAGGGGTGATCGGGCCATGAGGTTCGAGCTAGGGAGTGACAGCATGAAGAGTTTCTCGAAGTGGTTCAGTGCACTGGCGGCCTTGGTTCTTCTGGCCGGCCCAGCGGTGGCCGGCGATGCCATCGCGGCCGGCAAGGTCAAGGGGATCCACGCGGACAAGAAGGAGTTTGTCCTGACCGATAGCGCCGGCAAGGACTGGACGTTCAAGCTCAGTGACACCGTCATCATCAACCGTGGTGGCATGGAGAGTCAGAGCGACCTGCAAGCCGGCGACCCGGTCAACGTGTGTTACGACAAGGGACTCTTGACCCGGACGGCTCATTACATTCTGGTCCAGGAAGGTGATGCCAAGAACCGTGAGCTGATGCACGGCACCGTCAAGAACTACGATGCCGACAAGGAGGAAGTGACCTTCACCGACCAAGCCAAGGACTGGACCTTCCCCATGGGCTACGCCAAGGTGCGTCTCAACGGGAAAGACAGCAAGATCCGCGACATCAAGATCGGCGACAAAGCGCTCGCTATCGTCGAAAAGATCGGGGAAGTCACGACCCTGAAGTGCCTGATGATCGAGCGAAAGTAACGAACGGGGCCAAGGGTCCGGCCACCGCCACGGTGGGTCACCCGGCCGGCCCTTGGGGCTCTTGCTGGCGATCGTGCTGGTACTTGTGGTTGTAGGGTACATCCCCCATGGCCTCTGATCTGGGGTGGATCAGGTTCCGGCACCGGCGGTCCGCGCTGACGCCGTGCGAGCCGCCCGCACACCCCAGACCATCCTTCCAAGCGGGTGGCATGGAACTTACTCAGGGGTCAGACAACCTTTTTTCAAGGAGTTACGTCATGAATTGGGATCAGATCGCGGGCGAGTGGAAACAGTTCAAAGGCAAGGTGAAAGAGAAATGGGGCAAGCTAACCGACGACGAACTGACGACCGCCGCGGGGAAGCGTGAGCAACTCGCCGGCCTCCTCCAGGAAAGGTACGGCTACACCAAGGACCAGGCCGAGAAGGAACTCAACGAGTTTTCACAGAAGCTAAAGCTGTGAAACTTGCTGACCAGGAACGAACGATTACAACCCCGATGACCCCCAGGGAGAATCGAACGATGGCGACAACCACCAAGCACCCCGCATCCGAGCACCATCACCAGGCTGCCGCCCACCACGCGGCCGCCGCTCACCACCACCTGGAGGCAGCCCATCATCACGATATGGGCGAGCATGACCAGGCCAAGAAGCACGCCGACGCCGCGCACCACCACAGTGAGCAAGGTCATAAGCACACAACCACCGCGCATCAGCACTCGCACAAGTGAGGGGTGCTGTATTGACGTGGTCTACTGCCGGTCGGTCGATCACGCCCGCTGGGCTGAACAGTACAGTGAGGACGTGATCATCATCACCGCGGGGTGACCACGGCGTTCCATGGCTGATCATGTGGCTGGCGGGCGGATGTCGGGGCGATCTCTGGACGGGATGATGACCGTCCTGCTCTGCCCCGACAGCTCCACCACAAGTCGATGGAGGTATGACGATGAGCGAGTATCATCAACACCTCGACATGATCGAGTGCAAAATCGACGATGGATCGTTCCGGCATCTTCCGGCGGGAAGGATCCTGATCAAGACCTTGACGGGCGTCGGGACCGACGGCCGCACTCTCCTTGCGATCAACATCGCGGAAGCGGACCATGACGTCGAGGATCCGTCGACGGAGGTTCTGCTCGAGCTGCCTGAGGCCCGCCGGCTGCTCAAGGCGTTGTCGGATAGCCTTGAGAAGGCCTGAGCCCCCTTGGGGTTTTCCAACCCCATTCTGTGCGAAAACTACGGTGGGGAGGGCCGGCGCGGCCACTCCCATAGGGTTTCGGGCGAAACCGGCCGAATTGAGAGGTTCCCCTGAAACAGTGCCCATAATCTTGGCCTCCGATCCGGCTGGTGCGCGAGAACGGTCGATCCATTCGTTCATTCAGCTCTTGCCGGTGGATTTACGATGGCATCGATGAGGTTCTGGATCACGTCGCGGAGTTGTTCAGCGACCCGGTGGCGGACCCCCTGCGGATCCTGAAGGTAGCACGGGACGAAACGTCCGAGGTCGATGGGATCGCCGATGCGAAGGAAGACGTCCCGCTTGGCCAGTTGGCGTGGCCGGTTGGTCCCGTAGACCTCGCGCTCCAGCTTGAGAACCATCTCCGCCAGCCGCTCCTGAGACGGATCCAGGTCGACGTAATGCGGCTGCCAGCTTCCCATCTGGGCGACACGCTTGAGCGCTGCCAGGTCGTCGCGGAGCCGCGCGACTCTGGTCGCTGTGTTTCCTACCCTGCCTCAGCAACTTCCGCAGGAAGGAACTTAGCCGCCAGGTACGATCCATGGTCTGGGCCTGGGAGCGGACGGTGGGCCCTGCGTAGTGTCCCTCCATCGCTGCGAGGACTGCCTGACGCACGTCCTGCACGCGCTTGCTCAGCTCGGCGAGACGATCCGGATCGGGCTTCAGACGATGAATTAGCTCCTGGCGATGCAAGAGTTCCGCCACGATGAGAGCCAATCGTCGCGGGAGCAAGCCGCCGGAGATGCGCTGAAAGAGACGCTGCTCCATCAACCGGGTACGCCGGTCCAAGAGGGGACGGATGGGCTGGCGGTAACGGTACTTGATGGCCATGGGGACCAGGTACGCGGTCCAGTCCGGCTGGGTCCGCCGCGCCTCAACCACGGCTTGCATCCCGATATCGACAACGCCGCTCTTGAACGGCTGTACCAGATCGTTCAGGTAATAGATTTCTCCTTCCGGGAAGGTGACGAGCACCTCCCGTCCCCGCTTCACCACCTCGATGGCATAGCGCTTGGCCTCCTCGTTCTGACCTCCGCGCTCCACGGAGAAAGCGCCGAGGCGCTGGAGCCACCAGCCGGCGATACCGTAACCTTCGTCGAATGCCTCTCGGTTCATCATGTAGAGGAACCGGCGGTTGCAGCGGCCGGAGAGTTCCAAGCAAGCCTTGAAGTCCGTCTCATCGGCGTGGTTGGAGGCGAGGATCAGGCCCACACCCTGGGGGAGATCCCGCAGGCCCTGTAGGTCGCATCGTTCAAGACGCAACCGATTCCGCCAGGCCAGGTCGAGTCTGAGGTAGTTCCGAACGGCCCAGATCACCCAACCCCAAGGCGTCGCCGGTCGAAAACTCGGGTTTTCCGACATGGCTTCCCTCGTGCTCGACCGCCAATCTCCCCCAGACGCTGAGAGAGGGCTAATCCAGATCGGATTTCTGTCCAGGTCTCGCGAACGGTTTTCCGAATGCCCTCCACATCGCGAGGCCCGACTGCGCGATGGTGGCAAGGGTCCACGATTCAGGAGTTCGACTTCTTCTTGACTTCGCGGAACTGCGGTGACTCGGCCAGGGTGAAGATCACCACCTCTTCACCGGTTGCGGTACTGATGTCGTGGTGCAGGCTGAGCACCTTGACGCCGGTGATCTCCTGCACCATCGCTTCCATGAGCGGCCGCGCGGTTTCGAGCAGATGGGTCCGGACTTGCTTGAGCAGGTCTCTCCCCTTCTCGGCCGGGAGCGACTTGACCAGCTGCTGCTCGGCCGCGGTCAAGACGCCCTGGAGCCGGACCACGACCAGATCATCGATCAGGTGCGTACGGATATCCTTGGGTCCCCGACCCATGTATTCCTGTTCGAACCGGCTCATCCCCTGGCAGATGGCGCCTTCGATCTCCCCCTGCGTTTTCATGGCGACCTCCTACGCGTTCAATGTCGCCGACGGGGGGCCACACGCTCGGTCCGCTCCGCAGTGTAACCAAGCCCGGATCGCCCGTCCTCGGTCCATCTCGGATTCATCGTACAAGGAAACAAAAAAAATTTCACTTGCTATTTTCGTCTCGCGGAGGAGAATGAAAGGTGCAAGGGAGCCCATGGAGACTTGACTCGGGCTCCGGTCAGATCGTAAACGGAATTCGTCGGACGACTAGGTAAAGGGCAACCCGGCTGGTCCGGGGGGCTCGTTAACGAGTAAGCCGACGTGGTCGAAGCCCAGAGGGTGTTCGACCACGTCGGCTTTTTTATTTCGCTTGCGGTGACACCGGGCGGTCGCAGGCACCAGGGAGGCACCGGATGGAGAAACCCAATCTGACCATGGCGCAAAAGGTCGCCGAGGCGGCGGCCGCTTTCGAGAAGCAGCGAACAGGCCACACGCCCCAAGCAGTGACCGTTGTCCTGGGTGACGAGACGCTGGTCATCACCCTGCATGGGGCCTTGTCGCCAGCCGAGCGGGCCCTGGCCCAGACCCCCGAAGGTGCCGCTCAAGTGCAGAACTTTCACCGCCAGTTGTTCAACGACTCCGCCGACTCGCTGCGGCAGGAAATCAAACGAATCACCGGTGTGGAGGTGCGGGAAGCCAAGGCGGAGATCGAAACCAAGACCGGCACGGTCGTGCAAGTATTCTCGACCGGTACCGTGGTGCAGGTGTTCCTGCTCGCCAGTGGCATAACCGCGGACGCCTGGAACGGTAGTGGGATTGTCAACTAGTCATGAGCACGGAGGTTCTTCCATGTTGGTCCTGTCGAGAAAAAGACTGGAATCCGTGGTGGTCGGGGGGGCTGTCGGCTTCGAGCGCCTGCTCAAGGTCACGGTGCTCGAACTCAAGGGCAGCAGCGTGCGACTCGGCTTCGAGGTCGATTCGACCGTTCCTGTCCATCGTTGGGAGGTGTGGGAAAAGATCCGCGGCGGCGGCCAACCAGACAGTCCTCTGGAGGACCCCGCAGCGCCGGTGGCTTGATGAGGACCTGAGTTGCCGGACGGTGATCAGAAGCCCTGACGGCAAGGTGCTCACCAAGCCCAGCTTGTCTTGAAGGAGAACTTGACCATGCTGCGGCTTGCCGCCGTTTTCCTCGTGATCGCCCTGATCGCTGCCCTCTTCGGCTTTGAATCCGTTTTCAGCTTCTCATGGGAAGGGGCGAGGATCCTCTTCTTCATCTTCACTGTCCTCGCAGTGCTGTCTCTCGTGGGAGGCGCGTACAGAAGGCGGGCTTTCTTGAACTAATTCTACTGCTCTGCTGGCAACTCGCTCACTGAGACCAGCTCCTTTTGGAGGAGAACTTGACCATGTTGCGCCTCGCTGTCGTTTTCCTCGTGATCGCTCTGGTCGCTGCCCTCTTCGGCTTCGTTGGGGTCGCGAGCTACTCATGGGAAGGGGCGAAGATTCTCTTCTTCGTCTTCCTCGTTCTCGCGGTGCTGTCTTTCCTGGTGGGCGGGTCGCGAAGGCGAAACTTCGTGGGCTGAGAGGACTGCCTGGGGATCGCCTCGCCCACGAGTGTGCGTGAACCAACTTCGAACCTGGAATGATCTCGGGAGGTGACGAGTGGCTACCGTGCGGCCTCTGTTTGTCTCGACCTATCCGCCGGAAGAATGTGGACTGGCGACCTTCACCAGGAACTCGGCGGATGCAGTCGATCTGGCAGCCCGGGAGCCAGTATCCTCGTTAGCGGCGATCCAGAAAACAGGTCCACTTCCATACGACGACCCGCGCGTGGTCCATGTCATCGACAACAACTGCTGGGACGCCTACCGTCTGGCTGCGGAAATGGCGAACGACGGCCCGTGTGACCTGGTGAGCTTGCAGCACGAGTTCGGCCTTTACCCGGGCGAATGGGGCGTTCGCGTGCTGGACTTCGTGCGTGCCTGTCGCAAGCCCATTGTCACCACATTCCACACGCTCATGACCCAGCCAGCTCCGCTGCCGCGGCACCTGATCCATAACCTGGCGGCGCATAGCCAGGGCATGGTGGTCATGACGAAGGTTGCCGCGAGGCTCTTGACAAGCGTCTACGCCGTGCCAGGTCTCAACGTGCAGGTGATTCCCCACGGAGTACCACCGGTTCCTTGGGAAGGTAGCGAGACTCACAAAGCACGGCTGGGGCTCGCGGGCCGACGGGTGGTCTGCACGTTCGGGCTCATCAACCGCGGGAAGGGACTGGAATACATGATCGAGGCCATGCCCCGGATCGTGGCCGCCTATCCCGAGGTTCTGTACCTGATCGTGGGGGCCACCCACCCAGAGGTCAAGCGCCGGGAGGGAGAAGTCTACCGAGAGAGCCTGGTCAGGATGGCCGAGGCGCTGGGCGTCGGCGATCATGTTCGCTTCGTGAACAGGTATCTCAGCCTGGCCGAGCTCATGGAGTACTTGCATACCTGCGACGTATACGTCACGCCCTATCCCGGAAAGGACCAGATTGCCAGTGGTACCTTGGCGTACGCCATGGCGGCAGGGCGGGCAATCGTAAGTACTCCCTACCTGTATGCCAAGGAGGTCCTGGCCGAGCGGCGGGGCCTGCTCGTTCCGTTTGGCAACAGCGCCGCCCTGGCCGCTGCAACGTTTCAGTTTCTCAGTGATTCCGCGTTCCGAGTGGAGACCCAGCGCAGGGCTTACAAATACGCCAGGCCGATGTTCTGGCCGAATGTGGGGAGAAAGTACCTGGAGTTCTTCCGCCGGATCGTGTCCGTAGGTGGAGGAAGACACGAAGGACCGTCACGCGCTTACACGTATGGGTGGAACCGCACCACAACGAGATTCAGCGATAGCCCAGCGACGACAATGATGCTCCAGTCCCCGGCGCCAGCGCGGAACGAATCCACGCAGGAATGTCTGATCCGATTGTCCGCCCGATGCCAGGAATGATCGCACTGCGCCGCACGGCTGTCCAGGACGACGATGAGCCCGGTCCGGCCAGCGTCCAGGCGGAAGCACCTTCGATGAGTGGTCCACCCGATCGAAAACCACTCTAGCCCGGCAGGATGAATGTCACTATCCGGGATCTCCTCGTTGGCGAGGACGAAGGTGGCGACCGCCGAGGTTGGGAGGACGCCCCAGGCGGCGATCAGGATGAGCAGGAACTGCGTGAGGGGACCGGTGGTGTCGAGGGGACCGGTGGTGTCAGTTCATTTTTCGACGAAAAATGAACTGACACCGAGCCCCTCTCGACACCGAGCCCCTCTCAGGGCTGGAGCCTTATTATCCGACGTCCATGCCCCCGGCTCAACCATCCCCAGGAACCAAAAGGTTTATCGCATTCATCGACGGATACAACCTGTATCATGCCATCGATGACGCCGGACGGCACGATCTGAAATGGCCCAATCTCTGGGAATTGTGCGAAGCGTCGACCTGAATTGTCTTGAATCGAGTCTTCCGCTCGATTCGAATGTAGCTTCGGATCAACCGGATGAGGCCGTCCAGCGGGTCGGGGGGCTCTCATCTGGGAAATCCCGGTTTAGAAAAGGAGGGTGCCAAGGTGCCGGAATTTCGGATGAAGGTTGCGCCCGACACGGTGGCGTATTCTGACGGGGAGAACCACAAGCTAGTAGTGGAGTTCGCCATCCCAGGAGCGCCAGCGGATACCATCGATTTGAAGATGCTGGAAGACAGCGTCCACCTGACAGCGCCAGCAAGGGACATCGAGTATGTTGCAGCACTGGCCTTAAGTTGGCCGGTGAAACCTGACAAAGCCGAAGCGACCTACGAGCACGGCCTGCTCCGAATCGAGGTGCCCTTCAAAGATCCGATGGAAGATGCTGTGAAGGTCGCCATCACAGCAGGTGGCGCGGAAACCAAGAGCAAGTCAATCGAAGCCTGATGACCCGTTAAGTTGTTAGGCTTAAACCCCGCGGGAATCCTCGATCGAGAGAGGACCGGTGGTGTCAGTTCATTTTTCGACGAAAAACGAACTGACACCAAGCCCCTCTATTTCGACGAAAAATGAACTGACACCGAGCCCCTCTCTCATCCTGTTCCGCCTCTATGTCCAGAACTTCGGCAGCTACAACAAGTCGTTGGGAGCGCTCGGAGGGGTCATGGTGCTGTTGTTCTGGTTCTGGGTCGTGGCCTTGGTGCTCCTGGGCGCGGCCGAAATGGATAGGGAGATCGAGGCTGGCTCCCCGATCGGCAGGACCCCGGCAAGATGATCGTCTCGACCGAGTGCCCCGACTGCGGGGTCGTGGCTTACGAGTAGGAGAGGGGACATCGGTCAGGATCTGAGATTCGAGGCGAGAGGCCTACGCGGAGTCGCCCTGAATTGCCGTCCGGCTTAGCCCCTCGTCGTCGCCGCCGTCGCCGTCACTGTCGTCACCGAAACCGCGGAAGCGGCCCTGGCCAGGATCTGGCCGCGGGCATCCCGGCGAGTGGAAACGCATGGTTTGATGACAACGAGAATGCGCTACGCCTTTATCCGCAACAGAGGCTGGAGGATCTCGGCGATCTCCGCGGGCTTGAGCGGGTCTTCGCCAAGCGGAACATAGGCTCGCTTCGCGTCAACAATCCGGACCTTGCCCGGATGCCTCCGCGCCAGGGCTTCGATGCGCTTGGGATCGCGGTAGCTGAGAACCACGTATTCCCCCTCCAGGTGAATCCGCTCGATCTTCCAGTTACCCGCCAGGATCCGCAACTCGGCCTCCGTCAGCAGGTTTTCCGCGGGCTTCGGCAAGGCTCCGAAGCGGTCGCTCAGCTCCTGGCGGAAATCGGCCAGGTGGTCGAGACTCCGGAGCCGGGCCAGCCGGCGGTAGAGCTCGATCTTGACCCGGGGACCGGGCACGTAGTCCCTGGGCAGGTAGGCCCGCCATGACAGCTCGACCGAGCAATCGAAGAGCGGCTTCTCGGGCTGGTGGGTGAGCGACCGCACGGCCGATTCCAGGAGCGAGCAATAAAGCTCGTAGCCGACGCTCTCGATGTGCCCCGATTGCTCAGGGCCGAGAATGTTTCCAGCGCCCCGAATTTCCAGGTCGCGCAGCGCGATCTTGAAGCCGGCCCCGAGCGAGGTGAACTCCTCGATCGCCTTGAGTCGCTTCACGGCGTTGGGCGTCACCGGCTTGTCCGAGTCGAGCAAGAGGTACGCGTAGGCTCGGTGCTTGAACCGGCCCACACGGCCGCGAAGCTGGTGCAGGTCGGCCAGGCCGTACTTGTCGGCCTCGTTGATGAAGATGGTGTTGACGTTGGGAATGTCCAGCCCGCTCTCGATGATCGTGGTCGCCACCAGGATGTCGAACTTGCGGCGGATGAACTCCAGCATCGTCCGCTCCAGCGCCTCGCCCCCCATCTGGCCGTGGGCGATCGCGATCCTCGCCTCGGGGACGATCGACTGGATCCGGTCGGCCACGCTCTCGATGTCGTAGATCCGGTTGTGCACGAAGTAAACCTGCCCGTCGCGATTCAGCTCGCGGTGGATGGCGCGCTTGATCGTCTCGGAGTCGAACCGCGTGATCCTCGTCTCGATCGCCTTACGGTCCGGCGGGGGCGTCTCGAGGTTGGAGATGTCGCGGATGCCCAGCAGGCTCATGTGCAAGGTGCGGGGAATCGGCGTGGCCGAGAGCGTGAGCACGTCCACCGTCGAGCGGAACGTCTTGAGCCATTCCTTGTCCTCGACGCCGAACCGCTGCTCCTCGTCGATGATCACCAGTCCCAGGTCCCGGAACGCGACGTCCTTCTGCAAGATCCGGTGCGTGCCGATCAGGATATCCAGCCCCCCTTCGCCGGCGCGACTGAGCACCTCGCGGACCTCGGCCCGGGGCCGGAACCGGTTGACGACCTCGATGTTGAACGGGAACTCGCCCATCCGTGCCGAGAAGCTGCGGTGGTGCTGCTCGGCCAGGATCGTGGTCGGCACCAGCACCGCCACCTGCTTGCCGGCGTCGACCGCCTTGAATGCGGCCCGGATCGCGATCTCGGTCTTGCCGTAGCCGACGTCCCCGCAGATCAGCCGGTCCATCGGCTTCTGCTGAGCCATGTCCCGCTTGGTCGCCTCGATCGCCGTGAGCTGATCGGGCGTCTCCTCGAACGGGAAGGCTGCCTCGAACTCGGCCATCCAGTGGCTGTCCTCGGCCGGATAGGCAAACCCCGGCTGGCTGGCGCTGGGCGTGGATATCGAGCAGCTCCTGGGCCAGGTCCACCACCGCCTCGGCCACCCGCTTCTTCCGCTTATCCCAGGTTGACGACCCGATCTTCGAGAGCACGGGCGCAGCCTTGCCGCCGCCGACGTACTTCTGCACCAGGTCGATCTTGGCGATCGGGACGTAGAGCTTGGTCCCCTCGGCGAATTCGAGCAGCAGGGTCTCCTCGGCGTGCTCGGCCGACCTGTCGACGAACTGCAACCCCCGATAGCGGGCGATGCCGTGGTTGACATGGACAACCAGGTCGCCTTCATTCAGATCGAGGAAGCTGTCGATGGCCCGGCTCTCGTACCGCCGCCGGGTGACCGGGCGGCGGACATCGGCGCGGGCGAAGAGCTCATGGTCGGCGATCACCAGGGTGGAGGCATCGATCAGGTGAAAGCCCGCCCGGATCCGTCCCAGGGCGCGATGGAGGCGCCCTTGCTGTGCCAGGGTCGTGTCGCTGAAGACCTCACCCAGGCGCTCGACCTCGGCGGCGTTGTGGCAGGCGATGAGCACGCGGTCACCGGCCGCGGCGCTGTCGAGCTCGGCCTTCACCCGGGTCAGCTCTCCCGAGAAGCGTTCGACGCTCTCGATCCGAAGATGGCACGTCGCCTCCAGCGAGTCGGCCGCCAGGGCCGAGACCGCGATCGACGGGAAGCGGATCAGCCGCTCGAAGGTGCTCTCCACCGAGTAGAGCCCGCGCGGGTCATCGATCCGGCCCAGGTAATGCCGGCCCTCCTCATGGAGGTCGCTGGGCTCGATCAGGGCCACCCACGTGCCCTCGGGGAAATTGCTCGTCGGCGGGCCGAAGTCCTCGAGGCTCCGCTCGTCATAGCTCGGTGGGATCGTCAGCGTCACGTTGTTCCAGCGATCGAGTGAGCGCTGGGATCCGGAGTCGAACGGGCGGATGGACTCCACCTCGTCGCCGAAGAACTCGATGCGGACGGGGTCCGCGGAATCGGTAGGGAAGACATCGAAGATGCCGCCCCGCAAGCTGAACTCGCCGGGGACCTCGACCACTTCCGCCCGCTGCATTCCCCGCTCCATGAGCCAGCTCGCGAGCTCGTCCAGGGACAACGTATCGCCCACAGCGATTCGCCGGGTCATGCGGAGCAGGACCTCGCGCTTGGGCACGGGCTGAAGCAGCGCCTGGATGGACGTCACGATCAGTCGTGGAGGCATCGCGCCAGCCAGCCGGTTGACCACGCGGAGGCGCTTGCCAGACACCTCGTCGGTCGCGTCCTGCTCGCGGGGAAGTCTCTCCCAGGCCGGGAAGACCTCGGGCGTGATCCCCGAGAAGACCGCGACATCGTCCCGGAAGTCGTCGACGTCTCCCATGTGGGCCAGGACGATCACCAAGGTGGTCGGTGCATGCAATCCGAGCGCTGCGGTCACCAGCCCGGCTGCCGAGCCCCATGCCCCATCGATGGTGGCGGCCCGGCCGTTCTTCAAGGCCGCAAGGCTCTCCGGGAACCCCGAGGCGCGCTGGATCTGCCGGGTCAGGTCTCTCAGCTCGAGACCGGCGCCCGGGGCCGCCAGGTTCTGAGAGGCAGAGACCGGCGGTTTCCTGAATGCCCTGGGCATCGGGTCTCCGGAGGTTCTCGAATCTCGTCGCGAAATCACGAGATTATTCTAGGCGTCCGTTCACGATCCGACCATCACGGCCGGGGCTCCCGTTCCAGGATCGCCGCCCGGCCGCGGCTGGCCCGGCTCGCGGGAGCCGGCGGTACCGCGTGCGCAGGCTCGATCCGGCCGGAGGAGCCGGGCGAGCGATCGGAACGCACCGAACGACCCACGCGATTGAGCACATCGATGAGGTCGTGAAGATCAAAGGGCACATCCAGGCATGCCGCGGCTCCGCGGCTCCTCGCTTCACCAACCATGGCACGATCCGCGAATCCCAGCAGGACCACGACGGGACCAAGCTTGCAACGCTCCTCGAGCCTCCGCGGCCAGGCAGGATCGAGCACGGGAACGTCCCAGAGGGTCATCACCGGGCCGCTTGCCACGGTGGCCAGCCGATCGCGATCGTCCCGCAGATCGCGTCGCGGTTGTCACCTGAAATCCTGCCGTCAAACAGCTTTCGGCCAGAATGACCCGGAGCTCGTGATCGCTGCTGACCACCTCGACCGGCGGGGCCTCGGGACAGGCGAGAGCCAGAGTCTCGGGGGTGTCAAGCATCAGCCGGATAACATGGCGAGGGAGCGTCTCGACGGCTGTCGCCTCGGGCAGGACGAGGTCGGCAACTCGAAAGCACCGCTCCAGCTCGGCGTATCGAGCGTAGGGGTTGAAACACAAGATGATGCGCGGCAGTGGGTTGGCGCGTGGGTCAGCACGCCATCGCTCGAGTCGGGAAGCATCGCCGGGAGTGAGCCGGCTGCGATGCAGGATCACGATCCGAGGAGGCCTGTCCGGCTCGAATAGGCTCTCCGGGAGCTCACCACTGCAGGGAATCGCTCTCACGACGCGACGAGTCGGCCGTTGCCGCAAGGATCGACAGCACCCAGGGGTCATCCAGGTCGCCCAGGAACCAGATTGGTCGTTCGATCCCATCCATGATGTGCCCCATCAACGGCTCTTTCCTCGCGCTCCTCACTTATCAAAAAGGGGAATTCTCGGCAATCGCGATCGTCCCCGACACAGGGCCGTTTCCTTCTCCAAAGAGTTGCCGCGATTGGGAGGACGAGCCTCTGCCGATCCTCGTCATTAAAGCAAAGAAAGAATCGGCCAGGCACCTTGTTTGGGAGCTTTTGGCAAGGCTGAACCATTGCGAGACTGCCATAGACCGCTCAAATCCCCTAGCTTTTGGTGCGCGGCTACTTTTGATTTGGAGGTCCGGCGTCGCGGATTCCAATCCATAATGGTTAGGTTTCCTCTTCCCGAGTCATCCTATCCAATTCATTTAGCAATGCGAGAATATCCGAGCGTGCATTTGCACAGAATTCAGCGTTTGCCTCTGCGTCACCGTGTACCTTTGGGATTAGTGCCATCACATGATCGTTGTACTTCGGATTAGTTGGCCCTCCAACAGCCAATGCTTCAAAAGGAACATCAATAACGCCGTACCAGTCGCCTCCAATATCTCCAACACGAGCTGACCCGGACACCGGAAAGACGCTGTATTTCTCGAATTCTCTTCCTTCAGTTGCTCGAAAAACCCTTTGCCGAATCGCGTCAAGATCCAAAGAGGTACGACCTTTGACGCGACATGAGCGCACGAGCTTGGCGAGGTTATCCGAGGCATTCAGTTTTGGAGGAGGCTTGATGAGTGTGAGCCCTTCTCCCTGTGCCAGCATTCCAAAAAACGTCATCATTATCTCGAGCATTGACTCTCGCGTCAGTGCGAACCATTCGCCTTGCGATCGCTGTGAATCTGAGAAGGAGTCGTTGAGGAAGCAGTGAAACTCAGCCTCAACACGCTCCGGCTCGCTGCAGGTGAAAGCCGTCAGAATCGAGAGTTTGTGCGGAGAACTAGTTTGAAGCTGGCGAAGGCGGTTCTCAGGCGCAGTCGTCGTCAAGCCCACCTTGAATAAGTGTTGTCCGACGGCTTCAATAACGTAAATCCAGCTAGGCATTTGCCTACACTCCGAAGCCTAACGATGGCCATAACCGGTCCGAAGCGAGCGGGCGAAGCTCGCTTGCGGAGGGTCCGCGTTCATGGCGTGGTTCAAGTAAGCCGCTAGCGAGGCAGGATGATCCACTCTGCTCAGTGTAGCGAGACGGCCGTTCGCGGTCATCCGAGATCTCGCCGTTTGGTGAGTCCCTGGCAGGCGCCGGGGCCGTGATGCAAGGTTCCTCGCAGAGGCTGTTTCACCACTCCTTTGCGTAAGGACCTGCACATGACCACGGCACTCCGCCTGCGCGGCGGTCCGCATGGGGGGACGTAGCGCTTATTGGTGGGCTACGACCCGAAATGATGTATGTCCCCTTTTTCTTTTCTATGTCCCCTTTTCTTTTCGGGATGATCGCCGGTCAGGCCGACGAGCTGCTCAAGGAGATGAAGGCGCTCATCGAACAGTTGAAAGTCGAACGAGGAAACAGCAGGAAGAGCCAGACCAGGTGATCTGGCCCCGGGGTTGTGGCCGTGAAGCAGGACTCGTCCTGCTGCCATGCGTGTCAGTCGGCTGGACAAGACAACGGCCCTCATCAGCAGAACAGGCCCGGCCCTACGAAGAGCGTTGACCTCCGGCACGGTTGATCGGCTCGAGAATCACCTCGCTGGCGAATCTCTGGGCCTGGTCGGGGTCGATGGCTCCCGCATCCCAGACCACCGCGTTCGCCAGGGCGCAGCCGAGGGCGTGCCGGATCATCGGCTCGGTCTCGGCTCCCTCTAGCCAGGCGTCGACCAGGCCGGCGAGCAGTGAGTCGCCCGAGCCGATCGGGTTGACCGCCTTGATCGCTGGGGGGATGGCCCGGTACCGATTCTCTCGAAACTGGATCAGCACCGGGTACGGACCATCGGTGACGACACCGCACGTCACACCGCGGCGGTGCCACTCCGCCAGCAGCCCCAGCACATCGTCGTCGGTGACGGCAGCTTTGCGGAGTAGCCCGGCGGCTTCCTTGCGGTTGACCTGAATCACGGTCGGCCAGAAGCCCCAGATGGCTTCCAGCGCAGGCCCGTAGGTGTCCAGGAACACGGGAATCCTCCGCGCCTGGGCCAGGGAGATCAGATCACTGTAGAGCCCGTGAGTGGCCGGCGAAGGGCTCGATCCCGACAGCGTCAGCGCCGAGACGCCCGGAACCGCTAGTGCCTGCTCCACCTGCTCGATCAAGGACTCCGCTTCCAGCGGCGCGATCCTCGGGTCGGGGTCAAAGAACGCGGTCTGGTCGGTTGTGGACTCGGTGAGCACCGTGAGGATGACCCGCGTCGGGGCTGCGGTCGAGACGATGATCGGGTCGAAGCCATCAT
The DNA here is from genome assembly GCA_963816015.1 of uncultured Planctomycetaceae bacterium. GTDB lineage: Bacteria > Planctomycetota > Planctomycetia > Isosphaerales > Isosphaeraceae > Aquisphaera. Next base: position 35,249 of record CAWFJM010000061.1, on the reverse strand, counting down.
CCCGGTGCAAAAGCTCGGCACAGTGCTGGCCGACGTCGCCTCCCAGAAATGTCACGGGACGGGTTTTTCGCCCCAGCCGCTTGAGCGCGCGGGCCACGTTGTTCCCCTTGCCCCCTACCACCTCCCGGACCGCACTCCCTCGCACCAGGTCTCCAGGCCGCCAGCTCGGCACCGTCAGGGTCTTGTCGAGACAAGAATTCAGGGTGACACACAAAATCATAGCGCAACCAAGCCTGCCATCAGGAAAAGACAACGGACCCAGGCGGACCGCCGCACTGGTCCATGATCTTTTCCATTCTGCTCGGAATGAGCCCGAGAGCAACTGAGCGGTGCCCAAAACCGACGCTTTCGAACGCCCGACCGGGCAAAGATCCACCCGGGAGCTTCGGGACTCTGAACGAACAGGCCGACAGAACCGAAACCAGGACTATCAAATCCCATACAGTTGCCCCAGATTTACATTCCGGGGTAGGATCATGGTTCGACAATTTCGGCCCCGGGTCATTGGATTCGGACTGGCACGGGCGTTCGGGACGGCGGCACGCCGAGCAGGAAACGGGAATACTCATGGCTTCGACGAGACGGTGCGGCCTGGTGGCAGGCATGAGGATCAGCTTGCTTCTTGGCGTGCTGGTCATGCTCGGCCCAGTTCACGGTTTCGCGGACAGCTCTCCGGACAAGGGAGACGAGGACGGGCCATTCAAGGAGCTGAAGTATCGCGCCATCGGTCCTGCGGCAGGCGGGAGGGTTTGCCGCGTGGCCGGAGTGCCAGGCAACCCCCTCGTGTACTATGCGGCGACGGCCTCCGGGGGTGTCTGGCGATCGCTCAACGGGGGGCTGTCGTGGAAGTGCGTGACCGAGAACTTGCCGACCTCGACCGCCGGGTCGATCGCCGTCGCCCCTTCGGATCCCAACGTGGTTTACATTGGCTCGGGAGAGGCCAACATACGGAACAATGTTGTCCATGGCAACGGCATCTACAAGTCGACCGATGGCGGATCGAACTGGATCCAGGTCTGGAAGCAGGACGAGCAGATCGGGACGATGGTGGTCCATCCCCGCAAACCCGACGTCGCCTTCGCCGCCGTGCTGAGCAAGGCGTTCGGCCTGAGCGCCGAGCGCGGGGTTTACCGGACCACCGATGGCGGCAAGACCTGGACCGCGCTGCTCAAGCAGGATCAGGACACCGGGTAACGGTAACGATTCGCGCAACCCGTTGAAAGCATCAGCATGATTGTTTATATATTAAAAATGAATATACTTATTCTTCTGCAGAGCGAGCACCTCCTTCCGATCCGATCTCCTTTGTGGCAAGGACGTTAATGATGGTGGGCCTTGCCCACCCTACGAAAACTCTTTTTTTGCCGAGGATTAGTTCTACTGTATCGCTTAGTACTACTCCGTTACGATTCCGAACGGCATTCGCATGGGTGTATGATATCAGATGCTGGAACCCCTGGTTTTTCAGGGTTTTCGTCGGATCACATAGATGCTATTCCCGTTATATTGACAACCATGTGATGCCACAAGTCTCGAAGCCGTAAGAGCTTGCATAACTTAACGGAGTAGTATTAGGCGATCGCTTAAGGGTTCAACTTGCTGGAATACATAGACTTGTAACATCTACGACATCCATCCGTTCACTGTCATTGTCCAAAACGGGTCGAAATCGACGCAAGTCGAATCACCTCAAGGAGTAGCACTCATAAGAGTTACTGCATCTGGATACAGTAGAATTAGAGACTTACGTCGAGAGCGGTGACTGTACAAACGGGTTGGGCGAATCTTTACGGCCAAGCCTCTGGCGAAGGCGTCCACCGAACTAGACCGACTTTTCGTATTCGATAGCCCAAGAAGTTGACTGACGCGCTAAAATTACCCGGCTTCGCTAGATTTCCAGTCACCAGGAGTTCTCTTACCATGCCGGGCAAGGCGGCCAAGATCACTATCACCGAGCGTCAGCAAGAAATCCTTCAGACCTTTTCCCATTCCGTCACCGCACTCTCGCGGCTCCGGCAACGCGCCGCGATCATCGTCCTGGCCTTCGACGGCCTTCTCAATGAAGAGATTGCCCCGAGGGTCGGCCTGACACACCGCCAAGTCGGACGCTGGCGACGGCGCTGGGCTAACGCGTGGAACCGACTCATGGACATCGAGTGCCGCGAGTCCCGCGCCGTCTTGCGACGGGCCATCGAAACGGTCCTCACCGACGAACCACGCCCCGGCGCCCCCGGCAAGTTCACCCTGGAGCAGGTCACCCGAATCTTGGCCGTCGCCTGCGAGCCCCCCGAGAAATCGGGACGGCCGATCACCCACTGGACGGCCCAGGAACTGACCGAGGAGGTCGTCCGGCGCGGCATCGTGGCGTCGATCTCGCCATCCCAGGTGAGCCGCTACCTGCGCGAGGCCACCTTGCAGCCTCACAAGCGCCGCTCTTGGCTCAACACCACCGAGAGGGATCCCGCGCGGTTTCAGGAGCAAGTGAAGACGGTCTGTGACACGTACCTCGCGGCGCCACAGCGGGAGCGGACCCACCAGACCCACACGGTCAGCGTGGACGAGATGACCGGCTTGCAGGCGCTGGAGCGGATCGCCCCCAGCAAGGCGATGATCGCGGGGAAGTGCCAACGGGTCGAGTTCGAGTACGCGCGGCACGGGACGCTGTGCCTGATCGGCAACTTGGTGGTGACGACCGGAGCATTGCTCAGGCCGACGATCGGTCCGACGCGGACGGAGATCGACTTCGCCAGCCACATCGAGCAGACGATGGCCACCGACCCGAAGGGTTCGTGGGTGTTTGTAGTGGATAACTTGAACATCCATTGCTCGGAGAGCTTGGTGAAGCTGGTGGCCGACGCGTGCGAAGTCGCCACGGATCTGGGCACGAAGGGGAGGCGCGGGGTGCTGAAGTCGGTGGCGAGCCGGCAAGCGTTTTTGTCGGAGTCGAGCCACCGGATTCGGTTCGTGTATCTGCTGAAGCACAGCTCGTGGCTGAACCAGATCGAGGTGGTGTTCGGGGTGATCATGGGGAAGGTGATCCGGCGCGGCTCGTTCAGTTTAGTGGCAGATTTGCGCACGAAGCTGTTGAATTTCATCGCATATTTCAATCGAGTGTTTGCCAAGCCGTTCCGCTGGACGTACACGGGTCGTCCGCTCATGAAGGCAGCGGCGTGAAGCTGGGCAAAAGAGCAAGGCACGAGATGTTTTCTTGCTTCATTGGTCTTCAACTACGAAAAGTCGGTCTAGTCAGACACCCCTGCGAAGTTGCGACGAACGGAGCCAATTGCTCGCGTCTTAATACTACAGCGCTATGCTTGACGCAACTCCAAGGTCAACCGCAAGAAGCAATCAGCGTCGCGAATTCATTAGGAGACGCGAGGATCTTCGAGAATAGGCTGCTTTTCCCGTCTTTCGGCAAGGTCGGAACTCGGTCGTCGGCCATCAAGAAGCTGGGTGTTGCTCTGGATTTCGATCGCTCGTTATCCAAAATGCTCGATGCGTTCTAACCTACTCAGATTTAATGCCTTACGGCGTTCTTTAATGTGGACCCGGCGCTGTAGAATTAAGCTGATTCAAGGAAAGAGGGTAATCTCGTTTAGCCGCCTTGAAGTGAAAGCAAACGCACCCGATTGTGGCGGGTTGATTGGACGACGGACGGGCAAGAACAACGGAGGATCGACCCGATTCTGAGGGGGCAGGACCGGGCGTAACCTCGCTCACGGATTTTGAAGTTGCGCTTTTGCCTCCCCGCCCCTTCGAGGCGAGATTCATGAACCGCAATCTCAAAACTCACTGAGTCGGCCCCCTCGTGCCGGTTGCACGCAGGAGCCGGCGCGATCCGGTGGCCGGGATGCTCGGGAATTCGTGATCGAGCGAACCCAAAATTGCGGCCGCAAGTCGCTTGCATGACTCAGGTAGTGTCCAATGGGTTCGTTGGTGTGACGACGAGCGAACCCACCGATGAGGGGGCGGCAACAAGCGAGGCGGTGGGATTTTTTGGGTCGCGGGCCCGGCACGGACACAACTCACCAATGCGGCAGCATCGAGGCAAGGCCTCAAGAGACCGGTTGCCGGGGTGCAGGTGCAGGTACAGAAGAAGGCTGGGGCGGTGCGTCCTTGTCGAGGCGGTCGACACCCAGGACCTGGCAAAGGTAGGCGATGGCAACGTGCTTGGTGACGTTGAGGCCGAGAATGCCCCAGAGCGCTCCGAGTCGGAAGAGCCAGAAATTCAGAGCGACGCATGCGACCACGCCGAGCAGGGCCGCGACCGACATCTGGAAGCTGGTTCGTTCCATGGAGGTATTATGGAAAAGTGTGGGGTTGGCGTGAAGGGGCCCTCCCGGAAACTTTCAGCGGGCGGCGAACCACGGGTGCCTGATCGAGTTCCGCAAACTCCGTTCCATGTACCGACCCCGCGGATCCGGACCGCCCGACGGCACGCGGCGACGCGGAGCCATCGTGCCGACCGACGCGGATCGAGAGAATCGGGATTCCGTCGTTTCGGAAGGCCCCGGGAACGGATTGCGGCGGCGCGATCGCCGGCGCACGATTGCTGCGGGTGCCCCCTGGCAGAAGCCGGCTCACCCGCTTAGGATATTTCCGTCAGGTGAATCGACCCGATCTCTCGTCGTCCGAGGTGACGTGAATCCCGAACGCCGGTATCGACCGGGCCCGGGTTGCTCGATCGATCCACCGAGCCTTGTTGCGTGCTTGCGTCCAGTTCTCTGTCCAAGGCATAGATGACCTGATCATGGCGAATTCGACGATTGCCCGACCGGAGTGGAGCACGATCATCGATCCCGTGCTTCAGAAGGAGCTGGAGCAGCACGTCCTGGTGACGTCGTGGGACAAGCTCCTGAACATGGTCGATGTCGTTTACAACTGGGGACGGCGGTCGAGCCTCTGGCCCCTGGGGTTCGGACTGGCCTGCTGCGCGATCGAGATGATCTGCACGGCGTCGAGCCGGTTCGACATCGCGCGCTTCGGAGCCGAGGTGTTTCGCGGCTCTCCCCGCCAGGCCGACCTGATGATCGTCTCGGGCACGGTCACCAAGACGATGATGCCGATGATCGCGCGGCTGTACGACCAGATGCCCGAGCCCAAGTACGTGATCTCCATGGGAGCCTGCGCCACCGGCGGGGGGCCGTTCAAGGAGGGTTACAACGTGGTCTCCGGCATTGACAAGTACATGCCGGTGGACGTTTATATCCCCGGCTGTCCTCCGACCCCCCAGGCGCTTCTCAACGGCCTGATCATGCTCCAGAAGAAGATCGACGGCGAGAAGATCTCCGATGCCCCGTGGTATCGCGGCGACGTGGAGCGCGACGTGCCGATTCCCGTCCTGGGTCCAGACCTGATCGACCTGCGCACTGTCGAGCTCTCGGCCGAGCGAACCGCGATGGGGCTGGTCGAGGCGCGGGAGGAGGAACTTCCCAAGCCGCCCAAGATCGCGGCACCACAACCGGAGGCCGAGGCGGCCGAGCCCACAGGGGACGGGGCCCTTGCGCCCGCGGCCGCGAAGCCGATGAGCAAGATCGACATGATTCGTGCCAAGGCGCGAGGCGAATCGGTGCCGGCCGCAAGCGCAGAGCCAGCCGCGACGCCTCGCTCCCGCCCCGGCCGCCAAGGCCGGCAAGAAGACGAAGCGTGCCCAGGCTCGTCCCAGCCTGGTTTGGCTGGGCGACGAGAAGCTCAAGGAACTGGCGGACCGCCTGAACGCGGAGGTGGGAGCGGGAACGGCGACGATCGTCCAGGCAGGGCTTCTCATCCCCGCCGGCAAGCTCGTTGAGGCGGCCCTCTACCTGCGGGATCGAAACGCCATCCGCTACGATTATCTCGCCAGCCTTCAGAGTGTGCACTACGAGGACTGCATCGAGGTCAACTACCAGCTTGACAGCACGAGCCACCCGGGCAGCCTGATCGAGCTGCGAGTGCGGACCGACGAGGCCGAGGGGCAGGGTGAGGTTCCCTCGCTTTACCATGTCTATCGCGGGGCCGATTACCAGGAGCGCGAGGTTTACGACATGATGGGCGTGCGGTTCACGGGCCACCCGGAGCTGAAGCGCATCCTCATGTGGGACGGCTATGCCTACTATCCGCTCCGCAAGGACTTTCTCGAGCCCTATTACGAAGCCCCCTCGAAGGTCTTCCCCAGCCGGGTCGAGGAGGGTTTCGGTCAGCACTTCCGCGCGGAGGAGGTCAATCCGCACGGCACCAACATGAAGGTTCCTCGCGACTTCAAGGACTGGGCCAGCCTTTCCAGCAGCTCGGACCCCAAGGGCAAGCCGCTGCTCCCCGGCGGCGTCGAGGTCAGCGAGCTCGACACCGACCAGTTCTTGATCAGCATGGGCCCGCAGCACCCAAGCACCCACGGTGTCTTCCGGCTCAACCTTCGGGTTGACGGCGAGACGATCGTCGGCCTCAAGCCGGTCATGGGCTACATGCACCGCAACCACGAGAAGATCGGCGAACGGAACACGTTCCTGATGAACTTCCCGTTCACCGACCGGCTCGATTACCTCACAAGCATGGGGAACAACTTCGGCTACGCCCTCGCGGTCGAGCAACTGATGGGCGACGATGCGAAGCCTCCCGAACGGGCCGAGTATATTCGGGTGATCATGGCCGAGCTGACCCGGATCGCCAGCCACATGTGGTCGATCGGCTTCCTGCTCAACGACCTGGGGGCATTCTTCACCCCCGCGCTGTACGCGATCGAGGAGCGGGAGCTGATCCTCGACCTCTTCGAGTGGGCAGCCGGCAGCCGCATGATGTGCAACTACTTCCGCTTTGGCGGCGTCGCCTTCGACCTGCCCAAGGGCTGGATTGAACGGTGCCGGGGGATCGTCAACGAGCGGATCGACAAGAAGATCGACGAGTTCGACAGGTATCTCTCCGAGAACGAGATCGTTCTCGACCGCTGCAAAGGAGTCGGTGTCCTGACCCCCGAGCAGGCCATCAACTATTCCACGGCCGGGCCCGTGCTGCGGGCCTCCAACGTCGCTTACGACGTTCGCCGTGCCGCGCCTTACGGCATCTACGACCGGTTTGACTTCAACGTCATCACGGGAAGCAACGGCGACCTTTACGACCGGTACTACGTCCGCCTGCTGGAAATGCGGGAAAGCGCCAAGATCCTCAAGCAGGCGGTTCGCGACATCCCCGACGGACCGATCCTTCCCGGCAAGAAGAGCTACCAGATCAAGGTCCCCGCCGGCGAGGCCTATTCACGGGTCGAGAACCCGAAGGGCGAGCTTGGCTACTACGTGGTCGCCGACGGCTCCGGCTCGGCCTACCGCTACCACGTGCGGAGTCCGAGCTTCATCAACCTGACGGCGCTGGAACAGATGTGCCTGGGCCACACGGTGGCCGACGTCGTCGGAATTCTGGGCAGCCTGGATATCGTGCTCGGCGAGGTCGACCGCTAGGTTTCGGCTGGCCGGGGCCGCTTTCGAGATTGAGGGTTCTTCGTGGCTCTCGGCCACGTTCTTCATAAGGGCAAGTTCGATGGCAATCGGCCAAGGGGTCATCCGGGGTCACCTGATCACGCTGCATCGCTTCCTGCTGACATTCTGGCGCGACATTCGCGCGGGGAAGGCCTTCAGACGACGGGGCGGCGGCCCCCAGATGGTGGACCTGTTCCGCAAGCCGGCGCGGGGTAGCGAGCCGACGGTGCTACAGGATTACAGGACCGACGGACTCTTCACCGTCGAATATCCGGACGAACGGTTGCCGGTCTACGAGCGGTTCCGGGTCTTGCCCATGCTCGTGTACGACACCGAGGACGGAAACGTCCGGTGCACCTCGTGTAACATCTGCGCCAAGGTCTGCCCCCCCCAGTGCATCTGGATGACCCAGGCGAAGAGCCCGAAAGGGACCGTTGTCCCCCTCCCCGAGGACTTCTACATCGACATGGACGTGTGCATGAACTGCGGCCTGTGCGCCGAGTACTGCCCGTTCGACGCGATCAAGATGGACCAGAATTTCGAGCTGTCGAACTACGAACGACACCAGACGCACATCTACAGCCTTCAAGACCTCCTGGTCTCGAGCGAGTATTACGCCAAGACTCACCCCGAGGCCTGGAGCAGCGCCGACGAGGTCGCCGAGCGAGGCAAGGTGGCCAAGAAGAAAGACCAGCGGTTGCAGAAGGCGCTCGCGGCCACGAAGGCGCCCGCCAAGCCCGCGCCCCAGCCCGCCAAGGCCTGAGCCGAGTTTCCCGCACGGCGAGTGCTGCCGCCCAGGCCTCCCGGTCCTTCGCTCCCTTCGATTGCGTCACGGCCCAGGCCGGCATCATCTTCGAAGGCGACAGTACGCCGGGGTCGCGATTCTTCCGCCCCGGCTGACGGCTTCTATCCTTCCCTTGCGACCATCTCTCCGTCTACCCTCGCCTCTCTGGTGGCCAGCGCTGGTAAGGCCCCGGATGAGAGCCCGACACGGATTCGTGTCAAGCCATAGTGCTTGCGTGCAATCAATCTCGGCTGCTAAAATACAGCGGTTTCGGCGAGGTTGAGGTAGCCAAGCGAGATGCTAACTGGTAAAATAGATAAATCACAAAGTTTAGAGAGGCAGTATCTTCGCCTCTCCTTCCGTTTTGCCAACTGGTGAGCCTGAATCATGATGGACAACATCCGGCAGTTGATGGTTTCAGGACGGCGGTCGTTGCGCGAGAGGATTCTGGGCGAGACGAGGGGGAGCGAGCGGAGACGCCGCAGCGTCGTTGCGGTGGTCGGCGAACCTCGAGCCGCTGGAGCGGCGGGAGTTGCTGAGCACCACGCAGAACTTCGACACGCCGGGGACCGGAACCGCCTACACGCTGCAGCAGATTGGCGGTCCGCCGCCGGCCACGGTGAACACCGCGGCGGCCCGACGGGCAATTACCTGCTCCTGGCCACAACGCCGACCATTCCGGTCGCGGGAAACAACAACTCGATCTCCTTCGATACCAGCGATCCCGGGACCTACAACCAGGTCACGGCCGACTGGGATTTCCGCGTGACCCCGACCACGCCGGGCGAACGGGTGTCGGGATGTCGTTCGCCCTGCTGAACACGGCGCAACTACGGCACGAGCGGGCCGGCGGCCAGTGCTGCTGCCCCAGAAGGGAATCTACGACGGCTCGCTGGCCTTCGGCTTCGACACGACCAACGACATCGTCTACCTCAGCCTCAACGGCGCCATCGTCACGGCCAGCGACGCTCACGGGCCAGCTCGACCTTGCGAGCGGCCAGTTCATCCACGCCCACGCGACGATCGATTTCACGACGCACGAAGGTCTCGCTGGTCCTGACCCCATCGCTGGCGGGCTCGCCGGTCACGGTTTCAACGCGGTTGCGGTCACGGGACTGGCTCCCTACCAGTCGCGGGTGAGCCTGCAGGCGAAGAACATCGCGCGACCACACTTCGCCGATTTCGACCTGACAACATCAATGTCCAGTACATCGGGCTCCGCCAGGCGGGCACCATCCAGTTCGGTTCGGCGCATCGTACACGGTCGCTGAGAACCAGGCGACGGCGCAGATCGATGTGGTCCGGACAGGGGGGACGGCCGGGTCGGTGACGATCAACTTCGTGACCGCGGACGGGACCGGCAGGAACGGCGTGAACTACGTGTCCACCTCCGGATCGCTCACGTTCGGTGAGGGGGTGAGCATCCAGACCTTCGATGTTCCGATCCTCAATAATCACCTCCACAACGGCAACAAGACGGTCAAGCTGTTCATCAGCAATCCCACCTTGCAGGCCCCGCTGGGATCGCCGATCGCGGCCACGCTGACGATCATCAATACCAATCCCGCGCCTCCGACGGTTGCCTCGAAGGTGAACCTCGTCTATGCACCCGGCACCCGCAGGGTGCTGGCATTCCGGCTGACGTTCAGCCAGTCGATGGATCCGACCAGCGCCCAGAACCTGGGGAATTACCAGGTTCTCTTGCCTCCGGCCCACAAGAACTCTCCGAAGCGCGTTGTTCCCTTGTCCCGGGCGGTTCTGGACCCGAGCGGCACGTTCGTGACCCTTTACCGCGCGAATCTCGGGCAGCACCTGACCAAGTTCGTGCAGTTGATCGTGCGGGGCACGCCCTCGACCGGCCTCACGAACACCGACCGGCACCTTCCTTGCGGGTTCGGGCGGCGTGTCGGGAACCGACGCGCTGCTCACAGTTTCGGTCGTGAGTGAACCGTGGCGTTCCCGCGGTGTCGCGATCGCCGGGGACTGAGGTCTTGCCGAGCCGCGAAATGGCCCTTAAGATGATCGCTCTGAAGAAACTTGCCGGGTGATCCCGGTCGCGACATCCCAGGCGTCCGAGAGCGGTTCCAAATCGAGCCGTTGCTCCGGCGGTCCGCCGTGCAGCACTGAAGCATGATCCCGACACCCCCGAAGCCCAGGTACGCCCCCGGAACACGGCTCCGCGTGACCCAGTTCGTTCGCGTTGGCCATCGCCGATGGCTGACCGCGGTGGAGGGCCGCGTCGAGGGCGAGGGCCGACGGCCGGTGGGGGGGATCGAGATGGGGGGCAAGGCCTCCTACTGCCAGCAGCCGACCCTGAGGCTTCGCCGCGACGATGGTGAGCTGATCGAGATCGCCCTCGACGATGAGACCAAGGTCGAGCCCGTGACCTCAGCCCCGGCGTGAGGCCGGGTGAACCATGACCCCGGCGGCCGGCTGTGAGACGGGCTCGCCCGGAAAACGGCCCCGACTTCCCCAGCCGCATCCCTCCCTGGCGCCCGTTGCTTTCCGAGGACGAGAACGCCGATGGTAATGAATAGTTACATTTTTATCGGTTTGCTGCTTCTGGTCGCGATCGTCTTCGCGATTGCCCCCCTGGTGATTGCCGCGGTGATCGCTCCGCGGAAGCGGTCGCTGGCCAAGTCAGACACGTACGAGTGCGGAGTTCGCACCTACGGCGAGACCTGGGTGAGGTTCCGGATCCAGTACTACATCTACGCGCTCATGTTCGTGGTGTTCGATATCGAGGCCGTCTTCCTGTTTCCTTGGGCGGTCAGCTATGCGGGCCTGGGGACGTTCGCCCTGATCGAGATGGTCATCTTTCTGGTGATCCTGGCGGTCGGTCTGGCCTACGCCTGGGCCAAGGGGGTTCTGCGGTGGGTTTGACATGGTTTTCCGCAGGCACAGGCCTGCCGGTTCTCGCCCAGCAGCAGCTCGTCGTCCTCGACACGTTCACGATCGTTCGCTGGGTCCTCTGGCTCCTGGTGGGCTTCTTCGCCATCTTCCCGGGCATCGTGGCCTACATGGTCTGGCTCGAGCGGAAGGTGGCGGCTCGGTTTCAGGACCGGATCGGCCCCAACCGGGTGGGGCCGCTCGGCTTGCTCCAGCCGATCGCCGACGTCGTCAAGCTGCTCATCAAGGAGAACATCGTCCCCCGCAACGCCGATCAATGGGTTCACCTGGCCGCGCCGGTGCTGGTGATCGTCTCGGCATTCCTGGTACTGGCCGTGATCCCGTTCGCCGTGGGCCTCGCCGCGGTCGATCTACCGTCGGGAATGGTCTACCTGATCGCGGCGTCGAGCCTCAGCCCGCTGGGGATCTTCCTGGCCGGCTGGGGGAGCCGGAACAAGTACTCGCTTCTGGGCGCCATGCGTGCCGTGGCCCAGCTTGTCTCGTACGAGGTGCCCCAGGTCCTCTCGACCATCCCGATCATTCTCTGGGCCGGCAGCCTGAGCCTGGTGACCGTCTTCAACCGCCAGGTTGAGTTCGGCTGGTTCATCTTCTCGCCGCCGGGGTTCCTGGCCTTCGTGATCTTGCTGATCGCCAGCATCGCCGAGGTGAATCGCACGCCCTTCGACCTTCCCGAAGCGGAGTCGGAGATCGTCGCCGGCTATCATACCGAGTACTCGGGCATGAGGTTCGCCCTCTTCTTTCTGGCCGAGTATCTTGGCGTGTTCGCCGTGAGCTGCCTGGCGACCGTTCTCTTCCTGGGCGGGGGCACACCGATCCCGTTCGTCGGCTTTCCCGCCACCCTGATCAGCGAGGACTCGACGCTCTCGCTGGTACTGGCCGACCTGATCCTCGTGGGAGTCTTCCTGCTCAAGGTGCTGTTCTTCATCTTCGTGATGTTCTGGGTGCGGGCCACCCTGCCCCGGTTGCGGGTCGACCGTCTGATGAACTTTGCCTGGAAGTACCTGGTCCCACTGAGCATCGTCAACATCATCATTGCCGCCGTCTGGTTCGAGATGGTCATCCGTCCCGGCTACCTGACCCCCATGAACTGGTTCAAGGGATTCGTCGTCACGGGCCTCATGGTGGCTCTGGCGGTTTACCTCGTGTTCCTGATCAACCGGAGGGCGACCGCTCGGGCTCCGCTCGGGTCCGAGTGGCCCACCGTGCACCCGGCTCGTTCCCCGGCCACCATCGGCCAGGGGGCGCGCCCCTGAGTGTCGTGCAACAATCTCGGTCCTCCTGCGTCTGGCATCTGGAATTTGAATCCGGCATCTGAAATCCTGATTCCGTCCCCCTGAATGTCCGAGTGGATCGGAGAGGCAACTCGTGCTCCAGTTCCTTTTCTTGGTGATCGCCGCACTGGGGCTGCTTGCGGCACTGGGCACCGTGCTGGCCCGCAACCTGGTGCACGCCGCGCTGTTCCTGGTGGCCTTCTTCTTCACGGTCGCCTGCCAGTTCGTCCTTCTCGAGGCGGAGTTCCTCGCCGTACTCCAGGTGCTGGTTTACATCGGTGCGGTGGCGATCATCCTGATGTTCGGGATCATGCTGACCCGGAACATCCAGGGAGACGACACGACGATTCTCTCCGGGGTCGCGAGGCTCCCGGCGCTCTTCGCCGGGCTCTGCGTCTTCGGGATCCTGGTGTTCGGGATCAACAACGCGGTGGTTCCGGCCGGCCAGAGTCCCTGGTCGGATTCGAACCTCAGGCCTTCGATCGCGGCTGATGCCGGTGAGAGCAAGGCAACCGTCGCCCGCCGTGCGGCCATCAACAACATGGCGAAGACCGTGGGCACCGAGCTGATGACGCGTTACGTCGTCGGCTTCGAAGTCGCGGGCCTGCTGCTGACCGCCGCCCTGGTCGGGGCCATCGCCCTGGCCCATCGTGAGGAGGAGGAGCCGAACGCACCCGCCCGGGGCGACCGCGACCAGGCGCGGGGGGCTTCCCGGTCCCTCGAGCCGCAAGCGGCAGGCCCCAGCCTGGTCCCCTCCGGGACCTCGAACCCGAGTCGTTGAGAGGATCACCACCCTTGCCATGCTCTCCGGCGCCTGCCGGAGCCCTCGTTCTGGATCCACCGCGGAATCGAGTCTCGACCATGGTTTCCGACATCCCGCTCAACTGGTTCCTTTACTTCGCCGCGGCCTCGTTCGCGATCGGCCTGATGGGCGTGCTCCTCAGGCGAAATGCCATTGCCGTGCTCATGGCGATCGAGATCATGCTCAACGCCGCCAACGTGAACCTGGTGGCGTTCTGGCGCTATGGAACTCCGCCCGCGGGAGCCGGGGCCCTGCCGGGAGTCATCCTCGCTCTCTTCGTGATCACCGTCGCCGCCGCCGAGGTCGCCGTCGGCATCGGCCTGATCCTGCTTTGTTACCGGCGCTGGCATGCCGCCGACGTGGACCGCTATGACAGCATGTCGGGCTAGATGCCAGTGGCCAGTCGCCTGCTGGCCGCGCGATAAGGACCGCCTTCGAAATGATCTCTGGCCGCCTGATGAGTCTTCGAGGACGACCACGATCATGGTTGAAACTGGCAACCGGCAACGCCGAGCGTCTCGATTGGCAAATGGCAACTTAGGTGTGAAGCCCCATGGATCCCACTCTACCGACCGTTGATTTCCGCGACTTCTGGCTCCTGGCGCCGGCCATCGTGCTCTCGGCCTGGGGGCTGGTGGTCTTGCTGGTCGACCTGGCGCTGGCGCAGCGCATGAGCTCCGTGGCCCGCCGCACGACGATCGGCTGGCTGGCGCTGGCGGGAGTGGCGCTGGCGCTGGTTTCCGCGGTCGGCCTGCTCCAGCTTCAGCAGCTCGGCCAGAGTGGATCCCGCCCGAGTTGGTTGAGCCCGTCGCTGGCTGAGTACTTCAGCAACTCCGGAGGGGTGATCTTCCTGGGAACGCTTTCCGCGGATCCTCAAACCGCGATCTTCAACATCGTGTTCATCACCCTGCTCGGGCTGGTGATCTGGCTGTCGATGGCCTGGTCATTCACCGAGGAGTGGGGCGAGTACTTCGCGCTCTTGATCTGGGCGACGGTCGGGATGATGCTTCTTGCGGCCTCGGAGGAGCTGGTCACCCTGTTCCTCACGCTGGAAACCATGACGATCTGCCTTTACCTGAGCACGGCGTTCGAGAAGACGCGACGGCGGTCGGCGGAAGGGGGGCTGAAGTACTTCGTCTATGGTTCGGTCTCCTCGGCGCTGTTCCTCTTCGGCCTGAGCCTGCTCTACGGGCTGACGGGAACAACCCAGTTCGAGGCCATCCGCGAGGCGCTGGCATCCACCGGCCCGGCGGCCCGAGGGCTGTCGGGGAACCTCGCCGGGGCGACGGCTCTCTTGCTCATGCTGGTGGGCTTCGGGTTCAAGGTCGCCGCGGTTCCGTTCCACATGTGGGCCCCCGACGCCTACGAAGGAGCACCAGCCGGCGTGACCGCCTGGATCGCCACGGGATCGAAGCTGGCCAGCTTCATCGCGCTCATGAAGGTGTTCCTCCATGCCTTGCAGCCCTGGTCTCACCCCTCCAACGAGCTCATGGGGCCGGGCTGGCTGGGCCTGATCGCAGTGGTCTCGGCCGTGACGATGACGTATGGGAACTTCGCCGCCCTGGCCCAGCGCAATTTCAAGCGGATGCTCGCCTACTCGTCGATTGCCCATGCCGGCTACATGCTCGTCGGCGTGGCCGCGGTCAGTGTCTCTACCCGCGGCCCCGAGGCCGCCGGCTCGGTGCTTTACTACCTGGTAGTCTACGCATTTGCCAACGTGGGGGCCTTCGCGGTGGCCGCCTGGCTGGTGCGCGACAAGAAGACCGACGATATTGACGACCTGAACGGGCTCGGTCTCCAGTCGCCCCTCCTGGGCATCTGCATTCTCGTGCTGATGCTCTCGCTCATCGGCATCCCGCCGTTCGCGGGATTCTTCGGCAAGCTCTACATGTTCATGGAAGCACTGAACCAGCAGAGCTCCGAGACCCGCCTGACGCTGATCGGCCTGGTGGCGCTGGGCCTGATCAACTCGGTGGTTTCCGCGTTCTACTACGTGCGGGTGCTCAAGGCGTTGTTCCTCCGCGAGCCCACCGGAGCCAGGCGGCTGGCTCGAGCTGACAGGTCGATCGCGATTCCGATCGCGCATCGGCGCGCTCGTCGCCATCGTCTTCGGCCTGTTCCCCGGTCCTCTGGTTTCCGTCATGCGAGCCGCCTCGGTGCCGATGCTGACCGCCACCGGCGGCGGGTATGCCTCGACTGTCTCACCGCCGAGCGAAGCCGGCTACAAGCCCATCCCCCAGGAAATCACTCGTCCTTTCCCCCGCACTGCCGGATCGGCCGCCGCCCGCCCCGAAAGCGGGCCCGATGTCGGACGAGCAGAGAAAGAACTACGAGGAGATGATGCGAAAAGCCGCCGGGAAGAGCACCGGCGCGAACACACCGGGGGCACCAGGCCCGGCGACCAAAAAGGCTGGAGGCCCGGCGACCAAGCAGGCTGGCGGACCTCCGGCAAAGAAGGCCGAAGCCGAGCCCAAGAAGACCCCCTGATTCGGTGATCCCCGGGCTTGTCCACGAACCGACACCACCAGGCAAGATTCATCGAGACGCGCGAGACAAAACGGCCATGGCGATCATCAACACGTTCCGGAAGTGCCTGGAGAGTCCTTACCTGGTCGAGGACAAGGACGCGCCGGCGCGGATCGGCGAGCTGCTGGCCAAGGCCGGCGACCGGCTCGAAGCCTCGGTGAACATCCAGACGACCGGCCAGGGCGACCCTGCCGACATCGTCTTCCTGAGCTACGAGGCCATGTTCTGCTGCCTCCGCGCCCTCGTCTACTCCAAGGGCTACCGCGAGTTCGGCCTCCGCTGCCTGCTCCTGGCCTGCGAGAACCTCTACGTCAAGACCGGCCAGCTCGACGCCGAACACCTCCGCAAGTTCGAGCTGGCCCAGCGCCTCAAACTGTCCCCCGCCGACGCGGTCGCCGCCGCCTCGGCGTTCGTCAAGCGGACGCTCGAATTGCTTGGGCAATAATCCGGGACAGACGACCGGGAACCACATTTCCCGGGAATCAAACCTTCCTGGCCTGACTCTCTCTTGGGGTGGGAAGGCATCGAAGCCCCCGGGTCGGCCGTAGCGGCCGGGCGAAAGAAAAACAGAACCTTCCTGACTCCTACGGGGGCTCTCTACGATGAAGACAGTTGATACGGCTCTTCCCGTAGGACAAGGAGCACCATGGCGGACGCTGTACCGACGGGCCGCGAGCTCGAGGCGCTGAAGGTGCTCTGGGAGCGGGGCAAGGCGACGGTCCGCGAGATCTACCAGGAGATGAAGCCGCGCGAAGGGGACGGCGAGCTGGCCTACACCACGGTGCTCAGCCTGCTTCAGACGATGGAGCAGAAAGGGCTGGTGGGGCATGAGTCGGCCGGGAAGGCCTATCTCTACTTTGCCCGGGCCCAGCGCGACAGCACGTTTCGCACCCTGGCCGGCAGCTTCCTCGACCAGGTGTTCGACGGGGCCCTGGGCGAGTACGTCGCTCGGGCCCTTCAGTCTCGGCGGCCCTCGCTGGCCGAGCTGGAACAGATCGAGCAAATGATTGCCGAGGCCAAGAAGAAGACACGCCCCCGTGCCTTGCTCAAGCAATAGTGTTCGGCTCGGATTTTGCTGCGGGCAGCGACTCATGGTAGTTGATCTACAGGCAGGCTGCCAAGAAGGGTCAACGAGCTGCCAAGTTGGCAGGATCGAAAGGGGTGGACGAGGAGAGATTCAAACCGTGCCAGGCAAAGAATGTTCGTGACTCCGCGCAGCACAGAACACCGCGGCCGGTTCAACAGGCTACCGGGCGGTGTTTGGGCGAAGACGCCAATGGATCAGGCTTTGTCGGAGGAGTCTTTGGTCTCCTGATTCTCGAGCGCGATCGGCGGGCAGGTCCAGCCTGTTGGTGAGCAGCCACCACGTCTCCAACTCGCCCTCGTCGTTGGTGCGTTGTACCTTGACCAGTCGAAGTTGATGCCCTCTGAGCTCGTTCTTGTGATGCGGCGTGCCCAAGCGTTTCAATCGCTCGTCACTGACGATGCCTGCCGCACGATCGGCCGCGGAGAGGGGGCATTGCGACTCCGTCGTATAGGAACCGTTGTCCTTGATGCGTCCGATGAACGAGGAATCGGCCTCGATGATCTGACGATAGAGTTCGTGATCGAGGTAGCCCCGGTCAATGACGTACAGACGTCCCGGCTGCAGCATGGCCCGCAGTTGATCGGTCTCCGAGCCACATGCGGATGTGACGGCTGCATCCAGGGGAGTCCCGCAAAAGACGTCGAAGTGCAAGTGGTGTTTGACTCCTCGATGCTCGGAGTCTTTCCAGAGGGCCCAAGCCATGCGAGGAAACGCGCGAAAGATACTGCCGTCCACGGCTGCGAGATGGAGCAACTGTTGAGCATCCGGCCCATCGATAATCGGCGCGGCCTTGCCAGCCAGTTCCTGCAGGATCTGGTGCAGGGCCTCGGCGTCAAACAATCGCGCGGCCTCACTAAAGGAACCCAGCGACGTCGCTCGGATCCCCAATCGTCGTTGGACGGCCTCAAGGTTCAACGCCTGCTGAAGGCCGCGCAAGCTGGTGATCGTGGGACTGAAGAAGTAGAGCAGGAGGAGACTGATGTACTGGTCGTAGAACAACTGGTGGTTGCCCGACCTGTCGCGCTGGGTGCCGATGTCCCTGAGCCGCGCCAGCAACGGTGTCAGAGTCTCGAAATACTCCAGACCCTCAATGTCGCTTGCCTGCAAATCTCGTCGACGTCGCCTAGCCATTCTTGCCTCCCTGCCATCCCGGCAGTTTTCGGGTTCGCATGAAGGCATAGCGCAAATGTCCTGCCAATTCGTTTGGCGCAAAAGTCCTGCCGAACACTATTGGAGTCTCGGGGCAGGGGGGAACCGTCCTCCTGTCCGTCCTGGCCCTGTCGTTCGTCACTCTTCATCCCGCCCAGGGCCGGACTGACGCGAGTCCGGCCGGGGACAATTCAAAACTCTTTGCGGCTGACGAGCTCGTGCTTCAGGGACGCGTCGTCGATCCCGACGGAAAGCCCCATCCGAGAGCCCGGATCTTCCTTGGCTGGTACTGGGAGACGCGCGACGAGAAACCGGCCGCTCTGCGCACGACCAGCGGACCGGACGGCCGGTTCCGGTTTCGCGTGGATAAGGCGTTCTTTCAGCGCCTTGGAAACCGCGAGCTCGAGCCCTGGAATGATGCCCGGCTGCTCGCGGTGGTTCCGGGCTCCGGGCTCGGGCTCTCCGATTCCAGGGAGCCGGACGCGAGCCATGGCGTGACGCTCCGGCTCGTTCGCGACGACGTACTGATCACCGGCCGCGTCATCAACCTGGAGGGGCGTCCCGTGCCGGGCGCGGTCCTCCGCTTCTGGTCGGTCAAGGCTTCTCCCGCGGGCGACATGGGACCCTGGCTCCGGGAGATCCAGGAGGGCAAGGAGGTCGGTTATGCCTTGGATCAGAAGCATCTGCCCGTCGAGGTTTACTTCAGTGAGCAGGAAGGGCCGATCGCTCCCGCCCGCACCGATCGGGACGGCCGGTTCCGGATCGATGGCATGGGCCACGAACGGCAGGCGAAGCTGAAGCTCGATGGTCTGTCAGTCAGGTCGGAATACGCCACCGTCATGACCCGTCGCGGGTCGGCGATCCGTGTACGCGACAGCGACAGCAAGACCAACCCATCGTACATCACTTACCACGGGGCCAGCGCTACGCTGACTGCAGCGCCCGGGCGGATCGTCGAGGGCACCGTGAGAAGCCTCGACACCGGGAGCCACTTGTCGGGGCGACGGTGACCGGCCTCAACCGGCGGGTGGGAGTCGTCGTCCGCCTGATCCGTACCAGGACCGACGCATCAGGCCATTTCCGGCTCGAAGGTCTGCCCATCGAGGCCGGGGGCTACGTTGTGGTCTTTCCCGAGGACCATCCCTACCTCGGCACGCTGGTGACGCTGCCTGATTGTCCCGGGCGCGAGCCCATCAGCCTCGACCTGAAGCTGAGACGCGGATTGGTCCTTGAAGGCAAGGTGACCGACAAGTTCACCGGCAAACCCGTGAAGGCGATCGTTCGCCACGAGACCGCCGCGCCTCGGCCTCGGCACTGGCCAGCGTTGACGATCTCCGTCTGCCCGAAGGCCTCATCCCCAGCCTGGCGGAAACCCGCCTCTCCGCCGTGCTGGAGCCGGAGACCGACGACAGCGTCTCCGCGTTCGTCCGCCGCAGCCTGCTGGATTCTTACGCGTCGGCAGAGAGAGTCTCGGAACTGCTCGCCCTGTCGAGCGCGCGCTCGAGTGAAGGCTACCCGGATGATCTACTCGGGCAACGGATGCGGACGATCTCGCAATTGCTCAAGGCGGGCCTTGGCGCCCGGGTCTTCTACACGATGCAGCCAGGCTATGACACGCACGCTGGTCAACTCGTGACCCACGACCGGCTCTTGAGGGTTCTGGCATCATCGCTCAGGGCGTTTTTCCAGGACCTGGTCACCGCCAGGCTGGCCGACCGCGTGCTGGTTCTCTGCTTCAGCGAATTCGGCCGGCGGGTTGCCGAGAACAGCTCGGCGGGCACCGACCGCGGTACTGCCGGCCTGGTCCTGCTGGCGGGGCCGGCGGTTCACGGCGGAGTCCACGGCAAGGTCCCGAGCCTGACGGACCTCCCCGACGGCGATCCGCGATGGTCCGTGGATTTCCGACAAGTCTACGCCACGGTTCTCGAGCCGTGGCTTGGGCTGGCCTCGGACCCCACCCTGGGCGGGAAGTTTGAGCCTCTTCCGGTGTTGTCGAAGCTCTCTTGACGGTTCTTGCCGCCCATCTCGATGATTCCGTGCCACAACTTGAGTCAATTTCCTTCGCCCGCCTGTCGATAATGCCAGGTGTATGGGTTGTGGAGAGTGTTCTGGATTTGCGCATCGCTCCGGATTCCCTGCTCCATGGTGTGCGCTGGGGCAACCTCGGTGAGAGGTGGACGTGAGCGCACTGGGGAGGCCGCGATGGGGCGGAGCCTGGAGTTCGAGCGCCCGAGGCATCGGCTGGTGCTGGTGCTGCTTGCGCTCCTTTCCGGCTCAAGCGGACTGCGTGGGGCCAATCGCGCTGAGGCACTCTCGCCTGAAGTATAACGACTCGTTCCAGCGGACCACCGACGAGCAGTGGTTGCTCAACATCGTCCGACTCCGCTATGCGGTCTCGCCGGCGTTCATCGACGTGCCCACGATCACCTCGCAGTACGAGATCAGCGGCTTCGTGGGTGCCAATGCCGGCCGGCAGGGGTTCTTCAGTCTGATCAACGACTTTGGCGATGGGCAGCTCAACTTCAGGGATTCTCCCACGTTCAGCTACTCGCCGCGGTCCGAGAATGAGCTGTCCAAGTCGCTCCTCCAGCTCATCAGTCCCGACCTCCTGATCTCGATCAACACGGGGAGCGACCTGGAAACGCTCCTCACGATGGCCGTCAAGAGCATCAACTACGTGGACAATGCGAGCGTGGCCACGGCGGTGACCCCATCGGTGCCCGGGCATAACGAGGCGTTCCGGCACGTGGTGTCGATCCTCGACAAACTCCAGGATACGGGGCAGATCGAGGTGGACGCCGAATGGCCCAGAACTGCAGCGGTCGCCGTGAAGTATCCGATTACTCGTTCTACATCGACGACCCGACGTGCAGTCGAAGGCCGTGATGACGCAACTCCAGCTCTTGCTCTACCTGAAGCGCCGACACGACCCGCCAGGGTCCGCTACTGCTGCGCTGCCACTGGGGGGAGGCTGCCACGTCGTTGTGCAACTCCGCATTGAGTCTCTGAACGAACTGCGATGCTCGGTGCGGCTACGCCCTCGACACGTCAAGAACCGCGCAAGATCGCCCTTGATGAGTGCTGCCTGGTCAAGCCAGAGGCCCGGGAACACCTGGCTAATTCTACTGTCTCGCTACCGTCTCAGGTTGTTCCTCAATGGTGGCAACATGTTACGCTTGCGGTAATGAAAGAACCTTCCTTGTTCGTTGCGTCGTAGCCATCGGGTGCTGCGGCGGCAAAGTGACGAGGGCTGGTTCGTGTTGAGGTGGACCTCGATCAACCCACCGATGAGTTGTCGAAGCTGCGGCAAGGTCAGTGCCGGGGTCCAGTTTTTTCCCCCGCCGTGTCTCCTGATTCAGGAACCACGCGGCCAAGAGCGACAAGGTTTGGTGGTGATGCCGGTCGATCCAGTTCCTCACCTGGTAGTCTCCCAAGCCGGCCTCCCCCTTGGCACGCTCAACACTCTTCGATGCGATGCGCCGCCTTCGCGACGCAGGGCCAATTCTTCCAAGGGTACGTCCGCGTCCGCATCCGACACGTAATAATCAAGTTTGAAGGTATTCTCCGATTGACGCTCCCGCGTCACGAACAGACAACTCTTCGAGGCCGGATCCCCTCCGTTCACCGTCCGGCCTGTTCCGGCGTTTCAACGCTTCGATCACCATCGGTCCCTTCTCCCCGTGAAGTATCACGATCTTGGTCCAAGCATCCTCCGGCAAGGCCGCGCACCATTTGTCCACGCGCACGAACGGAGACTTCCGCCGTCGCCCACGTCCGGAGTACGCCGGCGGTGGTGCGTCGATGTCGCGAACCGTTGTGTTCTACGGGACTGCGAGCAGATAGCGTTCGCCAAGGGCCCGCAATTCTCGGCGCAAACCGCTGGGCCGGCCCATCTCGTCGTCGCCGGTAATCCAGGTGTGTGGCAGCGCCCCACCGCTCTCCGCCAGCAGCTCCAACGCCAGCTGTTGCCTGGTCTGGAACTTGATCGACTTGGGTACTCCGGCCTCCCTGCGTCGGCCCCGGTCCTTGGCCCAGTCCTCGGGGAGATAAAGGCGTAGATTAACAATCGCATGTTCTTTTCGAGTGACGTAACCCATTGAGTCGCCCACCTGGCAATTCTCGATCTTGCGCAGGCGGCCGCGCCACTGCCTCGCGCACGACGTCAAGAACCCGCCGCAAGATCGCCCTTGATGAGTGCTGCCTGGTCGAGCCAGAGGCCCGGGAACACCTGGCTAAGGAACAGGCCCCTTTCGTCGAGAGGGGACCGCACGAATTCGCCCTCGCTGAGTACGAACCAGTCGATTTGCTGCTCCTGCACCCGCCAGACCACGTACTCGCGCACCCCGTTCCGCCGGTAGACGTGAAGCTTCCGGTGCAAATCGATGCTGACGCTGCTAGACGCGATTTCCACCACGAGCTCGGGAGCCCCCTCGACGTAATCGTCGTCGGAGATCCGAGCCTGGCCGCCGCATTGCGGCTCGATCAGCAAGAGTGCGTCCGGCTGAGGCTCGTTGTCCAGGTCGAGCCGGGCGCTGGCGTTGTCGGCGGCGATGACACCCGGAGAACCCGCTTCATATATCGAAAGCCACCCGGCGATATGAATGTGCGGCCGACCATGCCGACGAAGTCTGACCGGCGATGGCATGTAAACAATCCCTTCGATCAACTCGGCCTTCTTCACCTCCGGCATCGCGTTGTACCGGCGCTCAAACTCGGCACGCGTCAGCCGATCTCCGTTCTCGAGCGGTGGAATCGTCGAGTCGGCCAGCGGATCCGGAGCCTTGGCTTTAAGGACGGACGTCATCGAGGGATCTCCCAATTCCGCGGACTCTCCAGCGGTGTTAACCCATCAGGCGCTCGAGGACTCGGATCGAATCTCCTCCATTGTCACCACACGTCGCTCGTCCACGGCCTTTCGAACCAGAAGTCCCGTCAGCGTGGCGTTGCGGGCCTCGGCCAGGGTGATGGGTGGAGGCAGCGGGCTCTCGGCCCGTACGGAGGTGAGGAAGTCAAGCAGGGCAAGCCGGGTGTCGTTCTGGGGACCGGGGTGGATCGTCTGGCGGGGACGCTGGCGATCGCGAAATGTGAGCGAGCCGGAGCCGAAGTCGAGACCTCCGTCCTCGCCAAGGACGCGCAGAATAGAGCCGGTGAAGCTGTCATCGGCCGGCGCGACCCAGCTCTGGAGGAACGAAGCCCGGAAGCCATCGGCCCATTCCAGCTCCACGGCGTAGTGGTCGGTCACGTCCCGGCCTGGGTCCTGGCGGGCGAAGAGTCCGCGGCGGCCCCAACCCTGTACCCGGACTGGCACATCGCCATGTAGCCAGTGGAGCACGTCCCAGATGTGCACGGCCTGCTCAACCATAAAATCGCCCGACCGCTCGCGCCGGGACAGCCAGCCACCGTGGCCGTATAGCGGGCCGTTGCTGCTGGTCCAGCTTGCCCGGGCCTCGATCAGCGGTCCCAGCTCACCCTTCCGAATCTGTTGCACGCCCTCGCGAAACCGCGGATTGGAGCGTCGCTGGAACCCCACGTGGGCGACGAGCTCGGTCCGGCGCGACGCCTCCAGGCTCAGGCGGTCACAGCCCGCGACTGTGAGCGCCAGCGGCTTTTCGGCGTAGAGATGCTTGCCTGCGCGGAGAGCCTCGCCGGCGATCGATTCATGAAGGTCGCAGGGAACCGCCACGACGACGGCATCCACGTCCGGACGTTCCAGGATGCGGCGGGGATCCTCGAACGTGTCGGGCCGGCGGCCCTGGGCTTTCTCGACGATCCCCTGGCCGCGAAGCCGGTGCTTGGGATCGGGGTCACTGACCGCGATGACGGCAACGCCGGGCAGCTCGAGCAGGGCGCGGAGGAGCGCAGTGCCCCGATTGCCGATGCCGATCAGGCCCAGCCGCACCGGCGCGGTCTCCGCATCAGCAGCGCCGATCGCTCCCTGCGACAGGGCCACGCTGGCCGCGGCCGAGCAGCCAAGGAACCGACGGCGATTCAAGCGGATCGGCGGCATGATCACAAAGCCCTCTGAAGTTACCATGTCCGGAGGATCGCCCGACTTGACGGTGGGCCCGCGCCAGATACTTATTGTATCCTCACTCGGCCAGAAGTTCGACAGCACGCAGGGTTTGCCCGGCTTGACGCTCGGTTCAAGGCACATTAGCATCATCCGAGCTCCGAGATACGAACCCGCAGCAGTCGCCGGGCATGCCGACACTGATCGCTGAACCGACCCGGGTCGAGGCTGCGGGAACGCCGCCCAAGCTCATCGACGAGTACGTGGGCCGGGTCAACACGAGCCAGTCCGACCTGAGCGTTGCCCAAATGCACAGTCCCGAGGGATGGATGGAACCCGGGCAGACTCCGGACTTCGACGAGGATACGCTGGTGATCCGCGGGCTGCTCCGGGTCCAGCGCAGAGCAGGTGCCCTCGACGTTCGAGCCGGTCAGGGCGTGGACGTGCGGCGGGGCGAGTGGGTCCGGTACAGCACGCCGGAACCCGAGGGCGCCGAGTATGTGGCCATCTGCGTTCCCGCCTTCTCGCTCGATTCCGCTCACCGCGACCCCGAATGATCGAATCGAGCGATCCTTGAAGTCCCTGGACCATCACCATGGCGGAAGTGGAAAACGATCGATTGCTGGAGGGGAAGGTCTGTCTGGTGACCGGGGCGACCGCGGGCATTGGGCTGGTCACGGCGCGCGAGCTGGCCCGGCGGGGAGCGCGGGTGATCGGGGTGGGGAGGTCGCCGGAGCGGTGCGCCCAGGCGGCCCGCCAGATCCGGGAACAGACCGGGGCAACCTCGGTCGACTACTTGATCGCCGACCTCTCGTCGCAGGCCGAGGTACGCCGGCTCGCCGAAGAGGTAAAAGCCGCGACCGACCAGCTTCACGTCCTGGTCAACAACGCGGGGGGCGTGTTCCTCAAGCGGCAGAAGAGCGCCGATGGCCTCGAGATGACCTTCGCCCTGGACCACCTGGCCTACTTCCTGCTCACCAGCCTTCTTCTCGACCTCATCAAGTCCAGCGCCCGGCGCGGATCATCAACGTGGCTTCCGCGGCGCACCAGGGTGCCAGGATCAACTTTGACGATCTGCAGATGAGATCGAAATACAGCGCCTGGCGGGCCTACCAGCAGGCGAAGCTGGCGAACATCCTGTTCACGCGCGAGTTGGCCCGGCGCGTCCAGGGCACCGGCGTGACGGCCAATGCGCTTCATCCCGGCTATGTGAATACCCAGATCTTCAAGGTCGGCGGGTTCCAGGGCTGGCTCCTCCGCCGCGCGGCCGATCTGTTCGCGATCTCACCCGAGGATGGCGCTCGAACCTCGGTTTACCTGGCGACGTCGCCCGAGGTGGAGAATGTCAGCGGCACGTACTTCGCGCGCCGGAAGCCCGCGGCCTCCTTTCCACAGTCGCAGGATGATGAGACGGCGCAAAGGCTCTGGCAGGTCAGCGAGGAGCTGACCGGACTGGAAAGTTCCTGAGGTCCACAAGACATGCCATTCGGCCCCTCCGGCCGAGTCCGCTTCCGAAGGGTCGCCCACTGATTTCACGGCTCCGGCTCGGCCGCCGTTCGGGTCCAGGGAACGATGGTCACGACCGGTCCTGCAGCCGCTTGAGGAGCTGGATCTGGCCCGCGTGGTAGACGTCGTGAGCCGCGATGCCGGTGGTGGTTGCGAGATTCGTTACCTTGCCGCCCAGGGCTTTCTCGTGGAGCCGCTCGGCCGGGAAACGAAGGATCACCTCGCGAAGCGTCCGGTGCTCGGATTCCAGGAGCTCCACGAGGCTTTTCCACTCGGTCTGGGTGAGCGTGGGCAGCACAGGAAACCAGTTTGATCCCCGGGATCTGAAACGATCCGCGAGAGCCGCCTCGGAGCCTCCTGCACACGGCGTACTTCCGTAGGCGGCGTGGATTACGTGCTCGGCGATCGAGTGCCGATCGGGACCCGGACGCCACACTGCTCGTTCGACCGGGAGACCGCGGATGGACCCCCTGAGGTTGGGTCCATGCCAGGCTTTCTTCTCGTAACTCTCGTCAAGGATGCGAATAAGAAGCTCCATCTCGGGAGCGAGTGGGGGCTCGCTGGCGGGACGTCGTCTTGATGCCATGGCAGTCGCGCCTCGGACAGGAGCAATTTCTCGAGATCGGGCACAGGGACGATCATGACGGTCCGGAGGATTGAAGGCAATCACAGGGCCGCTTGACCGTCTCGCAAGCCCCGCCCTATCATGGGTCATACCCCTCGACCGGCTGAATTCACGGCCAGAGCCGTGCTGGTCGGGTGCGGGGGCGGAACGCAAGAGAAGAGATGTCGGCCTTGCCATGCGAGTTTCCGTGGTGTTTCAGGATGAGCAGCTTGCGCTGGATCTCCCGGACGCGATCCTGGTGGGTTCCTGGGAGGGTCCGATGGGCCTCGCCACGGAGCAGGTTGCTGAACTAGTCCGGAGCGCCCTGGAACACCCTCTCGAGTTCCCTCCGTTCCGACAGATGGTGGTGCCCGGCGACCGGGTCGCGATCGCGCTGGACGCCTCGCTCGGCGAGTTGGGACCCGTTCTCCACGTGCTCGACGAACTGCTCCGCCGGTCGGGAGTGGATGCTGGCGATGTGACGGTGGTGGCCACGCCAGGCGGTCGAGTCTCACTCGGGGGGGAATTGCCGCCGGGAGTTGCTTACGAGGTTCATGATCCCGGCGATTCCCGCCGGCTGGCCTACCTGGCGACCACGGAAGAAGGACGGCGGATCTACCTCAACCGCAAGCTGACCGACGCTGACGTGGTGGTTCCCGTGGGGCGGCTGGGTTACGACCCGGTCCTGGGGTACCGCGGCCCCTGGAGCGCGGTGTTCCCGGGGCTCAGCGACGAGGAGACCGCCGCGGCCTACCGTCATCGGCTGGCCGTCGATCCTCCCGAGCGGGTCACGCCCCGCCCCAGACTCGACGAGCCGTTCGAGGTGAGCTGGCTTCTGGGCACCCAGTTTTACATGGGGCTGGTGCCAGGCGCCTCGGGCCATGCCGAGATCATGGCCGGTCTGGCCAGACCGGTGCGCGACCAGGGGAT
This sequence comes from uncultured Planctomycetaceae bacterium, assembly GCA_963816015.1. Lineage (GTDB taxonomy): Bacteria > Planctomycetota > Planctomycetia > Isosphaerales > Isosphaeraceae > Aquisphaera. The sequence goes on along the minus strand of CAWFJM010000061.1, from coordinate 8,225 downwards.
CCGGGCTGTCGACCGCAACTGGTGCTTCCAGAGCCAGACGCGTGCCGAATGCGTGGTTGTGGGAATCAGTTCGACCGGGGTCGAGGCCGGGATCGGCGACCTGGTGGAGGGACTGGTAACGGCCTCCCGGCTGGTGAATCACGGGGGCAAGATCGTGGCGATCTCCCACGCCCAGGGCTCGCTCGGCCCCTCGCTCCGCCGCCTGATCGACGCCGAAGACACCCGCAGGGCATTCGCGGCGCTTCGCGGCCACGACGACGACCCCGACTCCGTGGCAGGCCGGCGGCTTGCCCAGGTGCTGGAATGGGCTGACGTCTACCTGCTGAGCAGGCTCGATCGCCAGGTTGTCGAGGACCTTTCCATGGTTCCTCTCGAGCGCTCGGACGACGTGCGCCGGCTGGTCGCCAGGTCGGGCTCGTGCTTAATGGTCAGTCATGCCAACCTGACCCGGGCTGTGGTTCATGAAGGCTCCGTGCATCCCATATCCTCCTTGTGAGCACAGATGTTAAATCCTACAGGCTACCGAGCCGTTGATGAGAGCGTGAGCTGGAGCGATCGGTCGGGCCGGGTGAGGCTCGAGGTGGCCGGCCCCGACCGGGCCAAGTTCCTGCACAACCTGACAACGAACGACGTGAAGCGGCTGGCTGTGGGATACGGATGCGAGTCGTTCATCACCAGCCCCCAAGGGAAGACGCTGGCGTACGTGAAGATCCTCGCGTGCGCGGACTCCATTCTGGTGTGCACCGATCCGGGGGGGCTCGTGCTGGCCTTGCCCCACTTCCAGAAGTACGGCGTATTCGACGACATCGTCCTGGAGGACCGGTCCGAATCAACCTTCGAGTTCCACCTGGCGGGTCCGCGGGCCGAGGAGTTGGTGAAGCTGGCCGGCGGCGACGTGCCCGCTCCCGTCGAGTTCGCCCATCGGGCCACGACGGTCGCGAATTGTCCCCTGCTGGTCGTGCGCGAATCGCCCACGGGGCGGCCCGGACTCACGCTCATCGGAGCGCGCACCGGCGCCGGGCGGGCTGCCGGCACGTTCCGGACCCTGGGGGCGGGGCTGGGCCTGGCCGAGCTCGACCACGACTCCTTTGAGGTCCTGCGGATCGAGGCCGGCACTCCGGTCTTCGGCCGCGATGTGACGGAGCGGAACCTGCCCCAGGAGATTGGCCGCGACGATCGGGCGATCAACTTCGTGAAGGGTTGCTATCTCGGCCAGGAGACGGTCGCCCGCATCGACGCTCTGGGGCACGTGAACCAGCTCATGAGGGGACTGCGGCTCGAACCCTCGGCACACGCTCCCGCTCCCGGTACGGCCCTCGAGGCCGAGGGGAAGCGCGTCGGCTTCGTGACTTCGTCGGCAATCTCTCCCGGCTGGGGAGCCCCGATCGCCCTGGCCATGATTCGCAGCTCGCATGCCCGGGCTGGAACCAGCCTGACACTCACGGAGCACGAGGGCCGCGGGACCGTGGCGACCCTGGCCACGGTGAGCGATCTGCCCATGCTCCCGGGGCTCGCTCGAGCACCTGCACCCTGACCTTCCACCCGCTACACGGTCGGCTGAAACCGGCGCAACGACGGCCGACGCGATGCGACACCCGAGGCGACGACTGGCCTGCACCGCGCGTCTTTTCCGCAGAATCGAGCCCACGATGCGTCATCCCCGATACATCTGCATTCACGGACACTTCTACCAGCCCCCCCGCGAGAACCCGTGGCTCGGCGAGGTCGAGGTGCAGGACTCGGCCGCACCGTTTCACGACTGGAACGAGCGGATCACCCACGAGTGCTACGCCCCCAACACGCGGGCCCGGCTCCTGGACAGCCAGGGACGCATTATTCATTTAATCAACAATTATGCATGGATCAGCTTCAACTTCGGCCCCACGCTCCTGCAATGGATGACCGACGCCGCTCCGGAGGCGCTGCAGGGAATCGTCGAGGCCGACCGGCTCAGCCAGGAGCGTCGGCGCGGGCATGGCAACGCGCTGGCTCAGGTGTACAACCACATGATCCTGCCCCTGGCCAGCCCGCGGGACAAGCAGACCCAGGTGCGGTGGGGATTGGCCGATTTCCGCCACCGCTTCGGCCGTGATCCCGAGGGCATGTGGCTGGCCGAGACCGCCGTGGACGTGGAGTCGCTGGAGGTCCTGGCCGAGGCTGGAATCCGGTTCACGGTGCTGGCCCCCCGGCAGGCCTCGCGGTGGCGCAAGCTTGGCGAGAAGAGCTGGATCGAGATCCCCGGCGGCATCGACCCCTCGCGCGCCTACCTCTGCCGGCTTCCCTCGGGCCGGTCGATCGTCCTTTTCTTCTACGACGGCATCGTCTCGCAACAGGTGGCCTTCGAGCGCCTACTCGATCATGGCGACCGCTTTCTGGCCCGGCTCTTCCAGGGGTTTGACAGCCGCCGCGAGCATCCTCAGCTCATGCACATCGCCACCGACGGGGAATCGTACGGCCATCACCATGCCCACGGCGACATGGCCCTGGCCTACGTGCTGGAGCGGCTCTCGCAGGACCCCGAGGTCAAGCTGACCAATTACGGCGAGTTTCTCGAGCTTCACCCGCCCGCCTGGGAGGTCGAGATCCATCAGAAGAGCTCGTGGAGCTGCGTCCATGGCGTCGAGCGCTGGCGGTCCGACTGCGGCTGCAAGATGCGCAGCGACTGGCAGCAGAAGTGGCGCGCCCCGCTTCGTGATGCGCTCGATGCGCTGAAGGACCAGCTCGACCACCTCTTCAGCACCCGGGGCCGCGAGTGCTTTCCCAACCCGTGGGCCGCGCGCGACGCCTTCATCGACGTGATCCTCGACCGGGAAAACCCGCAGATCGTGCACGAGTTTCTCGAGACTTACGGCCACGCCGACCTCGACGAGGTCCAGGCCGCCGATGCGCTCCGCCTGCTGGAAATGCAGCAGGATGCCATGCTGATGTTCACCTCCTGCGGCTGGTTCTTCGACGAGCTCAGCGGGCTCGAGACGGTTCAGTGCCTGCAGTACGCTGGCCGCGCCCTGTCGCTGGCGCGCCAGTTCAACCGCGATTTCGAGCCGGCGTTCGTTGAGGGGCTAGCCGCCGCCCCCAGTAACATCCCCCAGTTCGGCGACGGGGCCGGCGTCTGGAACCTGGCCGTCCGGCCCGCGGTCGTGGATCTTGACCGGGTCCTGGCGCATCATGCCATCAGCCTCATCTACAGGTCCGACGGCGAGGAGGTCCAAGACCGGGTTTACTCCTACGACGTGGAGATCCTCGATCACGAGATTCGCTCGCGGGGCAACGGCCACCTGGCGGTGGGGCGGCTTCGCGCCAGGTCGCGCCGCACCTGGAACCAGGCCGAGACTAGCTTCGCGGTCATTCACTTTGGTGGGCTCGACTTCCACACGGTCCTCGGTCCGGACATGGAGCCGGACGAGTACCTGGCGTTCAAGCTGAGGCTGCTGGCCACCTATCGCGCCGGCTCCCTGGCCGACGTCACGAACATGGTGGGCAGCGAGTTCCCGGGCAAGGCTCACCGCCTGGATGACCTGTTCAGGGACGAGCAGCGGAGGATCATCGGCATCGCCTTGGCCGACCGGTTCGAGGACTATCAGAGGTCATTCGAGCAACTGGCCAACCAGGACGAGGAGGTGCTCAACCGCCTGGGCCATCTGAACTACCCCATCCCGAAACCTCTTCGCGCCGCGGCCTCGGCGTACTTGGATCATCACCTCGAAGAGGAAATCGCCCGCCTGGAGCGTGGCGATGAGACGAGCCTGTCCGGCGTCGAACACTTGCACGAGCGCGGCAAGGCCTGGGGCTACAAGCCTGACACGAGCATTCTCGAGAAGATCGTCGCCGAGTCCCTTCAGCACACGCTGGGAGCAGTTTTCCCGGAGGCCGACCTGCCGGCCATCACCGCACGCGCCGGTCTCTTGCTCGACGCCGCGGCCCTTCTGGGCATCAAGCCCGACCTCTGGCAAGTTCAGAATGCCTTCCTCGGCGCCTACCTGAAGCTCGCCGACGCCACTGCCATGGACGCCTCACTCCGCGAAACCTTCGCCGCGCTGGCCACACGCCTGAACGTCAGCCCGAGCTTGCTGGGCTGGCAGCCGTGATGGTAAGCATGTCGCTTCATAAAGGAAATGGTTTTGCGTCGGATGGTTTTCGCCCGTCCGACTGAACCTGGGAGGATGCCTGCGGAATCGCTTACGTTCGAAAGCGAAATGAGGCGTTCCGGCTGGACCGGAACGCCTCGGATGCTGGGGCAATCGACTTCGACCGGTCCAGGGCTCAGCGTCCCACGCCAACGAGAGCGTTGTCTTTTGCGTGAATTTCCTCGCAAAGACTAAGTTCCACAATGCCGTCCTGAGGGATGCTCGCGATCTGCACGAACGTCATGGGGCCGGGGAAGAGACCCGGCTGCTCCAATACCAGTAACCCGTAGGGAGACTGGTGGTTAGAGCGAGGCGGCCGATCGGTGTCGGCGCGGGATAAGCGGCCACACAGCACCGCCCCGGAACAGGTGATCTGCACCAGCGGGTGATCAGTTCCCTGACGGTGACGGATCTCCGTGAGAACCGCCTGGCACTGTTCAAATGTCATCGTCCACCTTCCTGGCTTGCGACGGACCGAGGCTCGGGCCTGTATCTTACATGACCCGGAAGTCTCACCGTGCGGCGGTCGAGCCCTCCGTGGCCCGACTGGAGGAGAGGTCGCACGGTCTGGTCCGTGTGAGCGGGCCTATTCTTGAGATCGGAGCGGATGGGTCAATACCGACACAACAGCCTCGCACTGATCCGCGTTGACCCCGCGGCGGTTTTATGCCAAAACTCGATCGCGCCGGGGGCCGATATAATTATACTACGCGTGTCTTGCCGCAAAGTTCAATGCGGTGCCAAATCGTCATTCCTCAAGATGAGGAGCCGGGGATGGGCATGGAATCGCCCCAATCGCAATCGGTCCGCGCGGGTCAGATTCCCCATCGCTGGACACGTGTCCGGGATCCGGGAACCGAGTCGGTCGTCGCCGCATTCGAGACCGTGGTCGTCGGTGGCGGCCCGGCGGGACTGACGGGTGCCTACGAGCTCACCCGCCATGGCCGGTCGTGCGTCGTGCTCGAGGCCGATCCCCGGATGGTGGGGGGCATCAGCCGGACTGACGAGTACAAGGGATACCGGTTCGACATTGGCGGACACCGCTTCTTTTCCAAGAGCGGCGAGATCAACGCCCTCTGGCGGGAAATCCTGGGCGATGAGTTCATCACCCGGTCGCGGTTGAGCCGCATCTACTACGACCGCAAGTTCTTCTATTACCCGCTCAAACCGGTGGATGCCCTTTGGAAGCTCGGTCTCTGGCGTTCCGCCCGGATCTTGCTCAGTTACCTCAAAGCGCAACTGAGTCCGATCCGGCCAGAGCGAACCTTCGAGGCCTGGGTCGTCAATCGGTTCGGCCGTGAACTGTTCGAGATCTTCTTCAAGTCGTACACGGAGAAGCTGTGGGGCATGCCAACGAGCGAGATCTCGGCCGACTGGGCAGCCCAGCGGATCAAAGGCTTGAGCCTGGTCGGCGCGGTGGTGAACGGCCTGTTCGGGGGGTTCAAGATCGCGCAGGGGCGAGGTGATCAAGACCCTGATCGACGAGTTTCAGTATCCGCGGCTCGGTCCCGGCCAGATGTGGGAAGCGGTGCGCGACCGCATCCGCGCACAGGGCGGGGCGGTGCACCTCGACCGCAAGGTGGTGCGGATCGAGCACGACGGGTCGGCCGTGACGGCCTTCATCGCCGCGGATTCCCAGGGGCGGATGACGCGTTATCTCGGTTCTCACTTCCTCTCCACCATGCCGGTACGCGACCTGATCCGCGCCATGGACCCGCCCGCTCCGGCAGAGGTCGTCGCGGCGGCCGAGGCACTCCGGTATCGCGACTTCCTCACGGTGGTTCTGATCGTCGATCGGCCGGAGACATTTCCGGACACATGGATCTACATCCACGAGCCCGACGTCAGGGTTGGTCGCATCCAGAACTTCAAGAACTGGTCGCCGGAACTGGTCCCCGACACGTCAAAGTCCAGCCTGGGCCTGGAGTACTTCTGCTTCGAGGGGGACGAGCTCTGGAGTCTGTCCGACGCCGAGCTCCTGGCGCTTGGCCGGCGTGAGATCGATGCGATCGGCCTGGTCTCCGCGGCCGATGTGATCGACGGCTGCGTGGTCCGCATGCCCAAGGCCTATCCGGTCTACGACGACGAGTACCAGGCTCACCTGGCCGTCATCCGCCGCTGGCTGGCCGGTCTCGGCAACCTCGAGCTCTCCGGCCGCAACGGCATGCACAAGTACAACAATCAGGACCACTCCATGATGACGGCCCTGCTGGCCGTGCGCAACATCCTTGGCCTGGGGCGATACGATACCTGGAAGGTCAACACCGATGCGGAATACCACGAGGCGGGAAGCGAGGAGAGCGCATCGACCCAGGGGCGCATGGTACCGCAGCGCGTGAAGGCGTCCTGAGGTGCGAGGGAACCCCGCCCCTGCCTTCGCGACTCGCTCTTTCCGTTCGCCTTCCTAGAACTTCTTCAGCGCCGCCGGCTCATCGGTGAAGATCTCGAACAGGCGATCGAACTGGCTTACCTTGAACGCATCCATGACCGGTGGCCTGAGGCAGCAGAGCCGTACTTTTCCCTTCACGTCCTGCATCTTCCGTTGCAAGCGGACCAGGTGCCCGAGCATCGTGCTGGAAATGTAGCCGGCATTGTAGAGGTTGAGCAGGACCTTCTTGTACTTCTTGGTGTCGATCAGACCGAACAGTTCCTTCGCCATGCCTTCGATCTTATCTCCCTCATCCATGGAAGCGGCCTCGAGAAAGGTGATCACGGCAACGCCGTCAATTTCCTTGACGGTCAGATACTGGGTGGGTGGGGTGGCGGGGGGCATGAGGGAGACTCCGTCAAGAGGGTCGATCCTCGGCAATGACCTCGAGACACCGACTTTCAAGGCGTCTGCCGCCTAGAGCCGACCTGCGCTGGCCGCTGAAGATCAACGGTGGAACCATGACCTCCAATATATTGAATAAACGCTCATCTGACCACAGCAGGCCTCAAATCCCCAGGGCCGTTTCCTTCTCCGAAAGCCGCCACGGCCTCCCGAAGACCGGGAAGCAGCCCCTTCAAGTCCTGATCACGACGCAAGGGTGAGCCCCTCACAGGCCGGCGAGCCGGCACCGGTAGGTCAGGAATCTTAACACGAATTTCATTTGACCCCGGACGCAGAATGGATACGACGGGAATGATCTCAGAGTCCTCGCATGGCACATGAGCTCGTGACACAATCATGAGGTGCCGTGCTTGCCAACCGTCTAGATCGGATGTCTCACAAGGGCCTACACTCAGGCGGAGGTCACGACGGTGCTCGAGTCGTCAATCATGGAATCAAGCAAGGTCGAATCATCCCAAAATCCAAAGCGGAATGTCGGCCGTGGGACAGGCTGGCTTCGCTCTCGATGGCTCGTGTTTGCCGGTCTTGCCGTGGCTCTAGGAGGCGGAGGAGCGTTCTACTGGTCGCGGTCGAGCCAGGCTCACACAAAGCAGGATGGCAAAGCCTCGGGCGATGGGAAGCACGAGACATCTCGCGTCCCAGCTGTCCAGGTCATCAAGCCACACCGAGGGGGCCTTGAGCGGCTGACCGATCAGCCGGGGACCATTCGCGGATTCGAGTATGCACGCTCTACGCGAAGGTCTCAGGCTACCTCAAGGTATGAACGTCGACCGTGGCGACCGCGTCAAAAGAGGCCAGCCCTAGCCCAGGTCTACGATCCCGAGGTCGACGTCGCCGACCTTCAGGCCGAGGACTCCCTCCAGCACTCCCAGGCTGTGGCCAGGCAGGCTGAACTCACCAGGCTCAGGCCGGGGTGCAGGCCGGCGAAGCCAAGGACCCTCCCGACCGAGGAGGCCGTGGCCCAGCGACCTACCGGCGAAAAGCCCTGGACCGGCTTACGGAGCTGGCAAGGCGGAATGCCGTGGAGCAGAGGCTAGTGGACGAGCAAGAGGACCAGTACATGAGCTCACTCGCCTCCGAGCACGCGGCCAATCGGGCATTCAAACGGCCGCGCCCAGATCGCTGAGGCGAAGGTGGCCGTCGAGCTGCGCAGGCCGACCTGATCACGGCCCAGGCCGAGATTGCCGTCTCCGAGGCGAACTTGAAGAAGGCGAAGATTTCCTGAGTACACCCGGATCGAGGCGCCGTTCGACGGTGTCATCACCACC
>CAWFJM010000060.1:0-44149 GCA_963816015.1 uncultured Planctomycetaceae bacterium | reverse complement strand
GGGACCTGTTGCAGAAGATCGGCCGGCTGGCGCCCGAGGAAGCCCGCTCCATGCTCCTGAAGCGGGTCGAGGAAGAGCTCCGGGGCGAGGTCGGCTTGCTGGTTCTGCGGCACGAAGCGGCGGTTCGCGAGACCTGCCAGCAGAGGCGCGGGAGATCCTGACGACGACCATCCAGCGCTATGCCGCCTCGCACACCGCCGAGATCACGGTCAGCACGGTGGACATTCCCAGCGACGAGATGAAGGGCCGGATCATCGGCCGCGAGGGCCGGAACATCCGGGCGTTCGAGAAGGCCACCGGCGTGGACGTGATCGTCGACGACACGCCGGGCGTCGTGGTCGTCACCGGCTTCGACAGCGTCCGCCGCGAGATCGCCAAGATCGCGCTCGAGAAGCTGATCCAGGACGGACGAATCCACCCCACGCGGATCGAGGAGATCGTCAAGGAAACCCAGGAGGAGATGGAGCAGCACATCCGCAGGCTCGGCCAGGAGGCCGCCCAGGAGGCGGATGTGATCGGCCTGCACGAGAAGCTGCTCGACTACCTGGGCCGGCTCAAGTTCCGCACCAGCTACTCCCAGAACGTGCTGCGGCACTCGATCGAGGTCGCCTTCCTGACCGGGATGATGGCCGAGGAGATCGGCCTTTCCGGCGCGCTGGGACGGCGGTGCGGGCTGCTGCACGATATCGGCAAGGCGGCCGACCACGAGATGGAGGGGGGCCATCCGGCGGTCGGGGCCGAGCTGGCCAAGCGCTACGGCGAAGGCCGCGAGGTCGTCCACGCCGCCCTGGGGCATCACGACGACCTCCGGGTCGATGCGCCCTACACGGTGCTGGTCGCCGCGGCCGACGCCATCAGCGCCAGCCGGCCGGGCGCCCGCCGCGAGACCCTGGAGAAATACGTCCGGCGGCTCGAGGAGCTGGAGGCCCTGGCCCTGGGGTTCCCGGGCGTCGAGCATGCCTACGCCATCCAGGCCGGACGCGAAGTCCGGGTGCTGGTGGACAGCCAGCTCCTGGACGACGCCGGCTCGGCGGCCCTTTGCCGCGAGGTTGCCCGGGCGATCCAGAACCAGTTGAGCTATCCTGGCGAGGTGAAGGTGACCGTCCTGCGGGAGACCCGCACGGTCGAGTTCGCCCGCTGAGCTGCCGGCGCCGCGGGCCCGGCGGCTCGAGCCGCCGGCCTTGACACAGAGAGCGAGCCTTGCATGCCACTCAAGATCCTGTTCATCGGCGATGTCGTCGGTTCGCCGGGCCGGAAGATCGTCTGCCAGGCCTTGCCCAGGCTGATCCCCCGCTGGGGGATCGGCCTGGTCGTCTGCAACGCCGAGAACGCCGCCGGCGGCTCGGGGCTGACCCTCCGCTGCTTCGATGAGCTGGTCGAAGCCGGCGTCGACGTCATGACCATGGGCGATCACGTCTATCGCAAGGACGAGATCTTCCAGGTCTTCGAGCGGTCCGACCGGGCCCTCCGCCCGGCCAACTTCCCCCGCGATGCGCCCGGGCCCGAGCTGGCCCTCGTCCAGGCCCGCGACGGCACCCTGGTCGCCGTCTTCACCGTGCTGGGGCGCACCTACATGCGGCCCGTCGACTGCCCCTTCCACGCGGCCGATCGGGTCCTCGAGCGGATCGGCGGCACGGCCCGGGTCATCGTCGTCGACATCCACGCCGAGGCCACCAGCGACAAGCAGCTCCTGGGCCGGTATCTCGACGGCCGGGTCTCCGCTGTGCTGGGCACCCACACGCACGTCGCCACGGCCGACGAGCAGATCCTCAAGCAGGGAACCGCCTACCAGACCGACGTGGGCATGACCGGCCCGCACGACTCGATCATCGGCCGGCGCTACGATCGCGTGCTGAGCACGACCCTCACGTTCGTGCCCAGCTACTTCGACGTGGCGACCGGCGACCCTCGGCTCAACGGCGACCCTGGTCACGGTCGACCCCGAGACCGGCAAGGCCCTGTCGATCCAGCGCGTCAGCATCAACCAGGAGGAGGCCCAGCGGCTGCTCACCGAATCGGCCGAGGAGCCGCTTCCCCCATCGCCGACAGCCCCCTTGCACGGCTGATCGCTCGCCACCGATGTAATTTGGACACGGGCGTGGCGCCGGCGATCCTTGATACTCCTTCCCGTCCTCGGTGGGTTCGTTCGTCGTCACACCAACGAACCCATTGGATGTTACTTGATTCGTGGAAGCGACTTGCGGCCGCGATTTTGGGTTCGCACGATCACGAATTCCGGAGCAACCCGGCCGCCGGACAGTTTCGTGGGGCAGGGTTTATCCTGCCGTCACGGGCTCATTCGGTCGTCACATAGGGCAGGATTCATCCTGCCGTCACCGGCCCGTTGGGGCGTCACGTAGGGCAGGATCCATCCTGCCATCACCGGCGCACTCGGCAGGACAAGTCCTGCCCTACGGCTGTGAGCCAAGTGTTCACACCCGGTCCCGACACACTCAAGATCGGGGCCACCCTCCGCTGTCCGTGCCCCTCCGCCGTTCGATCAGCCTGCCACAATCGGGTTCGATCGCTTTCACGTTACGGCGGATGAACGAGAGTAACACGTTTTCCTGAATCAACTTACGACGCGAGTAATTGGCTTCGTTCGTCGCAGATTCGCAGGGGCGTCTGAACCACGAAGAGCACGACGGACACGAGGAAGAGGCTGGCTGAGCAGCCCATCATGGTAGGCCTGCACAGTGTATCGCTCCGGGCCTGACGCTCTTCGTGGTCCAGCCACAGCGCGGCCGAACCCGAGCGGTTCCAACAACCGAATTGCCAGGGAGCGTCGGGAGCGCCAATGCCCCTACTATTAGATTGCGCCTGTTTTGGCGGTTTCGCGCCTCCCGCACAGATTCTCCACGTCCCGCCGCCGCTACAACCGGACCTGGCCGTGAACCGCCGACCGCTGGCTTCCTTTGAGACTCAACGTCTCCAGCCGAGCCCGAGCTCTGAGCAGTCTTGAGGTCCGTCGAAAAAGAAAGAACGGAAACAACAAGCGGAGATAACAAGTAACGTACGAAATCTGGGAAGCACGCCTGCTCTGGCGAAACTCCGACCCAGCCCAGGCCACGTAAATCACCCAAATTTTCGTGCCTGGCTTTTTCTATGCATGTCGATTAAATGCGCTATGTACCCTTTTTGCTTTGTAAATCCCCAGCCCGGCCTCGTCCTCTCGAAGCTGTCATTCCGCTACGGTTTCTTGGGTAGCGTGAACCGGAAAGTGGAGCCGCACCCCTCCATGCTTTTGACGGACACCTCTCCGCCGTGAGCCTCGACGAAGGTCTTGACGATGGACAGGCCCAGGCCCAGGCCCCCCTCTTTCTCGGGATCCGTCTCAAATGGCTCGAACACTTTGTCCAGACGCTCTTCCGGGATTCCCGCGCCGTTGTCGCTGACCCAGCATTCCACGACGCCCTCAGCAGAGTTCTCGCGTGCGCCGATCGTGACCTCTCCGCGTGGTGTGTACCGGATGGCGTTAGCGATCAAGTTCTCAATCACCCGTCGGAGCAAGCTCGCATCCGCATAGACGACCAGGTCTTCGGACACACGATTGATCAAATGCGTGCTGGCAGTTCCTGCCGCGGGATGGAGATCGTGAATGAGGGCCTCGACCAACGGCCACAAGTCAATGTCACGGCGCTCCAGCTTGACTCCCGTCTCTGTTTGGAGGTTCGCGTTTTCCTCGAGGACCTTGCTGACGAGCGCCGACAGATGCTCCACGTTACGTCGCAACGTTTTGAACATTTGAGTGATTTGCGCACTCTTGTCCTTGTCAGAGAGTTCCTGTTCCAGAACCATTGTCACCAGGGAAATGGCATTCAGGGGAGTCCTCAGATCGTGCGCCACGAAGGCGAGATACTCTTCGCGGCGCTTCTGGACTTCAAGCGCTTTCTGCGTCGCATAAGTCTGAACGGCAAGGCCGATCGCATGGCCAAGAACACGATTGATGATGTGAAAAGGCTTCCCTTGCAGATTCAAACCATGACTGTCCGCCAGATCGTGAATACACTCGCGGAGGATATTATATTCCGCCACGACTTCCTCGATGTCGAAGCCGTCCTGAAGGCGCTGGAAACCATGGACGAGCGGGCTGCCTTCGAGCAGCGATTCGGGAATTGTCTCGTCCGATCTCGATTTGAGCGCGGCTGCCAGTTCGTCAAGGAGGCCCGGAACGTGATCGTTGAGGGTCGGTGTGTCGAAGTTCTGCGCCGAGGGAAGTTGTCTTACCTGCTCTCGCCATCGCGAGAGCAAGGCGCCACGTTCGTGCTTGATGATCATTGCCAGTGTATCGAGTGGGTGGGTGGTCATCTCGACTCGGAGACCATCGGGCTCCACGAAAGCGCTGGCTTGCACTTGCTTGCCATACAACTGCTCCACTCTGAGCGTCTGGTCACGCAAGGGAATTTTCGGAGGTGCCGCCGTCATCGCTGGCGGCAATGCCTACTTCGGCGGCGTGTTCATTTTAGGCTTGATTTTACGCTTGCTCCCCTGCTGCGGGAATCCCTTTGCGGCCCATGGAACGGAAACTCGTGAGCTCGGTTCGCACAAAAGCATCCCTAGACGAACTCGTTGACCGGCCAGAGCAGGATGGTAAACCCCTTCTGCGAAATGCCCGTTATGCGGGTGAAATAAGCATTGGGTTCCGGGGACACCATGCCGAACCCTTCACAGTTGCGTCTGGCCTCCCCGGAACTCGTGACGTGAGGGGCCCCGCGGCCGAGGGCGATCTCGTGCCCGGTGGAAACTCGGGCGGTTCCGGGTATCATGGATATGGGGATCCCGGTTGAGGAACACGGCCATGGTACCTGTCCCGGATAGCGGCGCCCGCGATCGCTGGCAGGAGGAGTTGCGCCGGGGGCCGGCGCGCGAGCAGCCGCCGACCACGATCAGCGGTCAGCCCGTCCAGCCGCTCTATACGCCGGACCTGCTCCCGGGCTTCGACTACGAATCCGACCTCGGCTACCCGGGCCAGTTCCCTTTCGCGCGGGGTCCACGCGGCCATGTACCGCAGTCAGTTCTGGACCATGCGGCAGTTCGCCGGGTTCGGCACGCCCCGCCAGACCAACGCCCGGTTCCGCTTCCTGCTCGAGAAGGGCCAGACCGGTTTGAGCACGGCCTTCGACCTGCCCACCCTCATGGGGCTGGACAGCGACGACCCCCGCGCCGACGGCGAGGTCGGTCGGCTCGGGGTCGCGGTCGATACGATCGAGGACGTCCGGCAGCTCTACGACGGAATCGACCTCGACCAGGTTTCGGTGTCCCTGACGATCAACGCCCCGGCAATAGTCGTCATGGCCTTCGTCTTCGCCCACGCCCAGGACCAGGGCCTGGACCCCCGCCGGTTGCGGGGCACGACCCAGAACGACATCCTCAAAGAGTACCACGCCCAGAACGAGTTCATTTTCCCGCCCGAGCCCTCCGTGCGGCTGGTGGTCGACCTGATCGAGTTCTGCACCCGGCACGTGCCCCGCTGGAACCCGGTGTCGATAAGCGGCTACCACATCCGCGAGGCCGGTTCCACGGCGGTGCAGGAGCTGGCGTTCACCCTGGCCGACGGGTTCCACTACGTCGACCAGTGCCTCGCCCGCGGCCTGCGGGTCGACGACTTCGCGCCGCGGCTGAGCTTCTTCTTCAACGCGCACAACGACCTGTTCGAGGAGGTGGCGAAGTACCGGGCGGCCCGAGTGCTGTGGGCCGACGCCCTGCGGCGGCGTTACGGGGCACAGGACGAGGCGTCGTGCAGGCTGCGGTTCCACGCCCAGACGGCCGGCTGCTCGTTGCAGGCCACGCAGCCGGAGGTGAACCTGGTCCGAGTGGCCTACCAGGCCCTGGCCGCCGTCCTGGGCGGCTGCCAGTCGCTGCACACCAACAGCATGGACGAGACGCTGGCGCTGCCGTCAGAGCACGCGGCCACCCTGGCGCTGCGCACCCAGCAGGTTTTGGCCTACGAGACCGGCGTGACGAACACCGTCGACCCGCTCGGCGGCAGCTACTTCCTCGAGGCCCTGGCGCAGCGGATGCGACGCGAGGCGACGTCTTACTTCGAGCGGATCGACCGGCTCGGGGGCATGATCGCGGCGATTGACGCCGGGTTTTTCCGCCGCGAGATCGCCGAGGCCAGCTTTGCCTACCAGCGTGAGGTCGACGCGGGGCGCAAGGTCGTCGTGGGCGTCAACGCGTTCCAGGAGCGGGACGAGACGCCGATCGGTCTGCTTGTCGTCGACGACGCAGTGGAGCGGGAGCAGGTGGCGGCTCTCCGCCTCGTGAAGGAGCGGCGCGACCAGGCCGACGTGCGCCGGGCGCTGGATGAGGTCCGGCGTACCGCCTCGGGGCGCACCAACCTGATGCCGACGCTCCTGGATGCCGCCCGGGCCCGTGTCACGGTCGGCGAGGTCATGACCGCGCTGGCCAACGTGTTCGGCCGGGACAAGGGCGCCGCAATCTGGTAACCCGGGGCCGCCCCGGCCCGACCCTGCCTATATACGGAGGACTCATGACGCTCCAACCCCAGCCCGCGCGGATCATCCTGGCCAAGGTCGGCCTCGACGGCCACGACCGGGGGATCACGGTGGTGGCGCGGGGGCTGCGCGACGCCGGCTTCCACGTGATCTACGCCGGGCTCTGGCAAACCCCCGAGGCGGTCGTCCGCGCCGTCGCCGATGAGGACGCCGACTGGCTGGGCCTGAGCCTCCTGAGCGGCGCGCACATGACCCAGGTCCCGCGGGTCCTGGAGCTGCTCCTTCGGGCGGATCTGGGGCACGTCGGCGTGATCGTCGGGGGCATCATCCCCCCCGGGGACGTCCCCAAGCTCCTGGAGCTGGGCGTCGTCCGCGTCTTCGGCCCCGGGACCCCCTTGAGCGAGATCTCGGACTTCTTGCGAGGGCAGCCGCGCCGTGCCCACGATTGAGCCCCTCCTGGAACGATTCCGCCAGCGCGAGAGGACGGCCCTGGCCAGGCTGTTAACCCTGATCTCCCGCGGCGAGCAGCGGGAGGCGATCAGGGCGGCGCTCCCCCGCGATCCGGGTCCCGCCCGGGTCGTGGCCGTCACCGGCAGCGGGGGCGTCGGCAAGAGCACCCTGATCGGTCAGTTGATCGGGGTAGTGCGTGGCCGCGGGCGGACCGTGGCGGTCCTGGCCTGTGACCCAGAGAGCCCCCTCACCGGGGGCGCCCTCCTGGGCGATCGCGTCCGCATGCCCGGGCACCCTGAGGATTCCGGCGTCTTCATCCGCAGCGTGACCGCCCCTGAGGGGCATGAGGGCGTTGCCGACGACATCGACCTCATGATCCTGTCGCTCAAAGCGTTTCCCTTCGACGTCGTGCTGGTGGAGACGGCCGGGGTGGGTCAGGGGGATACGGCGGTCCGGGACTTGGTCGACGTCGTGGTCCTCCTCGTTCAGCCGGAGGCCGGAGACGAACTTCAGTGGCAGAAGGCCGGGCTGCTGGAGGTCGCCGACGTGGTCGTCGTCCACAAGGCCGACCTGCCCGGGGCGGAGCGGACCGAGTCGGAGGTCCGCGACCTGCTCAACCTCCCCGGCTGCCGCCCGGTCCCCGTGCTCCGCGCCAGTGGCGGCCGGGGCTGGGGGCTGGACGAGCTCTGGGGGGTCGTCGAGTCCCTCCCCACTCGGCGACCCGAGGAACGACACGATCGTCGGGCTTTGCTGAGGCTGGTCCAGCAGCAATTGGCGGATCGGTTCGGGCAGATGTCCATCGCCGTGGCCCCTGTGCTGGAGCGCTGGAGCCGTCGCGAGGTCGACGATCGCGAGGCGGCGGATGAAGTGCTCAAGGCTCTGATCGAGGGGAGGACTGAGCGCTGACAGTGGTATCGAGGCGGAGGCCTGACCGGGCGTGGGAGTAGAGCTGGATTGACAGACTCAACGACAGTGTCCGCAAGTTCCCGGTGGCGGGCCCGAAAGGTCGCTAGCTCGGTTTGATTGTCAAAGTCCAAGTCTCTATCAGAAGCATACCTTGTGGTGATCCGCCGCCAGCGGGGCAATTTCTTGCTCCGTTCGCGTCGGAGCGTCGGTTGGCGAGAAGGCCGAGAACTGGCTACGCACAAAATCTGAATCCGATTTCCACATGGTCATCCCAAAGGTGTCTGACCGTCACTGATTTTAGGGGGTGTAGTTCAAAAAGCCCGAAAAAACACAGCTTCCCCCGCAATTGTCGGTGGCATTGGCCAAGCGGATTGCCGGGATGGCGCCGAACTTTCGGCGCTATCAAGTGCTTGGAACAAAAGGCTTTCGGGCATTTCGGGCGATCAATTGACGAGAGTCAAAAACAAGGCGCCCCCCCAAAATCAGTGACGGCCAGGATTGCGACCATCCCATCAGAAGAGAATTCCCGGGGGCTTCAGCCGCTCGGCCAGCCGTTCCAGGCGGTCGAGGCCGCGTGCCACTCCCCGCCTGACGGCGTCGGGCTCGCCGAACCTCCGCCGCTCGAGGAAATGCCATGCGAGCCAGTGCCCCGCGATCAAAACGTCGGCCGCATCTTCGAAGGGACCGATCAGAGCGGCCTCCGATGCGTCGAGGGGGCGGACCTGCTCGTAGGCCGCGAGGGCAGTACCACGGAGCGACCGATCGCCGGCCAGCCATTCCCCGCAAAGCCGCGCCAGGTCAGCCGCCACGGTCTCGAATCCCATCGCCCCGAAGTCCACCAGGCCGGTCACTCGATCGCCCTCGAAGAGGAAGTGATTGGGGCGAGCGTCGCGAAGGCAAGGCTGGAGGGAAACGAGGAGCTGCGCTGCGTCGCCGAGCGCGGGTAGTAACCGCGGAACGGCACTCTTGGCCAGCACGAGCCATTGCCGGGCCGCCGCCTGATCCTGATCCGGGCATCCCGCCAGCGCGGTCTGGAGACGATCGAATCCCCGGCTCTCCAGCTCGCGAAGCTCGCGGAGCCGGTGGCAAAGCCCGGGACTGAGTCCCGGTCTTCCATGTCTCGAGAGCCGACGATGGAAGTTCGCCAGCACGGTGAACGCGGCCCGGACCAGTCCTGCATCCGGCACGCGCTCCAGGTTAGGGGTGCCGGGAAGCCAGGGCGCAATCTCCCAGCAACGACGGTCCTGGTACTGAGCCGTCTGTCCGCCCAGGTCGGCGACGGGCATGGGGATCGGCAGTAACCCGTGATCCTCGGCCTCGGCGAGCCAGCCGTGAATGGAAGTCACCTGAGCGACCGTCGGGCCATCCAAAGGCCAGGCCCGCACGGCCAGCGGACCGATGTCCGCCTGGTAGCGCCAGATCGCCGCGCCGCTATGGCCCCCCGCGCTCCCCAGCGACTCGATGGCAGAGACGGGCTGGAACCGCTGCGGATAGCGCGTCAGCAGACGGGAAATCGGGTCTGGAGTCATGGTGGACACGAAACGAGAGGTTCACGAGAGCGACGCCGTCTCGCCGGAGAAGCCGACGGGGCGGACGGCCCCGTTCCACGACCGCTGCCGCAGATCGACCAGAGCCTGGAAAAAGCGGCGCGAGACCTCGGCCTGGACGTCCTTGTCACCAGCCTGGGCGGGTTCGAGATCGCTCAGGTCGATGGGATCTCCAAAGATCACGACGGCCCGCGACGGAGTCGCCACGGAGGGACCGATCTGGTTCGTTTCCGGGGTGCCGCTGATGTAAGCCGGGATCACAGGCACACCTGAGCGAATGGCGATGAAGGCCGCACCCGGTCGGATCGGACCGAGCTCGCGCCCGGAACTCGGCGTGATCTGCCCCTCTGGAAAGATCGGTAGCACCCGGCCTTCCTTGAGGGCCCGGAGCGCAGCCCGCGTCGCGTAGATGTCCCGGCCGTCGCGGTTCACCGGAATGCAGCCAACTCGCTTGCAGAACCAGTGAATCAGCTTCCAGTCGTAATACTCCCGGGCGATCATGAACCCCAGAACGCGCCGGCAGCCGGCTTGGAGCACCAGGTGGTCGATCCCGCAGGTGTGGTTGGCGATCAGGATAGCGGAGCCGCTTTCGGGCAACTTGGCCCAGCCGTTGGTCCTCAACCGGTGCCAGAGCGCGCAGTAGGCGATCACCATCCAGTGCATGGGGCGGAGGGAACCGTGGATCTCGGGCTGGAACTGCCGCCTTGGTCTCGGAGGAAGCAAGAGTGACGGCAGGCAGAGAAGGAGAACCGACAAGCTCAGCAAGGCGGAGCAACTCATGGAAGGCTCGCGGGGCATGCAGAGCCGGAATTCACTTGTTTCCGGCGTCCGTCGTTCTGTGTTATCCCATCACACGGAAAGACGTGGGGTCAAGGGGAGGAACGGCTCCAGGACAGGAGGTTGTCCGGTGAGACCCGCGGCCCGGTTCAGGCAGCCTTGCGATTCGACCGGCGGCGGACAAGGACGACGCCTCCCGCGGCCGCCACCGTCCACACGGCGATGGTCGATGGCTCGGGAACGGGGGCCTCCAGCAACTGGGCTCCATCGGCGCCAGTTCCCTGGAGGACGAGACTGGGGTTCAAGCCCGTGTGGCTCGGCATCAGCTCGGCGCCGACGGACGAGCTCAGTCCGAAACCCCCACTCGCCGCCAGCATCAGCTGCACGGCCTGCGGACTGAACTTGGTGTTGGGGTCGGTGAGCAACTGCCAGGTAGCGGTGGCCGAGTCGAGGAACTGACCGGTCTGGTCGGCGTGGACGGCCACTCCCAGGGCGTGCATCAGCTCGTGAGAGACGTTGTGGGCCACGGCCCAGGCGAGCTGGTCGGGGGTGGTCGCATACGCGAGCTTGTCGATGAACCCGAACCCGCTGGCCCCCACGTCCGTGATCCCGATGGCGTTCGGGTTGGACGGGTAGGAGGCGCCCGAAACCACACTGATCATGTGGGCTGTCGGGGCAGAGGGGTCGGTCGTCAGATTGACATTCATCCCACTGATCTGGAAGGTGTGCTGGATGTCGGCGAGGACCGTCTGGGTGAAGCTGGTCTCTTGCGCGGCGGTGGGGCTGCCGCCGAAAGCCTGTGTGACGGCGGGGCTGTTATACCAGGCTTGGGGGTTTCCCGTGGTCAGGGTGCTCGTTTCCGCGTAGGGGGCGTTGCCGAAATTGATGAATGCGGTGATCGGTGAACTTGAAGAGCTCACGGCGGCGTCTGAGGCTGTGGCAGCCGTGACAGCCACCGATGCAGGTGCCGAGACGATGCCCAGCGAGGACAGGTTGCCCGGGTTGCTGTACCAGTTCGAGTTCACAAGCACGGGAGCCTCCACACTGGCCGGAACATAGAAGCCGCCGTTAGCGAATGACTGATTGGCGTACCAGGTTGAGGGGTTTCCCGGGCCGCTGAACCAGGACGACAGGGGGGCTGCTTTCGCGGTCGAGCCCAGGAACCCCCACGCCAGAACGGTCACGGTCAATGTCTTGAGGGCGGTCATCACGAACCTCCTTGTTCGCCGACTGTCGGGCTCACCTTCGTGGAAGCCCAGGACCCTTCAGGGCTTCACCCTCTCTACCATAAGACCATCGTGGCCTCCTTTCATGCTGTTCGGGATCGCTGCTTGACTCGATGTCTCTCACCAACCCGTCAGCCACGGATCACTTGAGCGAGATGGACATGTTCGCCCCACGTGGCATCACAGACTTCATCGCACGACGCCTCTCTTAGCAACCCTCGTGCCATGGGCGTGTCAATGACTCGCCCGCCCCCTGGTGGCTGCCGACGACGAGATCGCTCTATTGCTGGAAGGGATGTCTGGCTTTGAGGTTGCGCATTGGTAAGGGACCGTGGTTTTCCGGCCTGTAGGAATTGTGGCGGTCGATCACAGGGAAAGGGAAAGAGTAAGAGTTACAAGTCTCACGGTAACTCCGTAAAAGCCGATCCCCACTTCTGCAAATCACGTTTGCGAAGAGAGGCGACGATATCCGAGCTGATGACCCGGTCGATCGAGCCGATGCAGTGGCGATCGGCTCGGAACCCGGGATGGCGGAGCCATGCTGGAATCCCCTGGGACGGGGACGGCCGAGCTCGGCGTGGGAGAGCTCGGCCGCCGGCGGGACTTGCGGTACCATCCCGCCTCTTCGATGAGGGAAAGACGCTGCTCAACGGGTTGGCAACACGGTGGATGAGCGAAGGGGAGATCGAAGTGAGTGGATCAGGCGGCCGAGCGAAGCTCCCGGCCGAGGATCGCGCTGAGGTCGTGGACCCGCTTCAGCTTCGGCACCTCGTCGAGGTCGATAGCGATGTGATAGCGATCCTCGATCAGCATGATGACCCGCACGAGGTCGAGGGAGTCGAGTGCCAGTTCCTCGAGCAGCAGAGACTGAGGGGTGATCTCGACTTGCCGGGCCTTGGCGGAGACCGTGTGGATCAGACCCACCACCACGGAGAAAAGCTCTCCGGAGGTTTCCGCGGGCTTCAACGAGTTCATCATGGATTGCCTCGATTCCTGACGAAGACAGGCCGGCTTTCCGTGTCACGATCCCCGCGACGTGTCGTCGGCGAAACGCAGGGACTCGGCCAAGGCCATCGGCTGCATGATGAACAACAAGAGGCTCGCGGCGGCCCGCGCCACAACTTGACGTTTCATGAATTGACTTCGGACGGTGATGCGCCAGAACTTGAGCATTTTTCCGAAGAATGTCAAGAACGGTCTGGTGGGGCCTTCCTTGAGGGTTCAAGGCTGCGAGATCCCTCGGTCAGCGGGCCTCTGCGAGCGAGCGCAGCTTGTTCGAGCGGTGGTACGGCTGCGATCCACGGAGGTCCAAGGCCGGAACGACCGCCCGAAAATCACGGCCGGTTCCGGGTCGAAACCTCACTGGTGCGTTGATGCAGCCGGAAGAGCCTACTACAATTGAGGCCGTGCAGGTGTGGCAGGTCATACCTCGCACAGTCGCAGAGACGTGCGGATCGGGGGTGTTTCCCCGGTTTTCGAGATTCCGGGATAACCTGCCCCGTCTGAGACCCTTGAAGGAGAAACATCGTGACGAGAACGTTCGGATTCAAAGCGTGGGCGCTGGTTGCCAGCCTGGGTTTGGCCGCGACACTGGTCGGCTGCAACCCCGAGGAGCCTGCCAAGCCCGCTGGTCCTCCTCCGAGTCCCCCGGTCGCCAAGGCCCCGTCCAAGGCTACTGATACCCACGGTGCGGCACCCGCACCGGTGACGCCTGCGCCCAAGAAGGACGCAGAGAAGTGACAACTGGCCGCGTTGATTGAGCGTTTCACGCTCTGGCGGCGTCTGTTCGCGGCCGAGATTTGACCGCGAGAAGGCCGCGTTCCCCCCGGGAATGCGGCCTTTTTTTCATCGACACTCGACGACGGACTCCAGCCGACGATCCTGACGTGAACCGGTGCCAGGAATCTGGAATCGGCCATGCCCTCGGGGTCGCGACGAACCTCGGCATGACCTGAGCTGATCCGACGTCCGAGCTGTCGCGGAACTGATCCGGGGAGCGACAGGATCGCAAACCTTGGCCGGAGATAAGCAGTTCCCCTCATATCGCAGCTGACTGTTGCCAGTTCCAACTGGGGGAAACGACGAGGGCCAGCTCCGGCTCCGGAACGCACCATCGCGTGTCGCTCCGAACCCGGATTGGCCGGTTGGGTCCAACCACGCGGCTTGGCGTCGCCTTGAAGAAAAGCTCCGGGCGGGCTGCCCGGTAGACCAGATCGTAAAACGAGCCCCCCTGCTCCGACTCTTCCTGGCGAGCCACCTTGCTGCGCTCGTAAGTGACGCCCGCACCCCAGACCTCCTGACCGTCGATGGGCGCCTGCACCACGACCCTGGCGAGATCGAGGGGAGTGGCCGCCGTTCGCAGTCGGTCCTGGATGGTATCGGGGACATTCCCGACGTGGAGGATCTCGGAGAGGGCGCGGGGGCCGCACGCCAGAGGAACCACGCGGTCCCCATCAACCTGGCCCACCCGGGGCGTCGAATCGAACTCGGTCGTGAACTTGATCAGCCGCATGCTCGGACCTTCGCAAAATACGTTAGGATGATGGGCAAGCCAGGCTCGAACCGGATGCAAGGACCGCGGTCGGCAAGGAGTCGGCCGCGAGATGTCTGGCAGGATATCGGGATCCGCCCGGTCTTGTCATCACCCGAGCTTCATCACCGGCCAGCCGGCGATCGATGACATCGGCGGAATTTCAGCACTTTCCAGGAGCAGGCCATGGCGGAACGGATTTTCATCGTTGGGCACGGAGCGGTGACCTGTCTCGGTCCGGACATGGATTCGACCTGGCAAGGGCTGGCCTCCGGAAGATCCGGCATCCGCCGCGTTCCTACCTTCGGTGCCGATTCCTTTCTTCAGGACATTGCAGGTACCGTGGATCGGCTTGAGCCCGACGGAGGAACCGGCGATCGAACCGTCTCCAAGCTGTCGGCCCGGTTCCTCCTCCTGGCCATGAAGGCCGCCCGGGAAGCCTGGTCGGACTCGGGTCTCGATCGGTCCCAAGGGTCTTATGACCCGGGCCGGGCCGCGGTCGTGGTCGGCTCTGCGTTCGGCGGTGTGGATTTCCTGGAGGCGCAGCAAGCCCGGATGAGAAAGCGCCAGGACCATTCGGTCAGCCCCTTCCTGGTGCCCGGCCTCCTCATCAACCAGGCCGCCGGCCAGATCTCGCAGCACCTGCGGCTCCATGGCCCGAGCGTGGCGCCGAGCAACGCGTGTGCGTCGGGTGGACATGCGATCATACTCGGTGCGATGTTGCTGAAGGCCGGAGATGCCGACCTTGCGCTTTGCGGCGCCAGCGAGAGCGCGTTCACGCCCGCGATCGTCAATGGCTTCTCCACCATGAAAGCGCTCTTGCAGAGCAAGCCGGGTGATCGCGCGGAGACCGATCCTGCGCAGGCGAGCCGGCCGTTCAGCGTGGACCGGGCCGGCTTCGTGATGGCCGAGGGGGCCGCGATGCTCGTGCTGGCCACCGAATCCGCGGTACGCCGGCTGGCTCTCACACCCCAGGCGGAGCTGCTGGGCTATGCCATGAACTCGGACGGTTATCACATGGCCATGCCCAGCATGGAGCGGATCATCGAGTGCCTGGAGACGGCCCTGTCTCGAACCGGTATCGACCCCGGGGCGATCGACTACTACAACGCACACGGGACGAGTACCAGCCTCAACGATCAGGTTGAGACTCAGGTTCTTCGCACGGTTTTCGGGGATCAAACTCGCCGATTGCCGGTCAGCTCGATCAAGGGGGCCCTGGGGCACGGTCTGGGAGCAGCCGCGGCGATCGAAGCGGCCGCGTGCGTGCGATCGCTGCGCGATCAGCTCATCCCCCCGACGATCAACTATCGGCCCGACCCCGAGCTCGACCTGGACTATGTACCCGACGAGGCAAGGCCTGGAAAGCTGGCCACGGTGATGAGCGCCTCGTTCGGGTTCGGCGGGACCAACAACGTTCTGATTCTCGGCGCGCCCCGACTCTGAAGTCCCCTGGCCCGAGGAATCCCGGCAGGCGGGGTCTGTGGATTTTGACATTGCCAGCAAGCGGCTGTGATGACAGACTCTGGCCGCTCGGAACCGTACGGTTCAAGGAAGAGAGCTCAATTCTCGGACGAGTTCGACGGTCATGAAAGACCGGGATGATCGGGACGGCCCTGGCCCAGGTGCCTCGACCGATCGACTGAAGGAATGGGGTTACTCGATGGAGCGACGTGGGCTCAACATCCGCAAGGGATTGCTCAAGAGGATGTTGCCGTTCATCCGCTGGCTGCCTCTCACCACGGCCTCAGGAGTGCTCTCGGGGTTTGGGAAGC
Source organism: uncultured Planctomycetaceae bacterium (assembly GCA_963816015.1). Taxonomy (GTDB): domain Bacteria; phylum Planctomycetota; class Planctomycetia; order Isosphaerales; family Isosphaeraceae; genus Aquisphaera. Next base: position 28,480 of record CAWFJM010000060.1, on the reverse strand, counting down.
TGGAATACCGGCTGCACAGGCCCCTGCGCACGGCGTTCCAGGAAGCCGTCGGCAAGGCCAGCAACACCCTGAACTGCGACTGGGATGTGCCGACGATCAGCCGCGAACTGGCGGGCAACCAGATCCTCTGGAGAACCAGGGACCTGCTCCTGGATGGCGTGTCCGACGACAGGGCCGACCAGATGTTCAGCGTGAGCGGACGGGAACATCTGGACGCGGCAATTGCCCAGGGCAAAGGCTGCATGGTGCTCACCAGCCACTTCGGGGCCCACATGCTCCCGGCCCACTGGCTTTACCGGCAGAACTACCCTCTGCGGCTCTACATGGAACGACCCCGCAACGTGTCACGATTCATGTCGCGGCAATTCACGTCCGATGGGCCGATCGGCCAGGACAAGCTCTTCATCTCGCGAAAGGGAGAGTCCACCGACGCCGCCAGCTCGATCCTCCGCGCGACGCGGGTGCTCAAGGCCGGCATGCTGCTCTTCCTGGCCGGCGATGTTCGCTGGTCCGGGCAGATGACCGAGCAGGCACGATTCCTGGGCAGGACCCTTCGCTTCTCCACGACCTGGATTGTCCTGGCGTCCATGACGGGGTCACCAGTGGTGATCGTCTATTGCCGGATTGGCCCGGACCGACGCTATCACATCGAGTTCCGTCCCCCATTTCAGATCCCCCGGGACGTGCAGCAGGAAGGCCAGACGGCTTACTGGGTCCAGCACTTCGTGGATCTTCTCGAGGAGCAGATCCGCCTTCATCCCACCAACAGCAATGACTATCTGTTCTGGACCGAGGATGGCGGGCAGGCAGCCTGAGCGGGCTGATCCTTCACTCGATCGGGCCACGTCGAAACCCGTGGCTTTGGCCGATGAGTGCATGCCCTTCGGTTCGAGTTCGTGTATAATCGTTTGGGCCGCCCTGGCGGGGCCCTGCCGGCGGGGCCGTGGTTTTTCCCTCACGGTGGTTTTCGACCGGGGATTGATCGGGCATGGTGCTCGAAGACCGTGAGAGCGACGGCAGGACCGAACCCCCGATCAAGGGAGCGTGTCTACGGTTCAGAGCGCCGCGCCATACCGGCAATCGGGCGTCACCCACCTTGAGAGCTCCCCACGGACGACCCTCGAACGCTCGACCCCTGACAGCGCACGCCGCGAGATGCGGCCCGAGGATTGCATGCGAACCGAGCTTGACACAACGTCTCTGGCGGCTAGAGTACCCTCGGAACCGAATGGACTGCCCACCTCGAACCAGCTCACGCGGACGATGGCTCCCCGGATTTCCCTCAGCAAGGCCGCCCATCGGACCAGCGCGCCTTCGATCAGCAACCTGATGCAGACGGCCCTGGAGAATCCCGGTATCATCTCGCTCGCGGCTGGATTCGTGGACCAGCAGTCCTTGCCGGTGGAAGTGTCATCGCGGTCGATATCGGCCATGTTCGCCGACGAGGGCGAGGGACGCCGGTCCCTCCAGTACGGCACGACGATCGGTCATTCGAGGCTCCGGGCCCGGCTGATCGAACGGCTCGAGCGGACCGAGGGGGTGCCGGGCGGAACGTATCAGGATGCGATCGCGCGCACGGTGGTGACGACCGGCTCGGCGCAGTTGATCTACCTGGTGTGCGAGGCTCTGCTCGATCCCGGTGACATCGTGCTGGTGGAGTCGCCGACGTATTTCGTTTTTCTCGGGCCGGTGGAAACGCGAGGTGCCCGGGCGGTCCGGGTGCCCATCGACGATCAAGGGCTGCGAATCAACGCCCTGGAGCGGACCCTGGCCGGTCTTCAGGCCGATGGCCAGCTCGACCGGGTGAAGCTCATCTACACGATCCCGGAGCATGCCAATCCCACGGGGATCAGCCTGGCGGCCGAGCGGCGGGGACCGCTCGTGGAACTGGTGCGAAGGTGGTCGATCGCGGCGGGCCGGCGCATCTTCCTGCTCGAAGACGCCGCTTATCACGGCCTCTCCTACGGGACCCAGGAGCCCCGGAGCCTCTGGAGCCTGGACACGGACGCAGAGACGGTGATCCTGGCCCGCACCTTCAGCAAGACCTTCAGCCCCGGAGTCAAAGATCGGCTATGGGGTTTTACCCAGGGGCCTGATCGATCCGATCTTGAGATTGAAAGGGAACCATGACTTCGGGTCGGCGAACTTCAACCAGCAACTGGTGGAGCAGGCGCTGGCCAGCGGCGATTACGACCGGCATGTTGCGCGGTTGCGCGAGTTGTACGGAAAGAAGCGGGATGTCTTTCTGGGGGCCCTCGAACGGCATCTTGGACCTCTCGGAGCGGATATCCGATGGACCCATCCCAACGGGGGGTTGTTCGTATGGATGACGGTTCCTGAGGAGCTTGACACCGGTTTCAGCGGGCCGTTCTTCCCGCGGTGCCTGGAGGAGGGAGTCCTCTACGTGCCGGGGGAATACGCGTTTGCTCCCGAGCCCGTGCCCGTGCCCAGGAACCACCTTCGCCTGACCTTCGGTGTGCCCGTGGAGGCGGAGCTGGTGGAAGGGGCTCGGCGACTGGCCGCGGCACTTTGCAGCTGTTTGACCCGGCTCGGCTGAGGCCGCCCGGCTCGATCGGATCGATCGAGCCGGATGGCGGCGATCCCATCGACTCGAGCGGTTGACCTGGGGCAAGGACGCAAATCTGGGGAGGCCGTCGTTGTGAACATTCTGCAGCGGTACGTCTCGGGAGAAGTGCTCCGCGCCTTCTTGCTGTCACTTCTCACCATGACCGCGATCTTCGTCTTGTTCATGGTCGCCGCCGAGGCCATGAGAAGCCGCATGCTTACCCCTGGAGACGTTGCTCCAGCTGATTCCTTTTGTCATTCCCAGCACCCTCCCCTACACCATTCCCGTTTCCCTGCTCTTCGCCGTGACCGTCGTTTACGGGCGGATCGCCGGCGACAACGAGGTGATCGCCGTCAAGTCGGCCGGCCTCAGTGTCATGACCGTGATCTGGCCGACGATCTTTCTGGCCGCGGTCCTCAGCGGCTTTCTGCTCCATGTGAGCCGCGGCTGGATCCCCCAGAGCGCCCATCGGGCGAAGCTCGTCCTTTTCAAGGACCTCGAAGACACCTTCTACAAGTTCCTCAAGCGCGACCGCGAGTTCAACAACACGAGGTGGCCCTTCCTGATCAAGGTTCGGGACGTCCAGGGGAAGGTCATGATCGACGCCACCTTCAACAAGCGGGCCAAGGGGAAGGACAACAGCGACACCTTCAGCGCCACGATCCAGGCCAAGCGCGCTGAGCTCCACTTCGACTTCAAGGAGAAGCTGGTTCGTGTCTTCATGGACAAGGCCGAGCTTCAGAACTACGGCAAGGAAGAAGACGTCGCGCTCATCAACAAGAACATCCTCGAGATTCCGATCCCCCAGGACAACCAGTTCAGCGTGGAGAAGGCGGTTCAGGAGTACTCCAACGACGAGATCGAGCAGGAGCTGCTCAAGGCGCGGCAGCGGATCGCGGCCGACCGCAAGCGGGAGGCGATCAGGGCCGGGTTCCAGTTCGCGACTGGCCGGTTTGATGACATCAAGTGGGACTCCGTGCAAAAGGCCTTCGTCGACCACAGCTTTTTCGAGAAGCGGGTCAACGAATTCGAGACCGAGAAACAGCTTCGTACCTCGATGGCCTTCGGTAGTCTCCTGTTCGTGATCCTGGGAGCCCCGGTGGGCATCCTGTTCGCGAAGCGCGACTTCCTGAGCGCCTTCATCTCCTGCTTCGTGCCGATCATCACGCTCTACTACCCCCTCATCCTCTTTGGCGTGAACCTGGGAAAGGAGGGTTCGATGGAGCCGATCAAGGCCCTCTGGATCGGCAACCTCGTGCTGGCCGTCCTGGCCGGCTGGATCTATCCGAGGATCGTGAAGTACTGAACCGAACGGACCTCGCTGTCGAGCAGGACGGGGCCTTGAGGTCGTGGGAGAAGAGACGTGCGAATCCTTGATCGCCAGCGGTACTGGGCTTACGCCAAGGCGTACTTCACATGCTATCTCTCGCTCATCGGCCTCTTCATCGTGATTGACGCGTTCAGCAATCTCGATGAATTCATGAAGCGTGCCGAGGGGCTGGAGCTCATCAAGGTGATGGGCCGCTATTACCTGATTCACCAGGCCTCTTACTTTGACTTGCTGGGAAGCGTGATCAGCATGATGGCGGCGATCTTCACGGTCACCTGGATGCAGCGGAACAACGAGCAGCTTGCGATGCTGGCAGCCGGGATCAGCACCCACCGCGCGATCCGGCCGGTGCTCTTCTCGTCGGTGATCGTCAGCGGGCTGGCGGTGGCCAACCAGGAGATCATGATCCCCAAGTTCGCCGAGGAGATCCAGATGTCGCACGACGACGACGGTGTGCGGCAGGTGAAAGCACTACCCAGCCGCTACGACTCCCGGGGAATCATGGTGCAAGGGAGCGAGGCCGACCGCGCCACCCGGACGATCATCAATCGCTTCTATGCCACGATCCCGGTCGGGGTCTTCGGTACGATTCGCAAGATCGAGGCCAGGCAGGCGACCTACATCCCCCCCGACCATCCCACGACTCCAATCAAGGGGGGCTGGCTGATCCGGGGAGCGACACTCAACCCGCCGCTCGAACCCGAGCTTCTCGAGCCAGGGGCCTCGATCCTCACCAGGGTCAAGGACGAGAAGGGGTTCCCGCCGCCCTGGGGAGACCCGTCGGTGCTTGTCGGCGAGAGCTATTTCCTCAAGTCAAGCCTGTCGTTCAAGGCGATGACGCGGAAGCTTGGCTGGTACCAGTACGCGGCGATGGGCGAGCTGCTGGATGGCCTGGCCGACCCGGCCAGCGAGGGCACGGAGCGTGCCGAGATCCCCATGTATATCCACATCCGGCTGCTCCGGCCGATCCTGTCGCTGACCCTCCTGTTCATGAGTCTGCCGCTGGTGCTGGGCGGCTCGGCCGCAACATGTTCATCAACCTGGGCCTGGCCCTGGGCAACTCGGCGATCTTCTATGGCATGCTGCTTCTCTGCCAGTATTTGGGCCAAAACGCCCTCCTGATCCCTCCCCTGGCCGCCTGGCTTCCTCTCTTCATCTTCGCGCTACTCGCCACCTGGCGATGGGACCGGATCCGGACGTGAGGGTCCGCGCCGCGCGAGCCTCGGGATGGTGTCAATGCTCGACCTGCGCGACGACGGCGAAGTCGAGACGTACGCAGGATTCGTCGGTGGACATCGTCAGCGCCTGGATCCGTACGCGGTGGAGCACCGCCGCCCCGGCGAAGCGGCTGAACGGGCGGATCAGCTCCTGGCGTGAGAGGATCTCACGGATCTTGTCGCGGAGGTTCTGGCCGTCGGGCTTGAAGGTGGTCTCGGCCCAGTCGGGGATGTTGAGGATGTTCGGAACGCCGGGGACAATCTCGTAGGCGATTTCCACGTCGGGCAGAGCCGCCCCGGGGTTGGCGAGCCGGAACCGGATCAGGCCCGGAACCTCCACCTTGCCGCTGATCGCGGCGATCTTCTTCCAGCCCAGGCCGGGGAGCTTCTGGTCGAGCTGCACGCGGTAGGTGGGGCGAGCCTGGAAATGAATCTCGTTCCCATCGTAATGGAGCTCGACTCCCCGCAAGTTCGAGACGCGCCCGGTGATCCGCTGGCCGAGGCCGAACTCCATCGCCGGGAAGGCGAAGCCCTCGGGCATCATCTGTCGAGTCAGCTTGGTGCAATCGTCTCGAGGGAGTGCCACCTTGATCCGAGGGACGTCGATGTCCACCTGGCCGCCGCTGATCGTGATCCGCGCATCCTCGATCGCGACGTCGATCCTCGCTGAGAGTCCCTCGATGGCTGCCATGTGATTCTCCTCGATCGAGGGGCCTCTTCCAGGCGGCCCAGCGCAGCGGTACGTTCCTGATCAGCTACGCGACATGTTCCAGACCAGCCAGAGGCTGAGGATCATGCCGACAGCGAACCCGGAGTAGGCCAGGGAGGTTGCGCCCACGCGGATCATGAGCGACGAGGCGACGAGCAGACCGGAAATCACGATGCCGATCGCCAGGGTGTTGCTGGCCCGGGTCAGTTGCCGGACCAGTCGCTCGAAGCCCTGGAGATCGAATCGGACGTTCAGCTCCCCGCGCTTGATCGAATCGAGCGACTGGCTCAGGAGGTCCGGCAAGAGCGTGGCGATTCGCTGGAGGTCCTCCACGGTCTGCGTCGTCTGGTTGAGCAAGCGGAGGGGATGGAAGCGACGGAACGTGAGCTCGTGGAGGAACGGCTCGAGCTGGCCAGCAATGTCGAAGTGCGGGTCAAGCTGCCGGCCCACGCTCTCGATGGTCACCAGCGATCGAATCAGCAGGACCAGGTCCGGCGGAATGTGGAGGTGGTGGGTGCGGATGAAGGCGATGAGCTCACGGAGCAGGAGTCCGAGGTTGATCCTGTCGAGCGTCAGCTCGGAGTAGGTGTGCACCAGCTCGCTGACGTCGCGACGGAGGGCCTTGGGATCGACCTGGTCACCGCGAATGTCGAGCGCTTCGAGAGCCCGCAGCACGCGATCGGGGTCCTGGGCGATCAGCCCGGTCAGCAGGTAAGCGATTCGTTCGCTGGTCTTGCCGTCGAGCTGACCGAACATGCCGTAGTCAAGCGGGGCGACGATGCCGCCCGGCAAGACGCGGAGGTTGCCGGGATGGGGATCGGCGTGGAAGAAGCCGAACTGGAAGATCTGCTTCAGCAAGATCCGCGCTCCGGTGACGGCCACCTGGGCGGGATCCACCCCCATCCCCCGGATCCCCTCCAGATCATCGACGCTGACTCCTTCGATGAACTCCATCGCGATCACGCGCGGGGTGGAGAAGGCGTCGACCGTGAAGGGAATGTGGGCCGTGGGGTCGTCGGCGAACTGGCTCTGGCACCGCTGCATCGTCCGGCGCTCGACGGTGAAATCCAGCTCCCTCTTGAGGCTGCGCTCGAATTCACGGGCCAGCCCCAGGGGTTTATAGGGCGCCAGAAAGGGGAGCCGCCGCTCGGCGAGCTGGGCCAGGTTCTTGAGGATGTCGAGGTCGGCCTGAACGACCTTCGTGATGCCCGGGCGGCGGATCTTCAGCGCCACGATGCGGCCATCGCGGAGGACCGCCCGGTGAACCTGGGAAATCGACGCGGAAGCCACCGGCTCCGGGTCGAGCGAGAGGAAGACCTCCGCCAGCGGGCGGCGGTAGTCGTCCGTCAGGATCTTCTCGACCTGGCTGAACGGGAAGGGGCGGACGTCATCCCGCAGCGCGGCCAGCTCGACCGTGTAGGCTTCGGGAATGATATCCGGGCGGGTGCTCAGCACCTGGCCCAGCTTCACGAAGGTTGGTCCCAGATCCTCGCACACCAGCCTCAGCCTTCGGGGCCGATCGAGCAAGGTGGCCTCGCTCCCCATGGCCACGCGTTCGATCGGTCGAACGATCCCTTCCAGATGAAGGGCGGATACCACGTCGTGGTACCCGTAACGAACCAGCGTGGTGAGTATCTGCCGGTAACGGGGAAGATCTCGGAGATGGCCGACGGTTTCTCGAAGCAAGGGATCACGGCTTTCGCATTGCGTTTCCCGACGAGCTTGGTTAAGCTACTACTGATGAATGAGGTTGCGACTCCGTGGTCATGGGAACCATTTCATGCCGATCCAGGAAGAGACTGGGATTCGTCCTCTCGAGTCGTCTGAGGACTTCTGGGAAACTCGACTGGAAGCTATCGGGTTTATTTTTCATGGTATCCCGACCGCTGCCAAGACCAAAGGTCAACCCTCCGGCACTTCCAATCTCCTCCACTTCGCTCGTTGCCCGAAGCTCGAGAAGATCGGTGAATCTGAAACCAAGATCTGGTTTCGGAGTGTCCGTATCGCCCACAGGCATTTGGACCAGCTCCTCGGCTCCAAGCGATGGAAATGGTGCAAGCTCTGCGAGCGGGAGATCACGCAACGAGTCCTTGACGAGAGCTGACTCACTCTCTCCCCGGCCTTCGGCCCATGGCCCGATCGAAGTGGACTGATTCAGACCAACGTCGTGCTGCCTGGACAGAATCGGCCTTCTTTCTCCGTGCGTCGTCGCACGCCACACGTGGCTCCCGGCGCTCATCTCGTGAGCTCGGCATTGAGCTTTGCGTCGCCCACGGTCCACCTGGAGCGAGTCGCGTTCCGGTCAAATACTCCCGGACGACGGATCTCGTAGGGCAGGATTCATCCTGCCAGCAGTTCTAGGTGAGAGGGGCCGGGCCCATGACGAGGCGATCGAACTCCGGATTGCCTCGCAGGTGCTGAAAATCGGGCTCATCCGCGATCATGTTCCGGAGCTCTGGCTCGAGGTTGAGCGATGAGTGCAGCTCGTCGAGGGCCCGGTCAAGATTGCCTGCCAGGCTCCAGTAGCAGGCCAGGTTGTAGTGTAGCAGGGCGTTATCGGGGTGATGCCGGCGCACCCGGTCAAGGGTGTCGATGGCCTGGGCCAGGCAGTTGGTACGCTTGTAGCACCATCCCAGGGCCAGGGCGACGCGGCTGTCGCTGGGCCGCAGGCTGGCCGAAATTTCCAGGGGGGCAATGGCCTCGCGGAATCTGTCGAGCCTGCGCAGGGCCTCGCCCTTGATGAGGCAGGCCTCGAACTGCAAACCCGGCCAGTCGGAGCGGCTCTCGAGGATCTGAAGCGCGTGCTTGGGCAGGTCGAGTTCCAGGTAGCCTTCGGCCTCATGCAGCTTTCTGCGAATGCGGTCGCCGATGCTCCGACTCATCTCTACGCGGCCTCCCCAAGGGCCGAGACACGGGCCGGGAATCGAGTGTCAGCTCATGCCGAGGGATCTGAACCGACTGCGTTCGGAACCTCGCTCTCGACGTGAGCAGGCTTATCCCGGCTGGCGAATCTTAACGTTCCGGTGCAATTCTACCCCAAGACAGGCCGTCGGGCTAGAGCACCATGAGGGGCGTTGTCGGTCAGAGACGTGAGCAGCGGGAATCGACTCGCGGTTCCGCCGTGGTCGAGCTCAGACCACGTGATTCGCTCCCCGGTCGCCTCCGTTGCGGGAGAGGGAGGCATAGCGCTCGAGGTTGGCGCCTTCCTTCCGGCTCAGCTCATGTTCGGTGGTGATCAGGTCGGGAATGTCCAGCCCCTCCGCGGAGCGGTGGGCCAGGGCAATGGCTCGGGCGTCGATGCCCTCGCGGTTCTGCAACCCGTCCAGCCAGCGCTTGGGAATTTCTGCGATCCCGTAGCAAGCGCCGGCCAAGGCCCCGAGGATGGCTCCGGCCGTGTCCGTATCTCCTCCGAGGTTGATGACCTCCGTGAGGGCTTCCTCGAAGCTGTCGGTCGAGAGAAGGAGGTACAAGCAGGTGGGGATGCAGGCGGGAGGAAAGCCCATCGTCGGACGCTTGCAGGTGGGCTCTGCGCCGTGGCGGTTGGCTTCCTCGACAAGGGCGGCCAGGGCCCGCTCGCGCGGCTGGTCCAGCAGCGATTCGGCATGAGCCAGGGCCCGGGAGAGGGCCCGGGAATGCCGGTCGAAGGAAATCAGCACGTCGTCGTATTCGGCGGCGATCCTGGTCTCGTCTCGCGCCACGTCGGCGGCGACCCAGAGCAACAGGCTTCCTTCACGTGCCGTCGCCGGCCGTCAGCCGCCGGACCGCGTGGGCCACCACCAGTGCCCCGCTGAGGCTGCGGATGTCGCGATGGGTCATGATGCTGGCCGCCATCGCCGAGTCGAACATGGCGTCGCGATCATCGCCGAAATAGAGGGAGACCGGGGCAATCCTCATGGCCGCACCGATGCCCGCGGTATTCTGACCGCTCCGACGCGGCGATACGCCTCGCTCCAGGTCGGCAAGGACATGGCGAAAGCTCCGGCCGATCCCCCGATGGGCGCCCACGAACGACCCCTTGGGCGTCGCAAGTGCCAGATAAAGTTCAGCCAGGCGGTCCTGATCAATCCGGCGATAATCCAGCAGAACATCGCACAGCGCCAGCGCCTGCTGGGTGTCGTCGGAATAAAGCCCCCTCAGTCGCCATCGATAGGGCTTCCTCTTCCAGGCCTGGACGCCGTCGACATAGTTCTTGACCCGACCGTAGTGTGTCTTGATCTGCTGGGCTGTCAATCCCTCCAGTGGCGCGCCCAGCGCATCGCCGATGGCGAGACCCAGCAGGCAACCTCGGACACGGTCGATTCGGGACAGATGAGGCATCGTGGCAATGCTCCTTCGGATGCCGAATCGCTAACCGGTAACTCCGGCAGCGCCCCTCGCCCGGACGAACGCAAGATACCCGCCTGGACGAACCTAGCCAACCGAATTTCGCTCAGGACTCTCCATCGGCGCCAGTTGCGACGTCGCTATGGCACCACCGGCGCTTGATCTCTCCGTCACTTAGGATCGTTCACGACCCTGGGAAATTTTTTTCCTCGGAGCGCGTTTTTTTTCGTGCAAACCGGTCGGTCTTGCGGCCCTCGACCCAGTGGTGAAGACTTTCTGACGATCAGGTGAACAGCACCGTGTCCCGCCCTTAAGCCCGCATTCCGAGCCAGAGCTCAGCTCATGTTCGCATCCCATTTCGTCGCGCCGCGACGGTCGGCCTCTCGCCGCTCCTTGATTAAGGATCATAGTCAAGGTATCGGTTCTCGAAGCGGTGCCACCCAGTCGGAGACCGGCGATTTCTCTGGCCCCAGTCGTCGGTAGCGGTTAATCGCATCAATCGTCGCGATTGGAGAAATCGCATTTTGCTCTCCTGCATGACCCGGCCAAGCCCTCGCCTTTTGAAAGGCGAGGGAACACCGATGCCTGCGGCGCCATCGTCGACACCAGCCCGGCCTCGGGTGCGCCAACCAATGCGGGGCACCAGGAATGAAGGCTAACATTGAGATCACCGTTCGAACAGGTCCCTCGAATCGACGAACAGGTCCCTCGAATCGAACGGAGGCAACGAGGACGCCGCCAGCAAGTCCGAGAGCCATGTCTTCACGTTGGCCGCCCTTGGACCTACTTCTTCAGGCCACCGCTCACGTGAAACTCGGCAATCGATTTGCCCGCCTCACGGCTCGGCACAATCGCGGTGTAGATGTTCGCTTTCCGGCCGTCGCTGAGAACCAGCCGATAGCAGATCTCATGGCTCAGGACCTTCAGTTGTTCGGTCGGCATCTCAAAGTAGCCATATAGGGTCTTGCGCCCTTTATAGTCATGGCTCGCGAGATAACCGTCGACCGGATCGAGGACGATCTGCTCGCCTTCGAGGATCTTGCCGCGGATGTGCTCCATCCGTTCCATCGGTCGCCTCCGGGGATGTTCAGTGTCATCCCGCTCTCGCACTGGGTGGGGACGAGATCCGCGGGTCCGATTGCACCTGGCAGGGTTCCCGCGCACCGCGCCGTTCACTCCGACCATGTCGATGGACAGGAGAGAAAAAGCCGTCTGGGCTGGCATTCGCTCTCGAATCCGCTTCCCATAAGGCATTCTTAATCTTAATCCCGTTTCAAGCGGCACGCAACATCGAGGCCTTGATACTCTCTCTGATCGATGCAATCGCGGCAGGTGCGGGCCGCGGGTGACGCGAGTGAGACGCCTCGCGTGACAACCAGGGATCGTGCGAGCAGGCTTAGTTGGCCAGGACATACCGTGCCAGGTCGCGACCGGCTTCATCCCTTGGACAGGAGGGTGGTCAGCTCATAGAGCGATAGGGAACGTACGATGGCACTTTCCTCGGGGAAGGTATGAAAGGACTGGACCGAGAGTCCGCGCACGCGCGGCTCGATGTGGACGTGGCTGAGCGGGCGGGGCGCCAGGCGATTGGATGAGCCAAAACGATGAATGAGGCTCTGCCGCGAGGCATCGGCGATCATTTCTTCGCAAAGGTGGCGGAAGACTTCCGGATCAGCGCGCTCCACCTCGAAGCAAGTCTGGTACTCGATGATCCCGCCCGGCTGCAGACTTGTCGAACGCTCGTTCCTGATCGTGGAATGGAACAGGAGTCCGGGTTGCGGGAGAGGGGTCTCGGGTCCCGATAGAACCTCGGTGAGGCGAATCGAGCCGCATCCGAAGATGATGGCGTGCCCTCCCTCGATGATGCGGATGTCCGCTTCCCATCGGGCCTGTGGTACGCGCCGGTAAACTCGCGTGGCGAACCACTCGGGATGGAGCGCGCGGTCGAAAACCTGGAAGGCGAGGTCGGAAACCCGTGCTCGACTGGAGGTGACACCCATGAACAGAACCTCGCATCCGGCTAGCGACCTGTCACGGTTTCGTCGCCCGATGGACGACGACCTGCGTCAAACGAGGTTCATTATAGGTTTCCCCCGAAGGCGAGGCAAACCACGTTGAGCTCCGGGGAGCCGGGCGAGCCGTGGCACGAAGAACGACCTGCCTCCGGCCGAGCCAGCGGCTCCACTGATGCTTGCTCGTTTGCTCGCCTGCGGTCCGGCCCGCCTTGACCGTCGCGCGACCGATTCGTACACTCCTCGCCGAGACTCGCGGCCGGCTCGAGCGCCCCGGGTCGCCGGGCTTCTTCATGGGCGTGGTGGGCTCGCACGAGGCGCCCGGCGCCCGCTCCGCAGCGATGACGCCCAGACCAGGGATGGTTCACATGGACCTGACGGTTCCTTCCCAGCCTCTTCCGGTCCGGGCGTGGAATGCCCTTCGGTCCCGCGGTCCCCGCTATGCCTGGCACAAGGTGCTCCGCCGCACCCTGGGCCGGTGGCCGGCCTGGAAACGGCGCTGGCTTTACACCGACCCCCGACTCTACTGGACCCTGCGAGGCGGGGACGATTATTTCCGCGAACAGGAGGGACAGAGGGCCCGCACGCTCCGCGCGGAGTGGATGGCCGAGCGGCTGGCGGCCTATCGCCCGAGCTCCATCCTCGAGGTCGGCTGCGGCTACGGCAAGCTGCTGGGGGCTCTGCGCCGCCGGCTCGACGTCCCCCTGGTGGGTATCGACTTCAGCGGCTCGCAGATCGAACATGCCCGACGATTACCTCGCAGGGGCTGGGCGAGATCGAGCTGCTCCTGGCCTGCGGGGAGCGCCTGCCCTTTTCCGACGGCTCGTTCGACATGGTGGTCACCTCTGCCGTGATCCTTCACAACCCGCCCCCGGCGGCCGGGCGGATTCGCCGCGAGATTCTCAGGGTGGCTCGCCGCTTTGCCGCCCATAACGAGGAGACCGGCCTGAGCTACAACCGCTACGGTTACGACACGGCGGCGTGGTATCGAGAACAGGGAATCGGCGTGGCAGAGTCGTTGCCGATTCCCCTAGATCCCGATCCGGCCACGTCCCAGTTCTGTGTCGCGAGACTGTCGAGTGATCCCGGTGACCGGCGGCCCGGCTCGTCCGGCTGAGCCGAACCTGCCGCCGGTGGTGGAGATGGCGCGACTGACCGCAGTCCTCGAAACCAGGTGAGACGCGGATGCTTGATCTTGGACTGGCCCTGTTCCTGGCCCTCATCGCGGCCGGGATTGGCAAGCGGCTGCTCGAATCAGCCAGGGAACTGCCGGACCATCCGCTGGATGCCCTGGCCCTGGCAACCCCCCTGGGGCTGGGGCTCTTGGCCCTGGCCTGCCTGGCGCTCGGCGAGGCTGGCTGGCTGAACCTGGCCGGCCTTGCGGTGCTCCTGGCGGTGGCCACCGAGCTCGGCCTGCTGGCGGGTTGCCGTCTGGTCCGCGACGCGGTGCGGCGGCGCCCTTCGGAGAGCATGGAACCCGGCTCGTTCGGGCGTCTCGATCGGCTCCTGCTCGTGTTCCTGGTTCTCACCCTCGGGGCCACGGCCCTGGCGGCACTGGCTCCCGTCACCGATGGCGATGCCCTCTGCTATCACCTTCAGGTTCCCAAGATCTTCCTGATCCGCCAGGCGGTCTACTTCGATCCCGACCTACACGAGACGGTCTATCCTCTGGTCACCGAGCTCCTCTACGCGGTCGCCCTGGAGTTTCGGGGCCCCGTTGCCTGCCGCTGCCTTCAGTGGGTGCTGGGGCTGGTGTTCGCAGCCAACGTGGCAGCGCTGGCGCGCCCCAGCCTGGGACGCCGGGCCTGGTGGGCCGCGACCCTGGCGGTGCTCGTCCCGGCGATCAGCAACGGCATGTCGGCTCCGCTCAACGACGTGGCCCTCGCAGCCTTCGGAACGGCCGCGATCGTGGCCTGGACCCGGATGCTCGACCATCCCTCGCGGACCTCGACCCTGGTGGCGGGGGTCTTTTGCGGGCTGGCCCTGGGCGTGAAATACCCGGCCCTGGTGCTCGCTGGAGTTCTCACCCTGGCCGTGCTCCTCCGGCCGCTGCTGGATTCGGCCTGGCGGTCACGAAGCACAGGCGCGCGCTCGCTGAGGCTGACCGCCGGGTTTATCGCGGCCACCGTTCTGGTCGGCGGCGCCTGGTATCTCCGCGCCTTCATTCACACCGGGAATCCCGTTTTTCCCTTCTTCAAGAGCTGGTTCGGGGGAGCGGGACTCGAGGAGGTGCTGGCCTCGATCAAGCGTCCGCTTGCCCCCAATCCATGGCGACTGCTCACCGCCCTCGTTCCGCTCACTCTCCAGCCCGAGCGGTTTGACAGCTTCGCGCACCAGTTTGGACCGGTGTTCCTGCTGTTCCTGCCGGCGCTCCTCGTCGAGCGCGCGCCTCGGCGCGTGCTCGGGCTGGCGGCCGTCGGTTACCTATTCCTGGTGCTCTGCCTGACGCAGCGGCAAAGCATGCGGTTTTTGCTGGTCGCGCTGGGGCCGATGTCGATCGCCGTGGCGTACCTGGCTCTTCGCTGGAGCGAGCGCGGCACGGTTCCGTCGCGGGTCTTGACAGCGATCGTCGTCCTGGTGCTGGCCTCGGAGACGGGCGTCTCGCTCACGCGGGCCGCGCGGGCCGCGGGAACGGTCCTGGGCCGGGAGTCATTCCACCAGTTTCTTGGCCGGTGCGAGCCGACCTACCGGGTGGGTCGCTGGGTGGCCGGACACCTCCCGCGGTCGGCCCGGCTGATCGGGCAGGATCATCGCGGGTTTTACATTCCGCGCGGCTACACGATGGAGCTCGCCCATCGCCGGCGGACGGGGCTGGGGGGACACGGCGAGTCGCCGCGCGAGATCGTCCACACCCTGAAAGAAGAGGGTTTTACTCACGTCATGCTTTGCCCGCCGGCGCAGGCGGCGGCCATCGAGTTCGACCCGACGCTGGGCCGGCTGCTCTCCTCGTGGCTCGCGGGCCGCGTTCCGCTCTTTCGCGAAGACCTGACCGACGCCGACGGAGTGATGCGGCAGTACGCGATCTACGAGCTCTCCGAGGAGGAGCTTGGTTCACGCGGCAACGAGAGCTTGACCCGATGAGCCATCGCCATCCCACGCTCGCCGAGCTCGGCCGATGCGTCCAGAAAGGGCGGCATCGCGAGATCGGCAACTGGCTGGCCCGAAGGATCGCACGGCCCACGGCCGTCTATGGAACCTGGGTGGCCGTTCGCCTGGGGTTCTCGGCTCACCAGGTCACGCTGGCCGCTCTCCTCGCCAGTCTGGCGGGAGCGGCGGCGATCGGCATCGGCTCTCGTCCCGGGTTCATACTTGGCGTCGCGGCCCTTCACCTGGGATTCTGGCTGGATCACGTCGACGGCCAGGTTGCGCGGTGGCGGCGGACCGTGAGCCTCGACGGCGTGTATCTCGATTACCTGATGCACCACCTGGTCAACCTGGCGGTGGGGTTCGCTCTGGGATACGGCCTGGCGCGGCGGCTAAGTGACCCAGCATGGGCCATCGCGGGATTCGCGATCGCCGTCGGCTGGGCTCTGCTGGCCCTGCACAACGATTGCCGTTACAAGGCGTTTTTCCAGCGACTCAAGAGCGCTGGGGGCTGCTACCGGGTAGAGGGCGGAAGCGGCGGGCGGCCGGCGCCCCCGTCGTCCTGGCCCCGGAAGGGGCTTGGCGCCCTGAGCTGGCCCGCGTTGAAAGCCTGCGAGCCACACGTGGTCTTGATGGCCCTGACCGGTCTTGCGGTCATGGCGGCCGTTCATCCTGCGCTGGTGGCAGGGCTGCTGGCGTGCCGTCGTGGCCGTGATGGCCGTCCTGGCCCCTGCCCTGGGCGCGGCACGCATCGCCCGCGCCGTGGCCCGGGGAGCCAGTGAGACCGAGTTCGCGCGGTGGTTTCAGACGTGGGAGCATCAGGCGTGTGACGGCCAGGGTTCCCCGCCGATTTCACCCCACCGCCCCCTGGACAGGCGGGCACTCGACGTTGTATCACCAACCGAGTAGCATCTTCGACGACGCAAGGTGCGGCCTGCCGGCTGCATGGTCGGATCGATCCATCGACGGAGTGCTCGATGATGCCGGGGCTGGAACTGGACGGCCGCGCTCACCTGCCCGAATGGCCCGAACGTCGCGACGTGGGCATCGGCGTGGTGGGCGCGGGTTTCATCGTCCGCGACTGTCACCTGGTCGCCTACGCGGAGGCCGGCTTCCCGGTCGTGGGGATCACCTCGCGCTCACCGGAGCGCGCGGAGGAGGTTGCCCGGCTGCGGGGGATTCCCCAGGTTTACACCTCGATCGAAGCGATGCTCGAGAATCGCGGCGATCCAGGTGGTCGATATCGCGGTTCCGCCCGCGGAGCAGCCGGCGTGTGATCCAGCGGATCCTCGCTCATCCCCGCAGGGTGCGGGGCATCCTGGCGCAGAAGCCGCTGGCGCTTTCCCTCGTGGAAGCCCGCGGGCTGGTCGACGCGTGCGCCCGGGCGGGGGTCGTGCTCCAGGTGAACCAGAACATGCGGTATGACCATTCGGTGCGGGCCCTCAGGCACCTGCTCGACCGAGGGGTCCTGGGGGATCCGGTGCTGGCCACGATCGAGATGCGGGCGATTCCTCACTGGATGCCCTGGGCACGGGACGGCCGCTCGCTCTCGACGTACATCATGAGCATTCATCACCTCGACACCCTGCGCTACTGGCTGGGTGATCCGGAGCGGGTCCTGGCCAGCACGCGGCCCGATCCGCGGACGGAGTTTCCGCATGCCGACGGCATCAATCTCTACATCCTCGAGTATGGCTCGGGAGCCCGAGCGCTCGGGCTGGGACGACGTCTGGAGCGGGCCTGCGCGGAGGGGGCTCGGTCGGAGATCGCGATCCGCTGGCGGTTCGAGGGAACGACGGACTGGCCCTGGGGACGATCGGCTGGCCGGGCTGGCCCAGCGGGTTCCCAGCACCATCGACTTCACGACCGGAAGGATGATGGAGCCTGGCATCGACCGCGGTGGCCGGAGGTCTGCTGGTTTCCCGACGCCTTCGCCGGAACCATGGCCGGGCTGCTTCGAGCCCTCGAGACGGGCACCGAGCCCGACATCTCGGGCAGACAACCTCGGCACCATCGCGCTCTGCGAGGCCGTGCTGGTTGCGGGCAGAGAGCATCGCGTGGTGCAGTTCGAGGACTTCACGGCCGGGTCGCACCTGGCTGGCGCAGCTCCGGAATCGACTGACTTGTCACTGATCCGAGTCCTTGCCATCCCCTGTTCGCCCCTGCTGGCCGCCTCCTGGCTGGGTGGCCACCCGGCAATCGTCGGGATTCTGATCGCGCTGGCGCTTCTGATCGCGGCCACGGCGCTCTGGCTCTGGCGGCTGAGGAAGCGGCATACCGACCTGTCGGTCGACCTGGAGACGGTCGCGGACGAGCGGAGGCGCGCGGTCCGGGCGCTCCGCGAGACGGAGGTCCTCTATCACTCCCTGGTCGAGACGCTTCCCCAGATGATCCTCCGCAAGGACCTCGACGGGCGGTTCACATTCGCCAACCAGCGGTTCTGCGCGGAGCTTGGCAAGTCTCTCAAGGAGATCCTGGGAAAGACCGATTTCGATTTCTATCCCCGCGACCTGGCCGAGAAGTACCGCCGCGACGATCGACGGGTCATCGAGAGCGGGCAGGTCCTCGACGTGGTCGAGCAGCACATCACTCCCCAAGGCGACGCGCTCTCACGTCCAGGTGATGAAGACTCCGCTGTTCGGCCACGACGGCAAGCCGATCGGCATCCAGGGAATCTTCTGGGACGTCACCGCGCGGATCCGCGCCGAGGAGCAGCTCAAGGAGCAGAACGTCACGCTCCAGGACCTGGCCCACTCGGAGCACCAGGCGCACGAGGCGCTCAAGAACGCTCAGAGCCGCCTCGTGCAGACCGAGAAGCTGGCCAGCCTGGGTCAGCTCGTGGCGGGAGTCGCCCACGAGATCAACAACCCCCTCTCGTTCGTGAGCAACAACGTGGCGGTCCTCGAGCGCGACCTCCGCGACCTGCTGGGGCTGATCGAGATGTATCGTCAGGGCGAGTCCGACCTGGTGCAGGTCCGCCCGGATCTCATCGCCAAGATCGAGGATCTCGACGATCGCATCGACCTGAACTACAGCCTTGCGAACCTGCCCCGCCTCATCGACCGGACACGGGAAGGGTTGCGGAGGATCGAACGGATCGTCAAGGAGCTCAGGCTCTTCGCCAGGGTTGACGAGGGAGACTGGAACGAGGTCGATCTCAACCCGGGCATCGAATCGTCGATCAACATGGTCAAGGGTTACGCTCGCAAGAAAGGGGTCCGGATCGTCATGGACCTGGGCGCCATGCCGGCCATCCGCTGCCGGGCCGCCAGGATCCATCAGGTCGTGGTCAACCTGCTGACCAACGCCATCGACGCCTGCGCGGACGACGGCGGCGTGGTGACCGTCCTGACCAAGACCGAGCCCGAGGTCGATGGGTGTCCGGATCGACATCCGGGACAACGGCTGCGGGATCGAGCAGGCGATCCGCGAACGGATCTTCGATCCGTTCTTCACCACCAAGCCCCTCGGTCAAGGCACGGGACTGGGACTCTGCATCAGCTACGGGATCATCCAGGAGCACGGCGGCCGGATCGAGGTCCAGTCCGAGCCCGGGAAGGGCTCCTGTTTCACGATTCACCTTCCCATCGAGCCCAGGCGCACCGGGAACGAGCATCCCATCTCGCTCGTCCCGGGCCTCGAGATCCCTGACGAGCCGGCACCCTCGCACTCGGCATCCGCGGGCAACTCCGCGCCACCGCAACCGCTTCGCGCATCCCCGACCGCGTCTTCCGGAGAGCGTCAACCATGAAACTCGGACTGATCAACTCGGCCTGGGTCCAGGCGGGGCGGGGAACCGCGTTCGGCATCGCCAAGACCAGGGAGCTCGGCTTCGACGCCATCGACATCTTCGCCGATCCGCTGGACATCGATATCAAGGAGCGGCGCCTGATCCGGGAGGAGTGCGCCCGCGCCGGCCTGCCCATCGTCAGCGTGGCCTGCGTGGCCCTGGGCCTCATCGACTTCAATCCCAGCGTCCAGCGGTTCCATGTCGAGCCGGGTCGGTCAGTATCTCGACATGGCCTACGAATTCCAGGCACGGAACCTTCTGCTGGTGCTCGGCGAGTACATCTGGCAGAAGGAGGTGATCCCCCCCGCCGAGCAGTGGGCGATGGCCGTCAAGCACGTTCGTGCCCTGGGTGAGCGCGCCGGCGAGCTGGGCCTGGAGATCGCCATGGAGCTCGAGCCGTTCAAGCTCTCGCTGCTCAACGACGTGCCGAGCATGGTGCGCTTCCTGACCGACGTGGCCCACCCCGCGGTGAAGGCCAACCTGGACATCTCGCACCTGGTGCTCGCCAACCAGCCGCCATCCTCGATCGAGGCCCTGCGGGGATCGCGTGGCTCATGTTCATATTTCCGATTGCGATGGCAAGGTGCACGGCGATCTTCCCCCCGGACGCGGCGTGGTGGACTTTCCCCCTTATCTCGAAGCGATCAAGCGACTGGGGATCGACGACGCGACGATCTCGGTCGAGCTCGAGTACTCTCCCGACCCGGATCACATCGTCGAGTGGGTGGCCGAGGCGCACGACAAGACCGCGGCGCTCATGCGGGCGGCCGGGCTGAGGGCATGACCGGCGGCGGTTCCCGGCTTGCCCGGCTGGCCATCCTGGGAGCCCTCGCGGTGCTGGTGGGCTGGCCGCTTGCCGCCACGGTGATCGAAGCCGCCCAGGTGCCGCGGAAGCTGGAGCGCGCGCTCGACTCGCTCGGGCTCCAGCGCTGGGCCGGAGCAATCGGGCGGACCTGGCGGCTGGAGCCGGAACCTGCAACCGGCGGCGCGCTCGACCCGGCCTCGACAGCGCAACTGCTTCGCGAGCCGGGGCCGGTGGGGCTGCGCCGGCCGGCCCGGCTGGCGTTCGAGACCCTGACGCTGGTGATCCTGACCGAGGTCCTGGCACTGCCGGCCGGAATCCTCCTGTCCCTGCTCCTGTTCCGGACGGATCTCTGGGGCCGGACGGTCCTGCTGGCCGTCCTGGCGATTGCGGCTTTCGTCCCCCTGCCCCTGCACGCGACGGCCTGGCTTGGCGCGCTCGGGAACGCGGGACGGATGCAGGCCATCGGCCTGCGGCCGATCCTGGTCGGCCGGACCGGTGCGGCGGTCATCCACGCCCTGGCCAGCCTCCCCTGGGTTGTCTTCCTCGCGGGGGTCGGGTTCCGCACGGTCGAGCGCGAGCTGGAGGAGGCCGCCGAGCTCGACATGCCCGCGCTGCGGGTCTGCAGGCAGCGTCACGTTGCGGCGGAGTCTCGGGGCCATTGCCGCCGCGGCCGTGGGGGTGGCCGTGCTCACCGCCGGTGACATGACGGTCACGGACCTGCTTCAGGTCCGCACCTATGCCGAGGAGGCCTATGTCCAGTTCACCCTCGGGCGAGGCCCCGCCGATGCGGCCGTCGTCTCGGTCCCCCCTCTGCTCGTGCTCGGGGTCGCGATCTGGCTGCTCGCCCGCTCGCTCATGCGCGCGATCCCGCGCGGCTGGCCTCGGCGTTCGGACGCGCCCGGACGTGGACGCTGGGCCGCTGGCGCGGTCCCCTGGGCGTGACGCTGGCTCGTCCTGGTCGGCAACGTCATGGCGGTGCCGCTCTACAGCCTGATCTGGCGCGCCGGGCGGGTTGGCGGCAGGGCCAGGCTCGGTCAGCCGCCGGTCTGGTCGCTCTCCGGACTGGCGGGAACGCTGGGCTTCGCCCTCTCCGAGAGCTGGGAGCCGATCCAGACGAGCCTGGTGCTGGCGGCCTGCGCCGCGACGATCACGGCCGTCCTGGCCTGGGCCCTGGCTTGGACAGGACGGCGATCGCCGCGGTGGCAGATCCTCTTGCTCGTGATTCTGGCTCTCACCCTGGCCACGCCCGGCCCGGTCGCCGGCATGGCGATGGTGCTCGCCTATCGCTGGATTCCCGCGATCTACGACTCGCCGCTGATCGTGGTCCTGGCGCAGTCGATGCGCACCCTGCCCTACGCCCTTCTGATCCTCTGGCCGGCCCTGCGGATCTTGCCCCCCGCGTTGCTGGAATCGGCGGCCCTGGACGGTCTTGGTCCGTGGAATCAGGTCTGGCGGGTGGCCCTTCCCCTCTCGGGCCGAGCCCTCCTGGCCGCCTGGTGCGTGGCCTTCGTACTCGGATTCGGGGAGCTGCCGGCCACCAACCTGCTCCAGCCGCCCGGTGTGACCACGATCACGTTTCGGATCTGGACGCTGCTGCACACGGGGGTGGAGAGCCACCTGGCCGGCGTCGCGCTCGTCACTCTGGCCGTGATCGTCGTCGCCGCGACCGCCGCGGTTCTTGGCCTCAGGCTGCTGCTGAGGCCCGATCGCCGTCTCGAGCCAGCTTGAGAGTCTCGAGATGGCCGATGGCTAAGTGCTGCCTCGTCCCACGAAGGATCGCCCGTCGCGGCGGAACATTGGGTTTGATCGTCCTCGTCACCGCCTTCGCATGTCGATGTAACCTCTTTTCTCGTAGATTCTTGCGTTGCTTGCGATTTGGCTTCGCTCGTCGCGTTTTCGCACCCCTCAGACCTCCGCGAGACGCTGAGGGCAACGGGAACCGCGGATCGTCTTGAGCGAGTCCGGTCGGCCTGAAAGGCCGAGGGAATCCAGCCCAGGGTGGAACCCTGGGTGGCTGTCTCGCGGAGCCGCGGCGGGATCATCGACGCGTGAACTCCCTGCCATCCCGCCGAAATGGGTTCGTTCGTCGCCGCGAATTCTCGCTTTGACAGCCACTAACACATTTCCTGGTCGTCTCTTACATCAACTCCAAGTTGGCTTCGTTCGGCATGTTTTCGCACCCCTCTCGCCTCCGCGAGACCCTCTCGAGCACCGTCGCCGAATTGTCAAAGAACCGGGGGACCGTCAGGAACGCAATTCCCCAAGTACAGTGTGCGACACGAAGTCAACTCCGACCGGGCTCCCGTTCAGGAATCCCGGCGATTTAATCCGCACGATCGTCCTGGTTCACCCAGCCGCGAGAACCACGTGAGATCATGAAGGTCACTGGTCCAGATAGACCCGATCGTGGTTGTATCGCCGCCGAAGTTGCCCATGGTGGCCCTTCGCGGTCTTTCTCCCGGGGCTGTCGGTCATCGAAACAGGGATCGCCCATTCGCTCTGAAGGTCAGGCGATTGCTCCATGAACATCGGTGCCCCTACGATGAGAGATGGCCTGGACGGAGGATCGGGCTAACTGGCGACACGAACTGAGCTGCGGTGTGGGAAAAAATACCGAAGGGGGAGCCACAATGCGGTTCTGTCCGATCTTTCGGGATGGGTACGAATGCGGCAAACCGGCCCATGGAAACAAGAGTTCCGTCGCCTTGTCCTTTGACCCCGGTTTCTCCATTTCATGGTGAGCCATACCTGGGAGGGGCGCGTGAAAACGTCGACCAAGCGAAGGAGTCGCAAGAACGGGGAACCGGACAAGGCAATCTTGGCCGACATCGTTCGCCGAGTCGTTGAAGCCGCGGAGCCGGAGAAGATCATCCTTTTCGGCTCAGCGGCGCGGGGCGAGATGGGACCGAACAGCGATATCGACCTTCTGGTCATCAAGGCCGGCAAGTTTAATCGCTGGCGATTGACCACGGCCATTCATCGTCACCTTCGCGGCAAGGGCGCGCCTGTCGATGTCGTTGTCGTGACGCCGGAAGAGGTCACGCTCTATGGAGATTCGCCTTATCTCGTGATTCATCCGGCGTTGCGGGACGGGAAGGTCGTGTATGGCGCGTAAACGGTATCCTCCGACCGATCCTCGCGAATGGCTCAATCGTGCAAGGAGCAACCTGGCAATCGCCAGAAGCGACACGGTGGGCGCGTTGCTCGAGGACCTTTGCTTCGAATCGCAGCAGGCCGCCGAAAAAGCGATCAAAGCGGTATTCGTCCACCGGGGCGCGCGATTCCCTTACATTCACGACCTGGACGAACTGCTCAATCAGCTCGAAGGAAGCGGCCTCAAGATTCCCAAGTACGTCCGGCAGGCCGACGAGCTTTCACCGTTCGCCGTGGTGATGCGCTACCCGGGACTTGTCGACCCAGTCACGAAAAGGCAACACCGTCGCGCGATCCGCATCGCCGAGGCCGTTCTCCGCTGGGCCGAGCGACAGATTGGCAAGCCATAATCTCGAAGGCTCAAAGGACTCACTGCGTCCCTGTTTCCCCTCTCCCAAGACGAGAACCACGGGAAATCATGAAGTGCATGGAGCCACGGAGAACCGAGCGCGGCTGAACCGCCGCCGAAATTGCCCATTCGTAAGATTCGTGTGATTCGTGGTCGAGCTCGGTCTCCACAGCCGAGGCAGAGTACCTGACCACGAATCTGACGAATCTCACGAATCCGTGCAGAAGAACCTTCGGACAGCGAGAGATCCTGGACAGTTGTCGGCACCCGGTTCTCCCGATGATTTCTCTCGTGCTTTCGGTCTTTTCCATGGTGGAATGAGCGAGGGAATGGTCATGGCATTGCGGCTAACCACGGAGGACCGAGCGAACGGAAACAGGGGGACATGCATCATCTCGAGTCGTAGCCCCCGAATAAGCGCTATGTCCCCCTTTATCACCGCCATTGCTACTCACGGGCCGAAGGGTGGTTCGCATCCGTTGGCAACGGTCCGGACCGGGCGATGTGAAGGCGTTCGCGGCTGGTGGCGGCGCGAGAAAGGCCCCGTTTTCCAGACAACCGACCTAGCCGATACGACGACGGGCTCGATGGTCGCCGTGGGCTCTTCCTGGGCGATCTCCTCGGCGCCAGGCAGGGGCGGCGAAAGCCAATCGGGTCGTGATGGATCGTGATCGTCAGTGCTCTTCATGATGAATCCTTGCGGAGAACTATCCAAAGGCTGCCCAATCCCGAGGATCAACGACATGGCGATGCGGATCGGGCGGGACCTTGCCCCACCGGTGGGATCAGGCAATGTCCATCAACTGCTGCATGGCCTGTCTCTCCGGTAGCCGGACGCGCCCGTCGGCCAAGCCCTCGATGGTATCGCAGACGAGGCCAGCGACCAGTAATTCGACGGAGACACCCAGCCCGGCGGCTCGACGACGGAGATGCTTCCACAGCGCGTCAGATAGGGTAACGGAAACGTCTGGAATCGCTGCCCTCTCTTCTACTCCTCTGAGAAGCCGGGGCACGACTTCGTGCCTCTCAAAAAGTGGTCGAGATCGGAACCGACGGATCGGGGAAGACCCTTCTTGCGGCGAAGGAAAAGAAAGTTGAATCGGCCCCTGGTCGTGGCCACCCGAGGACATCGGTTTCGGGTCGAGGGAAGCCCAACCAACGAGCAAATCGGAGTTGTCGGTGATGCGCATACCACACCTTCCTGGTTCGATCCTTCGTCCTTCGTTTCCGCGAACCGTCCATCGTCGGTTTTCTCCTGCCAAGTCCGCGCCGTGGGGAGAGAGATCGCTATGTCTGCTGACTGCCAGCGGGTTTTCTGTTACCACGCAAGCGCTTGCGGCAGATCGACTCGCGTAAGTCCTTGTAGCAAAACCACTTACGGCGTCACGGTTTTCGGCCTGTTTTTAGCCCTTTGTCGGGTCGTTGATTACTTTGCTGGTCCGGGCTGCCATGGAGCAACGAGCCAGGCGCGATTAGGATCGCGAAAGCTTTCCCCGCCTGGATCACGACGGTGCGGCGGTTCAACTCCATCTGAGGAGGAAACCGGGGTCATCGTCGACCCCGGGGTATCCCCTTATCCCGGGTCAACGTCGACCCCGGTGGCATCCATTAAACCCGGTGGCATCCTTTACCCCGGGACAGGGTAGGCTCATCCCTAATCGATCAAAGCAAGGTGGTCCATTATCCTCCCCCACAAGATGAGTTGAGATTCCGATAAAAAACCGGCAGAAATTTTGGAGACTTTGAAAAATGGCTCGAAGGAGTAATTGACCCGAATGCCGCAGCCCTGTCGTCGCCGCCTGGCCCGAGCTGCCCGAGGCGCTCAAGGCCGGCATCCTGGCGATGGTCCGCGCCGCCCGGCCCTGATTCGCTCCCGTCCGGGAATGGACTGAGCCGCTATCCCGGCGCCGGACCCGCCGCGCGGCGGGTGGCGGGTTTGTTGGAACCCCAGCACGCTGCCGCCCGGCCCGAAGGGCCGTGGACCGTTGCCGGCCCGCATGTGGAAGAGGCCCCCGCCTCCTTTCGAAAGCAGGGGTCTATTTCCTCCGGCGCTTGCGGAACTAGGGTGATTGGGGCTCAACGTTGATGCTGGAAGGAACTGTACAGCCGAGGTTGGAAATATGGCTGATTCCAGGTCGGCTGCTGCGGTCGCTGGACATTGTAGAACTGGCTACCGTAGGTCGGCTGCTGCGGTCGCTCGACATTGTAGAACTGGCTACCGTAGGTTGGACGTTGGCCGTAGGATTGACCGTAGGCCATTGACCGTAAGGCTGTCTGTAAGAGGTCTGGTTTCCAGTCAGTCCGAAGGCGTCGACCCCCGCCCCGACCGCGTCGCCGAGCCCGGACGGGGCGAACGCTGAGCTGAACGACTGAGCCGCACTCCCATCGCTGCTGGTGAAGCCGTTGTAGGATGATGTGTTTGTCATCGTCCCCCTGGAGGTGTAACCTCCCGGCTGGACGCCGGTGATCGCAACTTGGCCGGGCTGGTAGGTCCCCAGTGGCTGGCCACCGACCACGGTTGGACCCTGCGCCGGAGGGTTGGCATAAACCGGGGTCGAGACCGGGCCAGGGGTCGTACTCACGGCCACCTGACCAGGCTGATAAACCTGTGGGGGCACGTTCTGGCCCGGGTTCGGGCCGGCGAAGTAAAGTTGCGCGGCGGCCGTCCGACCAATGGCTAGTAAGAGCACAGTCGCCAGAGTTCTCTTCATGGGAATTCGCGGCGGAATCGCCACACTCCAGGTTGCAAGTTGGATGTCATCGCTGCGGGCAACGCCCCGCTCTCCGGCCTAGGTGACCGTCGCTATTCGCGGCCGCTGCCTCAAAGGCAATCCTAAGTCGACGCCGGGGTCGCATTGGTGCATGTCCAGAATAATCAACAGATCACGATGACCGGGGCCAAACGTAGTTCCGGGGACACCATACCTAACTCCGAAAAATTAAGTATGGTGTCCTTGCGTCAGGAAAGCTTGAGAAAGGAGGGGCGGAAAAGGTGTCAGGAACGAATGGCGCTCCCTTAACCGTTAAGCGGCCTGCATCAAGCGGTTACGCGCTGCTTTCCGAGGCTCGGTCAGCAGATCGTGGGGTTTGGAGCGGCGCTCGATGGCGCGCGGCTCGACGCGGCCGGGCCGGTTGCCAACCTCATGGCTGGCGATGGCACGGAGCATGACCTCTACAAGCAGACGGCGCGTTTCCGGCGGGGCCCAGTTCAACACCTCGCGGAATGCCGCCATGGTCTGCAGCGTTCCCGCGAAGCTGATCTGCCTGGGTGCCTTCCCATGGGCCTGGGCCGCCGCCGCCATGACCCCACGTATTAAGTTATAAGCGAGCGAGTGCATCCAGATCTCCTTCTTCACCATCCCGGGCGTTTCGCACCGCAGCACATCCATCTGCATGATACATTTGATCGCGCGTAGATCTAATTCGATGTTCCATCTTTCAAAGTAAAGGCGGGCCAGTTCCTCCCTCGTGTACTCCTCCGCGTCGAGCATGGTGGTCACCAACACTAACTCGTTGATCCGGAAGCCGGGCTTCTGAACCTTGAACCGAAGCTCGCGAACCTTCATCCCCTCGGGAACCTGAGCGTAGGCCTCCTCGTCCATCCATTCCGGACGTCCGGGCTTGGTCCAGGTCACGATGTGATCTTCGATGCCCAGCGATCGACCCTTGCGGAAGTCGAACTTGCGTCGCTGGTGCATCCGGAAGAGGCCATCCACCCTACGCTCCACCAGCGAATTGATGCCGAAATACGAGGCAAAACAGCGGTCTCCCAGCAGCACCTCGCCACCTTTGAGGCGATCCAGGAGGTCGCGTAAGAGGACCTGTCTCGCCGGTCTCCTTCCCCTTGTAAGGACCGATGGCCAGATCGCAACACCCCGGTGGCCAGGCTGATGATCGCGACCACTCGGGCGATGGGGAAACCGACGCCGGAGGCCTGAGTCCTGGCCTGGGGGAAGGCCTGCTGGTTCTCCGGCGTGTCGGGCATCGAGACCGTGGAGCCGTCGACCATCAAGGTCTCCCGACGCTTCCAGAGCCAGTCCTCCGGCACTCGCTCTTCGAGGGCTTGGGCCGTGCGGTGAACCAACCCGGTGATGACACCGATGGGCAGCCGCTGCCGCGCCTTGCAGTAGCTGCCACTATCGGCCGAGCAGGGGTCCTGGCCCCGTGCGGTGCGGTAGGCGATCAAGCATGCCACGGCCTTGCGGCAACAATGGTCGAGGCTGAGCACCTGCGTCAGGAAGGTCCAGAGGGTCACTAATGGGCTGAAGATCCGTTCCCGATAATGGACGCCTTCCTCCCCCAGTACTTCCCCGACCAAGTCCGCGTCCAGCAGGTCGCTGAAGGGGAGATGGGGCTGGTCGCGAAGCAAATTGATCTGGTCACGAATCCGCCGACAGATACTCTGGGACATCGACGGCCTCCTTGCCGAACGAACCTGGGATTGGGACATACCCCAAGGTTTTCCTAAGAGAGGCCGTCTTTGTCTATCTCAAACAGAGAACAGAGGTTAGCGTTAAGGAAGCGCCATTCGTGTCAGGAACCGCAAAACCGATTTCTGGCGCTAATGTGCACGAAATCCCTGACACATTACCCCTCACTCCTTGCTTGGCCTCGAGCATGAAGCAGTCGCGCTTGTAAAGGTCGATTCACTTGACCGCGGTCGATCCGTCTGGGTTCGGGAACGGGACCGCGCGCTCGAACACATAGGCATTCTTCTCCTCGTCCGGCCCGGCGGGATCTGGCCTGGAGACCTTGAGGAGATCGCACAGTTCATTGAGGAACATCGAGTAGTTGGCACGCTCCGCGGCGCCCGAAGCCTCC
This sequence comes from uncultured Planctomycetaceae bacterium, assembly GCA_963816015.1. Taxonomy (GTDB): domain Bacteria; phylum Planctomycetota; class Planctomycetia; order Isosphaerales; family Isosphaeraceae; genus Aquisphaera. The sequence goes on along the minus strand of CAWFJM010000060.1, from coordinate 321 downwards.
CGTCGCTGGAAGAACGCGTCAATCGTGGGAGCGGAGACAGCCGGGTCAGCCATGTGCCTTCGTCTCGACGGTCGGCGGTGATCTGAACAGAATGTAGCTTAGCAATCGACTTAGCACCATGCAAGCAGCCGCAGGGACATGCGTCGCTGAAGCGGCTTCGGCGCCGCCACCTACCGGCCACATCAAATCCGGTAGGAACGAAGGCACTGGTCAAGCACGCGTTTTCATTGCCCCAAGCTCGACCTCCCGAGGGAATTCCGCCCCTTTTCAATCGGGCGTGGCAATTAGCTCAGGCCGCGGCGGTGGCTGGATTGGCGAGGG
>CAWFJM010000059.1:0-107772 GCA_963816015.1 uncultured Planctomycetaceae bacterium | reverse complement strand
CTTTCAGGCGATTGATCAAGCCTCTCTGGTCAAGGAGGAAGCCACATTGCCGGGACTTCACCCCGAGGACCCCAGGATCACCGGTTGAGAACTGTCATGATGGCATCGAACTCCAGACGAACTGCCATCCTCCTCATCGCCCATGGCAGCCGGCACCAGGCGGCCAACGACGACCTGCACGACCTGGCCGCCGGGTTGCGGCGCGGGGTGACTATCCGATCGTCGAGGCCTGCTTCCTCGAGCTGGCCGATCCCGACATCGCGACCGGAGGAAGCCGGTGCGTGGCCCGGGGAGCAAACCGGGTCCTGATGATCCCCTATTTCCTCTCCGCGGGCGTCCACCTGCTCCGCGACCTGACCGCCGCGCGAGACAGCCTGAGCCGGCTTCATCCGGGGGTCGAGTTCCAGCTTGGTCCGCCGCTCGGTCCCCACCCCTTGCTCGACGAACTGGTGGTCGCGCGAATCGGTGAGCTGGATCGCGGGGCCGTGGCCGGCATCACGGTCTCAACCGATGAGATGCAGAGACGTTACGCGCCGCTGGATGACCCGCGCTGAGCGGCCGGTCGGTCCGGTCGTTACGGAAGGGTCGGTCCGTCGATCCCCATTGACACGATTCTATCGAAGGACTAGCGTGCCTCATCCGATCTTCTCCAGGAGGGAGATGCCTCGGAAACCTGCCCTATGTGCATTTCGCACGCATGCGCAATCAATCGCACTGCCAGAGGCGTCAAAGGAGTGATCGCCGATGAGCGTTCCGTATGAACCAGTCAACGTTCCCGCCCTGAATCTCAAGGCGCAATACCAGACGATCCGCGACGAGATCGAGCCGGTTGTGCGTCAGGTCCTCGAGAGCCAGATGTTCGTCCTCGGGCCGGAGGTCTCCGGGCTCGAGGCCGAGATCGCCGAGTACTGTGGGTCCATGCATGGGATTGGCTGTGCGTCGGGCTCCGATGCGCTTCTGCTTCCGCTGATGGCCCTGGACATCGGACCGGGAGACGAGGTGATCACGACGCCGTTCACCTTCTTCGCCACGGCCGGTGCCATCTGGCGGACGGGCGCCCGTCCGGTGTTCGTGGATATCGAGCCCGACACTTACAACATCGACCCGGCGCAGATCGAGGCGGCCATCACGCCGCGGACCCGGGCGATCATCCCCGTCCATCTCTACGGGCAAACCGCCGAGATGGGCCCGATCCAGGAGATTGCCCGGCGTCATGGGCTGGCCGTCCTGGAGGATGCCGCGCAGGCGATCGGGGCCGCTCATCACGGGGTCCGGGCCGGTGACGCTCGGCGACGTGGCCGCGTTCAGCTTCTACCCGTCCAAGAACCTGGGCGGCTTCGGCGATGGGGGCATGATCACGACGGACGACCCGCAACTGGCCCGCCGGATGGCCCGGCTCCGCGTCCATGGCATGGAGCCGAAGTATCATCACCATGAGGTCGGTTTCAACTCCCGGCTGGACGCGCTCCAGGCGGCCGTGATCCGGGTGAAGCTCCGTCACCTTGACGCCTGGACCAGCCTGCGCCGGGAGGTTGCGGGACGCTACCGCAGCCTGTTCGTCTCGCACGGCCTGGAGGCGATGGTCGGCCTGCCGGTCGAGCGGCCGGGCAACTTCCATGTCTACAACCAGTTCGTCATCCGCGTTCCCGCAACGTTCCGCGATTCGCTTCGCGACCATCTGACGGCGCGGAAGATCGGCACCGAGATCTACTATCCGATCCCGCTCCACCTGCAAGCCTGCTTCGCCTCTCTGGGCCACAAGCCGGGCGATTTTCCGCAAGCCGAAGCGGCTGCCCGCCAGACCATCGCCTTGCCGATCTATCCCGAGCTGACCGACGCCGAACAGCGCTACGTCGTCGGATCGATTCACCAGTTCCTCGAGACTCGCTCCTACCCGTCGATGACGAGCCGACCGCGCGGCCTGAGCGACGATCAAGCTCCGGTCCTCGGTGACGAAAACGAAGCCCGGCGCCCCCTCGGCAAGAGCCAGAGGGCGCCGGGCTTTCCCCTGGAGCAGGCCTCAGTCGTCCAGCTCGAGATCCCGATCCTGCTGGAGCCAGTAGAGGCCCTGGCTGTGCAGGCGGGACATGGTGGATTTCGAGCAGCCCACCAGGGTCGCGGTCTCCTCCTGAGTCCTGCCGTCGAGGTAGATGTGCCGGAACGCCTGGGCGTGGGGTCGGGGAAGCCGCCGGATCCATCTGCTCGACGGTGTCGAGAGTCTCCAGCTCGGTGCCAATCGGAACCTCACTAGCACGTTCCGCCGCTCGTCCGATCGAACCGGCGACCTCGCCCCTCCGCCTCTTGAGCCCGGTCGTCGTGCACCGGCAACGGGATCCTCGTTCGCGGATCTCGCGGCGGAGGTCGATCAGCGCTCCCTGGATCCGAAGCCGCGCGAACGTCGCGAAGTTCACGTTCCGGCTCGGATCGAAGGCCCCGGCAGCCTCCACCAGGGCCAGATAGGCAGCCGACTGGAGCTCGTCGCTCGCCCCGGGCATCGTCTTTCCCATCCGTCGGGCCATCGAGCGAGCCAGCGGCAGGTAGCGGGTCGCGAGTTCCCGCTGGCTCTCATCCAGAGGCGGCCGGGTGCGGCGGGGATTGCAGCGAAGAGGATAGCGGCCATCGCCTGGCCTGGCTCCACGCGAATCCCGCTGCCCCTGCTCGGGAGGACGGCCGGGATGGGTTCGAGGGGAAAACGACCGGGGGTCTGGCTCGGACGCTGGCTGGATTCGCGGGGATGCACTTTCCACGGTCCACCTCGTTGGCGATCTCGGGTGTTGGCTCAAACGGTGTAGGCTCTATCGGCAACGGACGTACTTTCCCATCGTTCCGTCAATCCGCGGGCATGCCCTGGGCCGGCCTCGCGGCGGATCCTCCGCCTGGCCGGAGATTATCGAGGAAGACTAGGCATACCAGCAATGGGTCGGTCGGGAGTCCAGGAGCGAGCGGCGATGCGCCGTGGATTGGCCCCACGACCGAAGGCAGGCAATGGCCATCTCGGAACCGAGCTCCGCATCGAGCAGGGGCAAAAGCCTGGAGAGCTCGAGACGGTTGTCACACAGCCGGGCCAGATGATTCTCGTACGCCTTCTCCAACCTCTCCAGGCAGGCATGGCCCAGTGCAGGGTTGGATCGGGGCGAGCTCAGGTAGGCACGAACGCGCTGCTTCCTCTGCCGCAGTGCCTGCAATTCGGCAAGCTCTCGTTCGTTGCTGCACCAGATCTGGACAAGCCGTTCGGCGATGACGAAGATCGAACGAGCCTGGGGCTGAAGCTCGCAAGGGAGCGCCGGCTCAAGAGGCGAGGCGCACGCAACCGTGCCACGATCGCCCCGGGGCGACCGCTCGGCCGCAGCCCACGGGGCCACGGGCCCCGGACCATCTCCGGGGGCAGCCCCGCGACTCTCCTCTTCCGTCCCGTAGAGATGAAGAGCCACCCCTTCCATCTTTGAGGCACCGGCACGCGATCGGCTTGCGGTCATGTTAGGAATCCTGGCTGAAGGGTCGCGGACATTCCCTGGAATTTGGGAGAAATATCCCTTATACGGAACTTTTTCCCCGACTTTCTCCCGTTAATTCAATATGCTGAATATTCCGGAGAAGTCAATGAGAAAATTTAGGGAATATAGTCGCTAATTTAAGGCCGGCGCTTTAGAGTCTTTCGTTGATTTTGGCGAGGCGCTCGCTCATCGAGCCCGTATTCATCCCTTTTGCGGGATTTCTGGCTCTCGAGGAGGAAGCATGCGCGGTCGACCCCGAGGAAAGAAGATACGAGACGGACAGAAGAAGCCTGCTCTCAAGGGCTTGCAACAAGAGGAAGGGTGCGGTGAGGTCGACGCGGATCAGGAATGGGTCGAGGGTGTGCGGCAGGCTCTGGTGGCGTGGAATGATGAGTCTCATCGGGACCTGCCGTGGAGACGAGAGCTTGATCCATACCGCATCCTGGTTTCCGAGATGATGTTAGTGCAAACGACGGTGGCGGCAGTGATCCCCTATTTCGAGCGGTTCCTGAACCGATTCCCGGATCCGCAAGCACTGGCTTCGGCCGATGAGGCCGAGATCCTCAAGGCGTGGGAGGGGCTGGGGTACTACCGCCGCGCCCGGCAGCTCCACGCGGCCGCGCGGGTGATCGTGGAGCGGTATGAGGGAAAAATTCCTCGAGATCCCCAGTCTATCCGGGACCTGCCGGGAGTGGGCCGCTACATGGCAGGAGCGATCCTCTCGTTTGCCTTCGACCTGCCGGAGCCGATCGTCGAGGCGAACTCCCAGCGCGTGCTCGCGCGGCTGCTGGGCTGGAGGGGAGATCTGAGAACCTCGTCGTCCCAGGCCCGGCTCTGGAAGGCCGCCGAACGGCTCGTACCTCTGCGGGGGGCCGGCAAGTTCAACCAGGCGCTCATGGACCTGGGCGCTCTGGTGTGCACGCCGCGCTCGCCGAGCTGTCTGCTCTGCCCCCTGGCCAGTCTGTGCACGGCTCGCCGGATGGGGATACAGGATGTGCTCCCCGTGGTCACCCCCAAGCCGCCTCCGCTGGCCGTGACGGAGGCCTGCGCGGTCGTCGTCCGCGATGGCTGCGTGCTGATGGTACAGCGAGGCGAGGGGGGACTGTGGTCGAAGTTCTGGGAGTTTCCCACGATCAACCTGGCGGGCGCCGACCCGGCCGGCCGATCCTTCGGCCGCGCGGTCAGCCTGGCCGAGGGCGTCAAGCGGTTGACCGGCATTCGCGTCGAGGTTGGCCCGGAGCTCAAGACGGTGACTTATTCGGTGACACGGCATCGGGTTGAGCTGCGGGCCCACGTGGCGCGGGCCCGCTCCGGAACGCTCAAGCCCGGCCCCGGACTGACCACCGCGAAATGGGTCGAGCCAGCGGCTCTGCCCGATCTGATCCTGGGGGCGGCGGCACGGCGACTGGCGGCCTGGATCAACCAGGATCCCCGACACCTGAGCTGGTCTTGAGACTCGAACCGGTTCGGCTGGGGTTCCTCCCTGTCGTTTCTCCGAGCGGCCTTGCTCGGAGTCCAGACGTGCTCTAGAATGCGTGGTGGATGATCCTGTTCAAGGCTTGAAGTTCCTCAAGTTAGGGAAACCGAAGAAACCGGGCCGTCTCTGATAATCCTCATGGAGGTCGGCGCAACGCTCGGGGCCGGACGCCGCCGTCTTCTGGTCGCTGACGGTCGTTTTCCCTGGCACAACGCGTTTCATGAACCCGCTCCCGTCCTACGCTTGACAGTGAATCATTGCGAGATTGACGACGCGGGTTCAGGCATCGCCCTGGATCGAATCACGGCGGTCATGGCCCACGTTTGGGATGAAAGGGTGCTGCATGCCATCAGGTAAGGACATCTCTGGAGGCTCGGGCGGTGGAGGCAAGCGGAACGGCGGAGGAAGCATGTCCTCGGGGACATCGGGCGGCAACAAGAAGAACGCTTACTGTTCCTTCTGCCGCAAGAGTTTCCGCGATGTCGGCCCCCTGGTGGAAGGTCCCGGAGATGTCTACATCTGCGGTGAGTGCATCGAGCTCTGCCAGTCGATCCTCGACCAGGAGCGTCGCCGCCGCGGAGTGCCCAAGACCCTCTTCACCGACATTCCGACCCCGCGCGAGATCAAGGACCAGCTCGACGCCTACGTGATCGGTCAGGATCGGGCCAAGAAGGTCCTGGCGGTTGCCCTGCATAACCACTACAAGCGGTTGGTTCACGGCGAGGAGCCCGACCAGGAAGTCGAGCTCGACAAGTCGAATATCCTGCTGATCGGCCCGACCGGCTGCGGCAAGACCTTACTGGCCCGCACGCTGGCCCGGATCCTCAACGTCCCCTTCGCCATCGGCGACGCCACCACCTTGACCGAGGCCGGCTACGTGGGTGAGGACGTCGAGAACATCCTGCTCAAGCTCCTCCACGCCGCCGACTTCGACCTCGAGGCCGCCCAGCGGGGCATCGTCTACATCGATGAGATCGATAAGATCGGCAAGACCACGCACAACGTGTCGATCACCCGCGACGTCTCGGGCGAGGGCGTTCAGCAGGCCCTCCTGAAGATGCTCGAGGGGACCGTCGCCAACGTCCCGCCGCAGGGGGGCCGCAAGCACCCCGAGCAGCAGTACATCCAGATGGATACGAGCAACGTGCTGTTCATCTGCGGGGGCACGTTCGTGGGGCTCGAGCATATCATCGCCCGCCGCGTGGGGCGAAAGACCATCGGCTTCGGCAGCCAGTCCCAGGCCGAGCAACACCTGGAGCTGGGCGAGCTCCTGGGCAAGGTCACTTCCGACGATCTCCTCGAGTTCGGCCTGATCCCCGAGTTCATCGGCCGGCTCCCCGTGATCTGCCCGCTCACCCCCCTGGACGTCGACGCCCTGGTCCAGATCATGACCGAGCCTCGCAACGCCCTGGTCAAGCAGTACCGCCGGTTCTTCGAGATGGAAGGGGCCGACGTCGAGTTCACCCCCGACGCCCTCCTCGAAATCGCCAAGATGGCCAAGGCCAAGGACACAGGCGCTCGTGGCCTCCGGTCCATCGTCGAGGAGATCATGCTCGATATCATGTTCGAGCTCCCCGACCGCGCTGCCAAGGACAAAGGGAAGTTCCTTGTCACTCCCGAGGTCGTTCGTAAGGAGAAGAACCTCTTCGACACTCCCCCCGTCCTCCTCACCCCGGCGAAGTCGGGCTCGGAACGGAAAAAGGAAAGCGCCTGAACGCGGGCCAAACCAGCGACGGTGACCGAGCCGGCAGGCGGGACCGTATTGCCATCGATCCTCTCCGACCCTGAAGCTCTCCCGTATTCGCAATCTTCTGGCGCGTACCAATGGGACATCACCGATGAGCACAATTGATGAGCCCAGGACGAAAACCCTGCCGGCGCTGGTTGCCGGCCAGCGGCTCGACCAGCCCACCTTCCACGAGCGCTATGAGGCGATGCCGCCGGAGACAAGGGCGGAGCTGGTCGGCGGAGTTGTTTACATGCCTTCTCCACTTCGGTGCGATCACGGCGATACTGACATCAATGTCTCTTACTGGCTGGGTCACTACAAACGTTTCACGCGAGGGCTTCGCAGTCCAAACAACGCAACGGTCAAGCTCGACAGGGCCGGTGAGGTTCAGCCGGATACGATGCTGTGGATACCGGCGGAACTGGGTGGTCGAAGTACCCTCGATGAGGGAGGGTACATCAGGGGGGCTCCCGAACTGATTGTCGAAATCGCCCGTTCCAGTCGTGCTTACGATCTGGGCGCGAAGAAGGCCGACTACGAACGAGCGGGGGTTCTGGAGTACTTGGTCATCGAGCTCGACCCGGACCAGGTCCACTGGTTCATCCGCCGCGACGATCGATTCGCGGACTTACCTCTCGGGCCGGACGGCGTCTATCGCTCGGAGGTTTTCCCCGGCCTCTGGCTCGATCCCCAGGCGCTTTACTCCGAGAATTTGGATCGTTTGATCGAGGTTCTGGATCAAGGCCTGGCCACTCCCGCTCACACGGACTTCGAGGCGCGGCTGGAAAAAGCACGCCAGGTAACCAGCGGGCCGACGTGAGGGTCTCTGTTCCAGGAGACTTGGAGATGATTTCCCGGGTTTCAGCCGCACTGCTCTTTCAGGAACCAAACTTCCTCTTCCAGCATCTTCTGCACCCGGTGCCTGCTCCCAGGGATCGGCTGGCTGGTACTCCCACGGCATGGCCTTGCCCAAGGCCGCCAGCTCGGCCACCACCGCTGCGTCTTTGCCGTCGTGTTGCGACGGCACCCCGTCGAAGACCTCCGCATAATCGTGCGCCGCCTTGCCACCGACCCGCTGGACCCGAGATCGTGGCCGGCCTCGGCGATTGAATGGGGGTCAACTGCTACGACGTCTTCGACGCAGCAGCCCCGTTCGGCGGGTTCAAGATCAGCGGCATCGGCCGCGAGGTCGGCGAGAAGGCCCTCGACAATTACACCGAGCACAAGACCGTCACCGTGTCACTGGGCTGAGCCAGCACGTCGTTTCCGGGTCCTTTTTCGGGCGCGTCGGTCCGGCTGGAGCCTCCCGCTCCGGCCGGGGCGGCGGCCACGGTTGCCGCATGGTCATCTCGCTCGCGGAACTGCTCCTCCGGCTCGCGGCCTCGGTCCTCCTTGGCGGAGCGATCGGCTACGAGCGCGAGAGGCGCGAGCAACGGGCCGGCCTGCGCACGCACCTGCTGGTCTCACTGGCCTCGGCAACGTTCATGATCGTGTCGACCCAGTTCGTGTTCTTCCAGCACTATGTCAACGACGGGCTGGTCCGGGTCGACGTGAGCCGGATCGCCTCCAACGTCGTGGTTGGAATCGGCTTCCTGGGCGGAGGCGCCATCCTCCACGCCGGACTGCAGATCAAGGGGTTGACCACCGCCGCGAGCCTCTGGCTGGTTGCCGCGGTGGGCCTGGCCGCCGGTGCGGGGATGTTTGTGCTGGCGGGCCTGGTCGCGGCGATCACCCTCTTCGCCCTGGTCGGCCTCAGGGTCCTCGAGCGGAACTTCAAGTCGGTGCTCCACCTCCACGTCCGGATCGACACCGAGGGCGAGTTCCTGACCCGCGCCCAGGTCGAGCAAGCCCTGGCCACGATCGGGGCGGAGGTGCAGGACCTCGAGTACGCTCGCGACCAGCGTCAAAACCGCTCCGAGGTTAACATGCAGGTTCGTCTAGCTCGTCACGACCTGGAGGAGCCGATGGTCAAGATCCTGGAGAATCTCCCCTCGGTCCTGGCCATCCGGGTGCGCCGGGACGGGAACTGACATGACAGGTCGCCTGGACTGATGAGTCGAACCGGCAGCGAGGTGGCTGATGTTGCGACCCACGCTCACGACAGACTCACGGCATCACCACGGTGGACCTGCCCACCGCGGACGACGGACGCATAGACGCCGACGTTTCCCTCATTCGCTTGCACGGCTGTTCGGAGCACGTTCGGATCCTTGGGCAGATCGCCCTGTCTCAGCGTCGTCATGATGCATCGGGGGCAGGGGCCGTCGATTCGCAGCACTGCTTCGCCGAGGGCGAGCGTCCGGCCGATCCATTCCTTCTCGACAAAGCCGGCCGTGCCTTCCGGGACCTGGATCACGAAGTTGGGCCGGAAACGGCGAGGCTCGAACTGGCTCCCGGGGGCGATCGACTGCAGTCGGTCGAGGGTCGCCGTTGTCACCAGGTGAATCGTGGCGGCGTCGAAGAACGTGCCGGGCGGAAGCGGGAACTCGAAAACCTCATCGCGCTGAGCGAGCCAATCGTGGTCGGGCCAGTACCCCTCGGCCGTGGCGCCTTCGACGGCCGAGCGCCCCAGCCGGACCGTGTGACCGACCGCCGCGGAGAGGCGCGACTCGACCTCGGCCTGATCGGTGGTCAGGGTGTCACCGTCCGGGAATGTGATGCGCACCGGAGGCAGCGCCTGGCGATCACGCGGGGGTTCGACAAGAGCCGCCCGGAACTCGAAAAGGTTCGGCCAGCGCCGAGGGTTCTTGGCACTCACGATCTTGCCGGTCTCGGCATCGACAAGGGCCAGCGCCCTGTCGCCGACCACGCCGCGCTCGGCCAACTCGGTGACGTTCAGCTCTTCGCCCATCATCGACTTGACCGGGTACCGCCAGATCGCGACAACATGGCCCGTCCCGGAAGCCTGCGGTTCTGCCATCATGATTGTCTCCTTCCCGGCCGTGAGGAATGAGCCGGTTCCTCGATCTCGCTGGGACCAGCATGACAAGCGGGAGTCGCAAATGCCAGACCGGACGGCGACGTGGCGTCCCGCGTTACAGGCCGTGCACCTAATTTGGCACACTCAATTTGGAGCTCGTGCATGATCTGGGACGATTGAGATATCCGCCACAACATGCAGACTTCCCAGATTTTGGGCCTAGCCAGTTCTCCGCAGTTTGACCCCGCCTCAGACCTTGAACACCTTCAGCACTTCATCCCCGTAATGATTGATCACTTTGACGGCGATCTTGCCCGAGGAGGGCGGCTCGAAGGGGTAGCTCTTGGTGCTGTAGAGGGTCGCCCATTGGGCCTCGTCGATCTCGGCGCGAAGGGCGCGCTTGAGCTTGGCGTAGGGGTCGTCGGCGCCAAGGAAGTAGGCGTGGCGGACGAAGAAGCACTCGCCGTTGTAGTCGGTGTCGATGAACCAGCAGGCGATGTCGTCGGTCGATGAACTCCGGATCTGGCCGGTCGTCGGGTCGTAGACATCGACGCCTTTCACTTCGACGACGAGCTTGCCATCGGCGTCGCGGGTGATGGCGATGTCGGGCTCGCCGAAGATCATGAACAGGTTGCCGGCCCCGGTGTTCTTGAGGGTGTCGCCGATCAGGAGGTCGGGGTTCATCCGAGCCGGGAGAACCGTGAGCTTGCCGTAGCGCTTGGCTTCCTCGGAGACGTGCGGGTCGAAGGCGAAGCCGCAGACGATCAGGATGTCGAAGCCGATGCCGGCGACGGCTTCCTTGGCGGCTTCCTTGACTTGCTGGGGGGTGACGGTCCCGTACTCAGGGCCGATCGTCACGGCAACGCGGCGGGTCTTGCCGTCGCCGTTGGTGTAGTCGCCCGTGGCGTGAATCCAGGCCCCGGCGTGCGACTCCAGGCGGTCGAACTTGAGCCGCTCGTTCTTGAACGTGTTTTGCACCCCCGCCTTCCGCAGGTTGTCCAGGATCATCGTCGCGAAGTCGGCCCGGCCCGGGTGCTTCTGGCCGACCAGCTCGGATGCCGGCCGTTCCTCGTCGGTCGAGACGATCCGGTCGGGTGACAGGCTCTCGACCGTGAACGGCCCGCTCACCCGGATGCGGTTCTTGTCCTCGTAGGGCTGGTCGTAGAGCGTCTCGGTCTCGGCGTGGCGGCGAATCGCGGCGTCGATCTCGGCGCGGGTCATCCCTTCCTTGATGTCGGGATTGTTGGCGATCGACTTGAGCGTGACGTGGGGGACACGCTTGTAGACGAAGCCCTTGCGGATGTCCTTGGCGGTCGAGTAGCTCGGCGGCTCTTGGCCGGTCAGCTCGGCTTCCTTCTTGAAGCCCCTCGGGCGAGTCGGCGAGCAGGTAATAGGGGTATCTCGCCGACATCAAGCGGGTGCGGGCGAGAGCCAGGGCAACCCGGCTGGTGTCGATCGTGATCCAGGCCGGCCCCATTGCTCGGCGACGTAAGCGGTCGTACCCGAGCCGCAGGTCGGGTCGAGAACGAGGTCGCCGGGGTCGGTGGTCATCAGGAGGCATCGCTCGATCGACCTTGGTGTTAGTCTGAACGACATAGATCTTGTCTCGTGAACGCTCGACCAGTGTCGTCCCAGACGTTGTTGATCGGCATAAGCAGGGAAGTCATCGAGGTACGTAATGTAACGGAGAGTGTTGCCCGCAGCGACGATAGCCGATCTGCGCGTCAGCAAGACGTGTCCATCCCGTCGTCGGTTTGTCTTCCAATCGCGCTTGCCGCGGGCTTGTAAGTCTTGCCCTTCGAATCGATACGGAATAGTGTCCAGGGCGTCGCGTCCGATCCGGGTGAGGTCAAGTGATCGATGCGAAATACCGCGGCATCCGGCGGGCAAAGCCGACTCGCGTTCTTCTCGTCATGACGTCAGGCGTCGTCGCGTTCCGTCACGGAAGCTCGACCATGTCGTATCGACTCCGCTGCCATCCCTCGCCGGTACCTTCTCACGGTACAGTTGACTGATACTTCACTGTCTCGATCGTTCTTTGCGTACCACAGATGTAGTCTGCTACGTTGCGAGCGATATGCGTGCTCAGGCGCTGCCTGTCTTCTTGAAACGTGATGAGCGAGACAGAAGTTCTCACTTCCGAACACCTCGTCCATCAGCATCGGACCAGGTGCACGTTCTCGTCGCCGATCTGGACGAAAATGCTACCCGTTTCGGTGAGCAGTTCGCGGGCGACGACAAGCCAGTCGCGCAGATAGGCTAGGTATGAGTGAATCCCAAGCTTCCAGGTATCCCGGAAGGCCCGAATCTGCTCGGGCTGACGCGTGGTGTCCTCGATCTTGCCGTCCTTCACGTCACGCTTCCGCGTCTGAGACCTGCCAGTTCGACCCGAACTTGATCCCATACGGCGGATCGATGTAGATCATCTGGACCTTGCCCTTGAGCCCCTCCTTCTCGGCAAGGCTCGTCATGACGTGGAGAGAGTTCCCCAGGATCATGCGGTTGGCCCATTTCTGATCGTGCTGGTAGAACTCGATCTTGCGGTCGAATTCCATCGCGTCGAAGTCGTCGAAGAAACCGGGCAGGAAGCCGCTGTTGTCGGGCTTGGTCGTCTTCCGGGCATGGATGGCTTCGATGATGACGCGGGGCTCGATGACTTCCTGGATGTAGATCGGCACGATCTCGACTTCGAGCGGTTCCCGGTCCTGCTCATCCTTGCCCTTCCAGACCAGTTGCGGGTCGAGCGACGGGTCGCGGGGATAGAGCATCGTCTTCGGCTTCGCCTCGTCATCAGCGACGAAATCGCGAAGTTCCTCGGTCGGGATGTTCTTTCGGGTGTCCTGGTGCCGGTGGGCATCGAGATCGGGGAACCCCGGCGTCGGGTCTTTCTTCTTGCGGGCCATAGGGGGTTGTCTCCTGGGCGATGATCCGGTCCAGATCGCCGAGCATGGCGGGAACGTGCACCTGTACGACGTCCCAGACGATGTCGAACCTGATGGCGTCGAACGAGTGGGCGAGGCGGTCACGCATGCCAACGGCTTCGGACCACGAAACCTGGGTATCGACCGAGCAAGTCAGGAGAGAGCGCTTGATCCCCTCGCCCATGAGGATGATCTCGACAGAGGACCGCCGACCGCGTTTTGCGGTCGGCAACTCCTGAAAGAGACAGTCGCGAAAGGCGACGGCTCCGCGTGGTCGATCAGCGCCACTTGCGGGCTGATCTGATGGCGTTCCCGGATGATGACCGAGCATCTTGAGGTCTATGGCGCATCATAGATCAAAGCCGCCGCCGAGTTGAGGATCTGCTCGCGCCATGGGGAGGGCGTGCTGTCTCGAATGCCACCCCGCGACGAGACCCGTACCTTCCGGTGCATGACCCCCGACAGGTCGTTTTCCAGCAGGTCAAGCTTCGAGCCCCAAGGGCCGGCGTCGTTGTTGAGGAACTCGACCAGGAACTGGACCTCCTCCGCGGGGCCTGGGTCGCGTTCGAGGATAGGTCCGTGGACCCAGAGCTGCGAGACCCCGAAGCGGCCGCAGGCTTCGGCGATGCGTTCGAGAGGGAGGCGTCCGGCGAGCCCGGTGTCAAGTTGTCCAACACTCATGGTGTAGCTCCCACGGACCTCACAACGTCCGCCCGCTGGAGAGCGGATCGAATGAGGTCCACCACATCATCATACGGATCAGTGATCTCCAGGAAAGCCCACCGCCCGAAGCCACCGTGATTGTTCACCGCCGGCAGCCAGAGCGTCCGCGCCGTCGCGGTCTTGGCTTCCTTTTCCTTCTTCCGCTCGCCGGTCACCTCGAGGATGAGATTCATAGGGTCATCCTTTCCATGCCCGTCATCGATCCGGACGATGAAGTCGGGACAGTACTGGCGCTCGACGTTGTTGATCGAATAGGGGATCGTGAAGCCAAGACTCTGGTTCTTGACGTAGGCAAGGACTTCGGGCATGTCTTCGAGTTCTTGAGCCAGCTTGAATTCCCATCCGCTATCGCCCGCAACGTGCGAGACGTGGCACTTGTCGGCCCGGGTCTTGTAGGTCTCCCGGATCGTGTGGAAGTCCACGTAGCGGGTCGTGCCGACGGTGTCATAGGGCCGGAGAATCGGCTTGAGCGTGGGAGATCCCTCGGTCGATGCCACGATCGAGCGGTAGATCCGGTCGGCCGCTTCGTGAGCGAACCGGACGAACATGAGCAGTTGAGGGAACGTTCCCCCCTTGCAGGTCAAGCACTCGGCAAGCCAGCGCTTGGTGATCGCCAGGAGCTGAGGGAAGAGCCAGGGCTTGTCGTGCCCGTCATCGTCGCGGAAGTATTGGTCCAGGGTCAGCTTGGCGAGTCGGAAGGCGACTTCGTTCATTCGGCGGCGCTTCAGGTCGTCGAGGGTATCGACCCGCATCTCGCCGACGATCCCCTCGATTTCGGTCTTGGTCGGAAGGTCGGCATTGGTCAGGGCGAGCTTTGCATCGCTGGTGAACCTGGCGGTGAGCCGCTCACCTGGCAGCTCATAGCGATATCCCAAGAGTCGCGGCCATGTGATCTCGCAGGCGATCCGGTCAGGGAGGGCATGAACGCGGGTCGGGATCGGGCCGGGCTTCGGTGTCTTGGTGGTTCCCGAGCAAGGCAGGAACGAGAACGGCACCCCGTAAACATCAGCGTACTCGGGCTCGAATTTCGCCTCGTCATTGGCGCGTAGCTCATCCGCCGAAGGGCGCGACCGACGACTTGCTCGCAGAGGAGTTGAGTGCCGAAGGCCCGGATGCCGAGAACGTGGGTCACGGTGCTTGCGTCCCATCCCTCGGTCAGCATCGAGACGCTGACGACACAGCGAACCTGTTCTCCGAGCTTGCCGGGCTTGCCGACGGTGTTCATCACTTCGCGGAGCAGGTCTTCGTCAGTCAGCTTCTCGGCATCTCGGCCCGGGAATCGGGCGCGGTACTCCGACTTGAACTCGTCGATTTCGAGGGCGGCGATCCGCTTGAACTCGGGGCTCATCGCATCGCCCGATTCCAGTTGCTCGCTATCGATCAGGATCGTGAGCGGTCGGGCCTTCCATCCCTGCTCTTCGACGTTGCTGAAAAGGGGAAGCTGGCCGGGGACGAGAACCTTCTTGCCGTCTGCCAGCGTTCGCTCCCATCCGCCGACGTAGTCGAAGACCAGCTTGGAGACGTTCGTGTTGTTGCAGACCACAATGAAGACGGGCGGGGTTTGATTGCCGGTTCCTTCCGTCTTGCTCTGCTCCCATTGGCGGTAGCGGGCTTCATAGTTGCCGTAGAGGCTATGGAGAGCCCCTTGAAGCTCGACCGGGAGCTTGGGCTCGCCTTCGACCGACTCGGTTCTTCGTCCCTTACGGGGAAGCTCTTCCCGGATTCGCGGCCAGAGGTAGCGGTAGGTCGGCTGGTCCCCTTGCATCGTGTCGTCGGCGACAGGAACGCGGGGAATCTTGACGATTCCCGACTCGATGGCGTCGATGAGCGAGAAGTCGGAGACGACCCAGGGGAACAAGTCCCCCTCCCGATAGCCCGAGCCCCGGAGAAAGAAGGGTGTCGCCGACAGGTCGTAGAAGCCCCGGATGCCAATCTTGTCGCGGACGGCTTCGAGACCCGAGATCCAGACTCGGGCTTCCTCGTTCCGCTTCTCGGCTTCGGTGCGTTCTTCCCCTTTGAGCGTCTCGGCCTCGCCGTCGGGCTTGCGCCTGTAGCAGTGATGGGCCTCGTCGTTGATGACCACGATGTTCCGCTTGTTGCCAAGCTCCCGGCAAACTCGGTTGACCATCTGGGCAGGGGTCTCGTCGAAGTCGGTGCCGAGAATCTCCTTGGTCAGCTTGTTCGTTTCGATCAGCTTCCGCAGCTTGAAGGCGTGAAAGTTGGTGATGAGGATCTTCGATCTTCCGAGTTGCCCGATCAGGTCAGGGGGAACGATGTCGCGGAGCCGGTAGTAGTTCTCGGCGTCGTGAGGCCAGAGCACCCGAAGCCGGTCTCGAATCGTAATGCCAGGCGTGACGACGAGGAACGTGTCCGAGAACCGGCGATCCTTCGGGTCGGCGATCTTGTTCAAAGCATGCCAGGCGATGAGCATGGCCATGACGACCGTCTTGCCCGAGCCGGTCGCCATCTTCATCGCGATGCGGGTGAGCCCCGGATTCGATCCCTTCGTTGGCCTCTCGAAGCCAGTTCTCGACCCAGTTGTCGCCGACCTTCTTGGCGGCCTCGGTCAGATAGATGAGCGTCTCCAGGGCTTCGATCTGGCAGAAGAAGAGCTTGTTCTCCCGGTCGGGGTCGGTCCAGTGCTGCAGGAGCTTGCGGGTGACCTGAGTCACTCCCTGATATTCCCCTTCCCGCCAGTGCTTGACCCGTTCCCGGATGCGGTTGACCTTGTCGTTGGGCTCGATGCGGTCCTGGGTCCATTCGGTGTCAAACTGGAGTTGCTTGCCCTTCTTCTTGGGCGGAGGGATCGGGACGAAGTAGGCTCTGGCGCGGCGGGTCTCGACGATCTCGTTGGTGATCCCCTCATCGGTGAACCGCCAATGGCGATCGGGTTCGCGGAAAGGCGAGTTGAGGATCGGGTTCTCGATGATGGTGTCGGCCATGAGTCCCCCCGTCGGGATCGTCTGCGTGTGTGCATCATCACACAGGCGTCGGGTCGGGTCAATGATTCTGGGTTTCGCTGCCGGGAACGTCACGGCCTCGATCCAGAACACCTTTGCGTCGCGGCGACCGCCGGCTCGAATGACCATCGCACATCGTTGAGCGATTGTGCCCGTTCTGCGGCCTTTGCCGGTGAGCCATTTCTCGCCTCAACCACAATTGTGCAATCCCTTCGTGCGCCGGCCGGATCGTATTGGGAAAAACTCCTGATGGTCGAACGCATCCGACCGGAGATCAACCCCATGGCCACCGACGCACAGATCAACCCCAACCGCAGAAATGCCGCCAAGAGCGCCGGCCCGAAAACCGAGAAGGGCGAGGCGGCGCACCTGGCCCACCGGGTGCGGATGGCCGAACGGAAGGCCGGGCCGACGGCTTCCGCTTCGGCGCGGCGGATGAAGGTCGTCAATGACCTGGGCCGCAAGCTCTTCTACCACTACCGGCCCGGGACGTTCTCCTCGCCCTCGTCCCCCTGGGACGACGAGCCGGCCATGTTCCTCGCCGGGCTCGAGGAGACCGTCGAGGGCTGCTGCTGGGCGCCGGGGATCGCGGGGGTGGGGCTGGGGGACGAGTTGCCACCTGATGACGACGTTGTAGGTTCTACAGTGACGAGGTCCCAGGGGGCCACGGCGCGGTGCGGCGCGGAGCCGCCGGGACGGGAGAGCGGTGCCGGGGCGGGTGCGGAAGAGAGGAACCCCCAGGGACTCGAGGAGTCGACAAGATGAGTGCTCCAGTCCGCTTGGTGTGCGGCGGGTGCTTGCGGAGCGTCGAGCTCGTGCCTGGCGACGCAGGCGGCCCGGCCAACCGGTGTCCGTTCTGCGGCGGGCCGATCGAGAGCCGGGTGGTCGAGAACGACCCGACGACCAGATCGAAGGACGGCTGCGACCCGCCACCCGAGGCTGAGCTCAGTCCCTCGAGCCACTCCTCGGACTGGGCGGCGACCTGGAGCCGGGGATCGTTCGGCTCGCTGGGACGCTTCCAGCTCCGCGAGCGACTCGGCGACGGGGGCTTCGGTGAGGTCTTCCTCGCGTTCGATCCCCGGCTCGATCGCGACGTGGCGCTCAAGGTCCTGAAGCAGGCCGATCCCAGCGAGCGGGTCATGGAGCGGTTCTTCCGCGAGGCCCGGGCCGCCGCGAGGCTCGACCATCCCAACATCGTGGCCGTA
Organism: uncultured Planctomycetaceae bacterium; assembly: GCA_963816015.1. Lineage (GTDB taxonomy): Bacteria > Planctomycetota > Planctomycetia > Isosphaerales > Isosphaeraceae > Aquisphaera. The sequence goes on along the minus strand of CAWFJM010000059.1, from coordinate 90,343 downwards.
CATGACGCAGGGTTCGACGACGGCCGGTGCTGGGTGGCGTTTCATTTCGTGAGCGGCCGGCCCCTCAACTGGTATCGCGACCATCATCGCCTCGACCCGCCGACCGCCGCGCGGATCTTCCGCGACCTGGCCGACGCGGTCGATCACGCGCATCGCCAGGGGGTCCTCCATCGCGACATCAAGCCCGCGAACGTGCTGATCGACGATCATGGCCGCCCCCGGCTGATCGACTTCGGGCTGGCCCGAAGGTCCGACCTCGACTCGAGCCTGACGCACGACGGGGCGGTCGTCGGAACCCCGGCGTACATGAGCCCGGAGCAGGCCCTGGGTTTCAGCCGGCAGGTCGATGAGCGAAGCGACGTCTTCAGCCTGGGCGTGATCTTCTTCGAGGCGCTCTGTGGCCAGCGGCCGGACACCGCGTCGAGCTCGAGCGACTCTTCGGACAAGGGGCAGAGGACCACGGCCACGCACAACGGCGCCGGCAAGCGCGCGGCCACCCCGAGAAAGCCCCGGGCCACGCCGTCGCCCAGGGCCCTTTGCCCCGACGTTCCCCCGGCGCTGGACCGGATCTGTGTCCGCGCCATCGCGTGTGATCCTCAAAACCGGTATTCTTCGGCCCGGGCCCTGGCCGACGACCTGGACGAATGGCTGTTGCAGCACCAGGGCGGACGGGTACGGCTGTCGTTCACCATCACCACGATCATCCTCGGTCTGGCCGCCGCGCTCATCCTGGCCATCGGGGTCCGCGCCGTGCTGCTCCCCTGGAGCGAGGGGGCGAGGACCGCGAGCTTTCAGGGTTTGTTCTCGGGCTCGGGTTCAGGTTCCGACTCGGGCCCGCCCCCGCCGGCCGGCGCTCTCGCCGATGCCGGGCCAGCCCAAGCGGCGGAGCGGGGCGGCTCGGGCGGTCTCTCGTCCCCGGGTGCGGACCGTTCCGGCGAAGGCCCGCTGATCGGCAGCCGAAACTCGAAGCACTATCATCGTGCCACCTGCTCTTACGTGCAGTCGATCAGTCCCGGCAACCGTCTCGAACTGAAGAGCGCCGCCGAGGCCGCCGACTACGGGCTGAAGCCGTGCGGGTATTGCCTGGGAGGAGCGGGAGCCCAGGCCAGGGAGAGGACGCCGTGACGGATTGCTTGTCGGCTCAAGGAAGCCCTCCGTAGAATGAGCTCACGGCCTTTTGATTGAGCACGGGGTGACGGGATGAGATCGGGAGCCTTCCATGACCAACGAGTCTTCGATACCGGCGTCCGCGGGTGAAACACCGCGGCCGGGAGCAACCCCGCGGACGCAGCCGATGCAGCACGGGCACCGGCCGGCGGCCTCGGCCCAGGTTCCGGCGACCCTGGTACCCGAGACCGGCTGGCACTTCCTTCACCTCTTCTACCGGGTCGATCGGGACCGGCTCCGCGGCTTCACCGAGCAGGAGCGGGAGGCCGGCCGGCGGGAGCTGGTTGCGGCCCTGGAGTCGAGGAGTGCAGGGGAGGTCGAGCAGCTTCAGTGCTTCGCCGTCCCGGGGCACAAGGCCGACTTCGGAGTGATGCTGGCCGGTCCGGACCTGAAGGCGGTTCACGGGGTTCAGATGGCCATTCAGAGCTCGACCCTGGGCCCGGCCCTGGTGCCGGCGTACTCCTTCTACTCGATCACCGAGGTTTCCGAGTACGTTCCCGACGCCGAGGAATACGGGCGGATTCTCCGGGAGCGTGAGCATGTGGACCCGGAAAGCAGCATGTACAAGGCCAAGGTGGCGGCCTATGCCGAGCGGCTGGAGCCGATGAACCGGCAGCGGCTGACTCCCGACTTCCCGGAATGGCCCTGCCTCTGTTTCTACCCGATGAGCAAGATGCGGAGCGGCGACCAGAACTGGTATCTGCTCCCCTTCGAGGCGCGTTCCGAGCTGATGGCCCAGCACGGCAAGAGCGGGATGAAGTTCGCGGGCCGCGTCACCCAGATCATCACCGCCTCGACCGGCCTGGACAACTGGGAGTGGGGCGTCACGCTCTGGGCCCGCAATCCTCTCTATCTCAAGGACATCGTGTACACGATGCGGTTCGATGAGAGCTCGGCCAGGTACGCCCTCTTCGGCGATTTCTACTTCGGCTACATCCTCTCGCCGCGGGAGCTGCTCGAGGCCGTCCGGCTGTGAGCACCCGGGAACCGACGGGCCGCGAAAGGCCGCGAGACCTGGTGCTGGCCAGCACGTCCCCCTATCGCCGGGCACTCCTGTCGCGGCTGGGGGTCCCGTTCCGGTGCGTGCCGCCCCGGTTCGACGAGTCGTCGCTCGATCGCGGGGACCGATCGCCCCGCGCGGTGGCCGAGGCCCTGGCCCTGGGCAAGGCGGCCAGCATCGCCGCCGACGAGCCGGCAGCCACGATCATCGGCTGCGACCAGCTCGTCGCCCTGGAAGGGCGGATCTTCGGCAAGCCCGGAACGGCCGACAGCGCGATCGAGCAGCTCACCGCGATGTCGGGACGGGCTCACGAGCTGATCACCGCGGTGGTGGTGCTCCAGGGAGAACGTCGCCATGCACACACCGACGTCACGGTCCTGAAGATGCGGCCGCTGGAGCGGGACGAGATCGCCCGCTACGTGGCCCGGGACCAACCCGTCGATTGCGCGGGCAGCTACAAGGTCGAAGAAACGGGGATCACGCTCTTCGAGACCATCGCGACCGAGGACCACACGGCGATCACCGGGCTGCCCCTGATTCGCCTGACGACCATCCTTCGCTCGCTCGGGTTTGCCATCCCATGACACCGGCAACGCGTGGTCGGCGGTTCAGGCCCGGACGGGTCGGATCAGACGTCGTCGTCGGGCTCGGAGCCCCGGGCCTTCAGGCCGAGGACGCGGTCGATGGCGCGGACGAGCTTCTCCATGGCGAATGGCTTGCGGATATAGTCGCGGACGCCGAGCATCTCGGCATAGGCGCGGTGGCGGCTGCCCTCGTTGCCGGTGATCATGATGGTGGGGATGAGGCCGCCCGGCCGGCTCTTGAGCTTCTCGAGGACGAGGAAGCCGCTCTTCTTGGGCATCATCATGTCGAGCACGAGAAGGTCGGGGTTCTCCCGCTCGGCCACCATCAGGCCAGAGTTGCCGTCACGAGCGACGAGGATTCGATAACCCTTGTTCTCCAGGATGGTGCGCATCGACTCGACAATTTCATGATCGTCATCGACCAGGAGGATGGTTCGTTGTTGAGGAGGCATGGTGTGAATTCCATGAGGCTACGGTGCGCAACGAACGTGCCGCGAGAAGCAAGAACAACCATAATATCCCGCCCCGAGCTGGCGAGCAAGGGGGGTGGATGGGGTGCAAACCTACATATCGATGAAATCGGTTGTTTATGGAAAGGACCGAGGCGCAAGGCCGCTTCAAAACGCGAGTGCCCCTTTTCCTCCGCGGCAGGGCAGGGGGCATAATCAAGGGTGAGACCATGAGCGGAGGAAGAGCGCGGGCAAGTGGCGAGGCGCGGCCGGTCGTGCGCGGAGCGACAGTCCGGGGGCCGATCAGAAAGGACGAGGGCGCGATGAGACCTTGGATCAGAGGGTTGGCAGCCACCGGCCTGGCCGGTGCTTGCGTCTTGGCCTTGGGTTGCGGCGGGGGTGGCGTTCCGGATCCCGGTTCGGACAGTTCGGCGGCCAGCGACGCACCTGCCGAGGGGGGTGCACCGCCTGCTCCGGCGGTGGCCGCAGCCCCGGAGCCCGCGCCGGCACCTGCTCAGGCCCTGGCTCCCAGAGGGCGAGGCCCGGCCGCGGCACCTGGGACGGGGGATGCCGCCAACGAAAAGGAAGAGCCAGCGGCTCAGGCGGCCTCGGAGGAGAACGCCGCGCCGGCCAAGACCGAGGGAAACTCGGCCACGGCCGAGATGCTGGCGATGGCGACCGGTAGCCAGAGTGGTTCCGGCGGCGGTGCCCGGCCGGGCCAGGTGGCCGAGCCGGCCCGGCGGTCCTCCGGCCGGCACCGGGTGCTCCGCGGGGCATGGCCCGATGGGCCGGGTGGCAACTCAGGCGGGCCGGATACCCGCATGGGCGGCTCAGGCGGAGGCCGGCGGCTGGATGCCGAGCAGAGTGGCCACGGCGAGATGATGGCCCGAAGGCGCAGGGCGGGATCAGGGCGGTGCCTCCGGCCAGATATCCCGGCGTCACCGGGCCGGGCCCGGGAGGCCGGGCCGGCCCGGCAAGCCAGGCTCCGCTGGAGGGCCTGGGATGATTCCCGGCCAGGGCCCGGGCGGAGCGAACGTCGATAACGGCCCCGCGGACACCCATACGCCCTCCGGCGCCGTCCGCGCCTTCCTGAACGCCCTGAAGGCCAAGGACCGCGACAAGCTGAACGAGGCCACCGCCTTGCGATCCCAGCGGGAAGCCACCAGCAAGAAGAACCGGGAGATGTTCGCCAAGATCGTCGACGAGAGCATCTCGGACGCCGAGCTCGATGAGCTCGCCAAGAAGCTTGATGGCTACCACGTCGCCGGCGAAAACGCGGTCAAGAGCACCGGCCAGCAGGGCGTCTACATCGACAAGCAAACCGACGACGGCGGAATTCTCCGCCGGACCCTCACCGTCCGCAAGGAGAAGAAGGGCTGGGGCGTGATGGACGTCACCGGGCAGACCGAGTTCAAGGGCATGAGCATGACTCCGTGGAAGAAAGCACGGTCCCGCCCCTGACCCACCCCTCGGGCGAGCCCTGAGCACCAGCCCCCGAACCGCTTCGCTGGCTTCATGCACCCGATCCCCGGTTGGTTGGTTTTGAAGGAATGTCCTTTGTAAGTTTTCCACGCGAACCGGAAAATCGGTGCGGCCCGCCATTTTTTCCTCAAGTTTTCGACTTGCAGTGCCGGGTTGAGGAGATTCCTGGTCCGGGTTGCGCCGTTTGGTACGGGGAATGCTTCAGACTGACCGTGTTCAACGATCGGGATGGATTCCTCTCTGCTCGGACCGTCATCTCTTCGTGTCCTCCCACACAGGAACCAAGGAAGGAGCCTGTCTGGTCATGCTCGCTAGCAAGTTCGACCTCTGCGCGGTTCTTGAAGTGCTCGTGGTGTTTTTCCAGGTTTGCGGAATCTTGGGGCTTTGCCTGAGCCGGCTGATGCCCCGATCGGCCTGGTCCTCCCGGGGCAAGATCGGGTTCATCGTCGCCCTCTTCGGTCTCGGCATCGCGGGCGCCCTGTGCGGGCGGCACGACTCCGAGTTCGCCCTCTTCGCCGGCGGGACCATGACAGTCCTGCTCATCGGCATGACCGTGGGCGGAAGTGCAATCGACACGACCGAACCGGCCCCCTCGTACGTGGGAACCAAGGCCGCGTAGCTCTTCGAATTTTTATGAATTGACGCAAGTTCATGTCGCTGTTGACACTGGATCTCTCGGGGCCGCTCGGCCCCGTTTTTTTTCCCGCCCCGATTTGACCAGCCCCAAAACGCGCGCCATAGTTTCCGCGACGTTATCGACCCAGCGGACTGGCGCGTCATGCCCCATCATCCTGTCCAGCATCCGCGCGTGAGAGCCGCTGCTCGTCTTGTTTCGCATTCGGTGCCAGGCGGACCCCGGGGAGACACGATGCTCCCGCAGGCGAGCCTGCCCCGGTTTTGTGAGGCATGCCTCTACCGTCACGACGGATCATTCTCCGACCCGAACGACGCCGCCCGCTCGCCGTTCGCCACGAAGTGAGGTCGGATTCATGCGGGAGAAGGACAAACCCATGATGGTTGGAGTGAAACGGATTTCAACCGCGGTCGGTCTTCTAGCCGTGACGGCCTCGGTAGCACTTGGGCAGGGGCCCGTGGCCAATCCGAACCAGATGACCGCCGACTCGGTGGCCAGCGTTCTGCGTTCCAGCCGGACCCTGGCGGGTTCCCGGATCGAGATCGAGGCTCAGAACGGACTGGTCAGCCTGACCGGTACGCTGGCGAGCCCGGCGCTCAAGGCCGAGGCCGTGGCGCGGGCCCGGAACGCCGTGGGCGTGCAAGGCGTGATCGACCGGCTCCAGGTCGCCGATCGGACGATCGTGCCGGCCCAGTTCCAGCCTCAACTCGCGATGGGGCATCACGGTCAAGGCGTCATGGGAGAAACGGTCGTTCCCGGCGGCGTTGGCGGCGTGGCCCTGGCGCTGGCATGCCGGTGACGGGCGTACCCGCCGGCGGGTACATCAACGACGGCGGCCCGATGCCCGAAGGCCCAGCGGGGGGCGCCGGAGGCGGTGCCGGCGCGAATCCTGGACATCCGAACTACGCCTGGCCCAGCTATGCCCCGTACCCGAACTTCTCCGCAGTCGGCTACCCGACTGCCTACCCCTGGCAGGCGTGGCCCAATATCGGTCCCTTCTACCCCTATCCGGAAGTGCCGCTCGACTGGCGTGCCGTGACCCTCCGGTGGGACGACGGGATCTGGTGGCTGGACTTCAAGAAGCACTACACCCGGCCCTTCTTCACCCCGTATCCGTTCGGCCTGTTCGCCTACTGAGTGCGACAGCCCCGGATCGATCTCAAACCATGCGGTTGGTTCTGAGTCAAGAAGACGACGCGAAAACGGCCGGCTGGGTTCGCCCAGCCGGCTGTTCGCGTTCGGTCATGGCGCAGCCCGGCAGGCGGGCTTTTTCGACGGGCAACGCTTGCCCGCGGACTGGTGAGACATCAAACTGAGAGGCAATTCTCGGTCAGGACCGGAGCATGCACGATTGATCGGCTAAGGAGTGGGCCCGTGAGCACGACGCGGATCGCCAGCATTTCCGGACTTCGTGGCGTGGTGGGCGACGGGCTCGATCCGGTGGTCGCCGTCGAGTTCGCGGCGGCCTATGCCAGCCAGTGCGAGCCCGGCGCCATCGTCATCAGCCATGACGGGAGAGTGTCGTCGAGCGTCTTCTTCCCCGCAGTCGTGTCCGGAGTGACCGCGACGGGAAGAGACGCCCTGCTCGCCGGCGCGACGGCCACCCCGACGGTCGGCGTGCTGGTCCGGGACCGTGGGGCTGTCGGCGGCATCCAGATCTCTGCCTCGCATAACCCGCCCGAGTACAACGGTCTGAAGTTCTTCCAGCCGCGGGGCATGGTGCTCAGCCCGGCTCAGGGCCGGAGCGTGCTCGATCGCTGGCAGCGCAAGGATCTGGCCTGGTCGCGCTGGGAGTCACTCGGCAAGGTCCGCACCATCGAGGATCCCGACCAGCTCCATCTTCAGCGGGTGCTCGAGATCGTCGATGGGGAAGCGATCCGCCGCCGGGAGTTCACCGTCGCCCTGGACGCCTGCCACGGGGCAGGGGGCAGACTGGCCGTCAAGCTCCTGAGGGCCCTGGGTTGCAAGCCGGTCGTCCTGGGTGGTGAACCCGATGGCGTGTATGACCACCTGCCGGAGCCCACCGAGAAGAACTTGCGTACCTTCGCGGCGATCGTTCCCACCGTCGGGGCCTCGGTCGGGTTTGCCCAGGATCCGGATGCCGACCGCCTGGCCATCGTCGACGAGACGGGACGTTACATCGGCGAGGAGCTGACCCTGGCCCTCGCCGCTCTCCGCCGGCTCGATCAGGCTCAGGGGCCCGTGGTTCTCAATCTCTCGACCTCGAAAGTCACCGAGGAGCTGGCCGGCAGGTTCGGCTGTCCGGTCGTGCGAACTCCGGTTGGCGAGATCAACGTGGTCGAGGCAATGCTCGCCGAGAACGCCGTGCTGGGCGGGGAAGGCAACGGCGGCGTGATCGACCCGAGGGTCGGTTTTGTTCGCGACAGCTTCGTCGGCATGGCGCTGGTGCTCGATCTGCTGGCCAGCTCCGACCGCCCCCTGTCACGATGGATCGAGACCCTGCCCCGTTTCGCCATGGTGAAGGATCAATACCCGCTGGTCTCAGCCATCGCAAGTCCCAGGGAGGTCGCCGCGCTCTGGGAGCGGATCTCCCGGGCCCACCCCGAGGCGAGGGCGGACCGGCGCGACGGCCTGCGTCTCGACTGGGACGATCGCTGGGTCCATGTCCGCTCCAGCAATACCGAGCCGATCGTCCGGGTCATCGCCGAGGCGCCCGAGGCCACGGTCGCACGGGGCCTCGCCGACCAGATCGGGCCGCTGGGTTGGCGGGTCCAGGGAAACCCAGCGATGAGCGAGACCTCCTGGCCGACCTTCGAGCGGCATCCCTCGGTGGCATTCGTCGATGTGGACGGGACTCTTCTGGCCGAGACGACGACCTTTCTGTTCGCCCGGATCCTTTACCGCCGGGGATTGATCCGCCGTTCGTTCCTGCTCCGGGCCTTGTATCACGGATTGCAGCACCGGCTGGGCCGTCTCGACTATGGCAGGCTGATTGCCTATGGACTGGAGAACATCGCCCGGATCCCGTTGGTCGAGCTGGAACGGATCGCGTACGAGAACTTTGTCGAGCATGTTCGCCCACGTCTCTTTCACGGGGTGGTCGAGCACTTCAACGCCCTGCGCAAGCTGGGAACTCCGCTCGTTCTGGTCTCCTCATCCCCAGGCCTGGTGATCGAGCCCTTGAGTCTCTACCTCGGCTGCACGGCGACGCTGACCACCCCCGTGGTGATCGAGCGCAACCGCATGATCGGCATGGGCTCCGGGCCGCCATGTTATGGAGAGGGCAAGCTCTACTGGGCGGAGCGCTGGGCCCAAGAGCACAATCTTCCCATGGAGGAGGCGGTTGCGTATGCTGATAACTGGAGCGACCGAGCCTTGCTGGAACGCGTCGGACGCGCGGTCGTGGTCCATCCCGAAGGGCCGGCTTCTTCGCCTCGCTCGTCGACGGGGATGGGATGTGGTCCGGCCAGGCCGTCCCGCCAGGCCGGCAAGCCATCGCCGGGGACAGCCGAAACGGAGCTCATAAGGCGATTGACTGTCAGTACTTGCGTAAATAAACCGAATCCGTATTCAACTCCTGTTGATTTTTGGCGATGATGGTCGGAACAATTGTCCGTTCAAGAAGAGCGGATTCTCACGAAACTTTGAGCACAGCGCGATCGCCTGTGGCCGCCATGAGGGATGACTCTACACAAGCTATGGAAACGGAATCTCGGGACGATTCTGCGAGCTCTCGCGGAATGATCGCCCGGTCTCGCCGAGCCGGGCCGGCGGCGATGGCACTGGTCATCGGACTGGCGGCTCTCACCGCCCAGGCATCCGAGTCGGATCTGGTGCGGGACATTCAGCGCTACTGCACCGTCTGCTGGCGCAACGCGCGGCTTGACCCCACTCTCTGGGACGACTGCACCCAGGAAGTCTGCTGCCGGCTGCTCACCAAGGCGCGTGCCGGTGAACTCGACCTCACGCAGGTGCTGGCCGAGGATACTCCGGAACGGCGTGAGCTGGTGCGAGCCATCGACATGGTGCGCAAGCGAGTCCAGCGGGCCAAGCGTTACCTGTCTGTGGAATCGCTGCCCCTGGCGGGTCCCGACCAGGATCAGCGGCATCGAGAGCGGCTCGAGCTGGGCGAGATCCTTGAGGCGGCGCGACGGGCCGTGCTCTCGCCCCGGCAGGATCGAATTCTGGAGCTCTGGATGCGGGGCTGGCCGGTTCCGGAGATCGGAGCCGAGCTTGGGATGCCGGTCAACCGGGTGAGCGACGAGAAGTACAAGGCCCTGCGAAAGCTCGAGCATCACCTTCGCAACCGGTGCGACGAGCTTGGCATCGGTCCCGCGGCGGTCGCGAACCTTCTCCACCGCGAGACAGCCTGATTCGGTCGCCAATCGCTCGCGTCAGGCGGGGGCGAGATCACTTGCAGGCCTCGATCGCCTCGAGCACGGCGCTGGAGTGCCCCTCCACCTTGACCTTGGGGAAGATCTGGCGAACGATCCCCCTGGCGTCGATGACGAATGTGGTACGCTCGACCCCCATGTACTTCTTGCCGTACATGCTCTTCTCTTTCCAGACACCATAGGCCTCGCAAGCTGTCTTGTCGGTGTCTGCCAGGAGTGTGAACGGCAGCCCATGCTTCTTGACGAACCTGGCGTGTGACTCAGCCCCGTCCGGACTGACCCCCACGATCTTTGCTCCCAGCTTCTCGTAGTCCGCGATCGCGTCCCGGAAGGCGCAGGCCTCCTTGGTGCAACCTGAGGTGTCGTCCTTGGGGTAGAAGTACAGGACGACGGGCGAACCCTTGAGCTTGGAGAGTTTGACGATCTTGCCGTTCTGATCGGGCAGAGAGATCTCGGGGGCAGGCTTGCCGGCTTCCACCATGGAGGATGCTCCTTGACTGGAAAGGACCTGGCGGACATCGCCAAAACACAGGGGATTTCAAAGCGATTCCATCATCGACCCGGCTCGACGCCTGGCATCTCGCGCTCTTGTTCTAGACCGAGCGGCATTCTCCGGAAAGACGAATCCTGGCGTTTTTCCAAGGCTCGTGTCCGATCGGGCACGCGAGGTTACAGCCCGATAAGGATCACCAATGGGACAATGGCAGACGTTCGATCATACGGCCGATCTCGGACTGAGGATCCACGCCTCGGACCTCCCGGACCTGTTCCGCACGGCCGGGGAAGGGCTGTTCGGCATCATACTGGCCAATCGCGATCAGGTCGAACCGATTGACCAGGTGGAGATCGCCCTGACTGCGGATTCCGTCGAGACCCTGCTCATTGACTGGCTGAATGAGCTGATCTTCCAGTCGGAGACCGGTCACCGCTTTTTCAGCCGGTTTGATGTGAGCGTCGATCCAGGCGGGCGCCGGCTCAGCGCTGTCGTTCACGGCGAACCGATCGACCCTGCGCGACATATCATCGACCATGAGGTCAAGGCGGCAACCCGTCACGGCATCCAGGTCATGCATGAACAGGGCGCCTGGACGGCGGAACTGATCCTGGACATCTGACGACGACGGCCCTGTGAGGGACCTGTTTGTCACCCGAGAATCTCGACACTGGGCTCGTGCCCGCGGAGGAACTCGTCGGTCTCGGCGCGAGTGAACACGCCGGCGGTCGTGCCAACGGCGCGAACGCAGCTTGCCCCCACTGCGCTTGCAAGCTTAAGGCACTCGAGTTCGGGCCGGCCTTCGAGAAGGCCGACGATATACCCCGCGTTGAACGCATCGCCGCCGCCGGAGCCATCCACGAAGTCGACCGGGAAGGCAGAGATCTTGAGCCGCTGCTCGTCCGAGACGGAGATCAGGCCATGCTCTCCCCGGGTGATGACGACGCGGCCAGCGCCCATGTCGCGGAAGGTCAACGCCTGGCGAACCGGGTCATCTTCTCCCAGGATGAGCGCGGCCTCGTCCGTGTTCGGCACAAAGACATCGGTGTGCGGCAAGACCGTCCGGAGAGGCTCGAGGTAATGGCCCGGACCGGGGGTGGCCACGTCGAGGAGCGTGAGGGTGCCGGCCTTGCGAGCACGCGCGAGGCGATTCGGCCAGGCCGTCCGCATCGAGTTCGGGAAGGATGAGAAAGTAACCGATGTGCAGCACCCGGGCGCCGGATCGAGGACCTGGTCGAGGTCGCCGGGGACAAAATCGGCGTTGGCGCCGAGGGAGTGGATGAACCGGCGATCCTCGCCTCGAACGTTGACGATCAGGGTCTGGCTGGTGGCGTGGTCGGGGTCGACCTGCAAGGCCGCCACGTCGACCCCGTGCGCCACCAGGGTCTCCGTGGCGAAGCGGCCGAAGATATCCTGTCCCACGCGGGCGCAGATGGAGACGCCGACCCCCAGCCGGGTCAGGTCGACTGCGGTGTTGGCGGCCCCGCCGCCGATGTTGAGGACCAGCTTTTCGACCGCCACGAGTTCTCCCGCGCGGGGCAGCCGCGGAATGGGAGGGGCCACGTGATCGACGACAACCATCCCCGCGCAAACGACCGGCGGCCGGTGGCGTCGGGATGCCGATTCGGTGAGCGTGGTAGCGATGGGCACGACGATGGATTCCCGTGGTCCGACGCGGACCTTCCAGCGATCAGGGAGCAAGAGACGAAGCGCGAGGCCGGGTCAAGGTCGCAGGGGCTTGTCGGCCGAGGCGACCACCGGAGCATCGTGGGACCGGGGAACGGCAGGCTCGCCGTTTCCAAGTGTTCGCTTACCGATCAGCTCGGCGATTTCGGACTCGGTCAGGACCTCGCGCTCGATCAGCGACTCGGTCAATCGCTCCAGCTCGTCGCGATGCTCCTCGAGCAGCCGGTAGGCATGCTCATCGGCCTCGCGGAGAATCCGCGCCACCTCTTCGTCGATGATCTGCTGCATGTGCTCCGAGTGGTCTCGGGGCTCGGACATCTCGCGGCCGAGGAACGGGTGCTCGGCCATGGTCCGGAACGACACGGGACCAACTCGCTCGCTCATTCCCCACTGGGTCACCATCTTGCGGACGAGGCGCGTGGCCTGCTCGAGATCCAGGGCGGCTCCGGTGCTGAGGTCGTCGTAGATCAGGCGTTCGGCGGCACGACCACCCATGAGGGTGTAGAGCTTGGCCTTGATCTGGCTTTCATTGTGGCTGACGCGGTCCTCCTCGGGCATGAACTGGGTGACGCCGAGGGCACGGCCGCGGGGGATGATGGTCACCTTGTGGACCGGGTCGGAGCGGGGGGTGAGCCAGCCGACGAGCGCATGTCCCACCTCGTGGTAAGCCGTGGCGCGCTTGTCTTTTTCAGTGATGACCTCTTCCCGCTTGGCTCCGAGGATGACCTTGTCGAGGGCCGCGTCCAGGTCGGCGGCGTCCACGGCCTGCTTGTCCTCCCGGGTCGCCAGCAGCGCCGCTTCATTCACCAGGTTGGCAAGGTCGGCACCGCTCATCCCCACCGTGCTCCGCGCGATCCGATCGAGGTCGACATCCGGCGCCAGGGGGACGTTCCGCGTGTGCACCTTGAGGATCTCGAGCCGGCCTTTCTTGGTGGGCAGATCGACCGTGACGTGACGGTCGAACCGCCCGGGGCGGAGCAGGGCAGGGTCGAGGACGTCGGGTCGATTGGTCGCGGCCAGCACGATCACGCTCTCGGAGGGAGAGAACCCGTCCATCTCGGTGAGGATCTGGTTGAGCGTTTGCTCCCGCTCGTCATGGCCGCCGCCAAGCCCGGCACCCCGGATCCGGCCCACGGCGTCGATCTCGTCGATGAACAGGATGCAGGGACTGTTCTCCTTGGCGGTCTTGAACATGTCGCGAACGCGGCTGGCTCCCACACCCACGAACATCTGGATGAACTCGGAGCCGGAGATCGAGTAGAAGGGCACGCCGGCCTCTCCTGCCACCGCCCGTCCCAGAAGCGTTTTTCCCGTGCCGGGAGGACCGACCAGCAGCACGCCCTTGGGGATGCGGCCTCCGAGCCGCTGGAACTTCTCGGGGTTCTTGAGGAACTCGACGATCTCCTGGAGCTCGCCCTTGGCGTTCTCGAGGCCTGCAACTTCCTCGAACGTGGTCCGCTGCTTCGACTTGTCGTGCCGCTTGGCCGGGCTCTTGACAAAACTGCCGAGGATTCCCCCGTCAAACTGGTCGCGAGCCCTTCGCATCATCAGGTAGACAAGTCCGAGTATCAAGAACGTGGGCAGCAAGAGCATGAGCCAGACCAGACCGTTGGCCGTGTTGGCCGGGTTGGTCTCGATGTGCACCGGATCGTTGGTCTTGTTGTTGTTCCGCAGCTTCTGGACTATGGGCTCGATCGCCTGCTCCGAAGGGAAGTAGGTGATGAACCGGTGCACCTGCACGCTGGTGGGAGACACGCCGCTCTGGTAGGGCTTGTCCTGGCGCAGCTCCCCTCGAACCTCGTTGGCCTGGATCGAGATCTTCTTGATGTTGTCGCTCTCGACCTGGTCCAGGAACCAGGGATTGTAGTCCACCGCGGTCTCAGGCTTCGGCATGAACTGCCAGAAGATGATCGCGAACCCCCCGATCAGAAGCAGCCAGAGCCATGGGGGCGTTGGTGACCCCCCGGAACCGTTGCTCTTTCGTCCAGTGGTTGAGGGCCGACGCGGCGGGTTCTGTTGCGGCGGTCGATTCTCCATACAATCTCACTTAATTCCCGAGCGGCCAGAAATAGGTCTCAACGAAATGCCCCGTGTCAGCGCGGAAGTCCTTCGTCGCCCGACGACATCCGCAGTTGAATTGTAGCTAAGATCGGTCAAAAGTTCAGGGGGTAACCGATGAACCAGCCCCCCACAGCACAGGCAAGTTGATGCATGCGTGCCAGATGTCTCGGAACCGACCTGGACACTCCGGTTCCGGCCTCGCCGATCGTCCTGGGCGCGCGAGAACGCCGACATGATCCCGAGCCCTCATCGCCGGACGCGCGCGGGGAGCGACCAGACCAGAAAGATGAGGGCCAGGATCAACATCGTCTGGAACAGCAGGATGAGCCGGATCAATCCCACGTCCGAACTCGGCGGCCTCGTCTCGATCAGGACCGGCTGGCTCGATCGGCTCCTTTCGCGGAGAGCCCTGATCACTGGCTCGATCGACTGGTCCGAGGGAAAGTAGGTGACGAACCTGCCAACATTCACATCGCTCCTGGAGGAACCAGGCCGGTAGGGCTGGGCCTGGCGCAGCTCGCCTCGGATCTCGGTATCCCGGATCACCAGCGACCGGATGTTGTCGCGTTCCACCTGGTCAAGAAACCAGGGCTGGTAATCGACCGCCGGTGACCATTCCGGCCGGAATTCCCAGAAGATGAAGGTGAATCCACCCACCAGAAGTGCCCAGAGCCAGAGGGGGGCCGCTGACCGGCCTCGCTGACCGGCCGACGTCTTGCTCCGTTCGATTTCGATTTCGGGATTTCCCGGAAGCGGCGGGTTGTCCATGGGGAGCGGCTCGATTCATCGCGGCTGAGTCAACGATCGGAACGAGATGATGAGTCCGGTAGCGAAGCCCTTCGTCACCCCGATGCCTGGAAAGTTGTATTCTAGCATGTCGCGGTCGCAAGGTCCGAGGAAGGAGGGAGCCTGCGCCAGCCCTGAGCGGCGGGGCTGTCCGAGGGCCGTCTCGATTCCGGTGCTCGCCGCGCCCTGGACCACCCGATCATGATCCCGAGGGCCCTCTCTTGAGACCCGGAAGAAACGCACTCGGAGCGATCCTCAAGACCTGCGGGATCTCGCTTGATGACTCGCAGCTTGACCAGCTATGGAGCTACCACCAGTTGCTTCGGGCAGCCAATGCCAGGCTGAACCTGACGAGAATCCACAACTTCGAGAACATGGTTCTCAAGCATTATGTGGACAGCCTGCTGGTGCTGAAGTTCGTGGAGCTGCCCTCGCCGCTCATCGACATGGGGTCGGGCCCCGGGCTGCCGGGAATCCCCCTGAAGATCGCGAGCCCGGAAACCCGGATGATCCTGGCCGAGCCGCGGGGCGCCCGCGCCGAGTTTCTGGCCGATGTCTGTACCCGGCTCAGGCTGGAAGACGTCGAGATCTATGCCCACAAGCTGGGACCGGACTATCCCGGGCAAGTCCAGGGGATCATCAGCCGTGCCGTGGGGGAGATCGCCGAGACGCTCGAGGGGGTGGCCGCATGCCTGGCACCCGGCGGGCGGATGCTTTTCATGAAAGGCCCGGAGTGCGATTCCGAGATCGCCGAGGCCGCCTTGGGTCAGGCGACGATCTTCAGGCTTACAGACGATCATGCCTATGCCATCCCCGGTACGCCCCACCGCCGGCGGCTGCTGGTCTACGAGCGGCTGGAAACCGATGCCCCGCTGCGGCCGCGTCGCTCGCAGCCGGTCCCGAGCTTCGAGGGGAGCGTGCGCGAGGTCTCCAGCGAGTCGAACCCGAGTTTCAGGCTCTTTCGCGACCTTCTGAGCGGACGCGGCGTCCGCAAGCACGCCCAGGCGCTGATCGCCGGGGGGCGGATCGTCACTGAAGTGCTGAGGCGGTTCCCCGGCCGGGCCCTGGCCTGGATCACCACCGCGAGCGGACCTGCCCCCCCGAGCGAGTCGCTGGTCTGGTATCGCCTGGGCACCCCGCTCTTCCAGACGCTCGACATCGCGGGGACGAACGCCCCCCTGCTCCTGACGAGCGTCTTGCCGCTGCCGGTCTGGTCTGACGACGAGCCCTGGCCCGATGGCTGCACGCTGTTCATCCCGTTTCAGGATCCCGAGAACGTGGGCGCGGTGATTCGCTCGGCCGCGGCCTTCGGCGTTGCTCGCGTGGTCCTGCTCAAGGAGGCCGCCCATCCGTTTCATCCCCGAAGCAGCCGGGCCGCGGGGTCCGCACTGTTCCAGGTGCCTCTGTACCAGGGATCGTCGATTCAGGATCTGGCGTCGCGTAGCACACCGATCATCGCACTAGATACGTCGGGACCCGAGCTGAGCGACGCACCCTTTCCCCCCCGCTTCGGCCTGGTCGTCGGCGTGGAGGGGCCCGGTCTTCCCGATCGCCTGCGGCAGGGACCGCGGCGACGGATCGCGATTGCCCCATCGGTCGAATCGCTCAATGCCGCGGCGTCCGCAGCCGTCGCCCTCTACGCCTGGTCGAGGCAGCAATCGCCGGAACGCGAGTGAAATTCGCCGAAGCTCAGGCCTTCCTCGCCTCGCGAACGATGTGGGGAAGCTCGGGGAGGATGATCCTCGTCATGGCCAGCTCGACAGCCGCCCGTGAGCCGGGCATCACCAGGATGGCCACCTGGCCGATCAGCCCGCCGATCGCCCGGCTGAGCATGCAGGCGGGCCCGATCTCCGCGAAGCTGAGCATCCGGAAGAGCTCGCCGTAACCGGGCAGTGGCCGTGTCAACAGCGCCGAGACCGTCTCGAAGGTCTGGTCTCTGGGGCTGATGCCGGTTCCTCCCGTCACGAGGATGGCGTCGACTTGGCCATGCTGGCTCCAGCCCAGGAGGATCGGTCTCATCCGGTCGGGCTCGTCGGGCACGATCACCCGCTCCAGAATCCGGTGGCCCTCGGTCTCTGCCAGTGCGATGATCAGGTCTCCGGAGGCGTCCGACGCGAGCGTTCGCGTGTCGGAAACGGTCATCACGGCCAGCCCCAGCGAACGGGGCGATGCCTGGCGATGCTCCGAGACAGAGTCACTCATTCAAGCGGCTCCCGAACCGTGATTGTCGACGCACGACCGCACTTCGTAGAATACAATGCAAGGGGCGAGTTCGGGTAGGATGGTTCCCCCGGAAGAAAGGCCAGGCCAGCATGTGGCGACTCAACGTCAGGGATCGAACGCGACCGGGCTGGATCGCCGGCATGGCCGTCATCCTGGTGTGCCACGCCCAGGCAAGGTCCGACGACATCCTCTTGCGAGGGGGGGGAGAGATCCAGGGGAAGGTCATCGCCGACCCCAGAATGCCGGACACGGTTCAAGTCTTGCTCATGAAGGGGAGAAATCCGTTCACCTTCCAGAAGAAGCAGATCCTCCAGGTGATTCCCAAGCCGGGTCCGCTGGACACGTATCTGGCCAGGAAACAGAGCCTCGCTCCGACCGCGGAAAGCGAGTTTGCGCTGGGAGTCTGGTGCGAGCAGAACCAGCTGGCCGACCTGGCGAAGGTCCACTTCGAGGCTGCCCTCGCTCGCGATCGCGGCTTCGAGCCGGCCCACAAGAAGCTCGGTCATGTTCAGCACGGCAGCCAGTGGCTCTCGCCCGACGAGCTTCGCCAGCTTCAGGGACTGGTCAAGTTCCGGGGACAGTGGATCACCGAGGAGGAGAAGGCGAAGCGCGAGGAGTCTGCACAGGCCAGCGTCGCACAATCGGCCGGGGTGCGAAGGATCAAGATGCTCAGGCAAGCAATCGTCGCCGGATCGCCGGATCGCGGGCGGGAGGCCGAGGCCGAGCTGATGCAGATCAAGGAGCCCGAGGCCGTGCTTCCGCTCGTGAAGGTGCTGGGCCAGGACGAGACCCCGATGCGCAGGCTGCTTGCCCACGTGCTCGGAGGAATCGACGGCAAGGAATCGAGTCGAGCCCTGGTGAACATGATTCTGGCCGAGCCCGAGGATGACGTGCGCGGGTCGATCCTCGATCGGCTGAAGGAGCGCGACGACCCGGGGATTGTCCCCCAACTGGTCAAGGCGCTACGGTCGGAGAACGTCAGGGTCGTGAACCGGGCGGCCTGGACGCTGGGTAACCTGGGTGCCGTCACGGCGGTGCCTCAACTCGCCGGCGTGCTGGTGACGACCGAGGAGCGGATGGTCATGGTCTCTCCCAACGCCGAGGGTGCGAACCCCGCCGGGAGTCTTGGTCCTGGTCCCGCGCTGATGGGCATGAACCGGAGCTCCCTGGCCTACATGACCCCGCCGGCGATGGCACCCGGCGCCATGGCTTTCGGGGCGGTCGCCGTCTCCTATTACAGTCCGTCGCAGCTCACGGGGGGAGGCGTGGCCGGCGTGGGCAGCGCGCCCAACCGCGGACCGGTGCCCCGGGTCTTGACCTTCAGCTATGAGAACGTCGAGGTCCTCGGAGCCCTGAACAAGCTGACGGGCGAGGATTTCGGGTACGATGAAACTGCCTGGCGGCGGTGGATCAAGGCCTCCTTCAACCCCCATCCCAAGGCCGTGCGCCAGGTCCCTCAACCTTGATTCGATCCCGCGCGGCGGCGTGCCATTCTCGCGGCGAGGTTCACCCGTGCAAGGCAGCGAATCGGATTTTGACGACGCCGACCTGGCCGCAGATCGCCTGATTCGCGAGCTTCGCCAGCGGCTCGAGTCGCTGGAACGCGCCGGTCTGCGCGATCTTCCGCGAGCGGAGCTGCCCGTGCCGGTGATACCCGATGTGCAGGCCTTCGCCGAGGGCGTGGGCGGAGACGCCGACGCCCCGCCTCGCCCGCGGCCCGCGGCCGTCCCTGACCCCGTCCCGACGTCCCCTCCAGCGCCTGCCCCTCGGCCCGCCCCCGCGGAGCCTGTTCGGCCGGCCACGCCGGCTCCGGTCAGCAGGCCGGCTCCCGCCCCGATTCACCCGGGAGGCTCACTGTTCGACGAGCCCAGCTTCGAGTCGGCGCCCGTGCCTGTCGAGGAGCGGCTGGCGGTCTTGCAGGCCCTGGCGGACGAGGTGGCCGCGTGCCGGAAATGCACCCTCCTGGCCGAGACCCGGACCCAGACCGTCTTCGCCGACGGCAGCCCCTCGGCCCGGCTTATGTTCGTGGGCGAGGCTCCCGGGGCCGACGAGGACCGGATCGGCCGGCCCTTCGTCGGCCGCGCAGGACAGTTGCTCACCGACATGATCACCAAGGGGATGGGACTGAAGCGTCAGGACGTGTACATCGCCAACATCCTAAAGTGCCGTCCACCGGAGAACCGCGAGCCCTCGCTCGAGGAGACCGCCAACTGCCTGCCATATCTCGAGCGCCAGATCCAGATCGTCCGTCCCGAGTTCCTTTGCCTGCTGGGGCGGACCGCGGTCCAGGGCCTGCTGGGCACCACGCTCAGCATGGGGCGGCTCCGTGGAAAGTGGTATCGCTACCAGGGGATTCCCACGCTCGTGACCTATCATCCCTCGTATCTTCTGCGCAACCCGGCCGCCAAGAAGGACGCGTGGGAAGATCTGCAATTGCTCATGAACGCAATGGGCCTGCCGCTTCCCTCGCGCAGGAAGGACACCCAGTAAGAAGCGGGCCAGAGATAACTTCCCGCTATCCTCCAATTCCGAACGGGGAGTCAGAAAAGGTGTTAGGTCAGAAAAGGTGTCAGGAACTCCCCTTTTTGGTCTGCTTCCCCCCTCTTCCGTGGGACGTTCGACGTCGTCCCCGCCGCCCTGGGCGAGGAGGTCGTCGTCCATGGCGCCCTGGCCCGCGACATTCTCGAGCGGCCCGATCTGACCAACCAACGCCCCTCCTGATCACACGTCGATCCTTTCTATATAACCTAGCCAACCCAACCCATCACACTCAATCAATTCTAAGTGACCAATTCCATGGTATGTCTCTCCTTTTTCGCCCTTCCACTTTTACATCTCAGATTTTGTAGTTTATACTGAATCACTATGGTACCTGTATTATCCAATCGCTTGGGACCGATTTGGATGTCGGTCCCTTCGAACTGGTCGAACTGGAGAAAGGCATTATGGCGAATCGACGATCGCAACGAAGGACGACTCGACCGGTTTGCGAAGCCCTGGAGTCGCGCGAGCTGCTCAACGCGGCGGCAATAAACAAGCCACCCGCTCACCACGCGGCCGCCCAGACCCACACTTTGAGCCGGTCCCATCCCGCCCCCTCCTCGATCCTCCAGAATCTTACCCCGCTTCCGTTCTCGCCGGTCTCGACCGTCCCGGCGAACGGCGACTTGAACCCGTACGGCGTCGCGTTCGTCCCGAGCAGGTTCCCGTCCGGTGGCCTGCTCAATCCGGGCGACATCCTCGTTTCCAACTTCAACGACAACACCAACCTGCAGGGGACCGGCACGACCGTCGTCAAGGTCGCGCCGGACGGCACGAAATCCCTCTTCTCAACCCAGGGGTCCAGCCCCGGCCTGGAGACGGCGCTCGCAGTCTTGAAGAGGGGGTTCGTGCTCGTCGGCAACGTGCCGCTCTTGCCGCCGAACGCCGTCGGAACCCCCGCGAACCCGCATCCGGAGGGCTCGATCCTTGTGCTCGACCGGAACGGGAATCTGGTCCAGACCTTCTCGGACCCGAAACTGCTCAACGGCCCGTGGGACATGACGATCGCGATCGACCGGGGTAGGACCGCCACGGTCTTCGTCTCGAACGTTCAGAGCGGGACGATCTCGCGGTTCAACATAACCATCACGCATTCCACCACGAACCCGATCAAGGTCACGCGGGCGGTCCAGGTCGGGTCCGGTTTCACCCATAGCCTCAACCAGGCCGCGCTGGTGGTCGGGCCGGGCGGCGTCGCGTACGATCCCAGGCGCCAAATCCTCTACGTCGCCTCTCAGTACGACAACTCGATCTACGCCATCCACAACGCCGGGCATTCGTCGCGCAACCAAGGGAGAGGCAAACTGCTCGTCCACGACACGACCAACTTGCACGGCCCGATCGGCCTGACCCTGGCGCCGAACGGGAACTTGGTGACCGCTAACAGCGACGCCGTCAACGTTGACCCGGGCCAGCCAAGCGAACTCGTCGAGTACACCCCAAAGGGCGGGTTCGTCTCCCGGTTTTCGGTCGATCCCGCGAACGGCGGCGCCTTCGGGCTGGCTATCTCCAATGGCATCCTTGCCGCCGTCGATGACAACATCGCCGCGCTGAAGGTGTTCACCTTCCCGACCTGATCCAAGTTCATCGGGCGTGGGACGCACGCCGTCTTCCGGCCGGGCCGGAAGACCGGCGTGCGTCCCACGCCCGATGAAAACGTCCCTCATCGGATCAGGGGACGATGGCGAGCCTCGGCTTGTGCTCGGAGTCCGGTCAGCCCGCGCCGAAGCAGGTCGCGGCGACCCCCTCCTCGTTCGGAACGACCCGATCCGGATCGCGCCTTTCGGCTCGACCTGCGCAGGGCCTTATGGGCGTCGTCGTCGAGCGACCGCGTGAAGACGGTGCGAGTTGTGCACCAAGGGGACCAGCAGGCCATCGGTGAGCTGGAATTTCTCAATCCGGGATTGTTCCAGGATGGAAGCCGCGCGTTCCACGGGTGCTTGAAGGATCCAAACTCTCCCGGCTCATGTTCGGAGTACGGTGTGGACAACCTGGGCAAAGTAGGTTGTTCGAGAGCGGGAACGGCTTATTTTTCCGTGCTCATCACACCTGGCGGACCGCATGCAATCGGTCTCCTTCAGAGAGGCGTTCACCAACCCCCGAACATGGGCCAATTTTCTTTTCACAGAATACAAAGATTTTGAAATCAAAATAATCCTGAAATTCCTTTGAAAGTCCGTTCTTAGTCTATAGACAATTGCAAGTGTGACTGAACCATCGGCTCATGGTGGGTCGATGGGAAGGGCTTATGGCGGCCCCGCTGTGCAAATCATTGCATAGACGGGGCTTTTTTTCCGTATGACCCTCAACGACTCCACGAGGAGGTCAGCGATGTCACACCACATGATCCTCAGCACCCGCCTCCATGTCCCCCCGTCCTGCGCCCGTCGGGCCCGAACGCTGTCGGTCGAGTCAGTCGAGTCGCTCGAGAGCCGAACTCTGCTTAACGGCGGAGCGCTTCTTGCGAGGCTTCGTTCCGGCCATGCCCTTATCGCGGAGGTCGCCCAGGCGGCCGCATCGCCCTCCACCGGCACGCAGACGCTTCATCCCAGCCATCCCGCTACCGCGGCGATCACCCCGTGGCGGCATCGCAGATGCAGATCACGTGACCAATAGCCCAGTGGTGAGCTGGGTGAAGAGCTTGAGCCTCCAACAGAGGCAAAGCCTGTGGGCGAGCTTGAGCCCCCTACAGAGGACCGGCCTGTTCGTGCTGCCGGGTTCCCAACCAGCGTCCAGACTCATGTTCTGGAGTTCCTCACCCAGTCGACAGAAGCTCGTGCTTCGACGCTCTCGGCATCGTCACACTGGTTGCACTGGGGGGACTCTTCGGCGTCCAGTCGACCACCCCGCCGAGCACGACGACACCGGAGCCCCAGCTCAGTAGCCCAGTGGCGAGCTGGTTGGCGTACTTTAACCTCAACCAGCCCAATAGCCCAGTGGCGAGCTGGTTGGCGGGCATGAACCACGACGCGTTCATCCGCCTGATAGGGAGCTTGACCCTCCAAGAGAAGCACAGACCTGGCGAAGGTGGAGTGTCTTCCCACCCCAGGGGTCGAGGCCGGCACGTTGGACGCTCTCAAGGCTCGGAGCTCTGCAGCTGGAGAGTCTGAGAGCCCTTCGGGGCTGGCACCTAGCGGGCTCGATAGCTCACTGGTGCAAGGGTTCAACCCCGTAAGCGACGTTGTGAGATTATCTGTTTTAGCCAACCAGAGTTTACTGCCCAATCCAGTGGCAAACAGACTGTCGGGGCATCCCCGGCCCTTACGGGACGAATTTGCTGTCGATTTTTTCGCCGAACCTGGAATCCATTAAGCCGACTGCGATTCTTGACCACTGCCGCAATTCGGCTCCCCATAGTTCCGGGGACACCATACGCAAATCCGGCGGGACCGGTCTGCGTCCCGGACGCCTGCCAGGTCGGTTCCTGCTTCCAGTGATCCAGGGTCTTGAGGATTCCCGGCCTGGCGCTGGGGCGGGCCGGATTCGAGGAGCTTGAACCAGGCGGCGAACTCGGCCTTCAACCATTCGATGGCCTGGCCGCGTAGTTTGGCCTTCGCCGCGTTATCGGGCAGCGGCTCATCCTTCCTTTGACCCACACCGCCCCGGGCCGCGGCGCAGGCGGCGTTGCAGCGGCGACAGCCCCGGGAGAATCGCGGGAGACGCCGGGAACATACCAGGGGGACATAGGCGCGTTCGATGGGGAACATACCAGGGGGACATGGCAGCGCTTTCGATGGGGAACATGCCAAGAGGGGACATGACAGCGTCCCAGGGGGACATAGCGGGCTTTTTTTCGATGGGCTGCAATCCGAAAAGATGTATGTTTTGAATGGCATTAAGGGAAGGTGTAAGTCGTTTCCAGTACATGGCTTGCGTTTTTCGTGCGCCCGACAATTCGGACATCGTAGTGATATGTAGTTTGCTCCATGTGGCTAGAATTTGGGGAATTTTCGCTATTGCAATCTCGTGAAAATATCTATACTAAACACGATAGGCCCCAACGGAATTGATCGCAAGTACAAAGAAGTTGTGGGCTTACGCTTAGCTTAATGGCATTCGTGTCAGGAACCGTTCCTTGACAAACAAAGCCTCAGGACAGACACAGTTCTCTTCACGACACGGATGCCAGTATCGCCTACCGGCTGGAATCGAACATACAAGGACAGGGGATGAAGAATTCGGCCAGCCTCCATCCCCCCAGTGCCATTCCGGTCCGACGAACCTCAAGACACCGAGAGCTGGGGCTCTGCTGGAGACATTGAGTCTCACGGGAATGCAGCGGCCGGCGGTTCACGGCCAGGTCCGGTTGTAGCGACGGCGGGATGTGGAAAATCCGTGCGGGAGCCACGGAAACCGCCAAAACAGGCGCAATCTAATAGTAGGGCATTGCTCGCCCCGGTGGGTCTTTTGCAATTCGGTTGTTGGAATCGCCACTCGGGTTCGGCCGCGCGGGGACTGGACCACGAAGAGAGCCCGGCGCGTTGTGATCCACCGAGCATGGCTCCATGATGGGTGGCTCGGAAAGGCCCTTCCTTAGTGTCCATCGGGCTCTTTGTGGTTCAGACCGCTTTCTCAATATGCGACGAAGGAAGCCAAATCTCGGAGAACTGAACTCTCTGTCAGCAAATATGTTAAGCGCTGTTTGTGGCCGTCGGCGACGGAACGATCGAACCCAATTTCGTGGAGGAGCAGCCGGGGTGAAGAGTGGAACGGCGGGGGATCATGTGATTCGAGTGGGCGTGCCCTCGGGTCCGGTTCGGCGGCTCGTGCCGAGCGGATTGAGGTTGTCGGTTGTGCCGGTTTTGTCTAAAGTCCGCCGCCAGTCGGGACGAGAAGCGTCCGGGCGTACGCACGACCGCTGGGCCCGGATGCAGTTCGCCGGTCTGCTGTTCATGGAAGAGCAGTGTGAGGATGGGGCGCTTGGTTGCAGCCTTTGCCGTGCCGGTCATTCTGGCCTCCTGTGCAGGATGTAGGCTCGGCCCGCGCAACTTCCGCAAGATCACCCATCCGGCTCCTCTGGTCCGGGCGCGTGCCATGAGTCTGGGTTACGGGCAGCCGGACTCCGTGGTCCTTCCGGCGCTGATCTCGCGGCTGGATGACTCCGACGTCGTCGTCCGGATGGCCGCTCATGAGGAATTGAAACGCCGGACCGGGCGGGATTTCGGCTACGTTCCCTGGGCCAGTCCCGAGGAGCGAGCCAGCGCGGGGAATGCCTGGCATGCGTGGTTGACGGGTCGGCCGGTCGCCACCGGTCCCGCGCCGTCGCAGGCCAGGAAGAGCTTGCCCAGACCGTCGCCGCAAGGCCCCCAGGGACGGTGAAACAGGGAGAACTCAGGCCATGGCCATGACTTCCAGCGCGAGCGCTGGCTCAGCCGCTCCGAGCCCGCCGATCTGGCTGGCTCCCGCAGGCTGGGTGGGCGGGATCGTGATCGGTTCTCTGGCCTATCTCGGTGGAGTGGCCATCCTGCTGCTTTCGGCTGCGACCTCCCTAGTGAGCCTCCGGCGCGACGAGGACCTTCCGGGCTTCTGGGCGGTGATGAAGAGCGAGCTCGGCTGGCTTCTGCTGATGGGGATGCCCCTGGTCGGGCTGGTCCACGTGGGAATTGGCTCTTCGCTGTCGATGCAGGCCTATTTCGGGAGCACCTTCGTGGACGGCACGGGGGCCGTGGTGGGTGTGGGCCTGCTCCGCAACGTCGCCTCGCTCGCTACGGGGATGGCGCTCGCGGGCTTGATCGCCTACCGGATGATCCCGATACGGCTCGGCGACCGGAGCGATCCGGCCCGCGGTCCCGGGCCGCTCCAGCGCGACCCGGCCGACTTCCGACAGCTCGGCGAGGCCGGGAGCGATGCCTTGCCACGTCGGCACGCCGGCCGGCGGGCAGCCCCGCGGCTGGCGGCAGCAGCGGTGGCCATCGTGATGCTCTCGCTCTGGGGATTCGTGGTGGGCACCTTCATCGGCTGGCGTGCCGCCGGCACCATGATGGGGCTGTCGTCGAACATGTTCTTCCTCATGTTCTACCGGATGATCTGGTTCCGGGACGCGATCGGACTGATCGTGAAGGGCCTTCTTTTCGGTCTGCTGGGGGCAGCCATCTCTTGCCACGAGGGACTTCGCGCGGGCGAGCGTTCCTCGTTGGTCAGAGGGTAGGGGAGGCCTCGCCCGAACCGAGTCGCCCCTGAGACGGATCTTGCCGGGGCCATCGTCCGCGCCACCTGCCTGTCGATGATGGCGATGCTCGTGCTCAACATGACCTGGTTCATCCTGGTCTACCACGCGGTACCGGTTTACGGGCCCTCGCTGCTCCAGCCGCCGACTCCGTGATCAGGGGTAAGCCCGCGAGCGAAACCAATCCGGGAAGGGAACCTGAACATGAATGCTCGGACGTCGATTCGGGACGTTTCGGTCGGACTGGTCGTGATCGCGGCCATCGCCGCCCTGCTGGGGCTGATGATGGTGGCCAGCGATGGCCCCGGATTCCTCGCCCCTCAGAAGACCATCGACGTGATCTTCCGCGACGGCCAAGGCATCCGGGTGGGCAGCCCGGTCCGGGTGGCCGGCCTGGATGCCGGAAACGTGGTCGATCTCGACCTGGTCAAGGTCGAGGGCTCGCTGTGCGCCCGGGTTCGCATCTCGCTGCCCTCGCAGCTGCTCGAGAAGCTGCCGCAGGACGTGAAGATCAGCATCAGCCCGGGGCTGACCGGCATGAGCCATGTGAGCATCGTGGCGACGGGGCAGTCGGCCGTTACGCTCGTGGCCGGGCAGCGGATCCGGGGGGTCGAGAGCTCGTTCTTCGACCCGATCATCGAGCAGGTGGGCCTCGGCCCGGCCGAGCGAAACCACCTGAGCCACACCATCGCCGAGGTCCGGCAGACGGTCGATACGATCGGCCCCAGGCTCCGCCAGATGCTGACGACGTTCCAGGAGACTTCGGGCAACCTCAAGGAGATGAGCGACGCCATCCGGCCCGCGGTGGAATCCACTGTGGGACACGTCGAGGATCTCTCCCGCCGCATCGGTGCCAGCGCCCCCAAGATCGAGGCCACTCTGGCGAGGCTCGAGGTCATCTCCCGACAGGCTGAGCTGATTCTTGGCGAGAACCGAGAGAACGTGCACTCGAGCCTGACCTCGGTTCGCGGCCTGACGGCCTCGCTCAACGACGTCGGTGGTCAAGAACCGCGTCAAGGTGGAGAAGCTGCTCGAGGGGGCGGACATGACCCGGGCCCGCGCCGATCGCGTGCTCTACCAGGCCGATCTCATTGCCGGCCAGGGGGTTCAGATGCTCGCGCAGGAACCGCGCCGAGATCGACCGGTCGGTGACCAATGTTCGAGACGCGACCGACTGGGGCAACAAGCTGGTTCAGAAGATCTACACCAACCCGTTCGTCCTGAGCCCGTTCTACAAGCCATCGAACGACGATCTGCGGGTCCAGGCCGTCTACGATACCGCACAGGTGTTCAGCAAGGGGGCCCAGGAACTGAATGACGCCATCAAAACACTCGAGAGCGTGCAGGCTCAGGTCAAGACGCCCGAGCAGCAGCAAGAAGTCCTCCAGCTCCAGCAGAAGGCCCTGGCGCTCACCGAGCGGCTCGGCCAGACCTCGGCACTTCTGGCCGAAGGATTGAAGCGGCCCATCGATACAGGTCGGCGCAGGCGATAGGTCACGGTCCCGCCCCGGGGCCGAGGGGCTTGCCGCGATTTTCTTTCAATTCCCGCCCGGCCACCGCCGATAATTGGAACAAGAACGCCCAAGACCGGGCGTCGTGGCGTGGACGGAGACCGGAGTTAGGAGATCCGACTGTCGTCAGCCGGTTCACTCTCTCAGGCAGGCTCCGAGAATCTTCAATCGAGCAACACCCGGTACTGCCGAGGGTGGAGCCATCGGTCAAAGCACCACTTTGGGAGGCCCAATGGAAATTTTCGGTGCAGGGGGAACACAAGGCCCTCAACCCATTTACCCGCGACTGGCCGCGTTCAGTGTGGATGCCGGTCAGACCGTGCACGCGGGCGCCCGCGCGATCACGTCGAGATCTCTCCCCTGGGACAGATGCTCGACGGGATCAGCCGTCTGCCGGAGATCCGCCACGAGAAGGTGGAGGAGATCCGCCGACAGATCGCCTCCGGGTCCTACGAGACACCGGAAAAGCTTGAGCTGGCCCTCGACCGGATGATGGACGAATTGATGGGCCGCTAGTTGGCCGCCGCCTCGAGAAAACAAGAGAGACAATGACAGGGCCGGCGCCCGGGCAGCCTTGATGGTTGCCCTGGCGTCGGCTCGTTGCGTTTTTCCTGCCGCCTGAGCAACCGGGCCGCCGGGGGTTGAGCTCCTGCACGAGCACTGGGCCTGCGACGACAGGCCGGACGACCGCGCTTGCCACCGCTTTCTGGCCCATCTTCCCCCGATCCCCGAAATGGCGATCCCTCCCCGGGACCTTCTTGGCAATGCCCTTCGCATGCGCAACAATACGCAAGGTTCGGAGGAAATCCTTCGCATCATCTCCGTAAACTCCACAAAAGCCACAAGTTGACACCCTCGATGCCAGGGCGTCAGCTCGTCCGGGCTCGGTGGGCCGGGCGCGACTCAATCCGAGGACCTCACGGACGTGAACCCGCTGCCCCCTAACTCCTCTGCTTTCCCAGCAGCCGCACCTGCGGAGCGGTCGGATCCGCGAGGTCCTCACCGCCATCGTTGGCTTCGCCCATCTGGGCATGAACCACGAGCAGGCTGAGGTCATCGACCGCCTGATCGCTCAGCCCTACGGCGCGGTGCTCGTGGCCGGACCGGTCGGCGCGGGCAAGACCTCGACGCTCTACAACTGCCTGGAGCGGATCAACTCGCCCCTCAAGAACGTGATGACCATCGAGGATCCCATCGAGCACCGGATCCCCGGCGTCAACCAGACCCAGGTCAACACCCAGGGCGACATGGGCTTCAGCGAGGGCCTGCGGTCCATGCTCCGCCAGGACCCCGACGTGATCATGATCGGCGAGATCCGCGACGAGGAGACGGCCCGCATCGGCATCCGCGCCGCGCTCACCGGGGTCCTCGTCTTCAGCACGCTGCACGGCTCCGATTCCCCCAGCACCATCAGCAATCTCTACAACTTCGGGATCCCGGGATACCAGCTCTCCAGCAGTCTTCTGGCCATCGTCTCCCAGCGCCTGATCCGCAAGATTTGCCCCTATTGCCGAGTGACCTACGCGGCCGATGAGAAGATCCTGCTCGGTCTCGAGCTCGATCCCGACGACCATCGCGACCTCAAGCTCCACCGTGGCCTGGGCTGCCCCGCCTGCTTCCAGACCGGGTACATGGGCCGCACGGGTATCTTCGAGATCATGCTGGTGGGTGAGGAGTTGCGCGATTTGATCTTCCAGCAGATTCCCAAGGATGTCCTCCGCCGGGTAGCGGTTGACCTGGGAATGCGAACGTTGAAGCAGAGTGCGGTCGATAAGATTCTAGATGGCACGACCACGGTCGAGGAGGTTTACCGCGTCGTGTCGTTCTGATCCCGGTCAGGAGAGACCGCGGGGCCGGAAATCTCCTGCCCCCCGTGGCAAACCGGATCAAGTCCAGGCGAACCGGCAAGGAGGTCGGCAATGTGCGGCGGATTTTGGAAGACGGCAGGCGCTCTCATGGCGCCAGGACTGCTGGTGCTTGCGCTCGACCCGGGACCCGCCCGGGCCGACGATAACGGCTTCTTCGGCCGGCTCTTCCGGCTCGGCGGAAGTTCCTCGTCGTCCTCAAGCTCAACCTCACCCTCATTCCCGGCCTCCCCGAGCAATTCCGGCCGGTCCAACAGCAACAGCACCAGCGCGAGCAACCCATCCACGAGTTCCCTGGATGGCGACATTGGATCGGGGGGCACGTTCGCTCCCCCTGCAGCGTCCTCGCCCCGCGCGCCCAGCCCGACCCCGGCCAACGGGCCGATTGCCAGTGAGGGTCCCTCGACTCCCGACCTGGGGAACACCTCGGACGCCTCACCGCGCCTGACCCCCCGCCCGCGCGTCAGCAGTGCGGTCACAACGGCCGACCCGCTCCTGACCCGCCTGGCGCTGGGGCGATCCAACGACGGCAGCCAGTTCGGGATGATCCTCCAGGTGTTCGCCGACGGGACCGTGATCGACTCGGAAGGGGTCCATCACCTCACCGCATCCGACCTACGGCCGCTGGTCGAGGCGATCCAGAACGGCGAGCTCTCACGTGTTCGCGGCCACTGTGGCACCCCCTCGAACGACTTCATCGAGTATGTCCACATCGTGGTCTTCGAGCGGCGGATGGGCCGCCTCCAGGCGCACTCGTTCTCCTACGCCGGCAACCCCCAGGGCTGCGACAACGGAATCCGTTACCTGCATACCGCCCTGGAGAACATCCAGGCGAAGCTGAGCCGCCAGCCTGCTGCGACGGCCTCGACATCCCCCGGATCCGCGACCAGCCCGACCGCCGTGGCTGCGGGCCGCAGTTCGCTTCCGGTCCCTGGTGCAGCGACCGCACCGCCGCTCCCTGATCCCGCCGCCGGACCGGCTTCCGCCGGGAGCGTGATTCCTCTGACCCCGGTTCCCCCTCGGTAGAATGTCGGAATCCTGAAGGCTTTCGCGGGGCGGGCTCCGACCGTCGAAAGGAACAGGCCGTTGTGAGTACTCACTCCAGGATCGCCATGGTCACCGGCGCGGGGTCGGGAATTGGAAGGGCCACCGCGCTGGCCCTGTTGGAGGAGGGGTACTCGGTGGTGCTGGCGGGGCGGCGGCGAGACCCGCTGGAGCAGACGGCGGCCCTGGCGGGACCGGCCGCAACGAGGGCGCTGGCCGTGCCCACGGATGTGACTGATCCCGCCTCCGTGTCCGCGCTGTTCGACGCCGCCCAGTAAGCCTTCGGCCGGCTGGACCTGCTGTTCAACAATGCCGGCACAGGAGCCCCCGCCATTCTCCTGGAGGACCTCACATTCGACCAGTGGCGCCAGGTCGTGGATGTGAACCTGACCGGCGCGTTCCTCTGCACGCAGGCAGCGTTCCGGCTCATAAAGAGCCAGGACCCTCGAGGGGGCCGGATCATCAACAGCGGTTCGATCTCGGCCACCTCCCCGCGGCCCAACTCGGCTCCCTACACGGCGACCAAGCACGCGATCACCGGGCTCACGAAGTCCACAGCCCTCGACGGCCGGAAGTACGACATCGCCTGTGGTCAAATCGACATCGGCAACGCGGCCACCGAGATGACGGCCCGGATGAAAGACGGCGTTCTCCAGGCCAGCGGAGAGCTTGCGGCTGAGCCAACGATCGATGTCGACCATGTGGCTCAGGCCGTGGTCTCCATGGCAAGCCTGCCGCTTTAGGCCAATATCCTCTTCCTCACCATCATGGCCACCAAGATGCCCTTCGTCGGCCGGGGATGAGCATCCGGGTTGCGGATGCGCGAATGGCCGCCGATGAAGAACCACGGTGAGAACGCCCCGGGCTGGATGCACTGAGACAGGACCGCTAGAATGTTGAAGAATCATTCCTGCTGATCGAAATCCTGGCAATCCGCCGCCAGGAATACGACGGGTCTGGTCTGGGGAACGCTCTGGTGGCCGATACCCGCACAGCCGATGAACTGGCGCCCCTGTCCGTCTCCGAGACTCCCGAATCGAAGTTCCGGGAGTTCCTCGAGATCCGGGGCGAGAAGCTGACCGAGCCCAGACGCGTGCTCGTCCGCCACATCTTTGATACTCACAAGCATTTCGACGCCGATGAGCTGGTTCGCGACGTGCATGACGCCGGGCACGCGATCAGCCGGGCCACGGTCTATCGGACGTTGCGGCTGCTGGTCGAGGCGGGACTGTTGCGGGAGCTGCGGCTGACCAATCGAAGCGCTTACGAGCATGATTACGGTTATCCCAACCACGACCACATGCACTGCACAGTCTGTAATCGGGTCGTCGAGTTCCGCAACGAGGAGATCCTCAAGATCCGCGACGCCGTGAGCCAGGCCCACGGTTTCCGCCCCTCGGGCCACCGCTTCCTCATTACTGGCGTCTGCTCCGCCTGCAGTCGGGCTCACAGCCCCAGGCGCAGGCTCGACTTGATCTGAACTGAGCGTCTAGGAGTCTGTCTGTTTATCACCCTTTGACGGAATTGGCTTGATATCTTGGCTCAGAGGCTCTCTTTCCTTTTGGTGCTTCCGATCGGCAATCGTCCAGGGTCCTGGTAGCCTCGGAGCACTCCATTTCGGTCGCGGACGGTCGATTTTGGCCGTTCGGCGGCGTCAATTAGCCTGCCGCCGCGCCCTGAGCTTGCCGCCACAGCTTCAGAAGGTTGTGCACCATGCACATCAACCGCCATTCGCCACGCATCGCCACCAGGCCACGCATCGAGAACTGGCGGAATCCCAGCACCTGTTTTATCTGACCAAAGATCGGCTCGATGATCCCCTTCCGCTTGGCATACACGTCCCGGCCTTTCTTGGTCCGCAGTTTCCTCGCCATCCGTTGCTTGGCCGACAGGCTTTGGGGGATGCGGCCACGCGGCACGGGCGGGATCTCCTCGTTGTGTTTCAATCTCTCGGTCGCGATGTAGGGGTCGATGTCTCGCTGCTCCAAGGCCGAGGCGTTGGCTTCACTGTAGTAGCCCGAGTCGATCACCGCAGATCCGATCGCTTGCTCCACACCGGCAGCCTTCAGGTTCTCCAAAGTCTGGTCGACCATCGGCACCGCCTGGCGCTTGTCGTTGGCCTGATCGGTCACGTCAGCGGCCAATATGATCTGGTTCTCGTTGGCCACCGCCTGTGCGTTGCCGCTTTGATCCCAGCCCTTGTTCGAGGCTTTCATGATCCGCGATTCGGGGTCGGTGAAGTTGATCTGGTCCTTGGGCTCGGGAACTGCCTCTCCTGGTGGTTTGGCCGGTGGTGCCTTGCCTTCCGCCACGCGTCGGGCTGCCTCCGCTTCCGCTTCGGTCCGTGCCCGTTCTTCGAGCAGGGCCTTCGCCTCCTTGATCTTGGCCAAGCGACTTGCTCGTCGCTTCAACTCTTCCGGAAGTTCGTCTCCACTACGGTCTCGACCCAGCACGTCATCCTCGGCCGCGTCGGTCGCTTCGGCCTCGGCCAGGAGTCGGGCAATTTCCTCCTCCAGCCGTTTCTCCTCCTCCTTCATGCGGTTGTAGCTCATCGCCTTGTGCCGCGAAGCGTTAGCCTTGATCTTGGTGCCGTCCAAGGCAATCGTCCCAACCCGGGTCAACCCGGCCAGGGCACACAGCTTGAGTACTTCGAGGAACAGGGCTTCCAATCGAGCCCGGTGGACTTTGCGAAAGTCGCTGATGGTACGGAAGTCGGGCACGTCCTCACCGACGATGATCCGGCAAGCGACGTCGGTGTGGCAGCGACGCATGATTTTTCGCGACGAACGCGTGCCCGTGGCGTAGCAGTACAGCAGCAGCGCAACCATCATCCTCGGGTGAAATGGCGGCTGACCCCGCAATTCACGCTCGTAATACGCGAAGATGGGGGTCAGGTCGAGCGTGGCAACGGTTTCCATCATGAAGTAGACCAAGTCGTCTTCAGGCAGCCAGTCCCGTGGGGAGGGCGGAAACATATACGCCTGGTCGGGCGACCACTCGCGATAGGTCTTGCTCATGCCACAATCTCGCCGAATCCGGGGTCTGCAAGCCGTTCGCCAGCGGATTATTCGAATCCCAACTCCAAAAGGCAATACTCGGACAGACTCCTAGCGAACCCCATCTTGCAGGGCCTGGTAGCATCTGCTGGAGCAGAAGAAATACTCCGTGGAGGTGCCCCATGTCGAAGCAAGCCGCCAAG
Organism: uncultured Planctomycetaceae bacterium; assembly: GCA_963816015.1. Classification (GTDB taxonomy): domain Bacteria; phylum Planctomycetota; class Planctomycetia; order Isosphaerales; family Isosphaeraceae; genus Aquisphaera. Next base: position 57,097 of record CAWFJM010000059.1, on the reverse strand, counting down.
CCAGGCGATCCCGGTCAAGGCAGACCTCTGCAGGCGCTCAATCGCCGAGCATGCTCGATCCGGCGATTCCATCCAGGCCTACTGCCAATGCCAGGAGGTTGAAGTCCTAGGCTGGTCCAGGCTTAACTCTTCTGATCCCAACGAGGACATTAGGTGCGATGTGCTGGGTCAAACCGCACAACAAGGTACCCTCCGATTCCGTACGCCCGACGATTTCGCCAATTACGATTCTGAGTGAACTCAAAAATGGAGCATTCAGAACGATTGGGAGCAAAAGCCCAGATGGGATGAGCGGGAGAAAAAGGGGAACTCCGTCACACATTCAGGATCTCAACAGCACATTGATGAAGCTGTTGTGAAGTCCAATTGCCAGATGGTTACCTTTATCAACGCGATCGAGAACAATGATTGACCGTGCAAGGAGTCCGTGCTAACTTACTCAGAATTATCGCAGACGGAGTGAACACGATTACACGATCTGGCTCCTCGATGACTCTATTCGGCGCCCAATCGGATCAAGTCCCAGCCGTTTCCGCCCGATCACGAGAGAACCATTCGAGAACCTGCGCCGATGAACTCGCGTTCCGGATTGTCGATGGTATCCCTGGGTTACGCATCCGGTGAACATGCTGCGGTGCAGTTCGATGATTCTCTGGCCTCTGCGGCCAGCCAGGGGACAACCTGGCCTGCCTACCCCTTACTTCCCTATTTCTTCAAACGCTCGATGGACCTGGCGGGGGCGTTGATCGGCCTTTTGTTGCTTGCACCGGTGATGCTTGCCATCGCGTGTCTGATCCGATTCGATTCACCGGGGCCGATACTGTTCCGCCAAAAGCGCCTTGGCCTCCGCGGGCGGCCCTTCTGGGTCCTCAAGTTTCGAACCATGGTTGTGGATGCCGAGCAGCGACTGAAAGACCTCGAAAGGCGAAACGAATCCGCCGGCGGCGTGCTTTTCAAGCTTCGCGACGATCCCCGTGTGACCCCTCTGGGACGGTTCCTGCGTCGCTCCAGTCTGGACGAACTTCCGCAGTTGATCAACGTGCTCCGGGGAGAGATGAGTCTCGTTGGTCCCCGTCCCCTGCAACTTCGCGATAGCGACAAACTCCATCGGCTCGATTCTGGAGGATTTGCCTGTCGCCTCATGGTCTTGCCCGGCCTGACCGGGCCCTGGCAGGTCGGCGGACGAAGCGATGCGGACTACTCCTTCATGGTCGAAGTGGATCGAGAGTACGTGGAGAACTGGACTCTGGGTCGGGATCTTCAGATCCTTCTGCGCACAGTGATCGTGGTGCTGATCGGCCGGGGCGCCTATTGACCGCAAGAACCCAGCCCCGAGTCCTGCCGGAACGACAAGCCGCGCTCAACTTCCTCCGTCGGAGGGGACTCTGGCGAGTTGCCTACGCCCGCTGTCACAGGTAAGCTCATGAATCTCGCCATCGTCGGGTGTGGCTTCGTCGCCGATTACTATCTGATCACGCTGGCGGCTTACCCCCAGCTCAAGCTGATCGGAGTCACCGACCGAGATGCGGATCGGGCAACCCGATTCGCCGATTTTCATGGTGTCCCGCAGATCGGTTCACTCGATGAGTTGCTCAGCGACGACCGCGTTCAACTGGTCCTCAACCTGACCAACCCCCGAAGTCACTACGAGGTCAGCAAAGCCTGCCTGAAGGCAGGTAAACACGTCTACAGTGAAAAGCCGCTGGCCATGACGCTTCCCGAGGCCGGGTCGCTGGTCGAACTCGCCGAATCCCGCGATCTCCGGCTTTCTTCCGCGCCTTGCAGCCTGCTCGGCGAAACCGCCCAGACGCTCTGGAAGGCACTTCGCGAGCGTCAGGTCGGCACGGTTCGCCTGGTGTATGCCGAGATGGACGACGGCATGGTCTTCCGGATGGCCTACCGCAAATGGAAGAGCGCATCGGGAACACCCTGGCCGGCGAAGGACGAGTTCGAGGTGGGCTGCACGTTCGAGCATGCAGGCTATTATCTGACCTGGTTTCCCGCCTTCTTCGGCCCGGCACTGAAGGTCACCGCCTTCTCGGCCAGCCTGGTGCCCGACAAGCAGACCGACGAGCCTCTGGACTCGATGGCACCGGACTTCTCGGTCGCATGTATCTCCTTTGCCTCCGGCGTGGTGGCCCGGTTGACCTGCAGCATCATCGCGCCCCACGATCACACGCTGCGGATCATCGGCGATGAGGGGATCCTCAGCACGCGCGATTGCTGGTACTATCGATCCCCGGTGCGGATCCAGCGTCCGATCACGATCCGCCGCAGAACCTTCATGTCCCCCTGGAAGACCCATTATCCCCTGGTGGGGGGAAGCCGGAGACGTTACCGGTATCGGGGTTCTCAACAGATGGACTTCGCTCGCGGTGTGGCCGAGCTGACGGCCTCGATCCAGGAGAATCGTCCCTCGCGACTCTCGGGGCGATACAGTCTCCACACCAACGAACTGGTCATCGCCATCGATCAGGCGCGTGACACCGGCGCTTCCTACACGATGACGACCACGTTTGACCCGATCGAACCATTGGCTTGATCACACGAAGCCCGGATGCGGATCGTTGCCCTTGCAGACCCATGATGCCACGCCTGTTGTCCGCTGGGGAATCGTCGGAACCGGGGTGATCGCCCGAGCGTTCGCCGAGGACCTTCGTCTGGTTCCGGGAGCGGTGTTGACGTCGGTCGTCTCCCGGCATCCCGACCGGTCCCGGACCTTTGCCAGCCAGTTCCACGCCCGTCGCGCCCACGCAACCGTGGACGATCTGGCCGGTGATGATGAGGTGGACGTCGTCTATATCGCTAGCCCCAACGATCGCCACCGAGACCATGCTCTCGCCTGCCTGTCCGCGGGACGGGCCGTGCTTTGTGAGAAACCGTTTGCGGTCAGTGCCGACGAGGCACGCGACGTGATCGACCTGGCACGAAGTTCGCGGCGATTCTGCATGGAGGCGATGTGGATGCGATTCCACCCGCTGTTGCTCCGTGTCCGCAACATGGTTCAGTCCGGAGAACTCGGCCAGATCCGCCTCCTCTCGGCCGACTTCGGCTACCCTACTTCGTTCGATCCCGAGAACAGGTTCTTCGATCCGCGGCGCGGTGGCGGAGCGCTGCTCGATCGTGGGGTCTACCTGCTTTCGCTAGCTTACTTCTTGCTCGGTTCCCCCGCCGAGGTCACCGGCCGCGCCTCCGTGGGACCGACGGCCGTCGATGAGCAAGAGTCTCTCCTGTTGACCCATCAAAATGGTGCGTTGTCCGTGCTCACCGCATCGCTGCGCAGTCGTCTCAGAAACGAGGCCGTCATCGTCGGAACTCATGGTCAAATCCGGATCCATGACCCGTTCTACGCCCCCCGCAAGGTCTCATGGACCAGGTTCGTCGAGCCTTCCGGCCCGCTGCCGATCGCGAGTTCATCGGCCACGAACTGGAAATCCCGGATCAAGCGAAACCGGTTTCTCAGGCGTGCCTTCGAGACGATTGGACGCCCTGTTCTCGAGTCGATTCGTCGCGACATCACGACCTACGCTCATCATGGGCATGGCCACGGCTACGAGTACGAAGCCGCCGAGGTCGTGCGTTGCCTCGGAGACGGTCTGCTGGAGAGCCCGACGATGCCCATGGACGAAACCCTGGCGATCCTGAATGCGACCGATCGGCTCCGCCAATCCTGGGGATTGGCCGGCCCGCGTGAGGATTCGTGATAGGCGGGTGAGGAGACGTTTCGGACCAGTCCGCTCGAACCGGCTCCGGGGCCTCCTGGAATCGTCCCGGGAGAGACTGCCTCAGAGCCTGGCGGCGGTCGGTTGCCCGAGTCGATGGGAAGCGGGCTTCCTCGATATTGACAACGGGGCCAGCGAGCGGTCGCTGAACCCGGTGGCGATCGGCCGGAAGAATTGGCTGCTCGCTGGCACCATGGCGGGTGGCAAAACAGCGGCGATCTTGAATGAGTCTGTGCACCACATGCAAGGACCTGAATGTCGACCGGCTGGCCCATCTGACCAGCGTGCTGGGGGTCGTGTCAGCACTCATCCCGCCCACCGGATCGAGGAGTTGCTGCCAGACCGATGGCAAGCAATGCACGCGACAGCCGCGATGGTGAACGATGACCGGGCTAGCCGAGCTGACCCGCCCGATGGCGGAACCCTCCCGGTCGAGGTCGACCGCCGGTGCCTTGGTAACGGGCTATCAGGCGGCGCTTAGCTGATTACGCCTATCAACGAGGGCCGCCCGAACTGTCAAGGATGGTGTTGGCCGGACGGACACTGGGAGGACGAGTCCAACGCTAGAAGAGAGTTCGCGTGGATCGGCTCGCCATTCGGAATCACGAGGTTGAAGCGGGGCTCATTCCCGCCTCGGGACCGGCCTCCGATCGCGGGGTTCTCCATCCCGGTTGGCCTGCCAGACCTCGCCGGTGTGAACCTCCAGCGCCGTCAGCCAGCCGCCGCCATAGCAGCAGGTGTCGATGCACTTGAGGTAGCCGAGGTCGAGGATCTGCCCGCTTCTCTGCGAGGTGTGGCCGGCGACCACTGTCTTGCCCGAGCAATGGGGCTCGGGAATGTCATCCCGGAGCGACTCCCAGCGGAGTGCCAGGGTGGGCTGCTCATCCATCGGCACCTGGGGCAAGTAGCTCGCATGAACGAAGATGTGAGTCTCGGTCTCGTGATAATCCGCACACGTATCAAGGAACTTCAGATGGTCTTCAGGGACCCTGCTGAAGTCTTGGAGGTCCGCGGATCCATAGGAAGCCAGGGTGGTCTTGCCGCCCATGGCGAGAAAGGCGGTCGGATGGAAACCACGACATGCCTGCACGAACATGTCGTCGTGGTTACCGAGAAGGGGAACCAGCCGGCAACGGTGCTGAAGCTCGATCAGGCTCTCCAGCACCCCCCGACTGTCGGGCCCGCGGTCCACGTAATCGCCGAGCGTCACGACGAGGTCGTCCGGCCCGGGGCAGATCGCGGCAAGAATCGCCCGCAGTGCCAGTGAGCATCCGTGAATGTCGCCGATCGCGATGGTGCGCTTCCAGTTTCCTGGGGTTTCCAAGGGTTCTCGTCTCCGCACAGGCCACTGGAGAGATCACACTCGCCCGCCTTGGAGCATGTGGGCAAGCGGCGAGGATGTCAAGGAGCAGGGCATCAGTCGATGCGAGTCCAGGACAGGTGTGGGGAGTCTTCGGGCGCGGGCCGAGGATGGTTACGGAGCCTGCGGGAAAGCTGTGCCAGCGAGGCTCATTCCAGGTAGCCCAGGTCTGCCAGTCGCTGTTCGAGAATCGCCTGCTCTTCGGCGGTGTACTCAAACGGCCGGCGGTGAGGGCCTTCGAGAAGCACCTCCGGGGCATCTCGGCGGGTTGTCGTGGCGAGGTTCAGGGGGTCGGTGGACGGGCCTGGCTCGGTGATGGGCCGGCCCTCGATGTGAGCAGGGATGGGAAGACCAAGCAGGCTCAGGATCGTGGGTGCCGCGTCGATCAGCCGGGCCTTGAGCGTGCGGCCGGGCGTGAGTCCCGCCCCGGAGAGGGCCACGATGCCTTCGGGGCGGTGAGTGCCGGGCAGGTTGGGATCAGGCGTGACCCAGGAGCCGTTTCCGGTCAGCCGGGTGCGCACCCAGTAAGGCTCGTCGGGCAAGGCGATCAGGTCGGGATAGCCTTCCCGTGCGGGGTCGAGCTGATAGGCGGTGGCGGTCGGGATGATCTGGGGGAAGAGGGGCCGCCCGGTCTCGGGATGGCGGGCTTCACCAAGCGCCTGGGCCGCGGCGTCGCAGGCCTCGTCGATCTGGCGGGGCGTGAACAGAGGGGCGGCGTGGCGGGTGAGTCCCTGGCGTGCCGCCGAGTTGACGTAGACCATCGCGGCGGTGTCCTGGTGCGGGGCAAACGCCAGGGTCCGCTTCCACTCGAAGGGGAACTGCGACGAGATCGACTGATCAAACGAGGCCGACCGGGCGCCCGGATCGCTTCGCTTGGCGTGCCAGACCCGCAGTCGGTCGCGTGCCTGGCTCGCTCGCCGGCGGACGCTGCCGATCCAGTTCGGCAGGTGGGCCACCCCCGCATCGACGAGGATGCGATTGACGTCCACCCGTCCCAGGCAAGGGCCGAAACCGTGGTCGCTGACGGCCAGAACTGCCGCGCCCCGGCGGTCGGCCAGCTCGCAAAGCAGGCCGATGGCCGCGTCCAGGCCCCGCATCACCTCGCCTGCCGCGGCGTTCCACTCGGGCTCGTCGATGCCTGTTTCATCGACGTTCAGATAGCGCCAGACACGATGCTGGAAGGGATCGAGGTTCTGGAACTGCACCATGAGCACGGACCAGTCGGGGACATGGCGATCGGCCAGCAGTCCCCCCTCGGCCCGACCGCGAAAGCTCTCGATGGTCAACCGGGCGTTCTCCCTCAGCTCCTCGAGTGAACCCGGCACGTGCTTCCAGAAATAGCGGAGCGAGTACGCCGGAACCTTGGCCTTCAGCCGGGCCCCGAACTCGGGACAGGCTTGCAGGGCGCCCTCCAGGTGAGGCGCGTCCATCCCGGAGACGACCAGGCCCCGAAGGCTCGGGGGTGGGAAGAGCCCGGGCAGGTTCAAAGAGACCACGCTCCGGCCGGCGTCGGAGAGCTGCTGCCAGACGGTGGGAACGCGGATCCGGCCCGAGTGGTTCACCTTCATCCGCCCGGCGGCCGCATCGTAGTAGCGGTGGTCGAACACGCCGTGCCGCGGCGGGTTGCAGCCCGTCATCATCGTCGTCCAGGCAGCCGTCGTCACCGGGGGAATGATCGAGGTCAGAGTGCCATGCGCTGCGTTCTTGAGCAGGGCGTCGAGGTTCGGCATCATACCCCGCCGCCGCATCGGATCCAGGACGGTCCACGTGGCCCCGTCCAGCCCCAGGACCACGAGACGATCGATCGATTTCCCCATGAGCTTGCCTCTCTCCGATCCCACCGCGCACCCCTACGGTTCTTCCCTGGGCGGCTTCCCCTCCGCACTCAGCCTGCCTGGGCCAGCCGAGAATCCACGTCAATCGTGAAATCGGCCGAGTAGTACTCGGCGATCTGAACGCGCTCGCCCTTGGAGCGATAGAGCTGCCTCAGGGCGCGGCGAACCTTGACGCCGACCGGCAGGCTCGACTCAGCCTGACGGAGCCAGTCGCGATAGGCCGCAACGAGCTTCCCGGCCCGGAGGGCAGCGTCCGCCGGCGCAAGTGCCTTGATGCCCACGGCCATGACCGAGTGGGGAAACGAGCGATGTCCCTGATATCCGGCCACCCGTGCGGCGTAAGGAGACATGAGCCGGCGCAGGCAATTCGGGGTCAGCCGCCAGTAGTCGTCGGGATAGCCGTGAATCCGGAAATTCAGGGGCGTGGTGATCACGAACACCCCGGAGGGCTTCAGGATCCGAAAGACCTCGTCGAACGCCCGCCTCACCTCGAAGACGTGCTCGAAGGTCTCGATGCAGAGGACCGTTCCCGCCGAGGCGTCGGGCAAGCTGATCGCGGAAACGTCTTCCACCCGGTCCACGCCCGGACCTTCTCGCATGTCGAAGCCGATGTAGGACTTGCCGGGGAACATTCCCCGCAGGTTGGCGTAGCCTTCCTGCCCCTCGACCTGAAACGAGCCGAACTCATATACCGGGGCCGGACAATCGAAGGTCTCGGCTACAAGGCGGCAGAATGCCTTGTTGTGGTCTCTCATCGCCGTCGCTCCTCCCTGAGCCGGGCCGCCGGATGACGAAGAAACGCAAAGCGATCCGGAGCCCTCGCCGACGGGGCGGATCCTAGGATGAATACCCGAAAAGGTCAAGAGGAGCGTGCCTCTCGAAATGATGATCTAGTAACCTACGGAGTCCTTGACGACTGGCGGGCAATAGCCAGAAGTCTCCTGGTTTCGGAGAACCGAGCCGCTCCCTTTTTTTCCGATCGGCTGTCGAAACGCCGGTCCGCCACACGTCGAAGAGGTGGGCGCGGAAGTGATCCGTGCCGCTCTTTCACTCTCAAACAAGGATTCCCTCATGCAGTACATGCTCTTGATCTACGAGTCACCCGAAGCCTTCGATGCCCGTACCGGAAAGGACCACGAGGCTTGTACGGGCCAAGGCCAAGATCCGTGATGCGCGGATCCCCTTTGACGTTCCGGCTGCTGAGGAGCTTTCAGCCCGGCTCGGCCCGGTGCTCGAGGCGGTCTATGGCGCCTACGGCACAGGCTGGGAAGATGCGGCCGGGGTCGATCCCCGGCGTCACGGCCTGGCTCAAGCTGCTGGCCCTCTTCCTGCATTGCGAGGCCCGGCGTGCGGCGCGACGATCGCCGGAGGGACACTACGTTCCGCTTGACGAGCAGGACATGGCCCTCTAGTCCCGGCCGATGATGGCGGGCGCCGAGAAAGAGCTCGCCGCGGTCGCCGCGATGGGCTCGATCGGACGGTTCCAGCTCGAAGCCGCGATCCAGTCGGTCCATGCGGAGCGGGCGTTCACAGGGCAAACGGACTGGGGGGCCGTCGCGCTGATCCACGACGAGCTTGTCCGACTGTCGCCCACCCTGGGTGCCATGGTGAGCCGCGCCGCAGTCCTGGCAAACGCCCGCAACCTCGATGTGGGGCTCGCGGCGCTTCACGCGATCGACTCCCGATTCATCCTGAGCTACCAGCCGTACTGGGCCGTCCGCGCCCACCTCCTGAGGCGGCTGGGCGATGCCCAGGCTGCGTACAACGCCTATTCGCAAGCGATCGGCCTGAGCGAAGATCACCGCGTACGCGAATTCCTGATCCTGAATCGCCAGAGGGTTTTCCCGAGCCCGCAGTGATTCCTCGGAGGAACGGCGGCAGTCTCGGTGCGAATCAGAACTCCCCGGGATCCTGCCCAGTTCGCGGAGCCGCGCGGCGAGCCGCTCAGCGCGCTGACGTTCCTGCTCAGCGCGTTGACGTTCCTGCTCGGCGCGTTGGGTTTCCTCCGCGGCCCGGCGGATCGCCTCCTCGGCGCGACGGTGTTCCTGGATGGCCAGTTCCTCGCCGATGGGGAGCAAGATTGCCGTTCCTGTCATACCACCGCAGCCAGGGAGCGTCTTGATTGAAGAACATTCCCTGCCAGACGCCCAGCTCGACACCGAGTGGCTCGATCAGGTAACGCCCCTGAGCATTCGGAGCGAGCCGGCGATACTTCGTCCCTTCAAGACGGTGGACCTCGAGTTCACCGGTTTCGACCACGAAAATGCCGTAGTAGCCGCCGTGCACGGCGTGCTCGTAGATCCAGAACTTGCCTTCTCGGGGCGTCTCGTCGCGCTCCTTGGACCCGTCGTCCGATGCGAACTCGAGGATCACGGCCGGAGCGATGAGCTCTTTCCAGAGGACGTAGGACCGACGGTAGTGGCCGTCCAGATCGGGAGGAACTCCGGCTACGTAGAACCAATCCGGGCAAACAGCGCCACGCTCGGGTGGGTCGGTCAAGGTCCAGTAGATCCCGCAATCATGGCCGAGGGCGAAATGACGGTCGGGATGGATCGTCTCAAGGATGGGCCAGATGCTCTGGCTCAGCAGGATGCATTGGGGCAGCTCACGGAAGTTCTGCACGAATTCGCCGTTCTCTTCCGGGAGATCCAGGTGGCCGGGCAGATCCTCCGGTCGCGGCCAGGGCTTGACCGCGGGCTTCGTCGATCCGACCGCCATGGGCTACCCCCCTTGTCCCGCTGGGACGATCCGCCATGCTCAGATCCTGGCTGTTCCTGCCAGGGCCGGAACGCTGATCTGTTGGCCGGTCATCCACCGCTCTCCGTCACGGACCACTTGATGATACAACGTATCACGTTCGACGGGAATGCGTCCGGCCTCGGTGATCAGGCGGCGGATCTCGGCGACGGTCGCTTCCTGAGGGGTCTCGGCACCCGCGTCGTGGTAGATCTTCTCGTGAACGACGGTCCCGTCCAGATCATCGGCACCGAACGAGAGGGACACCTGGGCCGTCTTGAGGCCGAGCATCACCCAGTAGGCCTTGATGTGCGGGAAGTTGTCGAGCATCAACCGGCTGATGGCCATGGTCTTCAGGTCCATCACGCCCGACGGCTTGGGGATGTGGGCCATCTCCGAATTGTCGGGATGGAAGGCCAGCGGAATGAAGGTCTGGAAGCCCCCCGTCTCGTCCTGGAGCTCGCGGAGGCGGATCAGGTGGTCGATCCGGTGGATCGGCCGGTCGATATGGCCGTAAAGCATGGTCGCGTTCGAGTGCAGTCCCAGCCGGTGGGCGGTGCGGTGAACGTCGAGCCAGGCCTCCGTCGAGGCCTTGGCCCCGCAGATCTGCTCGCGAACCTCGGGATGGAAGATCTCGGCCCCGCCGCCGGGAAGGCTCCCCAGGCCGGCGTCGATCAACTGTCTGAGAACCTGCTCGCGGGAGAGGCGGGAGATCTTCGCAAAGAACTCGATCTCGACCGCCGTGTAGGCTTTCACGTGGATCTCCGGCGCTGTCTCCTTGATCCACCTCACGACATCCACGTAGTACGAGAACGGCAGCTTGTGATGGAGGCCGCCCACGATGTGCAGCTCGGTCGCGCCCCGCTCGCTGGCCTGCCGCGCCCGGTCGATCACCTGGTCGCGGTCCATCACATAGGCCTTGGGCTCGTCCAGATCGGCCCGGAAGGCACAAAAGTCGCAAGTGTAAACGCACACATTCGTCGGATTGATGTGCGTGTTGACATTGTAGTAGCCGAAATTGCCGTTGTACCGCTCGCGCACCAGGTTGGCCATCGCGCCGAGGGCGAAGAGGTCGTTGGAGTCCTCGAGGGCGAGTCCGTCCTCGAGACTCAGCCGCTGCCCGGCTTCCACCTTCTCCCGGATCGCCTCCAGTCGAATCGCCTCGGTCGGCATGCTCTTCCCTTTCATCTCTCGATCGAACCCGTCGAGCGTCTTGTACGGTTCAACCTGGATCGCGTTTCCGAAATTTTAGTCGAAACTGAAGGTCTCATCAACCAGCGGTGGACACATAGCCACTTCGATTTGTGTTCTCGGTGTGTCAGAACATCAGGTCCGCCATGCCGATGATCAGTAATCCCATGCTGATCAAGACGTTGACGTGGAAGAACGCCAGGTTCACCCGGCTCAGGTCGTCGGGGCGAACCAGGGCGTGCTCGTAGAGGAGCAAGCCCGCCACTGCGGCGACTCCCGAGAAGAAGATGCGTCCCATTGGATAGGCGAAACCCAGCCCGATCAGCGCCACGATCATGAGTGCATGACAGAGAGCCGCCAGACGGAGGGCCATGGGGACGCCCAGGCGATTGGGGACACTGTTGAGGCCCGCTTGCCGATCAAAGGCGACGTCCTGGCAGGCATAGATGATATCGAACCCTGCGACCCAGCAGAGCACAGCCAGCGCCAGGAAGACCGGGGGCCAGTCGATGGACGCCCGCAGCGCGATCCAGGCCGCGACCGGAGCCAGGCTGAGCGAGGCACCCAGCCAGAAGTGGGCCAGGCTGGTGAACCGCTTGGAGTACGAGTAGCCGAGCAGCCAGACGAGGACGGGAACCGAGAGCAAGAGGGGCCAGCGATTGGGCAGAAAGAGCAGGGTCGAGGCGATGAAGCCCAGCGCACAGGCCGCCGTGAACAGGGCAACCGACCGCACCGAGAGCTTGCCGGCCGGCAGATGCCGTCCCGCCGTCCGGGGATTCAAGGCGTCGTATTCGCGGTCCACCAGCCGGTTGAAAGCCATCGCCGCCGAGCGGGCGGCTGCCATGCAAAGGAGGATACCCACCCAGTCCTGGATCCGGCCTCGCCAGCCGTCCGGAGTCCTGGCCGCCAGGGCCGCACCGAGCAGGGCGAAAGGCAGCGCGAAGAGCGTGTGGTGAAACTTGACCAGGTCGAGATAGTCGCGTGCGATCGCCAGGTTCATGGTTCGTCGCTCGGTTTGGTGAAGAAGGCAGCTCGTGCCTCCTCGGACGTGACGACGACGCCCTCGCCGCCGGCCATCGAATCCCGCGCCGCGGAGGTCAGGCCGGCGATTGCTGCGCCGTTGGCTGGAGGTGGGGCCTCCTCGCCGCCCCAGCGGCGAATCATGCGATTGGGGACGCCAAGCTGGTCGCAGATCCGCGCGACGATGAAGTCGATCAGGTCGTCGAGCCCGCGGGGCTGGTGATACCATCCCGGCATCGCGGGCAAGACGATCGCTCCGGCGCGAGTGACCTGCACCATGTTCTCAAGGTGAATCAGGCTCAGCGGGGTCTCGCGCGGGACGAGAATCAGCTTGCGGCGTTCCTTGAGGTGGACGTCGGCGGCACGGGTGATCAGGTTGGTGGTCACTCCGTGCGCGATCGCTCCGAGAGTGCTCATGCTGCACGGGATGACGACCATACCCCCGGTGAGAAAAGATCCGCTGGCGATCCCCGCCGTGAAATCCTGGTGGTGATGAGGGATCAGGCGACCCGGTGCGAGGTCGCCGAAGATCCCGGGGCCGAAACGATTCACCGCCACAGCCAGGCCGGTCTCCTCGCGAAGGACCTGGGCTGCACTCGGGCTGAGGGTGAAGTGAACGGTCCGGCCCTGACGGCAGAGCACCTGGAGCAGCCGGATGGCATAGGGCGCCCCGCTCGCGCCGGTCATGGCCACGACCAGCTCGGACGCAGCGCCACCTGGCTCCCCAACTACTTCCGGGTGGCTCATCGTGTCACCTCCCCGGAGGGAGGTAGGCTCCCCTCGCTCGTCGTCGGCTTCGTACCGACGTAGAGGGTTGCGATGCCCAGCGTGAGGGGATACATCCGCAGCTCGACCAGGCCCCGCTGGCCAAGCAGTTCCAGCAGGTCTTGACCGTCCGGGAACTCGAGGACGGTGCGGGGAAGGTAGTGATACGCCTGATCGTCGTTGGGGGCGATGGCCTGGCCGACGCGCGGCAGGACGTGTCGGAAGAACGCGAGATAGAGCCGCCCCAGGAACCGCCCCCGGGGACGTGAAAACTCGAGGATCGCCACCGTTCCCCCGGGCCGGGCCGCGCGGATCATCTCATCGATGCCGCGCACGGTATCGCGGACGTTACGCAGGCCGAAGGCGACGCTCACTACGCCGAAGGTGTCGCTGGGCACGGGCAGCCGCTGAGTGTCCCCCTCGATCAGTGTCACGCGGCCCTCCGCGCCCAGCTTCCGGACCTTGGCGTGACCGTGGAGCAGCATCTCGCGGCAGAAGTCGGTTCCCACCACGGCCACCCGCCCCTTGGCGGCGCGGTCATACTCGATAGCCAGGTCGGCCGTTCCGGTGCAGCAGTCGAGCACTGGAACGCCGGGCTGAGGCGGAACAGTCCGGGTGGTGAACCGCCGCCATGAGCGATCGATGTTCAAGCTGAGGAGGTGGTTCAGAAGGTCGTACCGACCCGCGATCGACGCGAACATCCGCCTGACCCGCAGATCAGACTTGTCGGTCTGGCGGCTCAGCGGGCCATTGTCCGCTCCAGGGTCGGACCGAGTTGAAGATTCGGGATCGAGGGCGGCTTGTGCCATGGTTGCCGAGGCGCTTTCGTGTCAGGTCTTCACATTCCGCCGGCAAGACGCCCTGGAGCGAGAGGGAGAGTGCTTTGCGAGAACGTTACAGGAGCCGGCTCCGTCCGGCGCTCATCCGTAACCTTTTCAATGAGCCGAGCCAGAGCAAAGCCCTGGGTCGGGGGACAGAGCCCCTTCCTACAAATGTTTGCACTCCCGCGTTCTCTAGCTCCCCATCGGGTCGTCGTACCTTTTTCCTTATCAGGTCGAGGGTTATTTTGGAACGCCAGCACACTCACCGGCAAGCTGCCAGGTCACGAGAAATTCCACGCGAGCGGTAGAACGGGGTTGATGCTCGGCACAAGGAGTGGCCACAAGTCCTTTTCAGAAAGGATGCTAAGGCACGAGAACGGCTCTGATCGAAGTCGTTTTCTGGAGACGGAGCAGAGGGTTCAGGCTGGACGACGAGCGAGGAATCCGCGACCGGATTGACCTCGCCTCCGCCGTTGATCTGGGTTAAGAGTGTGACTTGACTCCTCCGGCCCATGATTGCCGGAATTGCCCGAGCAAGGACGCTCCATGACACCCAGACGTGCCCTCGCCCTCCTGATCGTGGTCTCGGCCCTGATGAGGTGGATCGCCGCCAGCTCGCTGGGGCTGGGCAACGACGAGGCCTATCACTTCCTCTATGCGATCCATCCCGACCTGAGCTATTACGACCATCCGCCGATGCTTGCCTGGGTCGAAATGGTCGGCCTGGCGGTCACCGGCGCGACCTTCTCGCCGGTGGCGCTGCGGTCCGGGTTCATCGTCCTGTTTGCCGCATCCACCTGGCTGATGTGGCGGATTGCCGGCCGGTGGTATGGCCCCCGGGCAGGATTCCTTGCCGCCCTGGCGCTCAACCTGACGGGATACTACGGGCTGGCGGCATCGACGTTCGCCCTGCCGGACGGTCCCTTGCTCTTCTTCTGGCTGCTGACGATCGATCGGCTGAGCATTGCCCTCGAGCGTCCAGGGCGGACCTGGCCCTGGGTTTGGGTGGGTGTCGCCTGGGGCGGTGCGATGCTCAGCAAGTACCATGCGATCTTCCTTCCCGCGGGCACGGTGCTGCTTCTCATCCTGCACCAGCCGCTCCGGCACTGGCTGGCCCGTCCCGGCCCATACCTGGCGATTGGCCTGGGCCTCTTGGTCTTCAGCCCGGTGATCCTCTGGAATGCGAGCAACGGCTGGGTTTCGTTCCTGTTCCAGGGAGGGCGGGCCGTGGGAGGGCTCGTTCCCAGGCCCGATTACCTGGCCACGGTGCTTGCTGGCGCAAGCGGGTTATTTCTTCCCCTGGATCTGGGTCCCTCTTGTGCTGCTCCTGATCCGGGGAGTGCGGAGGTGGAGGCTCCTCGAGAGCACCCACGAGCGGCTCGGGCTTTGCCTGGCGGTCGTGCCCGTCTTGATCTTCACGACGGTTGCCTGTTTACGCCCGGTCCTGCCGCACTGGGGGCTCATCGGCCTGGTCTCGCTCTTTCCGTTGCTGGGAGATGCCTGGGGCAAGCACCTGGACCGCTGGCCTGGGCCCACGCGGCGAGGGCTCGCGATGGCCGCGCTCTTCCCCGTGGCGATGCTGGGACTCACCGTCCTCGAGCATCACACGGGCTGCTTTCAGCGCGGTGGCAGCCTGCGATGGGGGCTGTTCGACGCCCGCACCGACCCGACCGGCGACCTCTACGGCTGGGAGCAGGTCGCGGACCGGCTCGAGAAGCTCGGGGTGCTGGACGACCCCGGCACCTTCCTCTTCACGCGGACCTGGTACCAGAGCGCCCAGGTGGCGCACGCCATTCGCCTCAAGCGTCCGGTCCTCTGCTACAACATCGACGACCCGCGCGGTTTCGCGTTCTGGAGCAAGCCCGCGCAGTGGGTGGGACACGACGGGATCCTGCTCATGATCAACGACGAGCTCATCCCGGTGACATTCTACCGGCGGTGGTTCGAGGACCTTGTTCCCCTCGCGGATTTCACCATCGAGCGGGGCGGCAGGCCGTTCCGCCGCGTCCAGGCCTTCCGGCTCGTCCATCAACTGGCGGCGTTCCCGTTTGACTTCTCGCCCGAGCGGGCGGCGGCCCGCGAGGTGCTCAGGGCTGGCGGCCACCCGATGGACCTCGTGCCGCAGACAGCCCGCGCGATCCGGCCCGACGGCAAGCTCCCGCGCCTCTGATCCTCCTCAGGTCTTCCTCATTCACCGGCCTACCAAGCTCCGGTATGATGAGGAAGGTACCGGGAACAGGCGGCTCATGCGGGAACCTGAGATGGGGCGAACGGTTCAAGGGGGATGCCGGCGAGTGGCCAAGCGTGATCCCTACTCGCGATGGCGACGGCTCCCTCCCGTGTTCCGATCGGGAGAACACAAGCTCCCGGGTGCCGGCGATGAGCCGCAGCGGATCATCCTCTACCTGAAGGGCACGGTGCTCGATCAGGCGGAAGAGCAGGCCGAGAGATCCGGTGTTCCCACGCTTCAGGAGTATTGCGCGGAGCTGCTGGCCCGCGCCATCGAGATCGAGCGGGTCAAACACCACGTGGCCGACGTGGAGGCGAAGCGGGGGCCGCTCGAGGGGTTCCAGGAGATCAGCGTCGACGCCGATTACCTGGCCGAATGGCACAAGCGCTCGGAATCGGGCGAGATCGTGGCCGCAAAGCCTCAGCCGGCAAGCCCCACCAACCAGAACGCGACCCCCGAGATGATCATCCCGGCCGATGCTCTTGGCTCCTTCAGCTTGCCTGAGCCTCCGGATCGAGCCCCGGAGGACGCCGACGGAGCGGACGTGACCCCTTTCCCCGAGACCCTCGAGCCTGGCGAGCCGTCGGATCGTCCCCGAGTTCGGATCGAGCCGCGGTCCGCACCCGAGCCGACCATCACCGAGAGGATGGTGCCAGAAGTGATGGATGCGACTGCCGTCGAAATTGTCCTGGCTCACGTGACACCCGGCGATTCAGATCCCCAGGCCTTTCTGCCCTGCCTCCGGCGCGGCCAGGCCGTGAACCCCGACAAGACATCCGAGCTCATGGGCGCTCTGCGGCGGATCGAGGCGGAGCAGGAGGGGGCGACCATGCTCGACCGGCAGCTCTCCTACGCGCTGCACCGGCTGGCCATGGAATCGCAGGTCCTGCTCACCGAGGCCTGGCCGGGCGTCTTCGATCGGTCGATGGTCGGGACGATCCGGGCCGTGCAGGAGATGGTCGAACGCATCCTCTCAGGCCGGGACGTCCGCTTCTATCAGCCCGGAGAGATCCCGGACGCGGAGGCACAGCCGTGACCGACGCTGGGACCGCAACCTGGCCCGCCCCCCCGCGGCCGGCCCGCTGGGCGATGGCCGCCATGCGCTGGCAGTCCTCCGGCCCGAGACGGTCGCGGATCTGTGCCAGGGTGTTCGCGACCACGTCAGCCAGCGCCATGCCCTGTACCCCCAGGGAGGAGCGACCGCCCTGGACTACGGCGGGGTGCCGCGCCGCCCCGGGGTGGCCATCGATACTCGCGCGCTGTGCCGGGTGATCGACTATCCTCACGCCGACATGACGATCACCGCCCAGGCCGGGATCACCGCGTCCGCTCTCCAGTCCATCCTGGCCGCCAAGAACCAGCGGTTGCTCATCGATGTGCCGCAGGCCGATCGGGCCACGCTCGGAGGCGTCTTCGCCACCAACACGTGCGGCCCGCGCCGGCTGGGCTTCGGCCGGCCCCGCGACCAGATCATCGGCGTCAGCTTCGTGACCTCGGAGGGGATCGAGGTCAAGGGGGGCGGGCGAGTGGTCAAGAATGTGGCCGGCTACGACTTTCCCAAGCTCCTGACCGGGTCGATGGGAACCCTGGGAATCATCACGCAGATGACCCTGAAGGTGAGGCCTTTACCCGAGGCATCGGCGATCGCCTGGGTGCCGTTCGGCACGCTCGACGCCGCGGGAGCGACGCTCGACGCCCTCAACACCTCCGGGACGCGTCCGGTGGCGCTCGAGCTGCTCAACCCCACGGCCGCCCGGCTGGTCGGTGAGCCGCTGAACCTTGAGGCCGACGGCTGGGTCGTCGCCATAGGCCTGGAGGACAACGCTTCCTCGGTGCGGTGGCAGCTCAACCGTTTGATGATCGAGCTGGGACGGGCTGACCTGACGGTCCGCGAAGAGGAAGGCGCGGCCGGCCTCTGGTCGGCTCTCACCGAGTTCCAGGCCGGCCAGCACGGCCCGCTCTGTTGCGTGGCGAGCCTGCCGCCTTCCCGCGTCGTGAGCGTCCTGAATCAGGTGGATCACCATCGGTGGGCCACCCAGGCGCACGCCGGCAATGGCATTGTCCGCCTCCACGCCCTGGGCGACTGGAGCCTGGAGCAGGCGGCTGCCGACGTTCACCGTCTCCGCGCGCTTTGCGTCGCCGACGGAGGCAACACGATCGTCGCCCGCTGTCCAACGGAATGGAAGGAACGGCTCGGAGTCTGGGGCGAACCGCGGCCGGACTGGGTTCTGGCTGCGAAGGTCAAGCAGGCGCTCGACCCCCTGGGCGCTCTGAACCCGGGGCGATTTGTGGGCGAGATTTGATGGGCATCTCCTGTTTCCTGGAGGTACGGCCGGGTCATGGCGCTGGCGACTGAAGAGAAGCGAATCGACGTGGGCATCGACCTCGACTGGCTAACCCGGAAGATCGAGTACCGGAATTTCCAGGAGTGCATCCACTGCGGGCTCTGCACGGCGACTTGCCCGACGTATGTGGAGACCGCCGACGAGAACGACAACCCGCGCGGGCGGATCTACCTGATGAGGGCGGTGACGGACGGACGGCTGGCCATGGGGCCCGACGTGCGCAGGCACCTCGAGCTCTGCCTGGATTGCCGGGCCTGCGAGTCGGCCTGCCCTTCGGGCGTCCGGTACGGCACGCTGATCGAGCCGTTCAAGATCGCCCTCCAGAAAGACGCCCCCGCCGGCGCGAGGGCCAGCCTCCTTCAGCGGATGATCCTTCACCACCTGTTCCCCTACTCGGGCCGGGTGAAGGCTGCGCTCGCCCCGGCACGACTGTTCCAGAAGCTCGGCCTGCTCGACTGGGCCGAGAGATCCGGAATGACGAGAGCCCTTCCCCCGACCTTGCGGCGAATGATGGCGATGCTACCGCAGCTCGGCGGCTCGCGGACCAGGCTTCCCGACGTGCTGCCCCCCATCGGCCCCAAGCGCGCCCGCGTGGCCCTCTTCCTGGGCTGCGTGGCCGACGCGATGTACCCCGAGACGAACGCCGCGACGGCCAGGGTGCTCCAGCAGAACGGCTGCGAGGTCGTGATCCCGCGAGCCCAGGCCTGCTGCGGTGCCATCCACTATCACTCGGGCGTCGAGGAGCCGGCCCTGGCGCTGGCCCGGCGGAACATGCAGGCGTTCGACCCTGACGAGTTCGACGCCATCATCGTCAACGCGGCCGGCTGCGGCGCCATGCTCAAGGACTATCCCCACATTCTGCCCGCCGCCGAGCACGACCAGGCCGCCCGCTTCGTCGCCAAGGTCAAGGACATCTCCGAGTTCCTCGTCGCGCTGGGACCGGTGCAGCCCAAGCATCCCGTGCCCATGAAGGTGACCTACCACGACGCCTGCCACCTCTGCCACGCCCAGCAGATCCGCGCAGCCTCGTCAGCTCCTGGCCATGATCCCCGGGCTGGAGCTCGTCCCCCTGGAGGAGAGCGAGCTCTGCTGCGGCGCCGCGGGGACGTACAACCTGACCCAGCCCGAGATGTCCGAGCGGCTCGGCGTCCGCAAGATGGACAACATCCAGGCCACCGGCGCCCAGGCCGTTGCCGCCGGCAACGTGGGCTGCATCCTCCAGATCGCCCGCAAGATCAAGGAACGAGGCAGCCCCATCGAGGTGGTCCATCCGGTCGATCTGCTCGACCGGGCGTACCGAGGCCAATGAACCCGAGGAGTCGATTGCCGTCATGAGCACGATGACCACCAGGCCACCAGGCCGAACCACGACCACTCTCCCCGGAGAAACGCGAATCCTGGTTCCAGGGGCTTCCTGGCGTCTCTACCAGACATTCGTGGAGATGTTGCCCGAAGGCTCGCGGATCCGCACGGCCTTCGACGGGAGGGACATGGAAATCATGGTCACCGGACCGGTACACGATCACTTTGCCGATCTCCTGGACCAGTTCGTCAAGGCGGTGGCCGGTGAGCTTGGCATCCGGCTCAAGCCCATGAGAGAGACGACCTGGATACGTCCCGAGATCGAGCGCGGCATCGAGGCCGACAACTGCTATTACCTGGACCCGGCGAAGATCGCCACGGTGCTTGGCGGCTCTGAGCCGGGGATCGAACGATGTGCAGGATTACCCCAATCCCGACCTTGCGATCGAGGTCGACATCTACCGCCCCGGAGGCGGACCGAGCAGGGATCTACGCCGCGATGGGCGTCGCCGAGTCTGGAGTTTCGACGGCCAGAGCCTGACGATCGAGCGACTGGACGAGAATGGCCGATACCAGACCGTCGAGCGGAGCGGTTTCCTGCCCGTCCGTGCCGACCAGGTTCCCCGTTGGCTGATCGATGAGGATCTCTCCGATTACGAAGCCTGGATCCGAAGAGTTCGGGCATGGGTCTATGAAGAGCTGCGCGAGTGATGAGGCGGCCCTGGAACGCGGCGATCTCAAGCAGCCGCGCAGGGGCTTGATCTCGTGCCAGGTGATCGGTTCGCCAGCCCAGTCTGGACGGGCCCGGCGAGCCCGTCCCTGCTCTCCTTCGGGGATGCGTTGATCCTCAGGCCTGTATTGAACGATCAGTCGCGGGTCTGGCTGGATGGCAGTACAGAGTTGCAGGACGAAGAGGCTTCCCGGATCAGCGA
The DNA here is from genome assembly GCA_963816015.1 of uncultured Planctomycetaceae bacterium. GTDB lineage: Bacteria > Planctomycetota > Planctomycetia > Isosphaerales > Isosphaeraceae > Aquisphaera. The sequence goes on along the minus strand of CAWFJM010000059.1, from coordinate 36,838 downwards.
GCGCCTGGATCAACAACGGAAGAATTTCGGGCCCCAGCGCGAACAGAGCGTCGAATTCCTTGCCAACGGGTGCAACCGGTTTGGCTACAACTTGGACCTGATCGATCTGACCTTGTTTTTCCCGAAAAACCACTGTTTTTCGTGAGCCGCATGGCTTGAGTGCGTACACAAGCCCGGACTAATCGCTAGAAACGGCGCGAACTTGATTCTCTGCCTCATCATCGAGAAGTCGTCGCATCGAGGCGCCCTGCTTATTCGGCTCCGCGAAACGGCGAATTGCCAGACTAACATTGGCGATATAGCCCGTACCATCCATTCAAAGATCTCTGCCCCGTAAAAAGGCAATGACCGAAGACGAGGCTAGAATTACCCATCTTCACACTCGTAACTGTCTGTACTTCGGAGCCTTGCGTCGCAATAGTGATCAAATAGTCGCTGCGATCCTAGCCGCGTTCTTAGTCGTTGTAAAAAGGATCCACCTGTTCCTGCTGTAAGTAAGGGCCGACCGTGTCGCGTGGGTCATTGAACACCTTCTGGTCAGCTTGCATGTCGGCGACAGCCTGCCAGAGTGTGTCCAACCAGGATTTCCAGTGAACGAAGATGTTGGTGTCATCCGGTCGATACAGGGAGTTCTCCCATAGCCAATAGATAGCACAGGGTCTCTGCTGAGCCGTGGGTCCCATCCTGTTAGTGGGACATCAAGAGGTCGTCCCCAGGCTGCGCTATTTCTTGGCCACCATGTGTCACAGCTCTCTTATCGTTCTTGATAAACATCCCCCCAGTCAGTCGGGTGGTAGAAGGAGCCAATTCCTGCGGAATCCCGAGCAATTGGCTTCGTCTGTTGATCACTGCGAGCCGGACTCTCAATGGACCGAGGATACCACCCGCTCGACTATTTCTCCTCGGTGGACTCGGTGAGGGCGGCGGTAGGCGATTCGCCTGTGAAGGCACACTGGGCAATCTGATCGATGGTCCATAGTCCATGCTCCCGCGTAACCCATTGTCGAGTGCTGTCACACGAGAGCATGAGATACTGACGGCACGATCAATCCGGGTGGTCTTAGTGCGACGATGCGCCCACGTGTTCGAACTGTTCCTCCTCGGTGGACCCGGTGAGGGCCGTGGTGGACGACTTGCCGGCGGCGACGCACTGGGCGACCTGGTCGAAATAGCCCGTGCCGACGAACCGCTGGTGCTTGACGGCGTGATAGCCTCCCTCGGCCTCGCGCGCGAACTCGGCCTGCTGAACCTTCGAGTAGGCGGCCATGCCGCCATCCTTGTAGGCTCGGGCCAGGTCGAACATGGACAGGTTGATGACGTGGAAGCCGGCCAGGGTGATGAACTGGTACTTGTAGCCCATCGCGCCCAGCTCGCGCTGGAATTTGGCGATGGTGGCGTCGTCGAGCTTGGCCTTCCAGTTGAAGGAAGGCGAGCAGTTGTAGGCCAGCAGCTTGGCCGGGAACTTCTCGTGGATCGACTCGGCGAACTTCTTGGCCTCGGCGAGGTTGGGCTCGGAGGTCTCGCACCAGAGCATGTCGGCATAAGGGGCGTACGACAGGCCGCGGCTGATGGCGGCACGAAGGCCGCCGGTCATCGCGAAGAAGCCCTCGGGGGTTCGCTCGCCGGTCAGGAACGGCCGGTCGCGCTCGTCGACATCGTTGGTGACCAGGTGGGACGAGAGCGCATCGGTGCGGGCGACCAGCACGGTGGGCACGTCCATCACGTCCGCGGCGAGCCGGGCGGCGTTGAGGGCCCGGAGGAACTGCGAGGTGGGAACGAGCACCTTGCCCCCCATGTGCCCGCACTTCTTCTCGCTGGCAAGCTGGTCCTCGAAGTGGACGCCGGCGGCGCCGGCCTCGATCATGGCCTTCATGATCTCGAACGCGTTGAGCGGGCCGCCGAAGCCGGCCTCGGCGTCGGCGACGATCGGCAGGAAGTAGTCGCGATCGTTGCGCCCCTCGGCGTGCTGGATCTGGTCGGCGCGGCGGAAGGCATTATTGATGGCTCGCACCAGGGCCGGGGCGCTGTTGCAGGGATAGAGACTCTGGTCCGGGTACATCTGCCCGGCGAGGTTGGCGTCGGCGGCGACCTGCCAGCCGCTCAGGTAGATGGCCTTGAGACCGGCCTCGACCATCTGGATGGCCTGGTTGCCCGTGACGGCGCCCAGCGCATGGACATAGGGCTCGGTGTGCAGCAGTTGCCAGAGCTTCTCCGAGCCGCGCCGGGCCAGCGTCGACTCGATGTGCACCGAGCCGCGAAGCTGGACAACGTCTTTCGGGGTGTAATCCCGGCGGCTGCCTTTCCAGCGCGGGTCCGTTTCCCACCGCTTGCGCAGCTCGTCGGCGGTCGGTGGACGGTAGAACTCCATGGCCATTCCTCCCCATCGAAGGGAATGTGATCGGTCCTGGCGAGTCCGAAGGGCGCCGTGCCTGCGAACACAGCGCGTCGGGGACGGCCGTCATCGGCCTCGTCGGGGGGTCAGGTAAGATACTCGTATGCGGGAAGCGTCAGAAACTCGACGAGGTTCGGGCTCGTGGTGACCTGGTCGAAGATCTGGCGGGCCAGCGGGAACTTGCCCTGGTCGAAGGCTTCCGGCCCGATGTCCGCGCGGATCTTGGCCAGCTCCTCATCCATGAAGCTACGGAACAGCTCGACGGTGATCTTGCGGCCGTCGTCGAGCACGCCACGGGGATGCCGGATCCATTGCCAGATCTGGGTGCGGGAGATCTCGCAGGTGGCGGCGTCTTCCATCAGGTTGAAGATGGGCACGCAGCCGGAGCCCCGCAGCCAGCTCTCGAGGTAACGGAGGCCGACGTTGATGTTGATGCGCAGGCCCGCCTCGGTGATCGGGCCGCTGGGAACCGTCAGGAGATCGGCCGCGGTGACGTGAACGTCCTCGCGAAGCCGGTCGAGTTGATTGGGCCCGGGCATCCGCTCGTTGAAGACCTCCGCCGCGATCGGCACCAGCCCGGGATGGGCCACCCAGGTGCCGTCGTGGCCGTCGCTGGCCTCGCGGATCTTGTCGTCACGAACCCTCTGGAGGGCCAGGGCGTTGGCCTCGGCGTCGGTCTTGATCGGAATCTGGGCGGCCATGCCCCCCATCGCGAAGGCGCCGCGGCGGTGGCAGGTCTTGATCGTGAGCTGCGAGTACGACCTCAGGAAATGGGTGGTCATCGTCACCAGTGACCGGTCGGGGAGGACGAAGTCCGGCCGGTTGCGGAATTTCTTGATGAAGCTGAAGATGTAGTCCCACCGGCCGCAATTGAGCCCCACGATGTGGTCGCGAAGCTCGTAGAGGATCTCGTCCATCTCGAAGGCGGCCAGGATGGTCTCGATCAGCACGGTGGCCTTGATCGTGCCGACCGGCAGCCCCAGCTCGCGCTGGGCCATCACGAAGACGTCGTTCCAGAGCCGGGCCTCGAGGTGGTTCTCGAGCTTGGGAAGGTAGAAGTACGGGCCGGTTCCCTTGGCCATCAGGGCCTGGGCGTTGTGGAACAGGTAGAGGGAGAAGTCGAAGAGCGAGCCGGAGACCACCTGGCCGTCCACCGTGACATGGGCCTCGCTCAGGTGCCAGCCCCGGGGCCGGACCAGGAGCGTGGCGGTGTGCTTGTGGAGGCGGTACTCCTTGCCCTCGGGACTCGTGTAGCCGATCACTCCGCGGATGGCGTCGCGGACGTTGATCTGTCCCTCGAGGGTGGCGTCCCAGGTCGGGGAGTGGGCGTCCTCGAAGTCGGCCATGAACATCCACGCCCCGGAGTTGAGCGCATTGATCACCATCTTGCGATCGACGGGCCCGGTGATCTCGACCCGGCGGTCGAGCAGGTCGGGAGGGATGGGAGCAACCTTCCAGTCCCCCTCGCGGATGCTCCGGGTCTCGGGCAGGAAGTCAGGCTGCCAGCCGCCGTCGAGCCGGGCCTGGACCTCCGCCCGGCGGGCCAGGAGCTCCCGTCTCCGGCCATCGAAGGCCCGATGCAGCTTGGCCAGAAGCGCCAGGGCATCGGGCGTGAGGATCTCCGCGTACTCGGGCCTGATCGGTGCCTTGATCTCCACGCCCGCCACCGCCGCGGTCCCTGGTGCTGGCATCGTGTCGTCCTCCCCGTGGTGAAGTGCTCTGGCAAGTTAGTCTAGGACAAGCGAAAAGTATTTGACAAGGCAATTCTTCCAATACAGAGTATTGGTTTAATGGACTCAGGCGCGATCATTGGCGCAGTTAATGAACCACTCCGACCCAGCCGGTGCCCGCGAGGCCCGGGGGAAGCCGCCCATGCCCAAGCTGAATTCCTCCCTGGAAAGTCATGGCAACCGCCTCAGAAGGCTGCGCAGCTTCTGCTACGCCGCCCAGACCGGCAGCATCTCCCGGGCCGCCGAGCAGGCGATGCTCAGCCAGCCGTCGGTCTCGCTTCAGATCCAGGCCCTGGAGATGGAGTTCAAGGCCAAGCTCTTCCAGCGCCGCGGTCCCAAGATCCAGCTCACGCCGGAAGGGCAGGCGCTGTACAAGCTGGCCTGGCCCCTGGTCGAGGCGATGGACTCGCTCACGGCCACGTTCCACGCCGGCCGCAACGGCATGGAATCGGGCCGGATCACCATCGCCGCCGGCGAATCCACCATCCTCTACATCCTGCCCGAGACCATCAGCCAGTATGCCGCGGCCTTCCCCGGCATCGAGCTGCGGCTCCAGAACGTCACGGGCCGTGACGGCCTGAAGATGATCCGCAACGACGCCGTCGACTTCGCCGTCGGCTCGATGATCGAGGTTCCCGAGGACATCAGCTACACACCCACCTTCCGCTACGATCCCATGCTCATCACCGCCCGGGACCACCCCCTGGCCGCCAAGCCCCGGGTCACCATCAAGGACGTCGCCCATTTTCCCCTGATCCTCCCCCCCAGCACCTGACCACCTGGCGCGTGGTCGACTACGTCTTCCACAAGTACGGGCTGAACTATCGCGTCGCGCTCGAGGCGGGGGGCTGGGAGGTCATCAAGCGGTACGTCGCGCTCGGCCTGGGCATCTCGATCGTGACGAGTATTTGCCTCTCGGGCAAGGAAGACCTCGCGGCGATCCCCTTCAACCGCTATTTCCCCCAGCGGACCTACGGCGTGGTCCAGCGCAAGGGCAAGCTCGCCTCCACCCAGGCCGTCCGGTTCATCGAGATGCTCACCGCCCAGGCCAAGGCGAGCGGTGAGCCCAGGCGCGAAAAGGCCGTCCGGGGCCAGAGGACCACCCCGCTGGCCAATAAAGCGGCCGACTGAGCCGTGAGCTGGAAGGGCGCATCCGGCCGTCGGCCCGTTTCATTCTCAGGGTGCTAAGGGCGGCGTGTCGACTCGCTCCAGCGGCAGGAGAGCGAGCTCCGGCCTGCCGCCTGGAGCACGTAATACTCCAGCGCCAGATCGATTGGTGTCGAAAATGCAAACGATGCCGGGGAAGGCGTTTGCAACAAGCCTGAAGTGCCAGCGAAGGTCTTCGGGAGTGGCGATAGTGACGAGGATAGCCCAGGCGTGCGCCTTCGCTGGCGCTTCAGGCTTGTGAGATGCGTGCATGAGGCTCTTCAAGCCTCAAGCGGGGCAACGGGGGGAATGATTGCCACCAGGGCCCCAATGTAGGGCAGAAAATTCCCGAAGAACGTGATCATCCCCCAGGTCACCGCGCCGGTGATTCCAAAAGCCCAGCAGGCCAGCCCCACGGGGATCCCCACCAGGAGGCTCGCCTTGACCTTGACGACCAGGTACTCGGAGATGGCCCGGTTGATCGACCGGGTGATCTCGAGAATCCCCGTCGCTCGCTCGGGTGAGAAGCTGGACTGGATCCGCTCCGGCAAGCGGGAGGCCGATTGAAGCAGGAAGATCATGTAGAAGGCCACGACGATCAATTCCAGGAACACGCTCACAAACGCTGTCGCTGCGCCCCGGACGATTCGCTGGGAGAGCTCGTTGCTCAGCGAGTCCCCCGCTTCGGCGGTCAGGTCCGCTCCCCGAGGCTTCTGAAGCCTGGGCAGAATCGACTTTGAAATCTCACGGAGGTGGTTTTCCAGCTCGGCCTCTCGTTTCATGAATCGAGGGAGGTTTTGATCGATCAGGACCACGTCCCGGTAGACCATCCGGGCCAGGAGCTGGAGCCCAAGGGTGATTCCCACAGCGATGATCAGGAACGAGAAGAGCGGGCGCATGTGCCGGCTGAGCCGCGTGTACATCGGGAGGAACAGGTAGGAGAGGAGGACGGCGATCAGGAGCGGGCGGAGCACGGGCTCGAGCCGCTCGAGCAAGTAGAGACTCGTGGCCACGATGACAAGCACGAAGGCGAGGGTGCGCAAGCCCACCAGCGTCTGGGCGCGGTGAAGCAGTGGCCGAGCCGACGCGGCCACGGAGTCCGTGTCGATCGAGCTCGGGGGCGGAGGGGACACCCCATCGGCGGGGATGCCGGGATCGATCGCATCCAAAGGAAGCCGGCCTCCGGGGGCGTGTCCTGGCGTCAAATCAGAAGTACACATCAATCTGTGGGGAACCCGGCAACGGGATGAAGCCACTCGCGGAGTTGCGGGTCCAGAAGCTTGGTGCGAAAATCGTCCAGCGCGGCGGCGAGTGGACGCATCATCCCCGGATGGACGGCCTCCAGGCGGCCGGTCAGCAGCCCCCCCTTGAGCGGGCGAAGCGCCTCCTGTCCCAGCTCGGAGGTCGGTTTTCCCACGATCAGTTCGGGGTTGTGCCCGAATGCCCTGGCGATCGCCTGTGCGAACCGGACGCGGTCCATCACCTCGGGGCCAGCAACATGGATCAACCCGCCGGTCTGCTGCTCGGCCAGCCAGACCGCTGCGCGGGCCACGTCGGGTCCGTAACTGGGGCTGGAAACCTGGTCCTCGGGACAGACCATCGGCCTCTTCCCGGCCAGGCTCTTGAGCAGTTGATAGGCGAAGTTCTTGCCTTGCCGCTCGGGCCCGAAGACCCAGGAGGTGCGCATCGTGAGCTGGCGGTCTCCCGTCACGCGCGCCAGCTCCAGCTCGGCGTCGTGCTTCGCCCGGCCGTAAACGGAGAGTGGATGAGTCGGAGAGTCCTCGGAGTAGGCGCCCTGCTCGCCGTCGAAGACGTAATCCGTGGAGAAATAGAGGAACCGGGCTCCAACCTGCGCTGCCGCGTGAGCGAGGTTGAGGGGTTGCTCGCAGTTGGCCCCGTAAGCGCGATGGGGATCGCGTTCGCACCCGTCGACCCAGGTGAATCCGGCCGGATAGAAGACAACGTCGGGCTTCTGGGCCTGTACCCAATCGGCCGCGGACCGCAGTGCGGCGGCGTCGAGGTGGACCAGTCCCGGAAAAGGCACGCTGGAGAAGGTGCCGACCGCGAAGTGACCTCTCTCGGCCAACGTTCGCAGCAGCCACCCGCCGATCTGCCCCGAGCCTCCGATGACCACAGCCCGGAGAGGAGCCGTGCGGTGCTTGGTCCGTGTCATCCGGGCGTCCCTGAAAGCTCATTGTCGCAGGCGTGTCCGAAGCCATCTCAGTAAAATCCCCGCCGTCTCTTTTCGCTGTAACGCTGGAGTGAGCTCTCGATGATCGGAAGTGCTTTTTCCGAAGGCTCGATCTCATCGACTTCGACCGACTTGCCCTCCAGCAGCTTGTAGTCCTGGAAGAACCTGCGAAGCATCATCAGGCGGTGGGGAGGAAGCTCGGCCGCCTCGTTAAAGCTGTTGAACTCGGGATCGTTCACCGCGACGGCGAGGATCTTGTGATCGTGCTTGCCGCTGTCGACCATCGTCATCAGGCCGATCGTTCGCGCGGTCACCAGGGTCAACGGTGCCAGAGGCTCCTGGCAGAGAACCAGCACGTCCAGGGGGTCATCATCCTCGGCATAAGTCTGGGGGATGAACCCGTAGTTCGCCGGGTAGTAGACCGCCGAGTAGAGCACTCGATCGAGGCGGAGCAGTCCCGTTTTCTTGTCCAGCTCGTACTTGATGCTCGATCCCATGGGGATCTCGACGAGTGCGTTGAACTCCAGGGGCAATCGTTCGCCCGGAGTGACGTCATGCCATGGGTGAAGCATGGGTTTGGCTGATTCTCGCTTGGTGTGGCAAAGGGGTCCGCTTCCAACCGGGCTCAGCATAGCAGATTTGCGGCGAGCCGAACACGGACCTGACCGTACGTGAAGCGAAGATGCATGCTTTCGACCCTCTGCTTGACCCGGTCCAACCAGTATGACCGGCATACTCAGCCAGATCTTGGGATAGGACGGGTTTTTTGATTCACAGGAGAAAGGCCGCGAACTAGACTGGAACGGCATCTTCCTCCCGCCTGCAACTTCGATGCACCCACAACGATGAGGTCACAGGTGAGCCGCTCATTCTCCGCCCGACCGCTGGGGGCCGGATGCCTTGAAGCTTCGCGAAGTCCCCGCCGCAGATCCCTTCACTTCCTGGTCGAGTCTCTGGAGACCAGGCAGCTCCTTTCCATCGCCGGCACGGCCGTGGACCAGATCGTCGCTCAGCCGAGTGTGTACGCGACACCCCTGGTCTTCAATTCCATTCCTTCCGGCCTGTCCCCCAGTCAGGTTCGCCAAGCCTACGGTCTCAATGCGGTCAGTTTCCAGGGGGGAGCCATCGCCGGGGACGGATCGGGGCAGACAATCGCGATCGTCTCCGCGTACGACGACCCCAGTATCGGGTCAGACCTCAAGAAGTTCGACAGCCAGTTCGGACTGCCGAACGCTCCCTCGTTCATCAAGTATTATCAGCCCGGCGTGACCCGGCGCGACTCTGGCTGGGCGCTCGAAACGGCACTGGACGTCGAATGGGCCCATGCGATGGCGCCCGGGGCGAACCTGGTGCTGGTGGAGGCCAGGACGGCCAGCTTCTCCGACCTCTTCAACGCGGTCAACTTCGCACGGTCTCTTAATGGCGTGGTCGCCGTTTCGATGAGCTGGGGAGCGGGGGAGTTCTTCGGTGAAAACGCGTATGACAGCTTGTTCACAACACCAGCCGGTCATCTCGGAGGTAACGGGCAGCCCGGTGGAATCATCTTCGTCGCGGCCTCGGGTGACACCGGCGCCTGGTCCGGTGTCTCTTATCCGGCCTCGTCACCCAACGTGCTCTCGGTCGGCGCCACGACACTCAGTCTGGGTGCGGGCGGAAGCTACTCCAGCGAATCAGGCTGGACCGACAGCACCGGCGGGTTCAGCGTTTTCGAGCCGGCCCCGGCCTATCAGATCGGCGCACAGCTCGCTTCGGGCTTGTCCTACGGCCTACGAACGGTTCCTGACGTAGCGGGAGTCGGTGATCCCGCGACCGGCGTCTCCGTGTACGACACGTTTTCCTATGGCGGTCATTCCGGGTGGTTTACCGTGGGCGGGACCAGCGCCTCGGCTCCCCAGTGGGCCGGCCTGATCGCCGTGGCCGACCAGGGACTGGCACTCGCGGGAAGAGGTTCGCTGGGGAATGCCCAGTCCGCGCTCTATGCGATTTCCCCAGCCGCTTTTCACGACGTCACTTCCGGCTTCAACGGCTATTCCGCCAGCAGCGGCTACAATCTGGTCACCGGGCTGGGAACTCCCGTCGCCAGCCAGGTGGTCGCGGGTCTGCTGGGGACCCAGGGTCTCTCCAATGTCACCGGCTTCCCGTCGCAGGTCCTCCCACACACGGCCTCTTCGTTCAAGGCTCACGCGCTCTTTGTTCTGGCGACCGGCAGCGATCAAGGCACGAACAACAGCACCGTTTCGACTTCGGGGTCGAGCAGTTCAACGACGCTTTTCCCCGTCGTGGTTTCCAATCCCGTGGTGATCATCGTTCCAGTCGGTTCTTCCAGGGTGGTGGTGATCCTTCCGCCGGTCACCCAGCCCACCTTTCCGCTTGCTTCCAACGGTCATCTGGTCGAGCCGCCCGTCTTCACCACCACCAGTCTGGCCAGCCTTGCCTTCAGCCCGTTCAGCAAATTTGGACAGGCAGGGATCGTGGATAGCCTGATGATGCGGACCAGCCGGTTCAAGCCTGAGCCGGAAGCGGTCGCCCTGATCGATCTGATTGAACCCTACCAGCCTCCGGTTCCAGCGGCCTTGCCCAAGGCGGCCGCGAGCTTGCCTGTGCGCCGGGCGACCACGATGCGCTCCACATGGGTGTTGCCCTTCCTGCCTCGGCTTGACCGTGAAGAAACACTGGATGGGCCTACCCGGGCCCACCCGGTGGAGGCGGCTCCATTCGCCTCACCGCTTCTCCGCGATGGCCGGGACGATGAATCGCGCGGGGCAGGAAGTGCCTCACGGCTGGTCGCCGCCGCCGCCCTGGCCGGAGCCGGCTGCTGGATGACCGTGAGGGAGTCTGACCGCTACCGGCACGCCTGGAATCGCCGGCGCACCGAGGGAGCGCTGAAGCCCACGCTTCGGCGCTTCTCACTTCTTCCCCGGTGACGGGCAAGTCGATGCTAGGGCCAGGTGCCTCGTTGAGCGTCCGGGCTTAACGAGGTATTTCGTTGGATCGGAGTGGAAAGCCGTTAAGACCCGGCAACACCGCCGGGGTGGCCAGAACCTGGGTCGCGGTCATCACCGGGCGGGCTGGGGATGTCTGAGCTCTGGCGCTCTCGACTCGAGCCGGCGGGGGGGGGTAGGGGCTGCCAGGGAGACGCCCGCGCGCCTCTTGATGCGATAGGCCTTGAGGACAAGCGCCACGCGTCTTCGGATTTCATAAAGGCTCACGCGAGGAAGAGACTGAGTCTTCTCGGCGTAGTAAAGCCTCAAGGCAAAATCCCGGAAACTCGCGTTGCGCTGTCGCCCCTTGAAATGCAGCCAGTCGTAACAGATTTCTTCACGAGACGTAAGGGACCAGAGACGCGTTCCCGGACCGAAGGCCAGTCTCAACTCCATCAATACCGCGAGCTCATTCAACCGTTCTTGAGAGGAGGACATGGCACCTGGCTCCTGAGGCTGCGAACTGAACATGGGACTGACAGACCCCTCATCCAATGCGGCCGGAAGAGCCCCTGATGGACTTCGAGAACGCCTCGTCATGGACGACATCCTGGCTCGCTCAATAATATGTTGTATCCGGGACGCAGAGACCAATGAAATCTGTCGCAATAAAACTTTTTTAATAGAACTGTCCGGCGGCACGCCATGAGAGGCCGGTTTTCCGAAGTCTTTAAGCATTCTTGATGGGAATCCAACTTCCTCTTCGCCTGGCTTCGCCGGTTGGGGCCGAGTACAATCGTCGTAGGTCAGAACCAGGTTCGAGGAGGCAAGGGAAGCAAACCTCGCGATCCGATCGCCCGAGCCTGCGTGCCGAGCTTGGCTTGTCGTCTCCTGATAGAAGGAAATCGGTGCTCCGTGGGTGGACTGGCGATGCCGCTGCTATGGGCACAAGCCGTTGGCGGGGGTGCAGCGTCGCCCGCCGGGGCCGGGTCGAGCGGCGGGCTTGCGAATCCGGCCGCGATGGCCTCGCTGGCATTTCGCCGCTGGAGCTCGGGGCTGACGCTCTCTTCTCCCCAGGCCGTGCCCAGCCTGGACGTGCTCTGGCCCTTCCTGGGGGGGATTGCTGTGCTTCTGGTTCTGGCCGTGGTGCTGCAAGGCCCGTTCCTGGCCCTCAAGCAGCTCGTCGATCTCCCGGGACACATCGCCCTCGTGCGGCTGGCCAGCCAGAGAGTCTGGCGCGGGGCGGCTGGTCGCCGTGGTCATCACCGTCACCGTCCTGGCCTGGACTGGAAGTCAGACTCTTGGCTTCCTGGCCGACAAGGCTGACAGGGGGAAGGCCGAGCTTGCGCTCCTCACCCGGTCGCGCGGCCGGATCGAGTTGGCCCTGGAGCAAGGCATCCTGGCGGGCTCGACCCCGCTTCGTGACCTGGCCGGACTGGGCGACAACTTGCCTTTGCTGATTTTCGCGGTCTACCTCGTCTTTCGGGCCTCCTCTGGGATGATGCCCGTGCCTGGGCCGATTCCTGGCCGGTCGGTGCAGAAACCCTCGAATTCCCGGTTGATGGATCGATCCACGGCGATCTCCGGGTGGTCGACCTGGATCTGGGGCTGCGGCTCGCTCTACATCCTGTACAGGTTAGTGGCGCGGGCCTCCGGCAGCGTTGACCTTCCGCTCGGAGGCTGCCTGGTCGCAGAGGCGGTTCTCGTGCCGCTGATCATGGTCGTCTGCGACGGTTTCTTGCTGGCCTGGGTCTTGACCGAGCTCCGGAGAGCCGGCTTCGACGATGCGGGGGAAGACCGGTTCCACCCGGCTCATGCGCTCGAGCTAATGCCGGCGGCCTGTCTGGGGTGTGCTCTGGCTCTGCCTGCCCGGTACGTGGGGACCCTCGTCTTTCTCGTCTACCGCCATCTCCCGACCTCGATAGGGACAACGTCTCTGGGTCGCTACATCCGCTGGCAGTTCGGATGGGGCCTGATCGACCTCCAGGGCGCCTCCCTGGTCGTCATTGGCCTGGTGGGTGTCGTGGCATGGAGTCGCGGTTCACTGAGCGAGGTGCTGGGAGGGTTCAAGCGCCTGCTGCAATCCCAGGGGGGACATCTCACCGTGGCGATTGCCATGGCCGGAGTGGCTGCCTGTGCTCTCGCTGGCTTGGCCCATTCGGTAGTTCTCCTACTTCCGCCGGCAGGCTGGGTGCTCCCCGCGGCAGACAGCTATGCCCATTACGCGACCCTCCCGATCGGACTCTGGACTCTTGCCGCGTTGATCGAGCTTGCTCAGCGATCGCTCCCGGTCGCCAGCCTGGCGACGACCGCAGAGGAGAGCTCCAGCGGTGAAGCTGACCAGACAGAGCGCGACGCAGGACCAGAAGCGGGAGAAGGCCTGGCCGGCTCCGCGAGGCCAGATCCTGGAATGGCCCGCGTGGATGGATGAGGGCCTCCGAGAGTCGGGCCTCAATCGAGCCGTGGCAGGAATCGGATCCACGGCTCCCATTCCCCCTGGAAGCTCGCGAAGATCGTGCTCGCGAAGATCGCCCCCTGGCAGGGATGGACTTGCATACTTCGGGCGCATCGCCAATTTTAAGATATGGTCGCTTGGTTCATAAAGCAGCGATCGGCCCACGGTTTGCTACTTGCATGCGGGAGGAGCCGTTTTCGGGACATGCGGGCTGGGGGGTGAGCCTGGATTCCCACGCCGGCGGGGATCAGGCTCGTAGAATGATGAAGAGGGCAGAGAGATCGGGGGCCGGCGAGCTATTGTTGAAGAAAGTTCCAACTTGGTTCGCTTGACAGAAAGAGGAGTTCGGGGTTGTAATGACTTTTGCAGATGGGCGCTGGCCGGAAACGGTGTGCCAGTCTGTGAGAGTTGTTCTTCCGTGGAGACCATCTCGTCCGCTCCCCGGACTTTTCGGTAGAGCTTTGGCCCGAAGGCAATGGGCTCTGTCGGGCGTTCCCACCGTTGTGATCTTGATGTTGTTGACAATTCGGTCGAGCCCTCAGCCAGGATGAGGAGGCCACAACCGTGCGCGCCCAGGTCGAGAGTCCAGCACAGACACGGTAGCACATGCCGGCTGCCGGCTGTGGACTCACCCGCGGAGCAGAGATGAGATCGAGCCGCTATCAGGAGGGTAACACTCATGTCCACAGGATCGGATTTGATCTCGCTGATCGCGAGTCGCCAGAACCTTGACGATTATCAGAAGAAGCACTGGTCCGGCAGCTTTGCCGAGTACCTGGACATCTTGAAGCGCGATCCCAACGTGACGAGGACCGCGTACCAGCGCCTTTACGACATGATCACCAGCAAGGGGACCGAGGAGATCGTCGTCAACAAGGAGAAGCTGGTCCGTTACAAGTTCTTCGAGGATCCGGACAACAGGGGTGAAGACGCGATCTACGGCCTGGAACGGACCATGATTACTCTGGTCAACGTTCTCAAGAGCGCCGCCCATGGGTATGGGACGGAGCGGCGGGTGCTGCTCCTGCATGGACCGGTCGGCAGCTCGAAAAGCACGATCGCTCGGCTGCTCAAGAAAGGCCTGGAACGCTACTCCCGCACCGAGGATGGGCGTCTGTTCACGTTCGGATGGAAGGAGCTCGGGCCGGATGGCGAGGAGATCCATACGGATTGCCCGATGCACGAGGAGCCGCTTCACCTGATTCCCCACGAGAATCGTGACGAGATCACCCGCCTGCTGAACACCGGTTCTGCGCCCCGCCAGTACGAGGTGACCATCGAGGGCGATCTGTGCCCGTTCTGCCGCCAGATGTTCAACGAGCGCATGGAGCGCTACGGCGGCGACTGGTCCCGAGTCGTCGAGGATGTCCGGGTGCGCCGTCTGGGCCTCTCGGAGCAGGACCGGGTGGGCATCGGCACCTTCCAGCCCAAGGATGAAAAGAACCAGGATGCCACCGAGCTGACGGGCGACATCAACTATCGGAAGATCGCCGAGTTCGGAACGGAAAGCGATCCCCGCGCCTTCAACTTCGACGGCGAATTCAACATCGCCAATCGTGGCATCATCGAGTTCATCGAGGTACTCAAGCTCGACGTCGCGTTCCTCTACGACCTCTTGGGCGCCAGCCAGGAACACAAGATCAAGCCCAAGAAGTTCGCACAGACCGACATTGACGAGGTGATCGTCGGGCATACGAACGAGCCGGAATACAAGAAGCTCCAGTCCAACGAGTTCATGGAGGCCCTGCGCGATCGAACGGTGAAGATCGACGTGCCTTACGTCACCCGTCTGGCCGACGAGATCCGGATTTACGAGAAGGATTACAACGAGCGGAAGGTGCGCGGCAAGAGGCTGGCGCCGCACACCCTGGAGGTCGCGGCGATGTGGGCGGTGTTGACCCGGCTCGAGGAGCCGAAGAACGCCGGCCTGACCTTGATGCAGAAGCTCAAACTCTATAACGGCAAGACCTTACCCGGCTTCACCGAGGACAACATCAAGGAGCTGCGCGAGGAAGCCGAACGTGAGGGCATGCAGGGTATTAGCCCTCGTTATGTCCAGGACAAGATCTCCAACGCCCTGGTTGCCCACCCCACCGAGCGGTCGATCAACCCGTTCATGGTCCTCAACGAGCTCGATGCCGGATTGAAGCATCATTCGCTCATCAACAGTGAGGAGACCCGGAAGCATTACCGTCATCTGCTCTCACTGGTGAAGGAAGAATACGAGGACATCGTGAAGAACGAGGTGCAACGCGCCATCGCGGCCGACGAGGACGCATTGACCCGGCTTTGCGGGAACTACATCGACAACGTCAAGGCCTATACCCAGCGTGAGAAGGTCAAGAACAAGTACACCGGCCAGACGGAGGAGCCCGACGAGCGGCTGATGCGGTCGATCGAGGAGAAGATCGATATCCCCGAGAGCCGCAAGGACGACTTCCGCCGCGAGATCATGAACTACATCGGCGCCCTGTCGCTCGACGGCAAGAAGTTCGACTACCGCACCAACGAACGGCTCCAGAAGGCCCTGGAACTGAAGCTCTTTCAGGACCAGAAAGATACGATCAAGCTGACAAGCCTGGTCTCGAGCGTTGTCGACAAGGACACCCAGGAGAAAATCGATATCGTCAAGGCCCGGCTGATTCGCAATTACGGCTACGACGAGGACTCGGCCACCGACGTTCTGAACTACGTCGCCAGCATCTTCGCCCGGGGCGACGTCAAGCGCGGCAGCCATTGAGGACCGGTTCCGCCTCCGTTCGCACTGAAGCGCCTTCAGGGAACCGGCCTTCTCGCGATCGTAACGCCCGGCGACCGTGCATCATCCGCTGGAAAATTGAGCAAAGGGTCGCCGGGTTCACGAGACGGATGGGCGGTCGCGAAGTCCGAATTGCTCCTTGAATCCGGGATAGTCGCCGGTCTAGAATTTGCTATAAGGTAATTCCGTCAGGTCGAGACCATCCCGGAACAGGATCGTCGCGAGCTCATCACCGGCATGACTCACCCCTTCGGATGCTGACGTCGGCACTGATTCTGATCCGAGCCGGCAGGAACCAACCTGTTCTTTTCCATTTAACATGCGGTCGGATCGTCGATCCCTCCGGCCCGCGAAAGACGTTGCGTGCGCACCGTCCGCTGGCTCGAGGGAACCTCTCCCGTTGCGCGACGGGTGAGCGATGATCGGGCCGGAGCAAGCCCGGAACAAGCAGGGAGTCGGGTCAATCACTAGGGAGTCAACCTCGGCGAGCGTTCCACCTGAGGGTAATCGCCGAGATTGTTGCCCCAAACACGCAACGGCGGGGGCAGGGGAGCCGTGGTGCGAAAAATCGATCGCGATGCCAATCGCTTCAAGCAGATCGTCCGGGGAAAGATCAAGTCCGATCTGCGCAAGTACATCACTCACGGCGAGCTGATCGGCAAGTCGGGCGGGGAGTTCGTGTCGATTCCCCTCCCGCAGATCGAGATCCCGGAGTTTCGTTACGGGTCCAAGAACCAGGGTGGGGCCGGGCAGGGCCCGGGCGACGTGGGAACTCCGATCGGCCGCTCCAGCGACGGCGACGCGGGCCAGGGAGCCGGCGAGGCTCCGGGGCACCACATCCTGGAAGTCGAGCTGACGCTTGACGACCTGGCCCAGATCCTCGGCGAAGAGCTCGCCTTGCCCCGGATCGAACCCAAGGGGCGCGCCAACATCATCGAGGAGAAGGACAAGTACACCGGCATCCGCCAGGCCGGCCCGGAGAGCCTGCGTCACTTCAAGCGCACCTACAAGAAGGCGCTCAAGCGGCAGATCGCCTCGAACCAGTATGACCCTCGCGATCCCCTGGTCATCCCGATTCGCGAGGACAAGCTCTACCGATCCTGGAACCCGGTCTCCGTCCCGCAGTTCAACGCCGTCGTTCTCTACCTCATGGACGTCTCGGGGTCGATGACCGACGACCAGAAGGAGATCGTCCGGACCGAGGCCTTCTGGATCGATACCTGGCTGAAAAGCCAGTACGACGGCGTGACCACCCGCTACATCATTCACGACGCGGTGGCCCGCGAGGTGGACGAGCACACCTTCTACCACACCCGGGAAAGCGGCGGCACCAGGATCAGTTCGGCCTACACGCTGGCCAACAAGATCATTGACGAGTCTCATTCGCCGATGGACTGGAACATCTACGTGCTGCACTTCTCCGACGGCGATAATTGGGGCGAGGACAACCGCCACTGCATCAGCCTGCTGCGCGACCAGATCCTGCCCAAGTGCAATCTGTTCTGCTACGGGCAGGTTGAGAGCCCCTACGGCTCGGGTGAGTTCTACCGCGAGCTGGAGGAGGCCTTCGACGAGGTTCCCAACCTCGCCCTGTCCGAGATCCGCAACAAGGAGGGAATCTACGACTCGATCAAGGAGTTCCTGGGAAGGGGACGTTGATTCCGCAACGCAAGGAGCGATCACGATGAAGCCGTGCGCAAGTAGAATCCGAATTGGGGGACTGGTCGTGCTGGCACTGGGAGTCGCGATCGGCTCCGCGGCTCAATGGCACCCGGGTGCGGCGGTAGCCGGGGAAGCACCGGATCGAGGGTCGATGTGGCAGCAGGTCATCAAACTCCGGGTCCAAGTCGCGCTCCTCCAGTTGGAGCATGAGGCTGCCAGGAACACACTGCTTCAGTTTCTAAACGAAGAGGGGGAGATAGACCTCCACCAAGGAAAAGGAGAACAGTCGACCAAGCTCACTGCCGATTTTCTCAAGTCGGATGCCGACTCAGACGCTGCCGCCGAGCGGATCTCCCGGATGGAACTCGAGGCGCGTCGTGACGCCCTCAGGGCCAAGGTGGGAAGACGGAAGAAAGAGTTCCTCGAGAGAGCCGAGCGGCTGACTGAGAAAAAGCTCGAACTGGCCGAACTTGAGGCTCGTTATCAGCTCCCGAAGTAGGCCACTGAAGGTCGATTTACCCGGAAGTCGTGAAGTGGAAGGCGAGGCGGTTCATCGGATCCCGAGACCAAACGATGACGACAGCGACGACGATTCCCGCCCGAACCTCCGATGCCGAATGCGACCAGCGCGTCGTGTTCTGGGATGTCGGGTGGAAAGAGTACTTGACGCTTCTGAGGGTCCGAGGTGAACGTCGGCTCCCGAGGATGATCTATCTTGATGGGAGTCTCTTTCTCGTGTCTCCCTCATTCCCGCATGAGCATCTCAAGGAGCGGTTGGGCAGGTTTGTGACCGAGGTCGTGACCGGCCTCAAGATCCCGTGTTCGCCCTCGGGCTCGACCACGTTCCGCCGACGGACCAGGCGAGGGGGGGTCGAGGGAGATCTTACCTATTACCTGGCAAACGAGGCGAGTATTCGGGGCAAGAAGAAGATCAATCTGCGCGTCGATCCCCCCCCGGATCTCGCCATCGAGGTCGTCTGGTCTCACGACGCCGAGGCGGCGATCGAGGTCTACC
Organism: uncultured Planctomycetaceae bacterium; assembly: GCA_963816015.1. Lineage (GTDB taxonomy): Bacteria > Planctomycetota > Planctomycetia > Isosphaerales > Isosphaeraceae > Aquisphaera. The sequence goes on along the minus strand of CAWFJM010000059.1, from coordinate 18,568 downwards.
GAAGATTCGGGGTTCCCGAACTCTGGATCTGCGAGCAAGATGAACTGAGAATCCTGGTGCTGCACCCGAATGGCCAATATGCCGAGGCCCAGAGAAGCCTGTCGCTTCCCGTACTGACGTCTGAAGAGATCCGATCATGGATCGGCAGACCTCAGGCGGAGTCGGAGACCAACTGGGTCTTGGAGCTCCGCCAGTGGGTCGTCGAGGTGCTTGTTCCGCGCCATCGCGAGCTGACGAAGTGATCCGCAACCTCGACTGGCCAGATTGACGGATCAGGATCTGAGACCGAACAGTCGCCGATTTTCAGAGAGCCTTCCCATGTCCACCGTCAACGTCCACAACCTTCCCGCCGACTTGCGGGCCATGCAGCTCGAGACCGAGGACCATGCGCGGGCCTACGGTCTGGATTTCTTCGACACGATCTTCGAGGTCCTTGACTACGACGAGATCTCCGAGATCGCTGCGCTTGGGGGGTTCCCCACCCGCTACCCCCACTGGCGGTTCGGCATGGAGTACCAGCAGCTCTCCAAGGGCTATCGCTACGGGCTCCAGAAGATCTACGAGATGGTGATCAACAACGACCCCTGCTATGCCTACCTCCTGCGGTGCAACCAGCTCGTCGATCAGAAGCTGGTGATGGCCCACGTCTACGGCCACAACGACTTCTTCAAGAACAACACCTGGTTCAGCCAGACGAACCGCAAGATGATGGACGAAACGGCCAATCACGGCAGCCGCATTCGCTCGTACATGGAGCGCTACGGCGAGGACACGGTCGAGGGGTTCATCGATAGCTGTCTTTCACTCGAGAATCTGATCGACATCTATTCGCCGCACATCAAGCGGCGCGACGCGATCAACCGTTACGACTTCGCTCCCGAGGAGCAGGATGGGGAGGACCAGAAGCCCTCGAAGTTCCAGAGCAAGGAGTACATGGACTCATTCATCAATCCCCCCGCGGTTCTCAAGCAAGAAGCTCGGAAAAGGGAGAGCGAGAAGGAGAAAGCCAAGTCCCTGACCTTCCCCGAGCAGCCCGAGCGGGACGTCCTCCTCTTCTTACTGGAATTTGCCCCGCTGAAGCCCTGGCAGTACGACGTACTGGCCATCATCCGCGAGGAAGCCTATTACTTCGCCCCCCAGGGGCAGACCAAGATCATGAACGAGGGCTGGGCCTCGTTCTGGCACTCGACCATCATGACCCAGAGAATCCTTCACCCCTCAGAGCTCGTCGACTACGCCGACCACCACTCCGGCACGATGGCCACCCAGCCCGGCCGGCTCAACCCCTACAAGCTCGGTATCGAGCTCTTGCGAGACATCGAAGAACGCTGGAACAAGGGGCAATTCGGCCCGGAATGGGAGGAATGCGACAATTACGAGACACGGCGGAAGTGGGATAAGCAGGTCGGCCTGGGACGTCAGAAGATTTTTGAGGTTCGTCGCATCCACAACGATGTGACGTTCATCGACACGTTTCTGACCATGGACTTCTGCCGCCGCCATCAGCTTTTCAGCTACAAGCACAACGATCAGAACGACACTTACGAGATTGAGAGCCGCGAGTTCAAGAAAATCAAGGAGCGGCTCCTGTTCAATCTGACCAACTTCGGTCAGCCGATCATCCGGGTCAAGGATGGAAATTACCGCAATCGGGGCGAGCTTTATCTGCTCCACGAGCATTTCGGTGTCGACCTGAAGCTAGACTACGCTCAGGATACTCTTCGTCATCTCCACCGCCTCTGGACCCGTCCCGTGCACATCGAGACGGTTGCCGACGGGCGGCCCACTCTGTTGTCGTTCGATGGAACCGATCACTCGATCCGCCCGTTGGGAGGTTCTTCCCATGAGTCTGAGCCGAAAGATCGCCGCCGCGCTTGATGAGAATACTCGGGCCTACGTCCTGCCGTGCTCCGTCACGGTCGAGGACCCCCCGAACCGGTTCACCCTGAATCTGACGGCCCTCGACAGCGTCGGGGTCGCCTTCGATAACCTTGAGTTTGTCACCACCGACCGCCAGGACTGGTCGTCCGAAGCGCTCAACGCCTGGGGCCAGCGCCTGGCCGCCCGAGTGACCTACCTGCTCGAGCCTCTCAGGGTGCTCGAGATTGATGCCGGTGGCGGTGAGGTCCAGATCCGTAGCCAGTCCCCCTCAGCGCGCGCCGAGCAGCGCGGATTCTACGAGGTCCGCCTGTTCAGGCAGGGCATGCTGCGGATGGAGCGCTACGTCTTCGACGATGCCACCCGCCAGCGCCGGCGCACCCCCTGCCAGCTCACCCGGGAAGTCGTCGAACGCCTGGCCGACGATATCGCCGCCAGCGCGTCGTGAAGCCTTGTCGGTGGGCCATCATTCCAGGGATTCCAGATTCCAGGGATTTCAGATTCCAGGATGCGCTTGGGTTTGGGCACTGATGGAATCTGGAATCCCTGGAACTCTGGAGCCTCACCCGATCACTGGCTTACACGTTGCACGAGCCTGGTCATCCTCCGAGTCGCGCGGCCGGGCATTGTGAACCGGCAAGGGTTGCGCGTGGTGTAAGCGTGAAGTGTTCGGGGCTCGTACGGTACCTGGTGGGGGAACGGAAGACTCATGGATCGCCAGCGACGCAGGGTTGAGAGGAATGATGGCCTCTGGGTGCTGGCCGCAATGGTCGCCGGAATGCTCTCAGGTAGTGGCGCGTTGAAAGCACGCGCTGACGAACGCCCCTCGTCCGAACCCGGTCCCAACGCCATCGCGAAGCGCTGGTTCGAGGACGCGAAGTTCGGCCTCTTCATCCACTGGGGCGTTTACTCACTCCTGGGCAAGGGGGAGTGGGTGATGAACAACGACAAGATTCCCATTTGCGAATACGAGAAGCTACCGCCGCGATTCAACCCCGTGAAATTCGACGCGGAGGAATGGGTCAAGCTCGCCAAGGCAGCCGGGATGAAGTACATCACGGTTACATCCAAGCATCATGACGGTTTCTGCATGTTCGACAGCAAACTCACCTCCTATGACATCGTCAATGCCTCGCCCTACGGCAAGGACCCGATGAAGGCACTTGCGAGTGCCTGCCACAAGCAGGGCCTGAAGCTCTTCTTCTATTACTCCCTGCTCGACTGGCACCATCCCGATTACTTTCCCCGTGGCAGAACGGGCCGGGCGGCCGGGCGCGAGGAGAAGGGAGACTGGAAGAAGTACGTGGCGTTTTACCAGGGCCAGGTTCGCGAGCTCTGCACCAATTATGGCGAGATCGGCGGCCTCTGGTTTGACGGCTGGTGGGACCGGCCCGAGGCGGACTGGGACCTGGAATCGACGTATCGACTCATCCACGAGCTTCAGCCCGGGGCAATCGTTGGAAACAATCACCATGTGGCTCCGCTCCCCGGCGAGGATTTTCAGATGTTCGAGCAAGACCTGCCGGGGGAGAATTCGGTCGGGTTCAACAAGGCGGGCGTGGACTCGCGGCTGCCCCTGGAGACCTGCCTGACGATGAACCAGTCGTGGGGTTATAACGCCCGTGACACCCGGTTCAAGAGCCCCGAACAGGTGATCCATGCCCTGCTCGGCGCGGCCGGGCGAGGTGCCAATCTGCTCCTGAACGTCGGGCCCCGGCCTGATGGGGCGATCGGTCCCGAATTCTCAGAGCGGCTCCTGGCCGTGGGCAAGTGGCTGGAAACCTACGGCAAGACGGTTTACGGTACACGTCGGGGGCCGGTGCCTCCCCAGCCCTGGGGCGTCTCGACCATCATGGCCTCCGAGCCCCGGGACGTGTATCTTCACGTCCTCAAGCCGGAGGGCGTGATCCCTCTACCCATGAAGGTAGGCTCATTCACACCCTTCGCGTTCGGCAAGACAACACCGCTGAAGCTGACCCAGCGCGATCACTCCCTGGAGCTTAGCCTGCCCGAGAATGCTCGGACACCCATCGACACGATCATCGTGCTCAGCCCGCTGGGGGGTGGGGACTGAGCTCGAGGCCGTTGCCACAGGGCAGAACATGCACTCCGAGACTGGCGGACCAGCGGCAACAGAAGGCGCTCCCTCCCGGCGCATGGACAGGGTCAGCGTGTTCCTGGCCCTGGCGACCCTGGGGATCGTCGGCTGGACTGCATGGATGCGGTTCGCTCCTTCGCCCCGGCCCGATCCTCCGGCCGTCGGCTCCGCCTTGCCCCCACTGCCCCTGATCGATCTGGAGACCTCGGAGCCCTTAATCCTGCTCGGACTCAAGGGCAAGGTTGTCTGGGTCGTTTTCTGGTCGGCGGGAACTCCGTCCGGCGATGCGAGCCTGTCCCGGCTGGAGAGTGTCTGGAAGCGCCTCAAGTCGGACCGCAGGTTTAGCCTGGTTGCGGCGGCCGTCAACTCGACGGAGCCCCAGCGGGTGCGGGCCGCCTTGGCGAAGAACCATGCGACCTTGCCTGCCTACCTGGCCGGCCCGGAGACATGCCGGCGATTTGGCGCGGGGCCGGCGGATCCGCCGCTCCATCTCCTGAGCGACGCCCAGGGACGGATAGTCGCGATCGCGCGGGGCGGAGGCCAGGGCACGATCAATCGCCTGGAAACCCAGGCCCAGGGCTGGCTCGAGGAGCTGGATCCGATGGGGAATACGCGGTTCGCCATGATTCGTCCAAGAGACGTTGTGGCCATGCGAGCCCCGCGTTAGTGTTGGATCTGGAGCACGCGCTTGCTCTCGCTGTTTTGGATGAATGCACCTGGGCCAGGTTTGGGCGCGGTGCGGCATGAGTGGTCGACGTCTGAATCCCCCGGAGTGACGAGACCGCGCCGCGGCACAGACCAATGCTGAATTGATTGACAAACGACAGTCCTTGACGGGAGTTGAGAATGTCCTCCTCGCCTTCGCCTTCCTCGCCCAATCCCCGCCCGATCCGCCGCGTCGCCATCCTCTTCGCCGGTGGGCCCGCTCCGGCGGCCAACGCGGTCATCTCCACGGCCGCATCCGCTTTCCTTCGCCACGATATCGAAGTCCTGGGCATTCTCAACGGCTACGCCCATCTCGCGGAATACGGTCCCGATCACGCCATGCAGGAAGGGCGTGATTACATCGTCCTTGACCACAGTAAGCTCCGACGGTCGCGAAATACCCGGGGGATCATGATCGGCACGGCCCGGACCAATCCCGGCAAGGACGTGTCGCACCCCAGCCACCTGACCGATCCCAAGCGCACCGCGCCGATGCGCACCGTGCATCAGGCGCTGACCTCCCTGGGCGTGGATGCCCTGGTCTCGATCGGGGGCGACGATACCCTCAAGACCGCGAACAAGTTCAAGATGTACCAGGACCACCTGTCGCCGGAAGGCCGACGGATCGCGGTGGTCCATGTTCCCAAGACCATCGACAATGACTACCGGGGAATCGATTTCACGTTCGGTTACTTCACGGCCGTCGAGACCTTGGCCAACGAGATTCTCAACCTTCTGGCTGACGCCGAGGCGACCCGCGGCTACTTCATCGCCGAGTGCATGGGGCGCAGCGCCGGATGGCTCGCCTATGGAGCCGCGATCGCGGGCGAGGCTAGCCTGGCCCTGAGCGTCGAGGATATCGACGAGAAGCTGAGCAGCGAGGAAACCCTCACCGATCCCAAGACGGGCATCACCAGCACTCGAAAAATCATGGACATCGACAAGTTGGTCGATGTGATTCTCACGGCGATGCTCGCGCGCGAAGCCGAGGGCAAGGAGTTTGGCGTGATCGTGCTGGCCGAAGGATTGGCCCAGTTCCTTCCCTCCTCGTACCTGGAAGGTGTCAAGTTCGACGAGCACGGGCACATCTCGCTGGCCCAGACCAATCTCTCGCGGACCATGGTCAAGGCAGTCGAGGCTGAATACAAGAAGCGAACCGGCAAGAGCAAGCGGATCACCGGTCTCCAGCTTGGCTACGAGGCCCGCTGCGCACTGCCCCATGCCTTTGACGTCATTCTCGGTAGCCAGCTCGGCGTCGGCGCCTATCGGGCCCTGGTCGAGAACGGCCTCGACGGCGTGATGATCTCCTGCTCGGGCCAGCTCAACCTCTACTATGTGCCGTTCGAGACCCTGGTGAACCCTGACACCCTGGTCACCGTGGTCCGCTACATCCAGACCGGCTCCGACTTCCACCGCCTGGCACGGTTCCTGGAAAACTATCCTCACGACTGAAGCCCAGGCCTGGCCGAGTGTCGGAGTGGATGCCGCAGAGCAGCCCCAATGTCCATATCTTCCAGGGATGGGCCGAGCGGAGGCGGGAGATCAGGGCCAAGTAGATTCCCAGCAGAAGACATCGCGACGCGCGAGCCCCGGCGATCCGGCGTGGTTCCTTGAGATGCGCCAGTTCGTGGGCGCAGATAGCCGCAGGCTGATCATCATCTAGGACCGCGAGGGCAGCATCGCTCACCCCCAGGTCGCTCTCGTCAGTGAATTCGTGCGCGTCTGCCGATTATTGCCGGATCGCCGGCGGGGATCGCCAGGTCAAGACAGGAATCCGCGTGCAAACGCATGAAAACGCGATGACGTCATGAGTCGAACCGTACCGGCATGGTTGCGGCTGAATCTTCCGCGCCGACCTGCAATGGACTCCCTTCCCCGCCGGATCGCTAGCCCTCGGGCTGGCAGTCTGATACCATTATCCGGTGGAATGTCCGGGGGGTAGACTGGTCTCCCCCGACTTGTTCAGCTTCCCTGTGCGAGGGGTCCAGGATTGCACGCTATGCGGAATTCCTCTGGCCATCGAGGGGTTCGGGAGGAGATTCCTGTCGGATATTGACTCGCTTCTTGATTGAGGACTGGCCTGTGCCCGAGGTTTCGACCCTGTTTTTCGACGTCGGCGGCGTTCTTTTGACCAACGCCTGGGACACGGCCGCCCGCAACAGGGTCGTCGAGGCGTTCAGCCTGGATAGTCTTGATTTCCATACCCGGCATGGCATGGTGAAAACGGCGTTCGAAACCGGTCGCTTGAGCCTGGACTCCTATGTCGAGAAGACCGTTTTCCACACGGATCGCCCCTTCTCCCGGGATGCATTCAAGGCGCTCGTGTTCGAACAATCGCAGCTCCTGGGCGACACCCTTGAGTGGGTTCGGGGGCTGGCGGCAACCGGCCGGTTCCGGCTGTTCACGCTCAACAACGAATCTCGCGAGCTGCACGAATACCGGGTGCGAACCTTCGGTCTTTGCTCGGTCTTCCAGGCGTGTCTCGCCTCCTGCTACCTCGGCCAGGTCAAGCCCGACGAGGAGATCTATCGCAATGCTCTGGGAATTGCGGGCTGCGAGGCCGGCCAGGGAGTTTTCGTGGACGATCGACCTGTGAACGTGGAGACCGCCGTGAAGCTCGGCCTGCGGGCGATCCGGTTCGAGAACCTGGAGCAGCTTCGCGCGGCACTGGCGGCTGAAGGGATCACGATGTGAGCCGCGTGAAGTCCTTGCCGAGCCCATCACCGAAAGACATGACCGCTCGAACAGACCACCACAAGCCTGCGCTGAGTTCCCGGCTGAACCTTGACCGGGACGCGAGGCGTTCTTGAATCTCAAGGAGTGAAACGACACATGGCCTCCGACCGCAATGTAAAGCAGCCCGTGACCTCGGCGAAGGACCCGCTGGACACGCTTTCCATCAACACGATTCGCACGCTCTCCATGGACGCCGTCCAGCAGGCGAACTCGGGGCATCCGGGAACGCCCATGGCCCTGGCCCCCGTGGCGTACTGTCTCTGGCAGAACCATCTCCGCTATGACCCCGAGGATCCGGTCTGGCCGAATCGGGATCGCTTCGTGCTCTCGGCGGGGCACGCGTCGATGCTGCTTTACTCGCTGCTGCACCTTGCCGGCGTCAAGTCGGTGAACCGGGACTACGAGACCCTGGGCACGCCGGCGGTCTCGCTCGATGACATCAAGAAGTTCCGGCAGTTGCACAGCAAGTGTCCCGGGCACCCCGAGTATCGCCTGACCTCGGGGGTCGAGACGACCACCGGCCCGCTGGGACAGGGCGTTGGCAACTCGGTGGGGATGGCCATGGCCGAGCGCTGGCTGGCCGTCCGCTTCAATCAGCCCGGCTTCGAGGACCTGATCAATTTCAACGTCTATGCGCTGTGCAGCGACGGCGACGTGATGGAGGGCATCTCGCACGAGGCCGCCTCGCTGGCGGGCCACTTCATGCTCTCCAACCTTTGCTGGGTCTACGACAATAACCGGATCACGATCGAGGGACGGACCGACCTGGCCTTCAGCGAGGATGTCGCTGAGCGGTTCATGGCCTATGGATGGAACGTGACGCGGGTCGGCGACGCCAACGATCTCGAGCTGCTGGAACGAGCCTTCAAGACCTTCGAGGAGACCCACGACCGGCCGACCCTGATCATCGTCGACAGCCATATCGCCTGGGGCTCTCCCAACAAGCAAGATACCCACGGCGCCCATGGCGAGCCCCTGGGCGAGGACGAGGTCCGGCTGACCAAGCGGTTCTACGGCTGGCCGGAGGACGCCAAGTTCCTGGTCCCCGATGGCGTTTACGACCACTTCCAGCAGGGCATGGGCCGCCGCGGCAAAGAACTTCGCGACGCCTGGTTCGCCCGTCTGGAGCAGTATCGGGCGAAGTACCCCGAACTCGCCGACCAGCTCAAGCGGATCCAGCACCGCCAGCTTCCCGAAGGCTGGGACCAGGGCTTGCCCACGTATCCGGCCGATGCCAAGGGTACTGCCTCGCGCAACGCGTCGGGCGAGGTGCTCAACGTGCTGGCCAAGAATGTGCCCTGGTTGATCGGCGGGGCCGCGGACCTGGCCCCCTCGACCAAGACCCGGCTGACCTTTCCCGGGGCCGGCGACTTCGAGGCCGGCAGCTACGGCGGACGAAACCTCCATTTTGGCATCCGCGAGCACGCGATGGGGGCCATCCTCAACGGCATGGCCACGGTCAAGGTCCGACCCTACGGATCAGGCTTCCTGATCTTCAGCGATTACGGCCGGATGCCGATCCGTCTGGCCGCGATCATGGAGCTGCCGGTCATCTATGTGTTCACCCACGACTCGATCGGGGTCGGCGAGGACGGCCCGACCCATCAGCCGATCGAGCAGCTCCCCTCGCTGCGGGCGATTCCCGGCCTGCTGGTGATCCGGCCCTGCGATGCCAACGAGGTCGTCGAGGCCTGGAGGCTGATCATGCAGCTCCACCACCAGCCCGCGGTGCTGATCCTCACGCGCCAGAACATCCCCACGCTGGACCGAACCAGGTACGCTCCGGCCGCGGGCCTGGCACGAGGCGCCTACATCCTCGCCGACGCACCCGATGGCAAGCCCGACGTCATCCTGATCGGCACCGGCAGCGAGGTCTCGCTCTGCGTGGGCGCCGCGGAGAAGCTCGCGCAGGAAGGAATCAAGGCGCGGGTCGTGAGCATGCCCTGCTGGGAGCTCTTCGACGATCAGGATCCCGCCTATCGAGACCATGTCCTGCCGCCCGAGGTCCGGGCTCGCGTGTCGGTCGAGCAAGCCTCGACCTTCGGCTGGACCAAGTTCGTGGGCGACCACGGAACGAGCATCGGGATGCGTAAGTTTGGCGCGTCGGCCCCTCTCAAGGATCTGCTCGAGGAATTCGGCTTCACCGTCGATCGGGTTGCCGACGCCGCCCGGGCCCAGTTGAACCGAAAGCCGCGGTGACACCGCGGCCCCGCACTCAAGCCACCGCCGTCGACCCTACAGAACGGCCTCGCGCTGGCGGCTGCCGTCCCCCACCACGGCTCTCAGGGCCGTGGTGCGGACCAGAACCTCGTAAGAAACCAGCATCAGGCCCATCATGCTCGCCACGACCAGGAGCAGCTTGACCAGAACGGGGATTTCCAGAGGCCCAAGCAAGATCGGCGTCCACACCATCAAGAGGAAGTGGACGAAGTAGAGCCAATACGACGCGTCGGCCAGGTAGCGAAGACACGGAACCGGACGGTCGGTACCCCGAAGGAACAGGCCCGTGATCCCCAGAACCATGAGCCAGATGATCAGGGACCTGGCCAGCACCAGGATCGTCTGCGCCAGTAGCCCCAGTGTCCAGCACGCGGAAGGCGACAGGCTCAGTCCGTGAAGAGATCCACTTCCGAGACTCGCCTCGGCGCCTGGTGGAAGAGGGCCCAGCCAGCCCGGCGGCATCACCACCGCCCGAAACCTCAGCGCCAGCCTGGAAAGCGGAAACAGCAAGGCCGCCAGCGCAATGTCTTTCCAGGGCTGACGCCCGATCGCCGAGAACTGATCGACATGCCGGAAGAGGACCCAGCCGAATCCGAAGAAGATTCCGTAAGACGCCAGGGCAACTGGCTCCGGAAGGAACGGGAGCGGGGTGGGAATCACTCCCATCGGTGGTAACTGTTAAGGCAACGTCACATAACTTTTTGTCCACTTGAAATGGGAGACCTCAGCGAGAATCTAGATACGAACATTTCCACGTACTTTGCTATGCTGATTGATCCCCCTCTGGTCACAGGCAGCGCTGAACTCTTTCGGCGTTGCGTAGCCCAGTGAGCTGTGAGGCCGGACCGCGTTATATTCCCGCCGGTACCAAGACGCCTTTGCTCGGGCATCCGCCACGTCCTCGAAGTCCACTCGCTCCAAGAACTCGTCACGCAGTCGACTGTGAAACGATTCTATATATCCATTCTCCCAAGGGCTTCCTGCGGCCACCGGGATCGACTCCGCCCCCACAGCCGGCAGCCAGTTCACCAATGCCTCGCAAATGAACTCCGATCCGTTGTCGCTCCGGATACGGCTGGGTGCTCCGCGACGACCAATCACCCGGGCCACGATGCGCCGCACATCGGCCCCCGTGATCGAACTGTCGGCATGCAGCACCAGGCACTCTCAAGTATATTCGTCCACCAGCGTCAGCCACTTGAGAGGACAGCCGCTGGCGGTCCTATCGTGAATGAAGTCACAGGTCCAGATGTCGTTCTTGAACCGGGCTGGTTGCTGGACGCAGCTATCGGCGCTCGTCCCCGGTTTCGGGCCCAATTTCCTGGGTTTTCTCAGCCTCAAGGGCCGTCGCAGTCCCAGGCTGTTCCAAAGCCGGCGAACCCGCTTGAGGTTCACCGTCCAGCCCCCACGGACCAGCAGGGCATGAATCCGCGGTAGCTGTAACGCGGAATGCCCCCTTGCCAGTCGTTTGATCTCACCGCTCAAGGCTACCTCGTTAGGTCGGCGGCTGCGGTGGTATCGTAGCACCGAGCGCGACCGGCCCATGACGCGACAGATCGGCCGCTGCGAGATCTTGTAGCGGTCGCTGAGGTAGTCGGCAGCAGCTCGCTGCTGGTCTGGGCTTACCACTTTTTTTTTGCGATGTCCTGGAGCATCTGTTTATCCAGGAGTAACTCGGCCACCAGCCTCTTGAGGCGTCTACCTCTAGTTCCAGTTCGCGACACCGGCGATCAGTGTCGACCTGGTCGGGGGCGTATTGCTGTCGCCACCGATAATAGGTTGTTTGCTCGATTCCGACCTTTCTACAGATGTCCGGGACGGTCAGTCCCTTGGCCAGATCGCGGTCAGCTTCGTGCAGAATATGCGCCACTTCTGCGGCGGTCCTTCGCCTTCTCATGGGTCCCTCCATCACTCAGTCTACTGGAGAACTCCCATTTCGGCTGGACCACATTTTGGGGAGCAGACCATTTAGCCGTTCCGGCGCATACGTTCATTGTAGCCACCTCGGGTTGGCTGTGGATCAGTAGGTGAGTGGAGATTGGGGATGGGCCGGCCGGGGCCAGGACTGGCTCAGGGCGCGGAGCGGTTAGCTGGTGTCCGGTGCAGCGACCAAGGGAAGTGGTAGGCTCTCTCCCCGCAGCTTGGCACGTACCACTTCAATGCCATACTGAATGAAGCGAACCTGGTTCTTCATGCCCGTGACGATCACGCTCTTGATGCGGGCAAAAGCCGCGGCGCTCCACTCGGCCCGGTGGACGCCGCCGTCGTTGCGTGCCGCCGCCAGGCTGCGAATGTCACGTTCGCAGCCGTTGTTATCCGCCGGCACACGCGGGTCATCAAGGAAGGTGAATAACTCATCGCAATGTTTGATACAGTCGCTTCCAAATGCGCAGGCACTCGCGATGTCGCGGTCTGGCAGTTCCAGCATCAGCTCGTCGAAGCGGTCTATGAATTGCTGCGCAGGCCTTGGTCAAAAGCCGCCTCGGTATATGCCTGCTCACGGTCCTTGGCCCAATTGCGATCGCGTCCTGCAGCAAGTCGATCAGCGGCTGGATGAAGGCCCGCACCGATTGCCAGGGGACTTCCTCACGGAGTTTCGCCAGTTCGCGGAAGAGTGGGTCAGGCAGCGTTGCTTGGCACAATCCAGGCCGTTGTAAGCCGCGTAGAAATCACTGACCAGCGTGCCGGCGAACGATTCGCCCAGGACACGGACGATCACGTCGCGGCTGCGATGTTTGTCGATCAGGAAAATGGCCAGCTTTGGATCGCGGAAGCACCAGGCCCAAGCGGTCTGGCCGTTGATGCGCCAGCCGGTCTCGTCGCCCTGGACCACGGGCGATTGACGGAGCTTTTCGAAGAGTTCCTCGACGACCGGGGCGAACAGTTGGCCGCCCCAGCGCAAATGACCGAGCAGGCCGTGTCCGTCCGGTGAACAGCATCTTCAATGCCAGGCGGAGGCTCGTCAATATGGGGCCAGTTCCGAATGGCATTAAGCAAAGGTGTAAGTCGTTTCCAGTACATGGCTTGCGTTTTTCGTCACCGACAATGCGGACATCGTAGTGATATGTAGTTTGCTCCATGTGGCTAGAATTTCAGAATTCGCTATTGCAATCTCGTGAAAATATCTATACTAAACACGATAGGCCCCAACGGAATTGATCGCAAGTACAAAGAAGTTGTGGGCTTACGCTTAGCTTAATAGCATTCGGGCCGCCTGATCCCCCAGAGGCCTCACCATGGCTCAGTCGTCCCGCGAGATTCACTGGTCGGCTACCGCCTCAGGCGATGCAACATGGTCTAGGCTAGCCTGAGTAGTCCACCTTTGGGGTCCACTATAGCTGCGGCCCGACGAAGACCGTCAGGTCGCCGAAATGGATGGCCGCTTCCGTGATCTGGCCGATATTCTTGAGCTTGAGATGCATTCTGATCACCTCGCGCGGTTTAACCATGAGTTGCACACAGGCCGGCGTGTTGAAACCAGCCGACAATGTCTTGAGCCGTTACATGTTCCAAAGCTTGTCCCAAGGCATCATAGAGACCCGTTCGCGATCGCGCCGCAACACGGCGGAGGAACTGCTTGGTCTTCGACCACAGTTCCTCGATCGGAGTATAGTCCGAACTGTACGGCGGCAGTGGCAACAATTCGGCTCCAGTCTGCTCGATCGCTGCTGCCACGCCGGAGGCCAGGTGGGAACTCAGATTGTCAAACACCACGACTTCGCCCGCATGCAACTCTGGCACCAACACCGAGTTCACGTACGTCTGGAACGCCGCCGCATCTGTGGCGCCAGGGAACGCCAGTGGTGCCCGCACCCCGTCCAGGCCCAGCGCGGCGATGACGGTTACCGTCCCCCAGGAAGTGGGGACCGAGCTGTAAGCTCGTTCGCCCCGAGGCGCCCAAGCGTGGGTCGGAGTCATTGCTGTGTTGACCCCCGTCTCATCCACAAAAATCAGCCGTTTCGGCTCGATCCGCCCCACCTCCCTTCGGAATCGCCGGCGCTTCTTCTGGACGTCAGGCCGGTTTCTCTCCTCGGCGCAGGGTCTTCTTCTTATAGGTCAGACCGAGGCGACGCAAGGTGTTCCAGATCGTCGTCAGGGTACAGCCAAAGCCGCCTTGCTGCTTCAATTGCTTCAACGTGGCGTCGTTCTGCTTCCGGACCAACCGTCGAAGGCGCTGCTGGTCGCGATGACTCAAGGCGGGTCTCGGTCCACCTCCGTGTGGCTTGGGAGCCAAGGTGCCGGCTTTGCGTGCCGCTGCTGCAGCCGGACAATGAACGACAGACTGACGCGGAACCGTCGGGCGATCTCCCGCTGGGAGCCTTCCCGGTGATCAACGGCCGCCGCGACTCGCTCGCGAAGATCCATCGAGTAGGGTGCCATGGCAGTCTCCTCCTAATCCATTGCCACTCCGTTTCCTTGCGTGTCCATCTGCCTCTATTATCGCTGTCTGCAACCCGTTACTAGGCTCTGTTTGAAAATAGAACAGGCGTACACAATGTGGTCATGGTCTATTCGGAAATAAGAGTTTCAAAGATCTTTCAATAATAGCGACTAACCACAAAGCCACATAATTGACCGCCAGTTTTTCGTGGCGAGTGCCAAGGGAGCGATACTCCTTGTACCACCCGACCACACGTTCAATGATGTTCCGCTGTCGGTACGCCGCCTTGTCGAAGTGCTCGTCGTGCGGTTGGTCCTTGCGGGTCGGGATCACCGACTCGATTCACCGCCTGCGACACCAGCGGCGGATCCGCGGGTAACTATATCCCTTGTCCCCTGCCAAGTGGCCCGGCCAACCGCGGTGGTGGAGCAGTCGCCGGGCCATCGTGGGTTCCAACGCCTTGCTCTCGTGCCGGCCTGGCCGGCCGTGACGTGGAGGGCAACGATGAAACCGTGTTTGTCACAAGCCAGGTGGATCTTGGTGCTAAACCCGCCTCGCGATCGCCCCAGGCATGGTCAAGCGGCTCCTGGAGTTGCGTCTGCTTGCGTCCTCCCAACCGCCGCGAGCTGCTCCCCTTTTTTTCCCCCTCCGGCGGCAGCCCTGCTGGCCCGAATGACGGAGCCGTCGATGCACCACAGGTCGTGGTCGATCCGGCCCTTGTCGTCCAGTTCGTCCAGCAGCGAGGTGACAATGCGCACCCAAGTGCCATCCCGGCGCCATCCGTTGAATCGGGTGAACACTGCTCTGTAGAAAACCTCGGTTTCCCATTCAAGGTGGCTGATCTATGGTCCGTTGGACTCCCTAATTTACGGAGTTCCTTGGCCCAGTCACATCAACCAAACTGGTTGCAAGGCAGGTTTTCTACAGAGCAAGTGAACACGGTTTGCCATGGTCCGTAGCGCCCGGGGAGGTCACGCCAGGGAGCACCGGTGTGCAAGACCCAAAGGATCCCATTGACGATCGGGCGGTGGTCGCTCGGCGGGCGGCCCACCTTACCGGAGCGGGTCCGCTGAGGAAACAGAGCCGAGATGCGGGCCCACTGCTGGTCAGATAGTTCGTAGCGGTGCATGGACGGCTACCCGAAATAGACATATGAACTTGTGAGCTGGATCCTACCATATTGTATACCTCTGTTCAATTTTAAACAGAGCCTAAACCGCGCTAACGTCGAGAACGCCCCCGTGGGAACCCTCCGAATCACGCACACGGGCCGTGAGTTAGCCGATGTTGCGAGACAGGTGGGGTCGATAATCGGATTTCCCTGGGAAATCCCCACGTGACGGGTCTGGGTCTTCACTACATTTCACGATCGGGACTCAGCCGCTCGGGGATGCTCAGCTTCAGGGCAGCCAGGATTTTTGCCTGCTCTGGCTTGGGTCGGGCGACCCGCCGCAGGGCCAGCGTCCTGCCATCTGTCGTCTCCAGAAGGATGTCGCCGATCTGAATCTCTCCCAACTGCCGGAGGATGACCTCCGGCGTCATTGGCCGTGGTTTGGGTGAGGCGTTTGGTCGGCGACGATCGGGCTTGCGAATCTCCGTCTCCAGTCCTGCCTGCTTGGACAAGTGATCCAGGGTCTTCCACAGTGCATAGGCCAGCACGCAGACCAGCACGTGCGCCTGTGTCCGTCCGCTGTAGTGGTGCCACACCGGGCGCAACAGCAGCTCGCTCTTGAGCACCCGGAACGCGTGCTCCACAACCGTCAACTGCATGTACGTCTCCCAGAATCCCTGCACCGACCAGCCTCGTTGGTTGCTCTGCAGCAAGTAGGCCCCGTCACGGGCCAGCGCTGCTTTGAATTTCACGACGTTCCACGACCAGCTCAGCTCAGCCCGCTTGGCCTTGCTGACTGTGATCGTTACAAAAGGGCGGGCCTTGGGATATCGACCTGTGAGCCGCCCCACACGCTCCAGGATCTTGTCGCGGTTCTTCAGACGCCCTGTGCTGATGAGCTGCTGGAGGCGTTGCAGACCGCGAGCCAAGCCGCGACGCTGGCGGCGACGAATCGCACGCTCCTTCTTACGACGCGGGCGACTGCGAGCCAGGAGATAATGCTCTCGCTTCCGGTGGATCAGCTTGACGGTGACCTCGGGATTCTCAGGCAGGTGGTGCCAGCCGCCACTTTGCAATTGGCTCTGGAACTTGGTCAACTCGCCACGCCGAGCTGCGAGCACGTATTTTCGGCCGGACTTCTTGAGGAAGGCCAATGACTCCTTGCTGACCATACCGCGGTCCATGACCCAGATCCGCTGGGTCTTGCCGAACCGTTGCTCGACCTCGGTCACTATGGTCTCGACCGTCTGCAGGTCTTGGGTGTTCCCCGCCAGCGTGCGATGCGCCAGGGGAAAGCCGTCTCGGGTCACGACCAGGGCCAGGACAACTTGCTTGCAGTCGCTGCGATGATCCCGTGAATAGCCCCTCTGGGCCAAGTCGTTCTCCTCTGCCAGGCCCTCGAAGTAGGTACTCGTGAGGTCATAGAGCAAGAGGTCGTAATCGAGCTGGAAGAGCGTGCCGAGCCGGGTCTTCAGGTCCTGCTCGATCGACTCCTGAGCGGCCAGCAAACGATCCAGTGTGTGGTATAACCGGTCCTTCGTAACGGCGCTGTCGGGCACGCCGAGTAGGTCTTCCAGGCCGGTGGAGACATACCAGTGCTCGGCCAGAGCAAACTCGCTGCAGGGGCCGCAGAGACGATTGATCACCTCGATGGCCACGACGTCGGCAGGCCGCACTGTCTCTTTGCCCTGGGGCATATGGCGCTCGACGATCTCGTCGAGGCCGAGGAGTTTCCAGAGCCAGAGTCCCAGCCAGACGTCGCCGAATCGGCGTCCGTTGGTCCAGCCGATCGAACCCAGCCGGACCCGTACGACATCGGGATCATCTGGAATAGGGACCTGATCGTCATCGGGGAATAGGCGGAGTTGCTGCGAATCGCCTTGGCGGTTGTAGATGACCACTGTGTGCTGCCAACGATGCTGCTCGTCGTGGTTCAGTTCGCCGAGGTAGGCGACGATGTGCTGCCGAGGCCCAGCCT
Organism: uncultured Planctomycetaceae bacterium; assembly: GCA_963816015.1. GTDB lineage: Bacteria > Planctomycetota > Planctomycetia > Isosphaerales > Isosphaeraceae > Aquisphaera. The sequence goes on along the minus strand of CAWFJM010000059.1, from coordinate 1,461 downwards.
CGGTGCGCGTGCTCTCGACCAGGGCGTAGTAGGTGTGGGACTTGCCGTCCTTGTTGCGAGTGTATCGGCGCAGGAACATGCCGGCCTCCCGAGCATCAGGATGATCAGGGGTCGGCATGGAATCAAGGTCTAAAGTCTCAAGTAGGTCTTCACTACAATGATCCGAGGCCGTTTTCACTACCAAAAAACCAGGAAATCGAGCCATGCGGACCGAGTTTTGGAGTAAAATCCGCCACTAACCGCGCAACTCAGGTTAGGTAAATCGCCCCTTTTGTAGCGAGACCGATTGCACCCATGAGAGATCGTCCGGCAGGGTGACCCGGGGAGTGTCCCATTCGGCCGCCGCGAGGTGGCCGCCGCCGATGACCAGCTAGGTGCCGGAGAGCTCAGGCCGAATCCTTCCGCACGACAGGTAAAGCACGGCCCGGGCGATATCAGTCGACATCAACGCTCGCCCCATCGGCACACGGTGCAGGCGCAGGAAGATGCCCCCGGCCGGGTCGCCCGTTGACTCGAGATGATGCCGCAGCATCGGCGTGTCGGTGATACCGAGGGCAAACGCAGTTGCACCGCACCCCGTCGGCCGCGTAGTCCGGCGCGATCGACCGGCTCAGTCCGAGCACCGCCGCCTTCGAGGCGGTGTAGGCCGGCGTCGCTGCTTGCCGCACGAAGCTGCTGATCGAGCCGATGTTCATCACATAACTCCGCGGGCTTTTGCGCAGATGGGGAAGCGTGTGCCTGACGGAGAGGAAGATACTCGGGCATTGACGGCCATCAGCCGGTCCCACTCGGCTTCGGTGTACTCGTGCAGTCGCTTGACGTGAACCACCCCGCTCGTTGACAACGATCTGAAGGCTGCCGAAGTGCTCGGCCGCCTGATCGAGGCTCGAATGAACCTGGTCCTCCACGCCGACGTCGCAGCCGAGCAACAGGGCCTCTCCGCCCGAGGAACGAATGGAGTTCTCCAGTCGCCGGCCGGCATCGTTCTGCACGTCGATGATCGCCACCTTGGCCCCCTTGGAGGCGAACAGCCGTGCGGTCGCGCCAATCCCTGATGCACCTCCGCTGATCCAGGCCCTGCCCTTGCAGCCGTCGGCTCATGACTCGGCCCCCGACGTGAGACGCATCCACTTCTCGTGGAATCCGGACCGCTCGAAAACCTCGGGATTCACCATACCGGACGGTCGCTCCCTCCGGCTCCGTGAGATGATGCCCCGGCAAGCCGTGCGGCCGATGTCGCGAAACAGCTCGTCGGTCCAGGCAAAGCGGTGGGGTGCCGGCTGCCCATGTTGTCGAGCTCTCCGAAGCGGTGAGGTGCGGTGACCGGTTCTTCGGCAAAGCAGTCGATGGCGGCCCCGGCGATCCTGCGTCCTTTTTTCATTGGAACAGAGCGTCCTCATCCACGATCCGCCCCCGTGCCGTGTCGTAGCGACGTAGGAGCCGGCCTTCATCAGGCCCAGC
>CAWFJM010000058.1:0-80283 GCA_963816015.1 uncultured Planctomycetaceae bacterium | reverse complement strand
GGACTGGAAAAGGAGAGGCAAGAGCTGGCGGCCGTGCTCGAATGCACCTCAATGACCTACCTCCCCGACGACTGGAGAGAGCGGCTGGCCCAGCCTGACGAACGGGCCAGGCTCCAGGAACGAATCGCGGCGATCAAGCGACTGATCCAAGATTGACACCGAAGCATTCTTGAACCGGAACCAGGACGAACGACCCCTAGACCCGAAGGGCGATGCGATGAGCAAGGACCACGGACATTCCCACGGCTCGGGACACGGTCACGGCCGCACTGACTGGCTGGACGAATCGACCGAAGCCCCGCTGATTCACGACTACGCCAACCGCCTCTCCGGCTTCATCGAGGCCATGGCCGACGGCAAGATCGAAACCCACGAGCTGAAAGACCAGGAAGCCCGGCTGGTTGCCCTGATGAAGAAGGTCGAGCCCAAGCTCAGCGACAAGCTCCACGAGAACGTCACCCAGCTCCTCTGTGAGCTGACCGCCTACAACATCATGCACACCCTGCATGAGATCATGGCCGCCAAGCCCAAGACGGAGTTCCGGGGCTGATGTCGTCTCGAGCTTTGACGCCTTGCCCGGTTCGCACCGTCGAACCGGGCATCTGCCCGGCTTCGCCCCATCGATCCACTGCCAGCGGGACCAGGATCCTCATCTGACATGAGGAGCCACCCACATTCGGAGGTTCGTGCGTGCAGCCTATCGCCCCAGCCAACGCGCGATCGCTTCCGGCAGTTCCTCCCGGTTCGCCAGGGTCACCTCCACCACCTGCACGTCGGGTCGCGCCTTCACCTCGGCGATGAATCCACCGCCGCGCAAGGCGATGGTCGCCACCACCTGGACTGGTCCGTCGAGCAGCCTCCTCATGGCGGCGATGAACTTGGGACAATGACACTCCATCTTGCCGATCTCGTCGATGATGAAGGCATCCACTCGGCGCGGGGCCGCTCCAGCTCCTCCTCGATCAGTGGCACCAGATGATCGGGCTCAACACCGTAACGACCAACCGTGACGGGCGAGCGAAACCGGACGTGAGCGAGAATGGCACGTCCCCCGCCCAGCCCGACGGCCTCGAAGCCGACCCGCTGACCGTGCTCCCTGAGCTCGAGGGTCAGGAACCCCGCCAGACGACGATGACCGGCCCCCTCCACAACCCGCCTGAGCACGGTGGTCTTGCCGCAACCGGGAGAGCCGGCCAGGAGCAGGTTCTTGGCTGCCCTGGATGAGCTCGACATCGGTCCCGGCCCCTCACCTGGTCGTCTTCGCCTCTGTGCCATGTCCTCCCCGTCATCGACGATCCTGATTGATGGGGGCGGCTCGGCCGAGCCATGCGCTGTCCTGAGCACCAGCAGACCCACAACTCGCGTGGATGTTTCTCTCTCTTGTTCGTCACTTCATTTCAGAAATCGGAACGCAGCGACCAGTGTCGCGACGATCCCCGCCACGATAAGGTGACAACGAGCAGGCATAGGGGGACAGCAGCATGGGACAGCAGGCATAGGGGGACATACATCTTTTCGGATTGTAACCCATCGAAAAATGCTATGACAGCAGGCATAGGGGGACATACATCTTTTCGGATTGTAACCCATCGAAAAATGCTATGTCCCCCATGAGCTGGACCCTATAGCTGTAGCTAGACGATACCCGTCAGGCGACCTCGAACCTCGGACAACTTCTTGACGAGCAAAGAAGCAATCGAGCCGACCTGTGCACTGAGATCCATGTCTGGATCGATCGTCAAGCCGCCATACCGCCTGGTCTCATCGAACATCCCCGTGGGCGCGGTCGAAAACCAGATGGGAATAACAGCATCTTGCCCGAGCCGAGCCTTGAACTGGTCCGACTCAAACTTCGCCCAGATCTTCTTAGGGTACGAAGGGCCGAGAAGGGCGACCACGAATCGCGCTTCTGACTGATATATTGGGCGGAGGTACTCCTCGATATCCACAGCCAAGATTCGATGCTGTTCGTTGAAGTCATAGAAAACCTCGACTTGCTCCTCTTCCAGGCTACGTGCGAGCATCTCAGCAATGGCTCTGTCCTCGCCAGCGAATGAGAGGGCGAAATCGTACTTGTGTGGAAAGTCTATACCCACGAACCCCGTTCGCTCGGCAAATTCCCTCCAGGGAATGTTGCGAATGTAGAAAATGAACTGGGGATCCTCCACGGTGAGCTGCACCGCCCCGAGTCATAGTGCAAGACCGCCGCGATGTCGGGGTCGCTTTTGACCAGACTTTCCAAATAACCCTTATCGACGACCTGCCCAACGCTTCCCCGCATTCCAGGGTGGGCTCGAATAGCATCCCGTAGTGGGAGAGTCCATTCAGATCCTTCAGCCAGCCAGCGCAGAATGTGCAGGTAGGGGGCTCGCCCCTCTCGTTTCATTTTCGTTCCGCGACAAAAACTCTCTGTTCGATCCCGGAACACTTGTGAGAGCCGATCCCAAACATCAGCCTTGACGCTCTGAAAACTCACAGTCGTGCTAATCTGGTCAGTCGACCGCTCCAGGATCCCAGCGCACTTGCAGACTTCTCGACTAAGCATTTGTGCGAGATAAAACTACCTTGAGACGCATCAACTATTTCGTCAATTACGTTAATCGTGATGTTAAGTTCCCGAGCACCCTGTTCAACGAGGGCACGCACCTTTTCATCGGGATTATTCTCGAAGGGGATTACATCAATGCGATTGACTAGATCGTGCGCAAGCTAATTAGGTTCTGGCCTGCTTTATTTATGCCTACCGCGATGATCTTCGTGTCTCGGCTGTCCTCGTCGGCGAGCGTCTTCATATAGTCGGCTAGTGCGGACCGAATCTCGCCGGGAGCTTGTGGAAGTCGTCGATGATGACGACTCCTACAGGACCCAACGTAGGAATCTCCTGGATCCACTCGAGATCTTGGGTCGCCGGGGGGACAGCCCGTAACGGCCGAGCCCATTTTGAGACGGTCGATCGCGGTCTCCACTGCCGTCGTCTTGCCGATTCCCGACGGTCCCTCGATGACGAGCCCGCGTCCGGGGCTGCGAAGGTTGAGGATTAGGTCTGTGTACTCTTTTGGCTCGACAAAGGTGTACGTCGGAACTCCGCTGGTCTTGAAGACTTCTTCAAGGAGGGGACCTGGCATGGGTGATGTAGCCTTCGTTCTATTCGGGGACTGGGTGTAGCAAGGCCATGTTGATGCTATGTTATTGCATTATACTCACGGACGCGTACTAGCAGAGACCGTTATCAAAACAACGGCTCTAAAGGTGGCTAGAGGATTATTGGTGTCAGTTCTTTTTTCGGCGAAATAAGAACTGACACCAATAATCCCTCATGTGTCGAATACAGAACGTGCTATTCGACGGTGAGAGTAAACTGCGAATCTGCCGAACCGACGTCGCGTCGAACGAAGATGACCTTGCCTGAGAGTGTGTGGGTATCGATGATTGTCAAGAACTGGAAGCCTGGACCACCGGAGCCGGATAGCTGCGTTCCGCCGGTTCCGGAGTTAAACTCGGCATCCGTGCCCGCATAGAGGCCGAGATTGGTGCCAGCCGTATTGTTCTCGAACGCGATCTTCAAAACGGCATGAGACTGTGTGCTGACTGGTATCCCTGTGACAAGATACTTTCCGCTGCTTCCCACGGTACCGGTTAGCTGGATCATGGCTTTCCTCCCATTTTCATTGGAGCCGAGACAGCAGGCGATTCCGACGTCTTGATGGTCATATTATCGAAACAGACCACGCCCCGCAAGCTAAGGCTGCCGACCGACACCTCCCGTGTAGATCGCATTCCGGAGAGGCTTCGCGGGGTCAGACAGTGTTTCAAGTTACTTGAAGCTCGATCCGGCCTCTCCAAGCCCGGTCTAACGCCACCAAGAGGCTTCGCGGGGTTAGACAGGGCGTGGGATTCCGGTGTGAGAGCTTCTTTTCGCGTGGGAGAGGAAAAGGTGTCAGATCCTGGAAAAGTTGAAAAGGTGTCAGGAACTGTTGTATTTCTTATTAAGCCGCCACTGGGGACGAAGTGTCATCTCTTCACTAGTAACGATTCCTGACACCTTTCTCCTCGCCTTGAGGACCCTCGCGATCGTCGGACGATTTTACGGGGACTCCAGTCTCCTCCCCTCCGCGGTTCCCGGGCCGGTCAGATCCAGGTGGGGCGGTGGCGGAACGGGGGCCCGCAGCTCCCTGGCGGTGACCTGAGCCAGAAGCTCGAGGATGCGGCTGCGGAACAGCGGGAGCGAGAACGCCTCGGCGCGGCGGCGTGCCAGGACGGGATCGTGAGGATGCCCCTGGGCTTCCCAGGTCGCGATCGCGGCCCGGAGCGAGGGAACGGACGGCTCGTCATAGAGGCGGCCGATCGTGTTGTCCACCGTCTCCGCGGCGCCTCCCCGTCCCAGGGCGATCACGGGGGCGCCGCACGCCAGGGCCTCGACCGGGACGATCCCGAAGTCTTCCTCACCGGGAAAGAGCAGGGCCCGGCAGCGGCGATAGTGATCGCGGATGACCTCGTCGGTTTGCCAGCCCAGGAACTGGACCGTCGGTCCCGCGGCGGCCTCCAGCCGCGTCCGCTCGGGCCCCGCGCCGATGACGATCAGCCGGCGGCCCAGCTCGCGACAGGCCGCGACGGCCTGATCGACGCGCTTGTAGGGAACGAGCGCCGAGACGACCAGGTAGAAGTCCTCGCGCGGCTCGAGCCTCGCTCGGCGGGGTGTAGAACTCCGTATCGGCGGGGGGATGGATGACGACGCTGTCCCGCGCGTAACAGGCTGCGATCCGCTGGCGGATGGTCTCCGAGATCGCCACGAAGTGCGTGACCCGCCGCGCGGTGGCCCGGTCCCAGTCGCGCAGGCGGTCGAGCAGCCCCCGCGCCAGCGCCCGGCGGACCGGCCGCGTGCTCCACCCTTCAAGGTAGGCGTCGCGCCCTTGCCAGGCATAACGCATCGGCGTGAAGCAATAGCAGACATGGGGCACCCCTCGGGGCACCTGGACCGACTTGGCCACGCAATGGCTCAGGCTGACGACCAGGTCCACGTTCCGCGGCTTCCACGTCCGCGCCGCCAGGGGCATGACCGGCAAGAGATGCCGGTAGTGGCGGAAGACCCCCGGCACCCGCTGAAGCGGCGAGGTCCGGATGCTCATCGCCTCGATGGCCTGGCTCGTCGATCCCCGGCGATGGATCAAGGTGTAGAGCGACGCGTGGGGAAACGCCCGGCAGAGGACCTCCAGGCACTTCTCGCCCCCCCGCATCCCGGTCAGCCAGTCATGCACCAGCGCCACGCGGAGCGAGGAGAGATCGGCCCGAGCCACCTTGGAGCAGGACCGAGGCCCCGCAACCGTCCCGCTCCCCCCCGACTCGCGGACGCTGGCATCCATGCCGGCCTCCTCTGCCGATTCGCTTGAAATTCCCCCACCGGGTCCGACCCGGGGAACCTACCCGACTTCCCGAGTTCCCACAAGGCGGCGATCTGCATTCATGCATGGTTTGCCCGTTGCGCAAAGAGGGAGGGTTGGAGGGATCGGGCGGGTCGCGTTCTTGAACGGTTCGTCGAACAGGAGCCAGCTAGATCACGTCATAATAAGGATGGAGAGGTTCGCCATTTCCGCTTCTTTGGCAATTCGGATGCGGTTTCCGCAGACGGCCCGGCCGCCCGACGGAGTTTCGGGCGGCCGGCAGCCGGGCGATGATCATCCGCGGCGCACGAACGAAGCCAACGCGAAAGACGTTGTAATCCTTTGGTAAGAAGGAGATTACGAAGTGGGTTCGTTTCGAGATGGCCTGCGAAGGAACCCATCTATGAGAGGGGCGTTGTCAAGCGAGGCGGTGCAGATTTTGTGTCGGAGGGCTCCCGCACATCCCCTTCGCCGTCGGCTTCGGTCGATCTGGCCCATCTCAGACCTGTCCGCGGACGAATTGGTTGTGCACCCCGCAACACATCCTTTGAGCCTGAGGCCGAGGGAGATTGCTCCCCCTCAGTGCCGGCAGTGTACGAAGCGTTAGCCGACGTGACGTGATTCGCTCAACCATCTATTCGGGATCACCGGATCGCTCCGATGTCGCCACTCAGCCGGAATCCAAGGGACGCCACCATTCAATTTCACGACAGTTGGTGATGGGGTCGCTGTCGGGGTTCGTTGCGGGGTCGTCCTCCTGGTCGTCACGTCCACCGGCCTTCGCTCGACAGGTGGCTCGCTCTCACAGAGATTGTGTTCGATTCGGTCTTGGCCTCCCCTCCTTTCTGGGGGTTGGTGGGCCCGCTAGGCAGCCATCACCTTGTAGGGAGTCGACGTCCTGAGCATGGCGTAGAGCACGCACAAGAGCTTCCTGGCCACCGCCACGATGGCTCGCTTGGTGCCGCTGCGCTTCCTCAACCGGGAGAACACGGCCATCCATTTCGGGCTCGTGTTCACCAGCCGCCAGGCCGACTCCACCAGGGCCCACCGCAACAGTCCCGATCCTTGTTTGCTGATTGCAAGATCTTTGGATCTCTTGCCCCCGCTCTGCTTGACGACGGGTGCCAGCCCCGCGTAGGCACAGACCGCCTTGGCGTTGCGGAATCGGCTCACATCGCCCAGCTCGCTGAGGATCACCTCGGCGGTCACCGTCCCCACGCCGGGCGCCGTCTTGAGGATCGTCCGGGCCTCGGCTTCCCGCTTCGATGCCTTGGCCGCGAAGGCCTTGATCTTCTTGGCCAGGGCCAACAGCTGGGCTTGAGAGTCCTCGAACTCCGACCACAGCTGCCTGATGACGAACCGCTCGGCGTCGCTGAGGGGCACCTGCTTGAGGTAAGCCTTGCCGCACTGGGTCGAGAAGAGGTCCTTGCGGTCGGCGTTGTGGTCGGCCAGGATGTGGCGGATCTTGCACCGCACGGAGGTCAGGCACTCTCTGAGATACTGTCGATGGCGGACCAGAATCCGGTGCTGCCGTTGCCTGGGTGTGGGCATGTAGGCTTCGGGGATCATATCCCGGGCCAGGAACTCCGCCAGGATCTGGGCGTCGAGGCGGTCGGTCTTCTTGGTGGATTCGGCGATTACCCTCAGCTTCTTGGGATTGGCCAGGACGACCTTCTCGGCCAGGGGTTCGAGCCGATCGACGAGCCAGTGGTAGTTGGCCGTCGCCTCCACGACGACCTTGAAGGGCTGGAATTTCCGGAAGAACTCAACGATCTGGTCAGGCTGGTTGCAGTAAAGGGTCTTGCGTGCGAGCACGGTACGGTTCTGGTCCATTACGCAGACGGTGATAATCTTCTTGTGAAGGTCGACGCCGATGTAGTTCATTGCAGGGCTCCTGGTCTGGGTAAACGGGGAAACTGGGATAATTCCTCAAGTTTTCCCCAGGCTCAGGGGTTCTGCAAACCGTCGCGTCGACCTTCACCTCCCTCTCATAGCTTCAATTTCGCCGGATGCGGCAGGGAGTGAGTCCGATCCACGCCGGTTTGCCCGGCGCCGGACAATCTGGCGCGCAACGGACGGTGAGGAGCAGTGTTCACCGCCCGGGATGAGGGCTGGGGGGCGAGACACGGGCCTCAACCGTGGCGGGTGCCGCGTGCGGCGGATAGGATGAAGCTCGTCCGGAACGCCGCGGTCGCGTTCCGGCCGCTCAATGCCCCGATCGGGAACCCCGCCATGTCCGCGACGCCCGCTGCTCCCGCCTCGTCTCCGCTGGCGACCCGGCTTCTCGCCGAGCTGACGGCCATCCTTGGGGCCGAGAACGTGCTGCACCACCAGGATGAGCTGCTAGTTTACGAGTGCGACGGGTACGTGATCAACAAGAAGGTGCCCGACGTCGTGGTCTTCCCGACGTGCACCGAGCACGTCGTCGAGCTGGTGAAGCTGTGCAACCGGCATGACGTGCCGTTCGTGCCTCGGGGGGCGGGGACGAGCCTGGCGGGGGGAACCCTTGCGGTTGGCGGCGGGGTGATGATCTGCCTGACACGGATGAAGCGGATCCTCGAGATCAACACGCGCGACCGCTATGCGATCGTCGAGCCGGGGGTGGTCAACGTCTGGCTCACGCGGGCGCTCGCGGGGCAGGGATTTCACTATGCCCCCGATCCCTCGAGCCAGACGGCCTGCACCATCGGCGGCAACGTGGCGACCAACTCGGGGGGGCCGCACACCTTGAAATACGGGGTGACGGTGAACCACGTCCGCGGCGTGGAGCTGGTGATGCCCGACGCCTCGGTAGTGAACATCGGCGGCGTTTGCGAAGATCCGCCGGGCTATGACCTGACCGGACTGGTGGTTGGAAGCGAGGGGACGTTCGGTATCGTCACGAAGGTGATCGTCAACATCACGCGGGATCCTGAGACGGGGCGAACGCTTCTCGGGGTCTTCGACACGGTCGAGGCTGCCACCGAGACCGTCAGCGGCATCATTGCCGCTGGGATCGTCCCGGCCGCGCTCGAGATGCTCGACAACCTGATGATCCAGGCGGTCGAGCAGGCCTTCGGGTTCGGGTTTCCCACCAACGCAGGGGCCATCCTGCTCATCGAGGTGGATGGGATCGACGCGGGAATGGACCGCGAGGCCCAGGCCATTGCCCAGATCGTCCAGTCGCGTGGGGGGAAGGTCCAGAAGTCGATCACCTGGCGAACCCGCAAGGAACCCGAGTACGTGGCGATCTGGAAGAGCCGCAAGTCGGCCTTCGGCGCGATCGGCCGGCTCAGCCCCACGTTCTGCACCCAGGACGGCGTGGTGCCGAGGACCTTGCTGCCCCACATCCTCCGGTTCATCGAGGACGTCTCGAGGCGGCACGACATCCGGATCGCCAATGTGTTTCACGCGGGCGACGGCAATATCCATCCGATCCTCCTGTTCGACGAGCGCGACCCGGAGCAGGTGAAGCGGGTTCTCCACGCCAGCCACGAGATTCTCGAGGAGTGCATCCGGGTCGGCGGCAGCGTGACCGGGGAGCACGGGATCGGCGTGGAGAAGATGGCCCTTATGCCCAAGCTGTTCGCGCCCGAGGACCTGGCCGCCATGATCGCCATTCGCAACGCGTTCAACCCGGAAGGACGGTGCAGCCCGTCCAAGATGCTCCCCAGCGGCGGCCACTGCATCGAGCGGAGCAGCCCCGGGCGGCGGGCCTCGGCCTGACCTCCCGCTCGGCGAGCGTGGCGGCAGGGCGGCGGACTCGAGCAGAGGGGTGAGCGTGCCTGGGCGAGAGCGGCAACCACGGCTTCGCACCAGAGGGGCCGGCACCATCGCGAGCGATTTTCGCCGCCAGGTGCGTCTGGTTAGAATGAGGCCCTGGAGAAGCGACTTGAGAGCGGTGAAGGAGGTATCACGCTTGGACTGGCATGCGACGACGATCCTCTCGGTGCGCAGGGGGGGCAAGGTGGCCATGGGGGGCGACGGGCAGGTGACGCTCGGCACCCAGGTGATGAAGGCCGACGCGGTGAAGGTGCGCAAGCTGCTGGAGGGGCAGGTGGTGGTGGGCTTCGCGGGCTCGGCGGCCGACGGGTTCGCCCTGCTCGAGCGGTTCGAGGGGAAGCTCAAGGACTATCCCAACAACGTCCCCCGCGCCGCGACCGAGCTGGCCAAGCTCTGGCGGACCGACCGGATGCTCCGCCGGCTCGAGGCGGTGCTCTTGGTGGTCGACTCGCGGCACAGCCTGCTTGTGAGCGGCTCCGGCGACGTGATCCAGCCGAGCGACGGCATCCTGGCCACAGGATCCGGCGGGGGATACGCCCTGGCAGCCGCCCGGGCCCTCCTGAAGCACTCGGCTCTCTCGGCCGCGGAGATCGTCCGCGAGTCGCTGGTGATCGCCGGAGGCATCGACATTTATACCAACAGCAACTTGACGGTGGAGGAATTGCCGTGCCTCAGCACGAGCCCGAGCTGACCCCCAGACAGATCGTTGCCGAGCTCGATCGCGATATCGTCGGCCAGGCCGACGCCAAGCGTGCGGTGGCCATCGCCCTGCGGAATCGGTGGCGGAGGCGGCAACTGCCCGACGAGCTTCGCGCCCAGGTCACGCCCAAGAACATCATGCTGATCGGGCCCACGGGGGTGGGCAAGACCGAGATCGCGCGGCGGCTGGCCATGCTCGTCGGGGCTCCGTTCGTGAAGACCGAGGCCACCAAGTACACCGAGGTCGGCTACTACGGGCGCGACGTCGAGAGCCTGATCCGCGACCTGGTCGAGGCGGGGATCCTGCTGGTCAAGACCGCCGAGCGGGAGAGCGTGGAGGAACAGGCTAAAGCGCGGGTCGAACAGCGGCTGCTCGACCTGCTTCTCCCCTCGCCTCAACCCACGAGCTGGGGCGAAGTCGACTCGACCCAGGCCGACGAGGCGGCCGAGCGGCGGCAGCGGTCGCGCGAGAAGATGAAGAACCGGCTCCTCTCCGGGGAGCTCGAGGACCGCGAGGTCGAGGTCACGATTCCCGGTCGAAGCATGGCTCCGGTCTCGATCCTGGGCGCGGGTAACATGGAGCAGATGGAGATGGATCTCCAGGGTATGCTCGAGAAGATCATGCCCAAGCAGACTCAGAACAGGCGGCTGACCGTTCGCGAGGCCCGCCCCGTCCTGCTCCAGCAGGAGATCGACAGCCTGATCGACCCCGAGAAGATCAACCAGGCGGCCGTCAGGCTGACCGAGGAATCGGGCATTGTGTTCATCGACGAGCTCGACAAGATCGCCGGCGACGAGGGCTCGGTGCGCGGCCCGGACGTCTCGCGCCAGGGGGTGCAGCGCGACCTGCTGCCGATCGTCGAGGGGACCACGGTCAACACCAAGTACGGGCCCGTGAAGACGGATCACGTCCTGTTCGTGGCGGCCGGAGCCTTTCATCGCAGCAAGCCCTCGGACCTCATGCCCGAGCTGCAGGGCCGGTTTCCGATTCGCGTGGAGATGCACGACCTGACCCGCGACGACTTCGCCCGGATCCTCCGCGAGCCGCGGGCCTCGCTGATCCGCCAGTACGAGGCCCTGCTCGCAACGGAGGGCGTGACCCTCGAGTTCACGAGCGACGCCATCGAGGCCATGGCCGATCTTGCCTTCCTGGTCAATCGCAGCACCCAGAACATCGGCGCCCGGCGACTGCACACCATCCTCGAGCGCGTGCTCGACGAGATCAGCTTCGACGCCCCCGACCGCCAGGAAAAACGGATCGTTGTCGACGAGGCGCTGGTCCGCCAGCGGCTGGAGGCACTCTCGAAGGATGAAGACCTGAGCCGGTACATCCTTTGACCCCGATTCGATTCCCGCTGTGTATAGCGTATCCAGGCTTGTGAGTCCCGGTGAGCGAAGCCGGAGGCTTGACAATTATTGATCCAGCCATACAAATTATATGCTCTTGAGCAGAGCCAGGGGAGCCGAGGAAATGGCAAGCGGAACCGTCCTCAACGCCTGTATACGGGTTGCACCGGCAGTGGCGCTGCTATGGCGGTGGTGACTTCGCCGATCCGTCCGTCAGGGTCCACGCGGTCCCTCTCGCCCAATTACGTCCGCCGCAACTTAGCCCTTCCTTCGACCACTTCGACCCGCCTGCCGGCGATCTCCGTGAGTTCCAGTCTCGTCCGGGTCAAGGCCCTTCCTTCGGAAAGCAACGAGGAACTGATCAAGGCGACTCGCCCGGTCCGCAGCTCGATTGACCCTTCTCCCTCTCCCTCACCCAAACCTCCTTGGGATCTCGCATCTTTCGGCCGCATTCCAGCGGTCCATCCTCTCCGTTGTTGAGGGCATTCCAGCGGTCCATCCTCTCCGATATAATGCGCGATCGGTATGGGCTCGCACATGGCCGGAATCTCGTCCTCGGTGATTTCATGGTCTGTCGGTAGCAGCTGAAATGCCCGTTGGGGCCCTTGGGGAGCCCCTTCGCTCGGCAACAATTTGCACTGATGGCACAGTCTGCGAAGTCCTTTGAATTCGAGGGCGTCGCTCAGTCTGCGTGACAGGTTTCGCAGCCGCGTCCCGTCGCAGTGGCCACCGATCGGACGAGTCCTTGGCCCCCCACCGTCCTGTTCTGACGAGTCAGGACGAAGGGGTGATCGTCGTGTAAGAAATCGCACTCTCTGAGGTTTGAGGGGTGGCGAATCCTCTATCCGCCCTGCGAACAGAGGGCGGTTCGTCAGACCCTCGAGCCTGGCGATATCAAAATTTCTTATTATTCACGATGATATAAGTGTTGCCACGAATCGACTGGGAGTAAGGGCCATGAATCCCACTGTCTTCGCCATGCGCCGCCCCGTCACGACTCTGATGCTGGTCGTGGCCTTGATCAGCGGCGGCATCCTGGCCTACAGCCGGATGCGCGTGGACATCTTCCCCGCGCTGAATGTCCCGAAGATCTACGTCTTCCTGGATTACATCGGCATGAGCCCCGACCAGATGGAGGGCTTCATCGTCAACGAGCTCGAGTTGTATTTCCAGTACGTTGATGGCATCCGGGATATCAATACGCGGAACATCCAGCAGGTGGCCTTGTGCGAGCTCTCGTTCTTCCCAGGCACCGACATGGGCCAGGCGATGGCCCAGGTCGTGGCGATGTCCGACCGGGCGATGTCGTGGATGCCCAAGGGGACCTTGCCGCCGATGATCATGCGGATGGACGCCGGCAGCGTCCCGGTCGGCTACCTCGTGTTCGAGAGCGAGAAGACCTCGATCGGTTTGATGGGAGACCTGGCGCAGAACGTCATCCGGCCCCTGGTGCAGAAGAACGTCCCCGGCACGGTCGCGATCTCGCCGTTCGGCCCGAACATGCGGTCGATCGTCGTCAACGTCGACCCGCAGAAGCTCCTCGACTATAACCTGACCCCGCAGCACGTCATCGATGCCCTGGCGACGGGGAACACCGATCATCCCGGCGGGGAACATCTACATCAAGGACTCGATGCCGGTGGTCGCCAACAACGCGACGGTCGTCGACATCCAGCGCCTGGGCGCCATCCCGCTCAAGGTGGGCATGAACGTCTACCTTCGCGACATTGCGACCATCCAGGACGACACCGACATCACCTACGGATACGCGCTCGTTAACGGCAAGAAGTCGGTTTACCTGCCGATCATCAAGAAGGACACGGGATCGACGCTGACTGTCGTGGCCGACATCCGCAAGTCGATGCAGTTGTTCCGCGACGCCGTCCCCAAGGACGTTACGGTCAACTTCGAGTTCGACGAGTCGCCCACCGTGCTGGCGGCGGTCGACAGCGTGGCCACCGAGGGGTTGATCGGCGCGGGTTTGACCGGACTCATGATCCTCCTGTTCCTCAAGGATTGGAGGAGCGTGATCGTCGTCGTGTCCAATATCCCGCTCGCCCTGCTCGGGTCGCTGCTCGGACTCTGGGTGACCGGCAACACGATCAACATCATGTCGCTGGGCGGCATGGCGCTGGCGATCGGCATCCTCGTCGACGAGGCGACAGTGACGATCGAGAACGTGCACGTGCAGATGCAACGGACGGACAAGGTCGCCACGGCGGTGCTCCACGGCAGCCTCATCACGGCCGTACCGCGGCTGCTGGCCTTGCTTTGCATCCTGTCGGTGTTCATCCCGGCGTTCATCATGACCGACCCGCTCCGGTCGCTGTTCATGCCGCTGACTCTGGGGGTCGGGTTCGCCATGATCTCGTCGTACCTGCTCTCCAGCACCTTCGTGCCGATCATGTGCGTCAGCCTGCTCAAGCACAAGGAGCACGGCGACGCGGAGGGCGGGCTGTTCGGCCGGCTGCTCAAGGGCTATCGCAAGGTTGTGGGCTCATTCGTCGGCATGCGCAGGGTGGTGGTCCTGAGCTATCTGGTCGTGTGCGGTCTCGTCATCTGGCTGCTGGGAGTGCGGATCGGCAACGAGTTGTTCCCCCAGATCGACTCGGGGGAATTCGTGCTCCGGTTCCGGCCGCCGCCCGGCTCGAACTTCGAGCTGACCCGGCAGATGGCGGTGAAGTGTCTCGAGGAGATCGAGCACGAGGCGAAGCCCGAGAACATCCAGATCACGATGGGCTTCGTCGGCCAGGTCGCCCCCAACTTTGGCATCGACAACATGGTGCTGTTCATGCGCGGGCCTGACGATGGACAACTGCGCGTCGCCCTGAGAGAGGAGAGCGGGATCAAGCTCGCCGAGTTTCGCGAGCGGCTCCGCAAGGTCCTCCCCGAGCGGGTGATCCCCTGGCTGGCCGAGCGGCTCGAGCAGGGGGGATTATCCCCGGAAGAGGCGCAGCAGCAAGCCAAGCTGTCGACCTTCGGTTTTCAGCCGGGCGACATCGTGACCAACGTCATGAGCTTCGGCTCGGCGACGCCGATCGCGGTCCGCGTCATCGGCACCGATCTCAAGCTGGTCCGTCAGCACGCAGAGAAGATCGCCGCCAACATGAACCGAATCCACTTCCTCCGCGACATCCATTTCGAGCAGCAGCTCGACTACCCGACCGTCGAAGTCGACATCGACCGCGAGAAGGCGGGATTGAGCGGCGCCAGGGTCGAGGATCTGGCCCGCGCGATGGTGATGGCGACTTCGTCGACCCGCTTCACCAACCTCAACTACTGGGTCGACGTCAAGACCGGCTTCGATTACCTGGTCCAGCTCCAGATCCCACCCCTGAGGATCGATAAGCCGGAAGACATCGAGACCTTGCCGCTCGAGTCGGTCAACCCCCTGGTCAACCTGATGATCCGCGACGTGGCGACGGTCCGGAGGGGTGTGCGTCCCGGCGAGATCGACCGCGACATGTCGCAGCGCTACGTGACCCTGGTCGCGAACGTCGAGGGTGAGGACATGGGCCGGGCCTCGCGCCAGGTCGCCCAGGCGCTCGCCGCCGCCGGCACGCCGCCCCGCGGAGTGCGGGTGGAGACCATGGGCCAGCTTCCGCCGATGAACGAGATGTTCGAGTCGCTGAGCATCGGGTTGGCGGTCGCCGTGTTCGTGATCTTCGTGCTCCTGACCGCTTACTTCCAGTCGCCGCGACTGGCCTTGATTTCGATCGGGGCCGTGCCGGGAGTCATCGCGGGGATCGCGATCATACTGTACCTCACCAACACCACGCTCAACATCGAGTCGTTCATGGGCTCGATCATGTGCCTGGGCGTCTCGGTGTCGAACTCGGTGATGCTCGTGACGTTCATGGACGAACACTGGAAGGGGGGATCGTCCTCGACCGAGGCGGCCATTGTCGGTGCCGGCGAACGACTGCGGCCGATCCTGATGACCGCCTGCGCGATGACCGTCGGCATGGTGCCGATGGCCCTGGCGCTGGAGCGGGGGAGCCAGATGCAGGCCCCGCTCGGCCGGGCGGTGATCGGCGGGCTGGTGATGTCGTCGTTTGCGACCTTGCTCGTGGTTCCCTCGATCTTCGCGCTCGTGATCGGCCGGAAGGACCACAGCTCGCCGTCGATCTACCCGGACGACCGCGAAAGCGCGCAATACGACCCGGACGTCTTCGTCAATGAAGCCGCCCCCGGCCATGACGGCAGAAACGGCCGTGACGGCAAGCCCAGCGGACATGCTATGGCCGCAGATCAGAACGCCGACGCTCTCATCTTTCTCCGGAAGATCCTCGATGAGGCGCGATCGAAGAGGCACGACATGGTCACGCATTACACGATCGACGACCTCCGCGTCGCCCTCGGCTTCGCCCGGCCCAGGTCCGACGAAAAGAGCCAGGACCCGGACAGCGGCCACGCGCCGGGGTCCGCATCCAGCGGGCCCTCGAATGCACCTCCCTCACGTGGAGATTCCTGATGCAACTCGAACCTGGAAAGACCCCAGCGGCGGCCGCGTGGTTGCACCGCCCCTCGCTCGCGAGGTCGCCCTTGCGCCACGCCCCTGGCCCCGGATACCGGGTCGTTCCTCTGGCCGCCGCCCATTCGCTTACTTCCTCCTGGCGGCGCTTCGCGGCACCGGGCTGCAGCCACGAGAAAAAGAACGACTATACAAGCGTCTCGAAGCCCCCGACCGTCCGGATCATCCATCCGGAGGTCCGGAAGATCGTCCGGGTCGTGGGGCAGCCGAGCTTCATCGAGGCGTATGAGCGCACGTCGATCTATCCGAAGCTGACCGCCTATATCGACAAGTGGATCGTGGACATTGGCGACAAGGTGAAGAAGGGCGACGTCCTTGCCACGCTCTTCGTGCCCGAGCTGGTCGAGGATTTCGGGACGAAGAAGGCGACCGTCAAGCTCGATGAGGAACGGGTTGACCTCGCCCTCAAGATGGTAGACGTGGCCGATGCCAACGTCCAGGCAGCCAAGGCGCGCCTCGACGAGGCCCAGGCGATCCTGGCCAAGTATCAATCCGAGGTTGACCGCTGGGACACGGAGGTCAAGCGGCTCACGCGCGAGGTCCAGAGGGGCGTGGTCGACCCCCAGATCCTCCTCGAGTCCACCAATCAGTGGAGATCGAGCGTCGCCGCGCGGGACGCGGCGATGGCGACCATCACAGAAGGCCCAGGCCGAACTGCTCTCCAGTCAGGCGGATCTGGCGAAGGCGAAGGTCGACGTCGCGGTCGCCCGCGCCGACGTGGCCGTGGCCAGCAGCGAGGCGAAGCGGCTCGAGGCATGGGTCGGTTACCTCACGCTCACCGCGCCCTTCGATGGCATGATCGTGGTCCGCAACGCCAATACCTTCGACTTTGTCCTCCCCTCCACGGGCGACCCCACGGCCATGCAGCGTTCTCCCGACCTGTCGCCCTCGCGTGCCGCGCCCATCTACGTGGTCGACCGCACCGACATCGTCCGGATCTTCGTCGATATCCCCGAGCAGGACGCCAATTATGTTCAGATCGGCACGAAGGCGTAGCGTGCTCGCCCGGGCGTACCGCGACGAGCCGATCCCGGGCTCCGTCACGCGCACCTCGTGGGCTCTCAACGTCAAGAGCCGGACCCTCCGTGCCGAGATCGACCTGCCCAACCCCGGCAGCCAGCTCCTGCCCGGGATGTACGCCTATGCCAACGTGATCATCGAGCGCCCCGGCGTCCGGGCGCTGCCGGTGTCGGCCCTCACCCATAGCGGCGACAAGACCTTCTGCTGGATGTACAAGGACGGCCGTGCCGAGCGGACAGAAATCCGGACGGGCGTCAGCGACGGCGATTGGATCGAGGTCACCAATCTCCAACGCCCGAAGGCGTCTACCATCGATCATCCCTGGACGCCGATCAACGGTTCGGAACAGGTGATCCTCGGGGACCTGTCGATCCTCGCCGATGGCGAACCCGTCGAGGTCGATTCGGCGTCGGGCGAAGCGAAAGTCGAGAGTGAGACCCCTACCCCTGGCCGTCCAACGAAGACCCGCTCGGGCGCCCTGGTACGCTTGCCTTGACCAACCCCCGAGTGGCGACGGCACTGCCCCCACGCGGTCACCTCCCGGTCCTGTTGGTTCGTCGACCGGCCCTGTCAGGCAATAAGGAGAGGTCAGTCGTCTTGGGCAGGGTCGTTCTGTTCGAGGGCGAATCGCAGAGCACATCAAGACAAATCTCGATTGGAATTCCAAGGTCTCGTAATCATCACCGTCGTCTCCAGCCGATCAATCCACAGATTCGCCAGGTCTGCGCGGCCAATACCGTCATCGCGCCGCCGGGCCCGTTGACGTAGCGAGGTTCGAATTCATGGAACGATCCACTAGAGCATGGATGCCCGTAGCGGCGTTGCTGCTCTGCTCGGTCGAGCCCGCCCCTTGCCCGGCCCAGCCGCCGACAGTGCCGCCGTCCACGGCCCCTTCGACCGCCGCCTCGCCCTGCCGCACGAGCCACCTGGGAGGCGGGGGCGTCCGGGACTTGCCGCCGGCCTTGCCGATGCCGCCGGCTACTCAGCCGCCAGGCGCAGCGGCGGAACGGCGATGGGTGCTTCTCCCCTCGCAGTAGCGCCTCTGCCCTCGCAACCGGCATGAAGCTGAAGCCCGCGCCGTTCGAGTCGACCGACTTCCGCTTCCCGATCAACCTCGCCACGGCCCTACGGCTCTCCGACGCCCGGCCGCTGATCGTGGCCGCCGCCCAGGCCAGCGTCTGGGTGGCCGAGGCGGATCTCACGCGGGCCAAGCTCCTCTGGATCCCCACGCTTAACCTGGGCTTCGACTATATTCGACACGACGGCGGCGGCCCGGACTTCAACAAGGGCATCATGACCGCGCCGAGCGTGAACTTCTTCTACGGTGGTGCCGGCATGTGGGGGACCATCTCCACGACCGATGCCATTTTCCAGCCTCTGGCAGCGCGGCAGGTCCTGAACTCCGCGCACTGGGACATCCAGTCCGCGAAGAACGACGCCCTGCTCCAGACCGCCGCCGCCTACTTCAGCGTGCACCAGCACCGTGGGATGTACGCCGGCGGCCTTTACACCGTCGAGCGGGGGCACGACCTGGTCGGACGCGGATCGCGAACCTGAGCAGGGAGCTGGTCCCCAAGGTCGAGGTCGACCGGGCCAGGAACATGCTCGCCGACCTCGAGCAGCAGACCGTCTTCGTCACGGCAAGAGTGGCGCGTCTCCAGCGCCAACCTCACCCAGGTCCTCCGGCTCGACCCCCGCGCGGTGGTCGAGCCGCTGGAGCACGACCACGCCCAGATCACCCTCATCGACCCCGCACGGACGCTCGACGACCTGATGCCGATCGCCCTGACCAACCGCCCCGAGCTCGGCTCGTACCAGGCGCTCGTCCAGGCGATGGTGGCACAGATCCGCCGGGAGAAGGCACGCCCGTTCCTTCCCAGCATCCTGATCAACGGCTTCCAGACCCCCTACGAGATGATCCAGGCCGGCATCTTCGGCCTGGGCCCCAACAGCAGCCTCAACCAGTGGAGGGGCCGTGACGACCTGAGCTACCAACCCCTCTGGCAGCTCGAAGCCTTCGGGCTCGGGAACCTCGCGCGGATCAAGGAGCAGCGCGGTAACGAGTCGCGGGCCATCATCGAATTCTTCAAGACCCAGGACATGGTGGCGGCGGACGTGACCCGCGCCCAGGCGCGGGTCCAGTCGGCGGCGGCCCGGGTCCTTCAGGCCGACCGCGCCCTACGCACGGCCATCATCACCTTCAACGGGAACTACGAGGGGCTGCGAGCAGACCACCCGCCTCGGCAATGTCCTGGTCCTGGTCAACCGGCCGCAGGAGGCGGTCTTCGCCCTCCTGCTTCTGAAGCGTGGCCTTCGACGAGTACTTCACCACGGTCGCCGAGTACAACCGGGCTCAGTTCGAGCTCTTCCACGCGCTGGGCTACCCGGCCCGCGAGCTCGCGCAGCTCCGGCCACCCGGCGAGATTCTGCCGGTGGACACGGACCGGCCGCCCTACCTGCCCCCGGTGGGCAACGGGCCGCCCCCGGCAACCCGATGAGCGCCAGCCGTCTACGGATCAAAACGACGTGGCTTCCCGTTTACTGTGTAGCCGGAGGGTCTTCGACCCATGCACCAACGCCCGATCATGAAGTATCTTCCCGGTCTCGAGCGATTGGAAGAGAAGCAACTGCTCAGCGCCAGTCCGTCGACGCGGCCCCTCGCGAACCTCGAGTCCGGTGCACGGGCCTCGGCTCCACCCGGCCGATACCTCGAGTGCTCCAGGGGCCACTGGCGGCGTTCCGACACGGGGACACTGGCCAGGGGGTCACAGCAACGCAAGTCCACTCGCAGCAGCAAAAAAACCCACCTCCGGCTACCTCATGTACCGCATCACGAACCCGAACCGGTTCAACAACCACTCTGACCCCCCCCTTCGGCCAGGTCCTGGTTCAATCTCGAACCAGCCGGTGCCCGGCCAGGTTTACAACATGCTCTTTGTCGTCGCGAGGAACGGGACGGCGAAGACATTCGATGCGAGCAGCGGGTTCGCACGTGAAGGTTCCTCGAGATCACAACTTCACCGTTCCCGATTCTTACGGGGAGCGAGCAATGGAAGCCGGGGCAACGAATTCGTCTTCTATGTTCTGACCAAGAAGTACTATCCGCTGCCGTCAGAGGTTCATTCCGGTTTCGAGTTTGACCTCGGCGGCGCGAGATCGGTCGCGATTCCGGGACCATCGGGGATCGTTTCTGCGGATCAAGTATGACCCCGCCACGTTCAGCCGGACTCTCGACTCGATCGTTGTCCTTCGGCCCGGGGAACCAGGGAGGCATTGGCGCGAAATTTGGCCTGCCTAACACAGCAATCAACGAGTTCCTCTTTGCGAAAACCAATCGAAACGATTTCGGCGGCTACTTCTAGTTGACATCGGAGTAACCAAAGTCGACCGTGAACCGGCACACGAGAAGCCGGATCGGCAGAAAGCTATCATGCCACTCATCTCACCGAGGAACCGTGGACTGAGGGGGCTCGTCATGAAGGAAGGCGCCGCCTGGCCATCGACCCTCGCCATGGCCTTGCTGCTCTCCTGGGTCGCAGCCAGCCCCATGCGCGGCCCAGACCCGGCCTTCCGACGGCGAACTCCGCCGGCGCTTGCCGAGGCCGGCAGACGTCCACGTCGCCCACGGCCCTCGAGCCTGTAACAACGCAGAGCACCGGCAATTGACCTCCTTGCCGCCGTCATCGGTGTCCCCGGCCATCGAGCGCTTCATGAGGCAGAGCGGGCGTGACCTGGCTCCTGCGACAGCGTCCGGGGCCGCCAGTTCGACGTGACGAGGCAGGACGGGCGACCGTTGCCGTCTCCCTTGAAGCCGCCGACCACGCCCCTGGCGGCCGATCGCGTGACGCAGCCGGTCAGCCGGCAGGTGCCTCACCGTGCCCCCGCCGACGCCGCCGCCGCTCCCGCGGCGGGAGGCCGCCTGTTGACGATGGGTCCCTCACCGTTGACGTTCGACTTGAAGCTGAAGCCCGCGCCGCTCGAACCGACCGACCTCCGCTTCCCGATCAACCTCGCCACCGCACTGCGGCTCTCCGACGCCCGGCCGCTGATCGTGGCCGCCGCGCAAGCCAGTGTGTGGGTGGCCGAGGCGCAGCTCACACGGGCGAAGGTTCTCTGGGTTCCATCGGTATTGCTGGGCATCGATTATATCCGCCACGACGGCGGCGGCCCGGACTTCAACAAGGGCATCATGACCGCCCCGAGCGTGAACTTCTTCTACGCCGGTCCCAGCTTGTGGCAGTACGTCAACCTGACCGATGTCATCTTCGAGCCCTTGGCCGCGCGGCAGGTCCTGAACTCCGCGCACTGGGACGTCCAGTCCGCGAAGAACGACGCCCTGCTCCAGACCGCCGACGCCTACTTCCTGGTGCACCAGTACCGGGGGATGTATGCCGGCGCCCTCTACTGCGTCGAGCGGGGACATGACCTGGTCGACCGGGTCGCGAACCTGAGCCCGGGAACTGGTCCCCACGGTCGAGGTCGACCGGGCCAGGAACTTCGCTCGCCGACCTGGAGCAGCGGGCTGTCCTGGCGCGGCAGGAGTGGCGCGTCACCAGCGCCAACCTCACCCAGTTGCTCCGGCTCGACCCCCGCGCGGTGGTCGACCCGCTGGAGCACGACCACACCCAGGTCACCCTGATCGACCCCGCAAAGACGCTCGACGACCTGATGCCGATTGCGCTCTACCAACCGACCCGAAATCGCCTCGCGGCGGGCGCTCGTCCAGGCGGCGGAGATGAGAATCCGCCGCGAGAAGGCGCGCCCGCTCCTCCCCCTCGTCATGCTCAACGGCTTCCAGAGTGCCGGCATGTTGATCCAGGGCGGGATCTTCGCCCTCGGACCCAACGGCAGCCTCAACCAATGGACCGGCCGTGATGACGTGAGCATTCAGCTCATGTGGCAGCTCGAGGGCTTCGGTTTCGGAAATCTCGCGCGGATCAAGGCACAGCGTGGCAACGAGTCGCGGAGCCATCATCGAGCTCCGCAACGCTCAGGACATGGTGGCGGCGGAAGTGAACCGCGCCCAGACGCGGGTCCAGTCGGCGGCGGCCCGGGTCCTCCAGGCCGACCGCGCCTTGCGCACGGGCATCATCACCTTCAACGGGCACCTCGAGGGCCTGGAGCAGACCAGACGCTCTGGGCAACGTGCTCGTCCTGACCTTCAGGCCACAAGAAGCCGTCTACTCGCTGGATCTCTTGAGCAGGGCCTTCAACGAGTACTTCACGACGGTCGCCGAGTACAACCGGGCTCAGTTCGAGCTGTACCACGCACTGGGCTATCCCGCCCGCGAGGTCACCTCGCTGCGGCCCCCCGGCGAGGTTTGTGCCCGTGGACACGGACGCGGCCGCCCTTCCTGCCCCGGGTGGGCAACGGGCCGCCACCGGCAACCCGATGAGCGGTGGATTTCTCTGTTGGTGGCTTTTGTCTCTGGTTTCGAGGTCATTTCGAGGCGAGTCGCGACTCGGACGAGTGGAACTGGAACCAAACACGCCGAGTCTGCTTGCTCGGCATGAATACATTGATGAGGACTCGACAATGATTTCACTGGCACGGGGCGGCGGCAGATCCCACCTGGAGGCACTTGCTCTGGCGTTGGGGGTCTGGGTCTTCTGCGATTCATCGGCCGTGGCCCAGGACAGCGGGTGCGTCGTTCCGGGCAAAGGCCGAAAGGACGAGGAGGGGACCAAGGGCCCCCACGTCCACAGTCGCTCAGGCTCCGGCACCCTGGGCTACGGCGCATCCCGGTCTGTACCCGGGCTTTCAAGGCTTTGGTCTCGGGTACCATCTCGGTTATGGCTACGGTGGCGACGCCCTGGGCGTCGGCGCCGAAGGAGGCTATCCCTTCTACGGTGGCCCCGGCTATCCCCACTGCGAGCCGCGTCTCCGACGGATTGGGGGAATCACTCCTTTTCCCTATTACGGCGGCCCGGGCTATCCTTCCCCCGACCACCCCAACTTCTTCGGAGGCTTCGGCCCGCTGGTCCCCGACCAGCCGGTCGTCACGGTCGCCACCGATCGTGGCGAGCCGATCGAGGCCACCGACTATGGCGCCTTTACCGGCGGTGTTCCGAATCCCGAAGCACTCTTCGCCCCGTTCACGGCCCGCGCCGCGGCCGGTGTATCGTCCATGAGGACGAGATCGTCCTATTCCACCGCTATCCCCACCAACCCCTCTCCGGAGGCCGGACTCGGCCCACCACCACCCTCCACAACTCCGGCCGCGGGCGCGAACCCCAACTTGCCCGCTGCACGTCGCTCTCTGGGGATCGAATCGGAGCCGGTCGTCGATGCCGAGCGGCGTGCGGGGGATGAGGATCTCCAAGGTCTACCCTGGGTCCGCAGCGGAGAAGGCCGGTCTCCATGCGGGCGACGTGATCTACTCGATCAATGGCTACCTCACCCAGGAGCACGGAAACTTGGAGTGGATCTTCGTCAATGCGGCGCCGAGCAACATCCTGAAGATGAACGTGCGCACCGCAAACGACGGCCAAGATCGCACAATCGCGATCCAGCTTCCTTGACGGGGTAGTCGTGGTATTCACCGGCCACCTGGGGCTGGTCCGGGCCAACTGAACGCACGCCGAGCCGGTCGAGCACTTGCTCCCGACACAACATCGGGGCCACCCGCTCGGCCAGGCAGTAATTCTGCCGGATGCTCATGCAGAGTTTCAGAGTGGCATCCAATTCTTCGTTGACACAACGATTGCCGCAGCAGTAGCGCAGGGCGCCACCGTGACTTAGCGTCAGAACCCCAGTCGAGGTGGCTCCGACCGGCTGGCAACAGCTTTGCTTGCATCCAGCGGAGTTGAACACTAAGATAAGAAATCTTCTTACCGTTCGTCGCTGGGCCGAAAGCGGTGGCATACCGCCGTGCCTCTGGGCAGAACGTCAACCCACAAAAGCCTGTCGGATGCGCAGGTGAGGTCGGAGTTTTTCTGATGTCGCTGGACAAGAGTTTGAAGAAGGGGGGCAGCCTGGCCCGAGTTCGCAACGTGCTGACCCGGGCCGAGCGGCTGGCTGTGCTCCAGGAAGATGACCGCTGGGCTCCGACGGCCGGGGTCTTCAACCTTCCCAAGACCAAGTTCCGTCGTCTCGCTCCGGGCCAGTCCGGGCCGAAGCGGCCCGAGGGCTCGAAGTGAGCTCGGTCTCGACGGGCTGCCAGGCCTAGGGCCTCGACCGATCATCGCGCCACGTAACATTCGCCGGTCGCTCTCTGCCCCGCAAAACCCCCGGCCCTTAAAGCCGGGGGTTTTTTCTTCGGCGATCGCAGTAACGCTGGAAGCCCGGCCGGGCGCAGCGGAGCCGGCTCCTTGCGACGAATCGGCCGCACTAGCGATCGGTGGGAACCGTATTGATCTGCGCGATCAGCGAGAAGTCTCGATCGGTCAACCCGCCCACGTCGTGTGTGGACATCTCGAGCCGTACGTTGCGAAAACTGACGTGGATGTCGGGGTAGTGGTCGGTCTTCTCGATCAGCAGGGCAACCTGGTTGACAAACTCGATCGCGCGGCGAAACGATGGGAATTGCCACGTCCGGACCAGCATGTCCCCATGCCGCTCCCAGCCCTTGGCCTTCGGCAGCTTTTCGACGATCTCTCGCTCGGTGAGCTTGGACATCGCCTCTGCCCTCCTTCGCGCTTCGCCAGGGTGGGGCCGGATCGTGTCGAGGCGAACTCTCTGGTGAGGAAAACGAGACCTCCGGCCCACCGGCTCATCTGCCATCATTATCCCGGCTTGCAGGCGGGTGAACAAGGGTTGAATTCGCGTTCTCGCGTTCCGGGGAGTACCAAGCGCCATGACCTACGTCCTCGCCTTTGATTGCGCGCTGATCGTCGCCGTCAGCCTGCTGGGGGGGATGTTGCCACTGGCCACGGTCCTCAATCACACAAGGCTCCAGGTCTATCTCAGTTTCTCCGCCGGAAGCATGCTCGGGGCCGCGTTCTTCCACATGCTCCCCGAGACCGTCCGGATGGGCTCGCCCGAAACGCTTCGCTGGTCGGCTGTCGGCCTGCTGGCGCTCTTCTTCCTGGAGCGGTTCTTCTCGTTCCATCACCACGAGCCGCAAGAACCCGACCCGGCACTCCTGGCTAAGGCCCCCCCTCCCGCCCACGAGGCTTGCGCCCATGATCACGCCCCCGAGCCAGCGATCGACACGACCCATCCATCCCACTCGCACTCCGGCGATCATGGGCCGGCGGATGCCTTGTCGTGGGGAACCGCGGCCTTCGGGCTGGCGGTGCATTCCCTGGTCGGCGGCGTGGCGCTCGCGAGCGCGATCGCGGCCGACTTCGCCGAGCGCAGGGGGGTGGGCGCCACGGGCTGGGGCGTCTTCCTTGCGACCATCGTCCACAAGCCGGCAGACGCCCTGACCATCGTCAGCTTGATGCTCCGGTCGGGGGTCCCCCGGCGGTGGGCTCACCTGGTCAACCTTGGCTTCGCGATCATGATCCCGGTGGGCGTTGCCCTCTTCGCCCTCGGCGTGGGACAGCTCGGCCCAGCCGCAGCCTCGAGCTGGACGGCCGTCGCGCTCTCGTTCTCCGCCGGCACCTTCCTCTGCATCGCCCTGAGTGACCTCCTGCCGGAATTGCAATTCCACTCGCATGATCGCCTCAAGCTCTCCCTCGCTCTACTCGCGGGCTTCTGCTTGATGGCTGGCACGTCGGCGATCGAATACTTCTGAGCCGCCGTCGCCGCCCCCGGCCGACTCCTCCGCGATCCGCGCGAAGACCCCCGATCCCGACAGGGCCCTTCAAGGTTCATCGCAGCAGGATGCCGCTCCGGTCGATAAGACCCGTGCAGACCTCGGAACTCAGGGGAGACCTGTCCTCGCTGGGAGCACGCACACATGCTTCGCTCGTTGGCTGCCAAGGCTCCATGGAGATTTCCCTTCACCGGCCCCACGGCCTGGTCTTCGCAGCCGCGTGTTATCGCGGGCTTCGCGGCACTTGCCGTTCTGATGGGGACAGCCGGCTGCCGGTCTTCCCCCCGGAGTGATGGAAGAGGCCCTCGCCCGGCTTCCGGACCGACGATCGGCCATGATTTTCGCGGGTGGCCGGCTGGAACGACGATTCCCGCGACCGGTCTGGGGGTGGATCTGGTGGACTCGAAGGCCCTCGGGCCCGCGCGAGGCCAGGCGCCGATCGCGGTACCGCCCACGGTTGACATCGAGACCAGGCCGGCACGATCCGGAGCGATCGCCTCCGGCACAGACGCACCCATAGCGATTAATTCCGTTTAACGGAGAAAGTCCTCACAGCGTGGACAAGCGTCGGATTCCTCACGACTTGCGCGACCCGACCAACGTGAGTGACTGGAAAAATCGCTACAGCTTCTCAAGCCGAGGGTCGATAAGTTCAGGAGAACCGATCGGATCTTCGGTTCATCCGGATTTGGCGCGCCGCTTGTGAGGATCTACCGCGAGGGTGAGTGGTTGGTTGGAGATCAACTCTTCGAGGGCGGGGCCAGAGGCCCCAGTTCCCGCCCCCAAACCCCCACTCCCTTTCGCTCATCTCTGTTCGGGTGAACACCATATCAGTCCGTGGGAGCGTATCGCGTCACAGGCCGCGCGCGCTTCTGCCGGATAAGCCGGATCTTCCTCATCGATCACCTCTCACTGACACGGAATCCCCACTGTCTTGGGAACAGGAAAACCGGAGTCATGGAAAGCCAACCGATCAGACAGGGATGTCGCTGGGTGCTTGCGGGTGCGGCCCTGCTTGGGCTGGGAATGGTCCGGGATGCCACGGCTCAGCAAGTGCCGCAACAGGGACCGTTTAGCGGTTCCCCCCCTGCGCCCGGCACGCCGGCGGCACCGACTCCCTCGCTTCCCGCGATTGCCGAGGCCGCCCCACTCTCGCGTGAGGCCCAGCTCGAGGAGCGGGTGCGACAGCTCGAGGCCATGGTCAACCGGCTGTCCGCGCAGATGCAGCCGGGCGCGACTGGCGGAGGTCCGGTGTCCGTGTTGCCGAACATCGCGCCGGGTGCCACCGCCCCGTCGAACGTCCCTTCGCCCGCCAATCCCCTCCACGTCGGGCGGCGTCGCGGCCCCGGGTCAGTCGCTGCCCCCGAACCCGCCCCCAAGTAACCGTTTCGACTCGCCCGCCACCCTCCAGAGTCTCAAAGGCAACTTCCGGTTCGGCCCGGGCTTCGAGTTACGTACCGACGATGACGAGTACATCTTGCAGTTCCACAACCTGACCCAGTTCGAGTACCGGGGGTACCAGCAGTACGGCCAGAGCAACTGTCCACGACAGCTTCTTGATTCCCCGCCAGTGGTGGATGTTCAGCGGTCGGATTACCAAGAACTTCGGTTACTTTCTCTCATTTGCCAATGGCTTCGACACCTTCAGCCTGCTCGACGTCTTCCTCGATTTCAACATCGACCCCCGGCTCGTGGTCCGGGCCGGCCGTTTCAAGACGCCGTTCACTTATGAATTCATGGTCGAGCCCATTCAGGGCCTGATCCTTCCGGAACGCTCACTGTTCTTCAACAACTTCGGGCTGAACCGCGACGAGGGCGTCATGCCCTACGGCCGGCTCTTCGCCAACACCTTCGAATATGCCGCGGGGGTCTTCAACGGGGCTCGTAACGGTTTCGTTGCTCCCACCGATGACAAGTTCTTTGCCGGCTACATCAACACCAAGCCCTTCATCAACTCCCAGGGCTCCATTCTCGAGAACTTCAACATCGGCGGCTCGGTGCTCTGGGGCAACGAGCAGATCGTCCCCATTCCCGCGACTCTGCGCACGAACGTGGCAACCACGGGTAACTCGGTTGCCGGCGTCCCCTTCCTCGGCTTCAACAATAACGTGCGCCAGTCGGGTCGCGCTCGCCTTCTGGGACCTGCACACCGCGTGGTACTATGGGGGCCTCGCCCTGATCGCCGAATGGCAGAGCGGCTTTCAGGATTATGCCCAGACCAGCAACCTAGCCGCTCGAACGCACTTGCCGGTTCAAAGCTTCTATATCGAGGGAGGTTACCTGCTCACGGGAGAAACCCGCAGCAGCGTGGGTATCGTCAAGCCGCGCAATCCGTTCAGCTTGAAGCAAGGTCAATTCGGACTGGGGGCGTGGGAGCTGACAGGCCGGTACAACTTCATGGATATCGGCAGCCAGGTCTTCACCAACGGCCTCGCCGATCCCAACCTGTGGGCCAACCGGCTTTTCACGACCGACCTCGGGTTCAACTGGCACATCAACCAGTACCTCAAGTTCTACTTTACCTGGGAGCACGCCGAGTTCAACCAGCCCGTGATCTTCGCTCCGAATCGTCGTCAGGAGACGAGTGATCTGTTCATGGCACGCATCCAGCTCTTCTTCTGATCCGGGCAGACTCTCACCCCGCCCTCACGGGGTGAGGGGGCCCCGAAATCGTCAGAGCCCCTCCTTGATCCACTCCCATGCTTTCTCCGCATCAGCTCGATCGAAGAAGCGGATCTCGGCCCTGGAGAAGATCGGCCGCGACAGCCTGGTCATCCAGGCTTCCCATTGTCTGTCGCCGACGACGGCACACCGCTCGATCTGCCGGGCATGGCGGACGTCGAACTTGATCTCGTCCCACAGGGCCCGCAGTTCGATCCCGTGAAGGTCGGTCATTTCCACCAGACAGCGGACGCTGCCGTGGTCCGCGATCAGCTTCTCCAGCATGGGCACGAACCGCTCGTAGTCCTGGTGCAAGAGCTTGCCGCTGACCCTCATGCCGAAGACCTTTCCCGAACTCTGATCCAGGGTCTCGATCATGGGTCGATTCTCCCTTGACTGGCCCGAGGTTCAGGAGCGTGGTCCCGGCCATCCTTGTCATCGTGCATGGGACTTTCGACGAGTTCGCAGAGAGCAGCGACGGCTTCCTCGGAGTCGGGCCCGCTCGCTTCAAGCTCGAGCAGCGCGCCGTTCTCCGCACCCAGCGTCAGCAGGTCGAGGATGCTCTTTCCGTCGGCCACCCGGCCGTTCCAGAGAACGCGAACCTCGGATTGGAACTGCTGGGCGAGTCGCACCCATCGGTTCGCCACCCTGAGGTGGAGGCCGAGCTCGTTGGTAATCTCCACACGTTGCCGCCTCAAGCCAGGCATGATGGGCGTTCCTCCCGCCTGTCACATCGGAAAGCGGCCCGTACTCCCGACACCTGATCTGGCCGCCGGGGTCCGGGCAGCACCTGAGCGAGAACCCTCGCCGAGGCATGCCGGGCGACGCGTCTCCGCCCCGCGAAGAATCAGACCATTTCTTCCCTGATGCTCAGGCTGAAGGCAGCAAGGCTTTCCCGCGGCGAGAGACGGGCCATCGAACGCAAGTTATCCGCCCACAGCCCCTCGAGAGCCAGCGCTCCCAGGGCCTCCTCGGGACAGAGCCCCGCGAGCCCGTATCGATCGCGTGGCTTTCCTCGCTCGGGATCGAGCAGGCCCAGGACTGCCAGTTGATCGCGACCCACGCTCCAGTGCGGTTCCGGCCAGGCCATACACATGTCCTGACTGCGGACGGGCGCGATGCCGTTCTCTTCCGGCCAGGGGTAAGCCGGGACGGATTGCTTGGGAGCGACACGTCCGAAAAGTGCGCCACCATGCATGGTCAGGGGCGAGTGGTGCTGAAGGTAGTGCAGAACGCGAGTTCCCATCTCGAACAAGGAATGCAAGGAGGGATCAGCCGGCCCTCCTTGGGAATGAAATCTCGTGTGGTGTCCGGCCTCTTGACGCTGAGCCGAACGGTGGCTTGCGATGTGAAACATTATGGTCTCCTCAGTCCAGGAAAGAGTTGCCGCGGCCTCCGATCCGGCGATAAATCCTTGACCGTGCCGAACGTTTATCGCGACAGCCTGGAAACTCCCGTTCGGGAGCCCGGTCGTGAAGACACCTGCCACTATTCTATTCTACGTAAAAGGCGACCGATCGATCCAATTCCCTAAAGCGAATCAATGTTATGGTTGAGTCCATGCCTTCCAGCTCGGATCCGAGGGCAGCCATACCGGGCCACACGCGAAAGTGGCATCATGAAATCACTGTACCTCGAAGTCGCGAAACAGCGATCTATTCCGTCTGGAATGGTCCGAGTGGCCCCTCGGCTGAAGGGTCAATCGGCCGTCCGGCCTCCGGATAACCGCCCAGTTGGAGACCGAGGATTGTTCGATAGTCGGCGGCGGCTCCCCTGACGAACCTGTCGGTGTAGCCGACGGCATCGGCGGCGTCCACCGCCGCCGTGAAGGCGCACAGCGCGGCCAGATCGGCCGTGACATCCGGCAGGTGGGAGAGCGGACCCGGCTCGGGAGCGGGACCCAGCGGATGCCGTTCGACGGGCTCGGATCGAATGTCAAGGGTATTGAGCGCGGTCGCCGTCGCATAGGCGGCCTGGATAACCGCGGCGATGGCGTCCTCTCGCACGGCGTCCCCTTGCGCGGCTTCCTGACACTCCTCGATCTTGTGAATCACCGATTCGCAGGAGGGGGGCAGGGCAAGCCGCGAGAGAAGTCCTCGGCCATCTGGAGGGCGTCCCTCACGGCCGCCCGGCAGCCATCGGACCCAGGATGGTCATCGGGGAACAAGGCGAGGTGCTCGACTCTCCGCGCGCAGCGAGCGGCGAGTGCGACGATCGCCCGGAGCGGCAGTTTCTTCAGATCCTCAGCGGTGTATTTCGGGATGGTCATCTTCGCCTCGGTAAGCTTGGGGATCCGCGTCCGCTGTTCCGCACGGGGTCGTGATCCCTGATCAGTCCCTATCCATCGACCTGATTGCCACGAGAATCGGCGGCCCCCGAGGCCCCGACCTCATCCATTCTACGACAGCGACGAGGGAACGGGGCTGATCTCGTGCCAGCTGTGCCAACGCCCGAGCCGGAAGCCATCGATTCTGTTTGACTGAGGCGCGTGCAAGTGGTACTCTTGGCATCGTTGTGTGACAGGGCAGAGGCACACTCCATGCGGGCACAAGACGGCATTCATCACCGAGGCCGCTACATCCTTTCGCTGATCGTTCTGATCGCGAACATCCCTGCCCCATTCCGCACCTGAAGGAG
This sequence comes from uncultured Planctomycetaceae bacterium, assembly GCA_963816015.1. Taxonomy (GTDB): domain Bacteria; phylum Planctomycetota; class Planctomycetia; order Isosphaerales; family Isosphaeraceae; genus Aquisphaera. The sequence goes on along the minus strand of CAWFJM010000058.1, from coordinate 49,543 downwards.
GGGATGCGAGTCGTCGCAGCCGACTTGAGCGGGCTGTGAGTGAGTGGAGAAGGTCGCCGGGCAGAGCTCGCTCTGTCCGCTGCCCCCATCCGCCGCAATACCCCGGGGTGGCAGTGGCTGTGGTCGAGCGTTGCGACACCACAGGAGGGCCTGCGCCGTCCGAGGCCCGCGTCTCCGGGGCATTCTGCCCCGGCCACCCCACAACCCGACCTTGTCGAAAGTCTACCCCTGGATCGGCTCGTTGAGATCAAAGACTCCACGCCTCAGTGCCACCGGCGCCCGGACCGATCCACGTCTCTCGAGGTTCCATCCCTGGCAGCTTTCGAACTTGCCAACAAGCCGCCCGGGCGCTACCGTAGAAGATCGAGCGTCACAAACGCAACATTTCCGGATCTGGAGTTCACGCGTGAGCGTCCCATCCTTGCCGCATTCCCTCCTTGCGAGGGCCGGACTCTGGTGCGTGCTGGCAGGTTTCACGGGCCTGATCGCGCCGCTGGTCCAGGCTGACGACGCGGGCCCGGCGATCGTGCTTGGTTCACTGCGCACGCCTGAAGGCGGGCACCTTGACCTGGCGCCGCCCGACCATGGGCTTTCCGTGCTGATCTTCATCTCGGCTGAATGCCCGATCTCCAATGCCTACAGCCCGACGCTCAATTCCCTGGTCGATCGCTTTCCCGCGAAGACTGTCAAATGGGTCGCGATCTCTGTCGATCCCGACCTGAGCGACGCCGATGTGAAGACGCACGCCGACGACTTCAAGCTGAAGCTCCCGGTGGTCCGCGATCGGCACGGATCATTCGCCCGGAAGATCGGCGCCACGATGACGCCCGAGGCGTTCGTGATCGATTCGCACGGCCGCGTCCGCTACCACGGCCGCATCGACGACCAGTTCGCGAAGCGCGGCGTGCGAAACGCGAACCCCTCGGGTAACGAGCTCAACGACGCGATCGCGGCCCTCCTCAAGGGTGATGAGGTGAAGGTCGCGCACGTCCCGGCGGTGGGCTGCCCGATCCCCCAGCCCAGGCCCGCCACGACCGCCCCCACCTACTCCAAGGAGGTCGCCCGGATCCTCCAGCAAAACTGCCAGGAATGTCATCGCAAGGGGCAGGTCGGCCCGTTCGCCCTCGATACCTACGATCAGGCGCGGAAGCGGGCCGAGGACCTCGCGGCCGTGGTCGAGGACCGCGCGATGCCGCCGTGGAAGGCCGAGCGGAATGTCGGCCCGAGGTTCAAGCACGACCGGTCGCTCTCCCCGCAAGACATCGCGGCACTTTCCTCCTGGGCCGAGGCCGGCGCCCCGGAGGGCGATCCCGCCGATCTGCCTCCCCCGCGAAAGTTTCCGGACGACTGGACCCTGGAGGGCGGCCCCGATCTCGTGCTTGACATCGGCACCGATTTCCCGATCCCGGCCACGGGCCCCGATATTTACCGCTGCTTCGTGGTGCCGACCAAGCTTCCGGCCGACGTTTACGTCTCTGGGATCGAGTACCGTCCCGGCAACCGCCGAGTCGTGCATCACGTCCTGTCGTACGTTGATACCAAGGGCGAGGCGCGAAAGCGGGACGCCGAGGAACCCGGGCCGGGCTACACCTGCTTCTCTGGTCCCGGCGTCGAGATTCACGGCGACCTCGGCGGCTGGGCGCCTGGCAGCCGGCCCAGCCAGCTTCCGGATGGCCTGGGACGATCTCTCCCCAGGAACGGAGATGTGATCATTCAGGTGCATTATCATCCCAGCGGCAGGGAGGAAGTCGATCGCACGCGGGTCGGGCTCCGGTTTGCCCGCAAGCCGATCCGCCAGGTCCTTCACTGGAACGCGGCCCTGAACACCGAGATGACCCTCCCGTACGGACAGTCGAACATCGAGATCCAGGCCGCATGGCCGGTGCCTGTGGACCTGATCGCCCATGCGGTCGTGCCCCACATGCATCTGCTGGGCAAGGACATGCTGATGACCGTCACCTTCCCCGACGGGCGGAGTCAGGACCTCATCAAGATCGGCCGCTGGGATTTCAACTGGCAGTATTCCTACTACTTCGAGCAGCCCCTCGAGCTTCCCAAGGGCTCGGTGGTCAAGGTGGTTGCCCATTATGACAACTCGACGAGCAACCCCCGCAGGCCCAGGGAGCTGGGAACCCAGGACGTCCACTGGGGCGAGGCCACCACCGACGAGATGTGCATCGGCTTTATCGGCGTGACCAAGAAGGGCCAGGATCTGACCCGGCCCGGCGAGAAAGACGACCTCATGGACATCTTCAAGTCCCAGCACGACGATTACCTTAGCAAGCAGAAGGCATCGGCGAAGAAGCGTGGCCGAAAGGAGAAGTAAGGCGTCTCGTGCTCGAAAAGCGTGTCCGAGGTCGAACCGACAGAACACCGACGAGACCGAGCCCCGACCTGCGAGCAGGCTCACAAGCCAGAAGCGCCAGCGAAGGACGATCGATTCGACCACAAACGATCAGCTTTCGCTGGCGCTTCTGGCTTGTTACAGACGCCTTCGCTCGGCATCGTTTGCATCCTCGACAGCGATCGATCTGGCGCTGGAGAATTAGAATGCCATTCATCTTTGACCCCGGACCACATGGAAACCACGGAAATCATCAATGGTTAGTGCCGGTTGCCATTGCCCGGTTCACAACCGTAGGTCCGGACTTGTCCTGTCGGGTGCGGCAATACTGGCAGGATGAATCCTGCCCTACGAGGACTGGCTCCCGAGTTGATGCCACCCGAAAGGAACCACTCTGAATTGAGGAATCGGCTCACAGGGCTGGCGCATCGACGACCGATGCAGCGCTGCCAGTAGCGACCGCGCCTCATGTTGCTTCCGCTCAGTTCAGGTTCGGGACAAGCGGGCCGGCCAGGTCTTTGTGGTAGAAGAGACGGCCGGCGAGGGTGGGCATGAAGGAGCTGGGAACCCAGGGGTCGGGACCGTAGCGGAGGGTCATCCAGAGGCTGGTTCCCTGCCACTGCATGCCCCGGTCGAAGATGCCGTCGGCCCCGCCGATGATCCGGTCGGCCTTGAGGAAGAGGCCGGGGCCGATGGTGTTGGCGAAGGCGGGAACCAGGGTGGTCCGGCTCCGGAAGCTGGTCAGGGCGTTCTGCTCGATGGTCAGCGGGTGCAGCCGCGCGCCAGTGCGGTGGGTCTGCGCCTTCCAGTCGTCGAGCCGGGCGAATTCGGCGGCGAAATGAGGTTCCCAGAACGCGATGTGGCAAACCCGGCCGATGCCGAAGATCACGATCAGCTCGGCCCCCTTGCTCTTCAGCTCGCCGATCCGGTCGGCATACTGCGGCAGCCGGTCGGCCGTGGCGAACCAGCGCTGAGACTCCGGGACGGTGCGCGAGCCGAGCGGCCCGTAGAACGCGCCTTGCATCGCATACTGGAACGCGCCGGGGTTCTCGGGAGGGAGCGTGGCGCCGGCCTTGTCGCTCCACTCGTCCATGTTGAAGCCGTGCACATGATCGCACGGAACGTGCCATTCCTTGAGGAAGTAAACGGCCCAGCGATACATCCCCATCGGACCGACCGGCAGGATGAGCGCCGCGACGCGGCCGTGGTCGCGGGTCCGGCGGATCGCGGTGGCGATCTCGTGGCCCAGCATCACGTCGAAATCGGCCACCGAGGCGCACGGGATGAGCTCGAAGTCAGGGTGCCACCAGCTCTGCCGCTCGCCGATCGATCCGGGGGGGGTGAGTGCAGCAGGCGTCGATCCTCGCGAGGTCCCAGCCGGCGGGCAGGAAACCCTCCATCATCGAGCCGGCGAATGTGGTCAGAAGGTTCATCGGTTTCGGGCCTCCGAGTGGATTCAGAGGGGGCCGGAAGGCCGTAGGCAGACGCTCGGACCGTCAGTCGATGGCGATGACGACCTTCCCGGTCAGCGTGCCGGCGCCGCCCACGGTGTTGGCTTCGAGAAACTTCTCGGCCTCGACCGCCGCGTCAAGCGGAAACGTGCGGCCCACCGTCGCCTTGAGCTGGCCCTCCTCGATCCATTTGATGATGTCGCGGGCGCAGGGCTGCTGCTCCTCCGGGGTGGCGTTGAACATGGCGAAGCCGAGCAGCGCGCAGTTCCGGGGATAGAAGGCCCCCAGCGGCAGCGCGGGCTTGGCCGTGCGACCCGCTATCAGAAGCATCCGGCCGTGCTTGCGGAGCAGGGGGATCGAGACTTCCAGGTTGGGTTCTCGCTGGGTCTCGTACCAGACGTCGTAGCCGTCGGGGGCGAATGCGCGGAGCCGGGCTGGCACGTCGTCCGACTTGTAGTTCAGCGCAAGGTCGGCCCCCAGGTTGCGGCAGAGCTCGATGCGCTCCGGGCTGCCGGCCGAGGTGGCGACCCGCGCCCCGGCCGCCTTGGCCATCTGCACGACCATCGAGCCGACCCCGCCTCCGCCGCCGGGGACATAAACCGTCTCGCCCGCCTTGAGCTGGCCGAAGCGGAAGAGTCCCAGGTGCGCCGTGATCCCGACCAGGGCCATGGCCGCCGCCTGGTCATCGGGCAAGAGAGTGGGAGTGGGATAGAGCCACTCCTCGCCGACCGCCGCATACTCCGAGGCCACTCCCTGGCGGCCGAGCAGCCCCTGGTTCGATCCCCAGACGCGATCTCCGACCTTGAACCGCTTGGTCCCCGGCCCGATTTTGTCGACCGTCCCGGCCAGGTCGCAGCCGATGACGTAGGGAAACGCCAGAGGGAACGCGACCAGGCCCGACCGGATGTAAAGGTCGATCGGATTGAGGGCGACCGCGCGAACCCGAACCAGGACCTGCCCCGGCCCCGGCTCGGGCCTGGGCAGATCGCCAACCTTGATGTTCTCGGGCGGTCCCGTCTGTTCGATGTAAGCGGACTTCATGGGAAGCCATCCTCGTGGTTCGCGTGCCAAAGATCACGCCGGCAGGGACTTCGATGTTCATGATACCGGTCCTGATGTCTCCGTGAAATGCCGTGATTCCAGACGGGCAACGGGCTCCGGGCACAAACTGCGATCGGTTGCCGGCCCTGATCGAGGCGTCGCCGAAAGTCGCCCGTGGACGCGTATAGCTCACGCCCGCTCCCGGACTGTAATCTGTATGACTGGAAACGAAACCAGATCCAGATCGAACCCTCATCCCCATGTCCGACCGTCCCGCCATCTGCGTCTTCTGCGGCTCGTCGTCGGGTGCCACGCCCGCTTATGCCGAGGCCGCACGGCGGGTAGGTGAACTGATGGCCGAGCATGACGTCTCCCTCGTCTACGGCGGCGGGCGGGTCGGCCTGATGGGAGTGATCGCCGACGCGGTCCTGGGGGCAGGGGGGCGGGCCATCGGCGTGATCCCCCAGGCGCTGGCGACGAAGGAGATCGCCCACGACGGCCTGACCGAGCTTCATGTCGTCTCCGGCATGCACGAGCGGAAGGCGCTCATGGCGACCTTGTCTTCGGCCTTCCTGACCCTTCCCGGCGGGATCGGCACCTTCGAAGAATTCTTCGAGATCCTGAGCTGGGCCGCGCTTGGGATCCACCAGAAACCCATCGGCGTCTTGAACATCGACGGCTACTTCGACCCGCTGATCGCCCTCCTGGACCACGGCATCGCCCAGGACTTCATCCGCCTGAATTACCTACGATCTCTCCTGGTCTCCGATCGGATGGACCAACTGATCCGCGACCTTCTTGCCTACGTCCCTCCCCCCGTCGGCCCGCGGTGGATCAAGCTCGAGGAGACGTGACCGGCCCGTTCGGCTTCCGCCATTGACCAGGCACCTGGAGCGCGAGACAATTAGACAACAATCTAAATAATCGCTTTGCTCGCGCGAATGGACTGTCATGATGGCACTGAACCAGGTTTTCAAGGCATTGTCGGACCCGACGCGGCGTGAGATCATCCGAATGCTCGGTCATGGTGAGCGCACGGCCGGAGAGCTCTCCGCATCGTTCGACATGACCAAGCCGTCGATGTCGCACCATTTCGCGGTCCTGAAGGAGGCCGACCTGGTCACCAGCCGCCGCGAGGGGCAGCAGATCTACTACTCACTGAATACAACGGTCTTGGAAGACGTGATGGCGCGGATCTGGGACCTGTTCGGCACCTGGAACGGGAAAGGAAAGTCGGAGCCATGATCCGGCCGTACTCCTTCAGATCGGGGACGGGGGAACTCCGCGAGTGGGGTCGGCCCCCTCCTACTGGATCATCGCGGTTCTCTTAACGCTCGCGGCGTGCGCTGTCGGCCTAGCTCTACCCCAGCCTGCCCGAGAGAGTGCCGACGCACTGGAACATCGAAGGGAAGGTGGACGGCTGGGGCGACAAGTCCTGGGCAACCTTTCTCGTTCCCATGATGATGGTTGCCTTTCTGGTCGTGTCGCCTTCTTGCCGGCACTGTCGCCGAAGCACTTCGAGGTTGACAACTCAGAGACGCGAAGGGCCTGGGTCGAGCCTGCGAGCTCATACGCGGCCTCGGGCCAGCGTGTCGGGAACCCTGCCGGGCCGGGCGATCCAGAGCGGGGCAGGGGCGGCAAGGGCGGCGGCCGACTTGAGGCCACCGAACTGATACAGGCCGGAGAGGTCGATGGCGGCGGGGAATGGGCCCGAGCCGTCGGAGTCCGGCCAGACAGACAGATCCACGACCGTCCGGGCCAGGCCCTCGAGCAGCGGCCGTGCGAGCAGGACCTGGGGACCGGCCAGGCCCTGTCCGACCAGGCTGACCTCGCGGATATTGGGCTGCGACCTTGCCCAGGCCAGCACGGTGGCGAGGTCTTGCATCTGGTCGGCGGCAAGACTGGGGTTGTAGGTCTCGAAATGTACCGTGTCGAGCCGGTGGGCGATGGGCCGGGCCGCGTCGACCGACTCGCCCACGAACAGGGGATCGAACCCGACCACGCTCTGTCCCGCGGCCAGCAGCGCGCGGGTCAGGGCCGAGGGCTGCCCGACAGCCGTGGCCAGCCCCGTTTTGCCTCGTGAATCGGCAATCACGGTGAGCCGCCCGCTCGCGTGCGTGGGCGTCAGCCGGACGACGGGAATCGCGTCACCCCGCGTTCTCCGGCCAAGCTGCCAGTGAACGATCGAGAAACCCTCTCGCGCCAGGCGGCGAACCTCACGAGCGTCGATGCTCTCCGGCGGGGGATTCTCCAGGCCGACACGGTTCCTCAAGCTCACGTTCAGGAACCGGCGGGCGGCCTCCCATCGCTCCGATTCAGCTTGCCTCGGGGCCATCGCCTCGATCTGGCTTCCCAGCCGCTTGACCAGGTCGGCCTCGAGCTCCGCGGGAGTCTTGCGGCTGGGCGGGGCCGGGTGAGCCGAATCGAACGTGAAGAGGGCTTCGGGCTTCTCGGGCTGCTGCGGGCCTTCGCGGGTGCTCGCGGTGTCCTCGATCCCCAGCAGCCACCGCCCCATGAAGGCATAGACCGCGTTGCGGCTGGTCTGGTTGTAGTTGTGAGGGAAGTCGAAGACGGCGGCCTCGATGCGCCCGGTCGCGCCGATCAGCGAGTACACTCCGCGAATGGCCGGGAACGCGTTGGTCATCGTCCTGGCCGTCCAGTCGCCGCTGGCGCCGACGAGGATCATGGGCCGAGGGGCGGCAAGCGCCGCGAACTCCGCGTTGTCGGTGCCGTGCCGCAGCCCGGCGGCGTTCTCGCACACGCAACCGCCCTGGAACGAGTCGGAGACCATGACTACCGGCGCAGCGACCTTGATCCGCGGGTCGAGCGCCGTCAGGAGAAACGTCTGCGTTCCCCCTCCCGACTCACCCGTGCAGCCGATCCGCGCGGAATCCACGTCGGGCAGGCTCGTCAACCAGTCCAGCGCACGGATGCTATTCCATGTCTGGAGCGACGCCAGGCTGAACCCCCATCGCCTCAGACGATCGTTCAAAAAAACATGCGTGAACGGCTTGCTGTCGTTGTAGCCCACCATGTCGTACATGAAGACCACCGCGCCCAGCTTGGCCCAGCGGATGCATCGCTGCTGGACCTCGGGATTGACGCGGCCGTCTTCCCAGTGACCGTGTGGGCAGAGCAGAGCCGGCACCTTCCCCACCGTTCCCTTTGGCCGGTAGAGGTTGCCGCTGAGCGTGAACCCGGGCAGCGTCTCGAGCATGACTTCTCGATCGTGTAGCCATCGCGGTCGAGCTTGCCGTGGATCCGCGGATTCAAGGGCGTCCTGGGGGGCATTGGCCAGAGCCCAAGCGCGACGAGCAATCTGTTCGCGCATGTGCGAGGGACTGTCATGAGACCCCGAAGACCAGGATGTGGCTCCTGACATCGTGGGTCGGGCGTTCGGGCCTTGAGCCGTCACCATTTATTAAGTATATTAAAGCATGCTATGGCAGCAGCCAGTGACCGGCCGCCCTCGAGCTCGGTGAAACGCGGCACGGTCGTCGAGATCCAGGTGATTGTTGCGTCGAGTCGCCGAGCTCCGTACTTCATGGACCGAACCTGGACCCGTCTTCGCCCGGCGGGTGCAGGGGGAGTGCAGTTGAATCACGTCCATAAACGCTGACTCTCAGGGAAGTGCAAGCCATGCAAGGAATGAGACGCTTCTCGGTCCGTGACTTCGTTTCCACCCTCGTCAACATGGCACGACGACTCCGAGGCGGCACGAAAACCACCAAGGAAACACCCGCTCATAAGCATGCCGATGAAGCCCTTCGATCGGTCGTGGACCACGTCATCGACGGGGTCATCACGATCGACGAGCAAGGTGTGATCCACTCGTTCAACCCGGCCGCGGAGAAGATTTTCGGCTACCGGTCCGCCGGCGTTCTGGGCAAGAACGTCAAGATGCTGATGCCCGAGCCTTACTCCGGTGAGCACGACGGCTACCTCGCGAATTATCGCCGCACCGGGGAGCCCAGGATCATTGGCATCGGCCGCGAAGTCGTCGGCCGCCGGAGCGACGGCTCCACTTTCCCCATGGACCTGGCGGTCAGTGAATTCCGGATGAACGACCGTCGCTTCTTCACCGGTATCATCCGCGACATCACCGAGCGAAAGCTGCTGGAGAAGGAGCTTCAGAGACGCCTCTCCGAGCTCGCCAAGGCAGACCGCCTCAAGGACGAGTTCCTGGCGATGCTCGCGCATGAGCTCAGGAATCCCATCGCCGCCATCACGAGTGCCGTCCAGCTCGCGGCTGTGCTCCGCGACCGGGAGCAGAGTGAACTGAGCATGGAGGTCATCAACCGGCAGGTTCGACACCTGGCCCGGCTGATCGACGATCTGCTCGATGTCTCTCGAATCACCCGAGGGAAGGTCAACCTCCAGAAACAGACGGTCAGTGCCGCTTCCATTCTGAGGAGTTCGGTCGATTCCGTACGGGCACTCATCGACGAGCGAAAGCATGAACTGACGATCTCCATCCCACCAGAGACCCTGTGGCTCGAGGCCGACCCGACTCGCCTCGAGCAGATCCTCTCGAACCTCCTGAACAATGCCGCCAAGTACACCGAGGACGGAGGACGAATCTGGCTCTCCGCCGGGCGAGAGGGCGGGGAGATCGTGATCAGGGTCCGTGACACGGGTATCGGCATGTCGCCCGAGATGCTGCCGCGGATGTTCGAGCTTTTCGCCCAGGGGGACCGATCACTCGCTCGCTCAGGGGGCGGTCTGGGACTCGGTCTGACCCTGGCCCGCTCGCTCGCCGAGATCCATGGCGGGAGCCTGTCGGCGACGAGTGAAGGGCCGGGCAAGGGAACCGAATTCGTCGTCAGGCTCCCGGCGGCGGAGACCCCCGAGGGGAGAGCCAGTGCCGGCAAGGGCGAGATCCACGGGGCTTCCGGCAAGCCTGCTCGTGTCCTGGTTGTCGATGACAATGTCGACACGGCACGGTCGATCGCGCGGCTCCTCAGACTGCTCGGACACAACGTCGAGATCGCCCATGACGGCCCAACGGCGATCGAGGCGGCCCGTGCGTTCCGGCCCGAGGTGCTGCTGCTCGACATCGGGCTGCCCGCGATGGACGGCTACGAAGTTGCCCGGCGGCTCCGCGCGGAGGACTGCGGCAAGGAAGCCCGGATCATCGCGATCACGGGCTACGGCCAGGAGGAGGATCGCATGCGGTCTCGAGATGCGGGCTTCGACCACCATCTCATCAAGCCCGTCGACTTCAGCTCTCTCGTCACTCTGCTGGCCGGGACCGCGGTCTGACCGGCGATCGAGAGAAACACTCAACGGCTGCCGGGCCTTAGCCGCGGATCGCACTGACATGCGAAGCTTGAGGACCTTGCGGCCAGTGATTGCGATGGACGCGGTCATTCCGAAGCAGTAGGATCAGGGTGCTGTCTGGTTCTGCATCAAGGCGGTGCAACTGAAGGCGTTATCCACCGACACGCCTTGCACGGACCACGGCATCAGCCCCTCTCTCCCGGGCAAGGCCGTGGAGCATCGATGATGGCTCGACGTTGATGACCTGCCGTCGCGCCGGTTCGTGCTCTCCTCACGCAAGCAGTCGAGACCGTGGATGATGTCCGGTCTTGGATGACACCAGGATGAGTGGGCTTGGGGACAGAGCTTGGGGCGGTCCCTGGGGATCCTCGGGCTCAGGGCCATCTGAGGCGACGATGTGCCAGCGGGAGCTGAAAGGATGAGTGACTTCCGGTTGATCGACCGCATGCGGTCGCGGGTGTTCGTTGTGGAACTGCCCGGAATGACACCGCGGAACGAGCGGTTCTTGATCAGAAGGTGCCGCAAGCTGGCCCGCAGCGCCCTCGCGGCGGGGGTTCCGCTCGGTGTCGCCTGGAGTCAGATTACTGAATCCGTGGACCGAGCCGCTCGCCGACTGCGAACAGAGCATGAACGCGAGACCTTCATGGCGATCATGCAGCGTCTCAAGTACGAGCTTTTCCAGGAATGCGGCTGCATGTCGAGATGATCGACTGGCCGGCGCCCGATCACCGGCTAACCGGGGAGTCCCACTCGCCGGTATTCAGGTACTCGATCATGGACGCAGCGGCCTTTCGGCCAGCGCCCATGGCGAGGATCACGGTGGCCGCGCCGGTGACGATGTCGCCGCCGGCGAAGACGCCCTTCTTGGACGTCCGCAGAGTCTCCGGATCGGCGGCGATGTAGCCCTTGCGATTAGTCTTCAGGTCCGGGGTGGTGGACTGGACCAGGGGGTTGGCCTCGGTCCCCAGCGCAATGATCGCCACCTGGATCGGCATCTCGAACTCGGAGCCCGGGATCGGCTTGGGCGACCGCCGGCCCGAGGCATCGGGCTCGCCCAGTTCCATCCTGATGCACCGAACCCCCTCGACGAAGCCCTCCTTGTTGCCGAGGAAAGCCACCGGGTTGGTCAGGCACATGAAGGTGATGCTTTCTTCCTTGGCGTGCTTGGCCTCCTCGGCACGCGCTGGCATCTCGGCCTCGGAGCGTCGGTAGATCAGGTAGCTGGTCTTCGCTCCCAGGCGGCTGGCGGTCCGCACGGCATCCATCGCCGTGTTGCCTCCGCCCACCACGGCGACGTCCTTGCCCCGGCAGTCGAAGACGGGCTCGTCCGACTCCGGGAACTCGTTGGCTCGCATCAGGTTGACCCGGGTCAGGAACTCGTTGGCCGAGTAAACGCCGTTATAGTGCTCGCCGGGGACGCCCAGGAACTTGGGTAGCCCGGCGCCGGTGGCCACGAGGACGGCGTCATAGCCCTCCTCGGTCATCAGCTCGTCGATGGTCACGGTTTTGCCGATGACGACGTTGGTCTGGAAGTCGACTCCCATCGTCCGCATGACATCGACCTCGCGGCGGACGATCTCCTTGGGGAGTCGAAACTCGGGGATGCCGTAGATCAGCACGCCGCCGATCTCGTGGAGAGCCTCGAAGACGGTGACCTGGTGCCCGTGGCGGATGAGGTCGCCCGCGGCGCTCAGTCCGGCCGGGCCGCTGCCAACGATGGCGACCTTCTTGCCGGTCGAAGGCGCGATCTCGGGGAGGCCGATCTGGCCCGACTCGCGCTCGTAGTCGGCCACGAAGCGTTCGAGGTAGCCGATGGCCAAGGGCTCGAACTTGTTGCCGAGGATGCAGCACCCCTCGCACTGGGTTTCCTGGGGACAGACCCGCCCGGTGATCGCCGGCAGGATATTGTCCTCGCGGATCTTGGCGGCGGCCTTCAGGTAGTCCCCCGCGACCATGAGCTCGACGAAGTCCTTGACCTTCACCCCGACGGGACAGCCCACCATGCACTTGGGCGAGGTGCACTGAAGGCAGCGGAGGGCCTCGGTCGTCGCCCCCAGGACGGTCAGGCCCTCATTCACCTCCTCGAAGTTCCTGCGCCGGAGGGCGGGATCCTGCTCGGGCATGTGCTGCCGGGGGATCTTGACCCGTTCCTTGTTCGTCAGGGGCGGTGTGGGGGGATGGGCGCTCATGAGGAGTGGGCCTCGCAAAGGACTTCGGGATGCTTCTGTTCCAGCCGGCACGACTGGTGAACCAGCTCGAGATCGTGCTCGGGATCCTCGACAAATCGCTGGAGCGATTCGCTCTCCTGCTTGAGGTACGTGCGGTTCCGCTGGATGAGGAGGTCGAAATCGACCTCGTGGGCGTCGAACTCGGGGCCGTCCACGCACGCGAACTGAACGCCGTGGGTGGTGAGCACCCGGCAGCCGCCGCACATGCCGGTGCCGTCCACCATCATCGAGTTCAAGCTCACCATCGTTTTGATCCCGTGCGGGCGTGTCGTTTCGGCGACCGCCTGCATCATCCGGGGGGGACCGATGGCCAGCACGAAATCGAGCTTGCGGCCCGCCTCGATCAGGGCCTTGAGCTGATCGGTGACGAAGCCCTTACGGCAGTAGGTGCCATCGTCGGTGGTGATCAGGAGCTCGTCGCTGATTGCCCCGATCTCCTCCTCGAGGATCACCAGCTCCTTGTTCCGCGCTCCGACGATCGAGATCACGTAGTTGCCGGCCTCCTTCATCGCCTTCGCGGTCGGATAGGCGATCGCCGCACCGACGCCGCCGCCGATCACCACCACGGTGCCGTAGAGCTCCACCTCAGAGGGCTTCCCCAGCGGCCCGACGACGTCGAGGATCGCATCTCCGGCGCCCAGCATGTTGAGCAGCTTGGTCGTCTTGCCGATCCCCTGCACGATGATCGTGATCGTGCCCTTTTCCGGGTCGGAATCGGCGATCGTGAGGGGAATTCTCTCACCGTGAGCGTGCAGCCGGAGAATGATGAACTGGCCGGCTTTTCGCTTCTTGGCGACACGGGGCGCCTCGATGGTGAACCGCTTGACATCGGGCGCGAGAAACTGGGCCGCGACAATCGGGAACATCAGGGCAAACCTCGGGAGTCTGATGTGGCGATGAACGGGCCTGGGACGTCGAACCATCGCCCGAGGCCTTTATCGGCCCGGATCGGCAATTCTCCGCCCGCAAGAAACCCGTCGACCTTGGCACGTGTAGACTACCAGAAACCGCGGGGTCGTCGCAATCGCGAATTAGCAAGATCGTTCTTGTACAGATCACGGCTGCGTCCGGCGAGATGGATCTTCTCGGGCATCGGGATCGATCGTCTCAGGAAGCGAGAGTGTCCTGGTAGTCGGGGTACCAGATGAAGTCGTCGAGGATCGAGTCGACGGCCTGATCGGGAATCATGCGGCCCAGGTAGAGCCGGCGCGCCTCGCGGATGACCTCGGAGGCGATGGTCCGGGCGACGCGTCGGAGCTGGCTCTGGTCGGGGTAGATCCGGCCGCCGGCGAGGTCGTCGTCGCTTACGCACCGGGCGAGCGCCTCGGCGGCGACGAGGAACATGGAATCGCTGACCTCGCGGGTTTCCGAGAGAATGGCCCCCAGGCCGATGCCGGGGAAGACGTAGACGTTGTTGGCCTGACCGATGTGCCGGACCTTGCCGCCGAACTCGAGCGGGGCGAACGGGCTGCCCGTGGCGATGATGGCCCGGCCCTCGGTCCAGTGGAGGGCCTCGTAAGGGCTGCACTCGGTCCTCGAGGTGGGATTGGAGAGGGGGAGGATCACCGGCCGCTCGACGTGGCGGGCCATCTCGCGGATCACCGCCTCGCCGAAGACGCCGGGGTTGCCCGTCGTGCCGATCAGCACGGTCGGCTTGACGTGAGAGACGACGTCGAGCAGGGAGAACGGTCCTTCTCCCTCGAAGCCATAGTGATTCAGATCGTCGCGGCTCCAGGAGAACTCGCTCTTGTAGGGGTCGCGGTCATCGCGCCGATTGAAGACCAGGCCCTGGGAATCGAGCATGGCCTGGGCCCTGCGGATCGTGGTCGCATCGGCCCCGGCCTTGACCATGCCCGGACTGGACCAACCGCGCGATCCCCACCCCGGCCGCGCCTGCCCCCAGGTAGACCAGCCGCTGATCGGCGAGGCTTCCTCCGGTGATCCGCAGGGCCGAGAGGATGCCCGCCAGCGAGACCGACGCGGTCCCTTGAATGTCGTCGTTGAAGCTGGGGAAGCGCTTGCGGTAGCGATCCAGAAGCATGAGGGCCGTGTTCTTGTGGAAATCTTCCCACTGCAGCAAAGCGTGGGGGAAGACCGCGCGCACGCCATCCACGAACGCTTCGATGAACTCCTCGTACTTCTGGCCCCGCAGCCTGCGGTGCCGGAAGCCGCGGTAGAAGGGATCGGCCAGCAGCTCGACGTTGTCGGTGCCGACGTCGAGCGAGATCGGCAGGCAGAGCGAAGGGTGGATCCCCGCCGCGGCGGTGTAGAGGGCGAGCTTGCCGATCGGGATCCCCATGCCCCCGGCCCCCTGGTCGCCCAGACCGAGGATTCGCTCGTTGTCCGTGACCACGATCAGACGGACGTCGAGATTGGGGGAGTTCCGGAGCACGGCGGGAATATCGCCCACGTCCTCGGGCGTGATCCAGAGGCCGCGGGGATTCCGGACGATGTGGCTGTAGAGCTGGCACGCCTTGCCGACGGTCGGGGTGTAGACGATGGGCAAGAGCTCGCCCAGGTTCTCGATCAGCACCCGGTAGAAGAGCGTTTCATTGCGGTCCTGGAGGGCCGCCAGCCCGATGTACTTTTCCAGGTTGTCGGCCTTGGCCCGAACCCGTTCGAGCTCGAGTGTGACCTGCTGCTCGATGGTAAGCCGAGCATGGGGCAAGAGCCCGCGGAGGCCCAGCCGGTCGCGCTCTTCGCCCGAGAACGACGCCTCCTTGTTGAGCAGCGGATCGCGAAGCAGCCGCGTTCCCCGGAGCTCCGGGTCGATCGCCTCCTCGTTTCCCGCTCGTCCCTTCTGATCCGCGAATCGCTTGGTCGTCGCCATGTCTGGGTCTCCGACAAGTCCGGCTCGCGGGCGCCTCGGGGGCATCCTCAATTCCGTTCAACGTCGAGGACGCAGATTCGTCGCGACTTCCTGGCCGTCCGTTGCCCGCGTCCGGCCCCGTTGATTATGACGCCCCAGCGAGCCCAGCACACCGGAATGCCGTCGGAAGATCCCGAGCCAAGAACCAGGGGAGCACACGCCGGAGCTCAGCGTGTCCTGTCTTCGACCTCGCCAACCTCGCGCTCGAGCCCGCTCAGTCGCTCCTCGAGACTGTCCAGCGCTGTGGCTTCCGCCCCCGCCGGGTGCGGTCGGTCCGGCCGCAGGCCCGAGGCTCCCCTGGGAGGCGGCTGGGAGGGTTGCTCCAGGCGGAGAATTCGCTCCTCCATCTTGGCGATTCGCGCATCCAGGTCTTCAGGACGGGCCGAGGCCGGCGACAGCTCCGCCGCTCGAGGCACAGGGAATGCGAGGGTGGGTGGAATCATCGCTCTCATCCAGTCCATGGGCGCGAGAAAGGACGTCAGGGGCGTCGGCTGCTGCATCTGTTCCAGGAAGGCAAGCGACTGCCTCAAGTAGGTTCGCAGGAACTCGAGAACCAGGTCGTTGGCCTGGAGAATTCCGTGCAGCATGGCAACCGAAAACATCTCCATCTTCTCGGGATGACGCTCGAGCAGGATCTGGGTGAGTATCGACCGGGTCAGGTCGTCTCCGCTCCGGCTGTCGCGAACCTCGATCTTCTTGCCCTGGAGAACGAGATCCTCCAGGTCCTGGAGCGTGATATATCGCCGGGCCTGTCGGTCGTAGAGCCGGCGATTGGGGTATCGCTTGATGGAGACGACTTCGGGAGAAGAACTCGCCATGGCTTGCCCCCTTGAGGCTATGGGAACGTCCCGTTCCGGCTGCAGCGGCCCCGAGCCCTCGCCGCAATCTGGTCCCTCATGAGTTCATAATTCCCCTCGCATCACCCCGATTCTAAGGAGGGCTATGATGCAACCGCAATATCCCATCGTCTGGGCCCACCGTGGAATGCCCCATATTTCTCGTGAAAAATCGCCTCGGACGCGATTTTTGCAGATGCAGCATTACGCTCTTGACAAGGCTTCTCCGCTCGGCGACGATGAAGGGGCGAGCAGGGATCTGGCGCCAGGTACTTCTGGACCGTCCACGCGTGGAGCACGGTGGTCTCGTGGCATCGTCGAACGGACTCACCAGAATCGGGGCAGACTCCCATCGCGACCTCGCCAAGGGGGAGATGGAGCATGTTCGAGCAGATCTTCGACGAGTATCGCAAGGCCGTTGATTCATCGCTCAAAATGCAGGAAGAGATGTACCGTCAGTGGATGAATGGCTGGCCCATGAAGCCGCCGGACGTGACTGCGGCCGCGGATCGGGGAGAGGTGAAGGAAGAAATCCGCTCCTACCAGAAGAAATGGAGCCACACCCTCGCGGAGACGATGGAGAAGCATCGCGAGGCGCTCAACGAACAGTACAAGAGCGGGATCCTGGCCATCGAATCGGCGTTTCGGACCACGGAGGCCAGGACGCCCGAGGAGTACTGGCGCCTGACCCAGGAGTTCTGGCGCAAGAGCATCGATTCGTATAAGTCGGCTTTCGAGTCGCAGGGCAAGTACGTGCAGGACCTCGCCCAGATGTGGATGGACATGATGACCAGGGGAAAGGCCTGAGGGGAGCCGAGCGTCTCGGGCCGACCGGGGCGCCCCCCGCGTCGCGGCTGGACCTGAGGATTGACGCCCGAGTCGATGTGACCCGCGATCGATGACCGGGAGCCTCCCGCCATGACATCGGCCTTGCCGGATCTGGTTCGACCGCGGCCCGCCGCCCCCCTGAGCGGGTCCATGCGACTGTGGCAGAACCTTCTCATCGCGCCGTGGCTGACCCGGCAGCTCGGGGCGACTCGGGGATTTACGACTCCGCATCGCGTGGTCCATCGCGACGGCTCGCTACGCCTTCTCCAGTTTCACCGTGACTCGCCCGCCGTCTGGGCCGAGCCGCTCCTGGTTTGCCCGGCGCCCGTGAGCCGGTCCTCCATCCTCGACCTCCGTCCTTCCCGGAGCGTGGTCGCCCAGATGCTTTCGGCCGGGTTCGACACCTACCTGATCGATTGGGGAGTCGCCACCCCAGCGGACCGAGGTAAGAGGCTGTCGGATCACGTCAGAAGCCTGAGGACCGCGGTCGGGTTTGTCCGCGGCCAGGCGCGCGTGCCGCAGCTCCACCTCATGGGGTATTGCCTGGGGGGCACCTTCGCGACGATCCACGCGGCAGTTGAGCCCGCCACCGTGAAGAGCCTGATCTTGATGGCGGCCCCGATCGATCTCGCCAGGGATGCCAGCCTGCTGAAGACCTGGGCCAATGAGCGCGCGTTCGACGTCGACTCCCTGATCGTCGCCTACGGCAATTGCCCGGGCTCCTTGCTGCGGACGTGCTTCGCCATGACGAGGCCCGTCAGAAACCTCTATGGCAAGTTCGCCGAACTGGCGGGACGAATCCACGACGAGGAGTTTGTCGAGAGCTTCGCGGCGCTCGAGGCCTGGGCGAACGCCCCGGTCACGGTGGCGGGCGAGGTATTCCGTGAGATCGTGAAATCGCTCTATCAGCGCAACGAGCTCGTGCGGGGCCGGCTCGTGCACGAGACTGCCCGCGTTCAACTGGACCGGATCACCTGCCCGGTCCTGATCATGACGGCCACGGCGGACCATCTGGTCTCGCCCGCCGCGTCGCTGGGACTGGTGCCGCACATTTGCTCGCGCGATGTCAAGATCATGTCACTGGCAGGGGGGCATGAAAGTCTGGCCGTGAGCTCGAAGGCCCACCGGACCTTCTGGCCCGAGGCCGCGCAATGGATCGCCGACCACTCGACTCCCGCAACCGGTCCCTGCATCCGACCGGGCGAGGATTCGGCTGGCCGGCCTGGGTTGGGTTGTTCTCGACGGGAAGATCCGGCAAGCACGTGTTCCCCCGAAGCGACGTCCTGAACGCTCGGACTTCGCCACGCAGGCCGGGACGTTTCCAGACCGATCGGGGGGAGGGGTCGACATGAACATTCAAGGCAAATGTGCGATCGTAACAGGCGCCGCCAGCGGAATAGGCCAGGCGGTTGCCGTCGAACTTGCCGAGCGTGGGGCCAAGGCGGTGGCGCTGGTCGATCGCTCGGAGGACGTGCTCAAGGTTGCCCGGATGATCAACGATCGGATGGAGACGCCTCTGGCCGAAGCGATGATCGGCGATACGAGCGACGATGAATTCCGGTCCAAGACGTTTGACCTCATGACCTCGAAGTACGGTCCGCCCGCCGTCTGCGTTCCCGCGGCCGGCATCACGCGCGACCAGCTCGCCGTCAAGATGGACAAGCAAACGGGCAAGGCCTCGATCTACCCGATCGAGAACTTCCGGTTGGTGCTGGAGGTGAACCTCGTGGCGCCGGTGTACTGGGCGATGGAGTTGATCGCACGGATCGCCGAGTACCGCAAGGCTCACGGCAAGGGGCGATGGGAAGCCTCGGAGGGAATCCAGGGGACCGTCATCTTCATTGGGTCGATCTCGTCGTCGGGGATTCCCGGCCAGGTCTCCTACTCGGCCACCAAGGCCGCACTCGAGGGAGCCGCGGCCACCCTGGGCAAGGAAGCGATCTACCACGGCGTCCGGTTTGCCACGATCCACCCGGGCTTCACCGATACCCCGATGGTCCGCTCTCTGGGGCAGGAGTACATCGAGAAGAACATCCTCCCCTACACCCAGCTCAAGCGATTGATCGATCCCGCCGAGATTGCCGACGCAATTTACTTCATGATCTGCAACTCGGCCGTCAGCGGCGAGCTCTGGGCCGACGCCGGCTGGCACCCGCAGGCATGAGCCGCAGCGATCCCGCCGAAGCGGCAAGGGCACGGATTCCCGAGCCCACGGTCGGCCCGTCACCGTGCTGCCCCGGTGGCGGGCGCCTTGACCGGGCCGGCCTCGGAGGCCCCCGGGTTCGGTTCCGGGACCGGCTGCCCGGGGAACTTCCCGACCAGCCGGTAGATGCTGATGAGTGCCTGATTCATCATCGTTTCTCCGGCTCCGATGGCGATCGGCGAGACCTGTGGATCGGCGCCATAGCCTCCCTCGGAGGCGGCCTCGATAGTGGGGAAGTAGAGCAGGTGGTCGTTGCAGTAGCCGAAGACGAGCACCGAAGGCAGATACGCGCGCTGGCGGAGCCGGACGGCGTGCTGGCAGAACGGCTCACCGGGAACACCCACGATCGCCAGATCGCCGTTCAAGACGACCGTGGTGACCTCGGGTCTCAAGCCATGGTCGAACTCACGGAAGAAATTCCGGATCAGCTCCGGGAAGAACGATCGCGCGTACAGCAGAAACGTGATCGAGCTTTTGAAATTGACCCTGCTGGTGAACTGGAAGCGATCGATCGTGGCCGCCAGTGAAGGCTGGCGGGGCGTGGAGGTTGTCAGGTCGCGCGCAGCTCGACGGCCTGCGCGCCCAGGAGCTCGCCATAGCTCCGGGGCTCGCGCTTTCCCTCGGGCGGATTGGCGCTCTGATCGCCGGCCGCGCCCTGGATGAACAGGCAGGGGGCCTTCAGCTCCTTCTCGACATGGGCCTGGAGGTAGCCAGGGTAGTCGGCCGAGAACTTGAGGACCTCGCCCGGCGTCAGGACGGGATGAGCCGTGTAGTGGATCAGGATGCCGATCGGCGCTCCTCCCTCGGCACGGTCAAATCGGATCACCGTGAGCCGGGGATCGGTGGGCCGCTCGGGCCGCTTCGTGTGGCGGTTCCGGTTCAAGCTCAGGTCACGCGAGGCCACGCCTATCCTTGCCGGCTGAAGGTTTCCATCGGCCTCGAGAATCGCCGCGACGATCCGGTCCGGCAGCTCCCTGGCATAGGCCACCGCGTCATCGAACTTGCCCTTGCCGAAGCCGGGTTGATCGGTCAGCTCGATGACAGGGCCGTGATGCGTGTGGCTGCCGCAAACCAGGACGTGGGCGATCCCCCGCGGCGCGACACCCGCGCGAATGCGTTCCATCATGGAGGGCGTGGGTCCACGGCCCAGGTCCATACCGACGATGGCCACCTTCGATGGCCCCGCCTGGATCACCAGGGCCTTGGCGCGCAACCGGTCGAGCACTCCCTCCGAGAGCCGGTCGTGCCGGGCAGCATAGCCCCACATCGGCACCGGCCTGGCTGGAGTGATGTCCTGCTCGGCCACACCAGCTTTGAAACGGTGCGACGGCTCCGTGGAAGCGGGGACTTGAACCGGCAACCCGGCATCCGGAGTCAGGTCGAGCAACCCGGTCGCCGCAACCGGCGAACCCGAGAATCCCACCAGGACGCTCGTGATCCATGCCCGGTATGCGAGCTCCATAAACCGGCCCCTCCACTCCCGTCGCCATTTCATCATCCACCTTGTCGGTTGCCGAAAAATGCTGAACTTCTCTCAAACAAGAGCCGACCATCGCAATTCATCGCGCATGCCCGGTCCGAGCTCGGCTCTGCCCATGCAACGCTTAGGGCTCTGGGAGAAGTGGTGAAAAACGGGTGAACCTGTCACGAACTCTTGCGTCATCGGTCGGCTTGTGTAGAATCATATGACCGTTTCACCGTAAGCACGTCCTGGTCACCGTATTCTCGGTAGCGATGGCTTGTCGGCCCTTGACTTCTAGCGGACACGAATGGCGTCTCGAAAGGAAGTTGAAGGCATCAGGTAAGCGACCATTTCCGGCGACGAAGGAATTCCGCAGTCTATCTTCGTGTTACAGCTCGGCGGGATTTCTCGTTGTCTCGCACCGTTTGTTGCCTGGGGCATGAGACCGGCAGCGGGGATTGCTGCATCTATGGCGGAGGCCAGCGTTCATGGCGGAAAAGGTGTCTGAGTCCCCGGTTCGGATCATTGGCAGCCGGGAGTTGCACCAGAATTTACCGGGTATCCTCAGGGAGCTGGAAAACGCCAAGGTCCGCTACGTTCTCACGGTTCACGGCAAGCCTCGCGCGGTCTTGATCGGAGCCGAGCCCTACCTCAGCATGATCCTCGACGGGAAACGCCCGAGCGAGGCTCTGGTGGGGCTTCAATTGACTGCACTGCTGGGCGGCAACCTGGATTCGCACTCGCTCGACGACCTGGAGCGGGCCCTCGACCCGAGCGCCGACTGAGACGGCGTTCCGTCCCCTCCTTGCCCTCATCCCAGCGTCCGGCTTTCTCCCGCGTTCGCCGGCTCTCCCGCGGGGCCTTTCGTGCTCCGCGCCATCCGGGTACGGAAGTACTGCACGACCGCCGGCAGGATCGAGATCACGATGATGGCGTAGATGACCAGGTCGAACTGCTTCCGCACGGTCTCCAACCCGCCGAACCACCGGCCTGCCAGCAGGAACAGAAGCACCCAGACCACCCCTCCGACCACGTTGTACACAGCGAAGCGGCGGTAGGTCATCTTGCCGATCCCGGCCACGAACGGAGCGAAGGTGCGGATGATCGGCATGAACCGCGCCAGGATGATTGTCACGCTGCCGTATCGCTCGTAAAACTGATGAGCTTCAAGCAGGTGCCTGCGATTGAGGAGCCAGGAATCTTCCCGCGAGAAGACCTTCGGGCCGAGATAGTAGCCGATGGCGTAGTTGACGGCGTCGCCCACGACGGCCGCGACGATCAGGAGCATGCAGACCAGCGGAAAGTTGATCGGTGACCCCGGAGTGGCGGCGACGGCCCCCACCGCGAACAGCAGCGAGTCGCCCGGCAGAAACGGCGTCACCACGAGCCCGGTCTCGGCGAAGACGATTCCGAAGAGGAGCACATACAGCAACGGACCGACCTGTTGGGCCAGCGTGTTGATCGACTCTGGGTTCAAGTGCAGGAGGTCAAGAAGCGGCCTGATCAGTTCCATCATGGGCTCCGTGGGGCCGTTTGGATCGGTTTGCCCCCCGTTGCCAGGGGTTCGTGGGTTCATCGCCCCGTTCATGGGATCGGGGTGGGTTGAGGACCGCTTTCGCTTGCACTCTCGCTCTCGCCCCGGGCACGGACGGGAAGCCGAACGTTACGGATGCCCGCGGCATCGCAGACGGAGAGCACGTCGGCCAGGTTCTGGTAGGCGAGCGACGCCTCCCCCCGGATCATGACTCCCTGGTTGGCATACCGACCGCGAGCGGTGCGCAAGAGTGCTGCCAGTCCGTCGAGGTTGTACGTGGTCTCGCCGACGGCGACCGAACCGGGACGGAGCACGGTCAGAACCAGGTCGTCGGGCGCTGCGGTCAAGGGAGCAGCGGCCGCGACCTCGGGAACGCTGACGACGAACTCGCTCTCGTCCCAGTCATACAGCCGGGTGGCAGCCATGAAGAACACGAGCAGACAGAGAATGACATCAACCATGGGGGTCATGTTGATGTAAGGCACGTCTTCCGCTTGATGATAATAAGAGAGCATCGGCAGTCATCCTCGGGTCATCGCTCCGCCGCTCCTGAGAGCCGGATCGGCGGCAGGGGCGTGCTGGCCATCCCTCGGCGCTCGCCGGGATCGCCGCATGCTCGCTCTTGCACGTCTCGGCGAGCATTCAGTACACCCGTGTCTCCTGCCGGAGGGGCTCGGACGAGGGCAAGGTTCCGTGTCGTCGGTCCAGGCCCCCCGGGCGGATCGCCTCGCTGGAAATCAGCTCGATCACCTGGCGGGCGCGGTCGTCGAGGTCGCGAACGAGGAGATCCACGCGGTTCATCAGAAAGTAATAGGCGGCGACGGCGAAGATCGCGATCACCAGGCCGAACGCGGTGGCCACGAGAGCCAGGCTGATCCCCTGGGCGAGGGCCTCTCCGCGCCGGCCCCACCCGGCCACCCAGGGCGTCAAACGACTGGATGATGCCGACCACGGTGCCGAGCAGCCCCAGCAGAGGGCCGATCGTGGCCATGCCGTTGAGCACCCGGAGGTTCCGCTTGAGCTCGATGAGCTCGCCGGCCGAATCGAAGCCGAGGTTCTGACGGATGGTGGCTCCGGGCTGCCCCCACGACTTGACCGCCGAAGCGAAGATCCGGGCCGCCGGGTTGTCGTGGGCCTTGCACAGTTCCAGGGCGCGCTCACGATCGAGCTTCCCCGCGGCCAGCCGCTCCAGGAACCGATCGACGAACTCAGAGGGCACGACCCGCCTGCGCCTCAGCGCCAGCAGCCGTTCCAGGGCGATCCCCACCGTGAAGATCGAGCAGGCCGCCAGTGGCCAGAGCATGGGATTGGCCCGGGTGAGCAACTGGAAGATGCTCCCCCGGTTCACGCCCGGCTTTCCGGGGGCAGAGCCCGCAGGAGGGGCTGGCACAAAACTCGATCCGGGCTCGGCTCCTGCCGCCGCGACCGGCTCCGGCCGTGGCGTCGGGGAGGACTGCGGAAGCGAAGGTTCCTGTCCCCGCACCAGCAGCGGGAAAGCGATCAGCCAGATCGCAGCAAGGGTCGTCTGAAGGAGCCGATGTGACGGGGTTGATCCGGCCATGAACTCAGTCCCAAGGAGGCCCCACAGGCGCCAGTGTATCGAGGATCCATCCCCGAACAGCCAGGTAGGAGGAGGGTCAATGCCGGGGCGAGCGCACCACGGCGAACCATGATTCTAGCCAACCCCCCCCGGGTGTCAATCGCTGCCGGACGTTCCGATCCCAAAGCAGGGGGGGCCGATCAAGGCCTGCGATTGCCTCGCAAGCCCCGACCGGCCCCTGGCTTACCGGGTGAAGCGTGCCGGGAATCAGCTGGTCGCTTCACAAAAGACTTTTTCCCGGGCCAGACTCCTCAGTTTCTGGAGAGCGCTTTCCTGGATCTGGCGGATGCGCTCCTTGGACACGTCGAGCACCTCGCCGACCTGGCTCAACGAATGGCACTCCTTACCGCCCAGACCATATCTCAACTGGAGAACAACCTGCTCCCTGGGCTTGAGCTGCTGCATCATCACAACCAGATACTCGTCAAGCTCGGTGGGCGAGGCTTCCTCCGTCGCGGGATAGGTCAGGGCGTTGACCAGGCAAGAACCCTCGTCGGCGCGGAGGTTGGCGTTGAGCGACACCGTGGGCTGCGTGGCCGAGTGAATCTGCCCGATCGTCGACGAGGCGCCCTCCGATCGCGACCTCCGTCCGGTTTTCCGGATGGCTCCCAGCTCCGGATTGCTCTGGGCGAGTTGCTGGAGATGGCGCGGGTTGAGGCGAACCGGATAGGCTAAGGCCGCCACCGCCCGTTGCAGCGACTGGCGGATCCACCACACGGCGTAGGAGGCCAGTCGCGTCTCTTTCGAGGGGTCGAACCGATCGATGGCCTTGAGCAGGCCGCAAAACCCTTCCTGGAGCAGGTCGGAGCTGGAGATCCCCCGATGCCGGTACTTCTTGGCCACGTGGGCTACCAGTCTCAAGTTGGCCATCGCCAGCCTGTTCCGGATCTCGTTGTAACGGGCTGCGACCTGCGAGAGCCGCTGCTCTTGCTCATCACGCGCCGCCGAAGGCTCGAGCAGACTGCGGACGAGGACCTGGATCTCCTGTTCGTCGCGCAGCTCGCCCATCGGCTCGCTGCATGGCTCGTGATGGGACTCGAACAGGAGCTTCTTGCACGCGTCGAGCTCCAGGAGAAGCTCACGCTCCTCGGAAGCACTCAGAACCTGCACGTCCGGCCGGTTCAGAAGAGCTGCACTCGCAACATCATATTTCTGGAACTCTTCGACGGACATGGGTTCATCCTCCCTGGAAATCCTGCTCCGAAAGATTGAAGAATTGATCGACAGTCGGGACGAGCGACGTCCCGCAAAGTCCGCTCACTTCGTCATGACCGGACACCTGGCGATCGAATCCCTTTCGGGGGCCGCTCGGCCGGGTCCACCCCAGGCGCGTTTCTTCATCGGTCCAGCGATCGAGGATCGCGGAGATCAGCCAGCCGGCTTGGTCCGAGTGCCTCGCCAGAGCGAGGGTTTGCCCGATCCGATCAGATCCGTACGTGGCCTCTCGGACTCATTGGCCTCGGGGTGGGGTTCATCGGGAGGGCAACCACCGGAATCGGCTGGCAACGCCAGGCCGCCAGAGACCAGCGAGCCACCGCATCAAGGCCGGTTTGCCCGAGGACCAGCTCCCACGATCGGAACCAGCTCGACAGGCCGCGCCACGCGGTGACCCGAGGTTTCCTTGGCAAGCTCGCGGTGGAGCGGTGCAGCGAGCCCCGATCATGCCAAGTGTCGTTGATCCAGTGAGTCTTCATGATCGGGCCTCCACCAGGGCTGACAGAGGGCCGACCTTGCCCGGTCGAACCACCTCTCGTCCTGCCCACCTTCCTAAACGGGGAAGCCCGGCCACTGTCTCGCGCCTTTTCGCTTTTTTGTTCGATGCAGCCGCTCGAAATGGTAAGATCATGATGGGCGGGCCCTGTGGTCTCGACCGAATTGCCCATCATTACATAAGTTGCGTCCAGGAGACGTGGTCGTGGAACACGTTGAGAAGGATATTCGGCTCAGTGAGCTTTCCACGAACTGGACCATGCTCTTTCAGGCCCATCATGGTACGCCTGAACAGGCAAACGACGCCCTGAGGCTCTTGATGCTCCGCTACTCCGGAGCCGTGCACCGCTACCTCCTCAAAACTGTCGGGAATCCGGAAGAGGTGAAGGAGCTCGATCAGGAGTTTGCCCTTCGCTTTCTTAAGGGAAACTTCTTGAAGTATGACCCCAGCGTTGGCCGCTTCCGAGACTACGTCAAGCGCGCGGTCCGCAACCTGATGATTGATTACCACCGGCGAAAGGGGAAGACCCGGCGGCTCGACACCTCGATGGAGCTGGCGGTCGTGAGAGAGAGCGGGCTGGAGGACTTCGAGGAGAGGATCATCGAGGCCTGGCGGGACGATCTGCTGGACCGGGCCTGGGACTCGCTCCAGAGCTACGAGCAGCGCACGGGGCAGCCCTACCACACGGTCCTCAAGTTCCGGGTGACCCATCCCGACGAGACGGCTGCCGAGATGGCGGAGCAGATCTCTCCGACACTGGGCCGGTCGCTCACGGCCGGAGCGTTCCGTCAGCTTCTCCAGCGCGCCAGGGAGAAATGGGCCGGGGCCCTCATCGATGAGGTCAAGGTCAGCCTGAAGTCGCCCACCCGCGACAACCTCGAGGAGGAGCTGGCCGACCTGCGACTCCTTCATCTCTGCAAGCCGGTGCTCAAGCGGCTGGACGTCGATCAGGAGAGGAACTGAGCGAGCACGAGGCCCACTGGCTGGGCGGGAGCGAGAAGTGGAGGAGCGAGAAGTGGCCACGCACAAAATCTGGGAGATCTGAGCGATCTGCGGCGGTCTCCCAAAGCTCCGGCCTCTCCAGTACGTCCCAAACAAGGTGCCTGGCCGATTCTTCGATTCTTCTCCCGGCACCGTCTCACCGATTGACGATCACGGCCTGCAATGCACCGAGATCCACCGGTTTGACGAGGTGAAGATCGAAGCCCGCCTCCTGAGTCTTCTGGCGATCGGCCTCTTGACCATAGCCGGTCACGGCCACGAGCATCGGGCGCGTCGAGGTCGCCTGCTGACGGATTCGCCGGGCGATCTCATAGCCGTCCATGCCGGGCAGGCCGAGGTCGAGTAGGACGAACTCCGGACTCGATTCGCGAGCCAAGGCCAGGGCTGTCTGCCCGTCGTTGGCGATCTTGACGTCGTGTCCCCAGCGACTCAGCAGCCTGGCGAGTGTGGTCGCCGCGTCCTTGTTGTCGTCAACCACGAGCACTCGCCTCGATCGGGCGTCCCGGGCCGCCGGCGCGGCGTGCGGAGACCGCCCCGACTCTGGGTGAAAGTGCCTCGGCAGGCAGACGGTGAACTCGCTCCCCTTGCCGATGCCCTCGCTCCGGACATCGACAGTCCCTCCGTGCATCTCGACCAGGGTCCGGACCAGGGTCAGTCCGATACCCAACCCGCCCTCGGGACGGTCGAGAGACTGGTTGCCCTGGATGAAAAGATCGAAGATGGTGGGCAGCAGCTCGGGCGGGATCCCGCAGCCCGTGTCACGCACCCGCAGGACGACCTCGTCCTCGAGAGCCTCGGCGTCCAGGAAGATCTTGCCGCCGTCCGCAGTGTACTTGGCGGCGTTGTTCAGCAGATTCGCCACCACCTGCTCGAGCCTTGCCGGATCGGCTTCAAGCCATACCGGCTCGTCCGGGTGCTTGACGGTGAGCTCGTGCCGCCGCGCCTCGATCGAGGGGCGGGCAATCTCGACGGCGTGCGCCAGGATCGAGCTCAGCTCGGCGTTCTCCTTCCTCAACTCGATCTTGCCCCGGGTGATCCGGGAGGCGTCGAGAAGGTCCTCGATGAGGCGGGACATGTGCCGGACCTGGCGCTCCATGATCGCGACAGCCCAGTCGATGTCCGCCATGTCGATGTGGGGAGATCGGAGGATCAGCAGGGAATTCAGGATCGGAGCCAGCGGGTTTCGCAGCTCGTGCGCCAGCATCGCGAGGAATTCATCCTTGTTGCGGTTGGCCTGCTCGGCTTCGGCGCGGGCCGCCTGCTCGCTAGCAAGGAGCCTCGATTTCTCGGCCTCGCGCTCGCGGTCGGTGATGTCCTCCATGGCCAGGAGGATCCTCTGAGTGCGGAGGCCCTCCCAGTAGATTCGGTGAGCGTTGAGGAGGAATGTTCGCATGCCCGAGCCGGGTGGCTCGACGTCGAGCTGGAAGTTCTCCAGCCGGAAGTTCTTGGTGAGGACGTCCACGAGCCCGGTGCTCAGCTCGGGACGGACCCACCGGTTGCCGAGCACCTGAACCAGGGAATGGCCTTCTGCCTCGAGCGGAGAGAGGCCGAAGGTCTGGTAGAACGCCTGGTTCGCCCGGCGGACACAGAGTTCGCCGTCGAGGACGACCAGCGGCTCCCAGACGGTCTGCACGATGGCGTCGGCGTAGTCCCGCGCGTCCTTGAGCTGCATGTAGCTCCGCTTGAGGGCATCAATGTCGAGGAGGGCAACGGTGGCACCCTCGACCCTATTCTCGGAGGTGATATAAGGCCTGATCCGCAGCGAGTACCAATGCCCCTCGCGATCCTGGGCCTCCTGTTCCTTGGGCATGAGCGAATCGATGGTCTCGGCGAGCAGTTCGGCCAGGTCGGGGACATCGATGTTGGGACGGATGTCGCCGAGCGGCCGGCCGACGTCGGCGCCGATGAGGTTGAAGACCTTCTCGGCCGGGGGAGTGAACCGCCGGATGCGCAGCTCGCGATCGACCACGACGATCGGGAGGCTCACGCCCTGGATAAGGTTCGACAGGTCGTCGTTGAGCCGGCCGAGCTCGGCGATGCGGAAGCGCAGCTCTTCGTTAACGGTCGCCAGCTCCTCGTTGGCCGAGAGCATCTCCTCCTTGGCGGTCTGGAGCTCCTCGTTGGTGCTCTGGAGCTCCTCGTTGGTGCTCTGGAGCTCCTCATTGCTCGCCAGGACTTCCTCGTTGGCCGAGGTGAGGTTCTGGCAGGTCTCCTCGTGCTCCTCCAGGAGCGACTGAATATAGTGCTGTGCCGCCTCCAGCTCCTGGCGGTACTGGAGCTCCTCAGGCGCCGGGGTCGTGGTGGCCGGGGCCGGCTGGGTCGGACGGTCGGCGGTCGGGGCGCGCGAGGGAGGGGCCCCCTCGAACAGGACGAGGAAATGTCCGAGTTCCGTTGGACCACTGAAGAGGGGAATGACCTCAACGTCGACGCGGCGAAAGCTGTCTCCCTCGCGGATGTGCAGATCCTCCCTGCGGATTGGCGTCCGATGGATCTTCGCCTCGGCGATCGCCGCCCTCAGATCGGAGCTCAGGCCGCCGCGGACCATCTTGGTCAGGTCGAGGCTGGCGGTGCCGGGTGAGGGCTCGAGGAACGGGCCGGTCTGCCCGCGGAACTGGAGGATCGTCATGTTTTCGTCGATCAAGACGCCGGGTGGGGCGAACCTCGAGAGCATCACTCGGTCGGCCTCGCGGTGGAGGTCGAGTATGCCTCGGCCTTCAGCCGCGGCGACGCTCGCCTTCGGGACTCGCCCTGCGTCTCCTCCGCGGGGGTCGAAGTCGAGGATAAGCCGGGTCGGGCTGTTCTTCCGCTGGTAGACCTTGCTGTCGCGCTCGACCAGCGTGAACAGTTCGCTGAAGGAGCCGATCGTCTCGGCGGACCCCAGCATCAGGTGTCCTCCCGGCCTCAGCGCGTAGTGGAAGAGCGGGACGACCCTCCGCTGGAGGCCCAGGTCGAAGTAGATCATCACATTCCGGCAGCTCACCAGGTCCAGACCGGCGAACGGCGGATCCCGGGTCAAGTCATGCCTCGAGAAGATGCAGAGGTCGCGGATCGCCTTACCGACCTGGTAATGATTGTTGACCCGGGAGAAGAACCGCCGGAGCCGCTCCGGCGAGAGGTCCGTGGCGATATTCTCGATGTACAGGCCGGAGCGAGCCCGCTCGAGGGCCGACTCGTTGATGTCGGAGGCGAGAATCTTGATGGGTGTGGTGTTGGCCTTGTCTCCCATTGTCTCCAGCAGGGCGATGGCGAGCGAGTAGACCTCCTCGCCCGTGGAGCAACCCGCGATCCACAAGCGGATCGGCAGGTCGGTCGGTCGGTCTTGAATCAGGGCGGGGAAGACCCTCTGCTGGAGGAACTCGAAGGCATGGGGATCCCGGAAGAAGTTCGTCACCCGGATCAGCATGTCCTGGTAGAGTGCGGAAACCTCCACGGGGTCGTCCTGAAGAATGCGGTGATACTCCGCCAGCTCGTCCACCCGGCGCAATGCCATTCGCCTTTCGATCCGGCGGACGACCGTGTTTCGCTTGTAATGCGAGAAATCCAGGCCGCGAGAGGAGCGCAGCAGTTTGAAGATGGCATCGAGGCCGTCCGCCTCGGCTCCGATCTCGCCAACCTTCGACTCATGGTCGCCATCGACATAAGCGTGACTGCCGATTCGCATCAGCTCCCTGGCGATTCCTTCCGGGTCGAGGACGAAATCGACACAGCCAGAGGTGATGGCGCTGCGGGGCATGCTATCGTGCTGGGCTGAGTCTTCGTCCTGGGCGAAGGTGATCCCGCCCTCGCCCTTGATCGCTTCGAGCCCGAGGGAACCGTCGGTGCCGCCACCCGAGAGGATGACCCCGATCGACCGCCTCCCCCGCTCGTGGGCCAGAGAGCGGAACAGGTAATCGATCGGCATGGGCACGCCGCTGGTCTCGGCGCGGGGCCGTAGCGCGAGCGCCCCCTGTGCCAGGGCCATGTTCGTGGCGGGAGGGATGACGTAGACGTGGCCCGGCTCGACGTCCATCCCGTCCGCGGCCTCCGTGACCTTCATCGCGGTCGCCTTGGAGAGGATCTCCGTCAGCAGGCTCACCCGGTTCGGGTCGAGGTGCTGGACCACCAGGAAGGCCATCCCGGAATCGGGCGGCAGCGGCTTCAACAGCCGGGTGATCGCGTCCAGCCCCCCCGCGGAGGCGCCGATGCCGACGACGGCGAATGTGTCAGAATCGTCCCTCGTCGCCTTCCCGGCGGTTTTCGGTTCGGAACTATCGGGATTCGACATTGGTTAGCTGCTCGTGGAACCATGGGCAGGTTGCGCCCCGGAGTGGGTCTCCGTGGGCTGCTTACGGCTCGCATAGGGATCAAAGGGTGTCGTTGCCAAGGAAATCATTCGGAGGTCGCGGGCAATCAACCTGTCAGGGAGCTGCGGGATGCGTCTTCTTGCGGCAGCAAAACGAGAAACAACGAAGCTGGTTCCAGCCCCTGTAACCTCCGCGCTGGGCCTTCTCCAAACTCATTGCCGGCCGCTACTTCGAGTTTCGCGAGAATCGGATGCCCAAGTGGATCGACCAGCATAACCTGCCCCTGGATTGCGTTCTCTGCCCCAGAAACACATGCACGCGACAACGCCGACAAAGTACAACGGCCCGATCGAGAAGCGTGTTCACACGTTGCACGTCACTCCCATTTCTGAATTTTCCTTCAGTCAAAGCAAAAGACTTCAGACGTGCAGGTAAGGCATCCTCTACAATACCGCGCCACACGGCGGGTTGCACTCCCCTTGAAAGCTCACGAGCGTGGCGAGCCCCCGAAACGCATTGGGACATTGAAACGCGCATGGTGGCCATCGATGAACGGAACGAGGGCGAGGCCTGCTGGCTGGGCGGGATGCTGTGTAACTTGCTCAAGGCGTCGCTGAAACCGAGGCCCGCCCCGCTTCCGGTGCCTGAGCCGATGCACGACTGCTGCTGGCTCGATGCCTGAGGTTCATCAGACTTCCTCCAGTCGTGCTGCGCAGAACTTGAACTCGGGGATCTTGCCGAAGGGGTCGAGCACGGGGTTGGTGAGGAGGTTGGCGGCGGCCTCGGCGAAGCAGAAAGGAATGAAGATCACGACCTCGGGGACGTCGCGGTCGGCATGGGCCACCAGCGTGATCGAGCCGCGACGGGTTGTGACCCGGACCTGTCCGCCGGGGCTGGCCAGTACGACGGTTTCGACCTTTTCTTCCTGGCCATGGCGCACCACCAACTGAGACACCGAGAAGAAGCCCGCGGCTGTTATGAGCGTGCAGTCCGCTGGCTAGCCGAGCAGAAGAGATTGCCCGCCGAATACACCCAGGAGCTGGCCGCCTTTCGCGCCGAGGCCCAGGCGGTGCTGGCCGGTCCTGCCCGCAGGCTGCCCGCAGACGTCTTCGCTCCGCTGCCATAACGAGGATGTCGAAAAGTCGAGCGCCGCGCGAACTGCGTTTCTGGCCACGGTCCAATGAAACGGCCCTGCCCCCCCTCCCCAACGCGGGAACGAAGCTCAGCTTCTCTGGCCCGTTCCTTCCGGGATGATGATCAGGTGGTAGCTATGAGCCACCTGTGCCAGACTGAGTCGCAGACATGCCGCTTGCTCACCTCCGCCGAGACACTCCCTTCCCGGGAGTTTCCCCGTTCCGATTGCATTCCGGGCGACTGCGATTGATACTGGCGAGAGTCGACCCCCCGACAGATTGTCCAGGAGACGGCGACCCCCTCCGCTCCATAGGAGGAGACCGCGACTTTTGCCACCGTGTCCCCCTGAGAGGTTCGACGACCACGGCCGGGCCAGGTCTGCCGTGATCAGGGCCCGGCGACACCAGGAGCCCTTCGGCCGTGTCTGACGGGTTGAAATCGACCGATTACTGGCTGCTGCCGGAAATCACCACCCACCTGGGGTTCTTGCTCGCCCTGGTCTTCCTGGCTTACGTGATCCGCCAGAAACGGTCTCCCGCCAGCACAATGGCGTGGCTTCTGCTGGTCCTCTTCTTGCCCTATGTCGGTGTTCCTCTCTACCTGATGTTGGGCGGCCGGAAGATGAACCGGATGGCTCGCCGCAAGGCGCAGCGTCTATGACCGGATCCAACCCCAGCCGCCAAGCCGGTTCGACAACAACATCCAGCGGATTCTCCTTTCCTATGGCGTTCCCCCCGCGAGCGCCGGCAATCGCGTCGAGCTGCTGACGCGCGGCGAGGAGGCCTTCCGATACCTGGTACGGATCATCGACGAGGCGAGAACATCGATCCACATCACCACCTACATCCTCGGACGGGAGGACGTTGGCAAGGAGATCATGTCCCGGCTCGCCCAACGCGCCGCCGAGGGAGTCTCGGTCCGGTTGCTGCTCGACGACGTCGGATCGTGGAAGATCGGCAGGCGGTACCTGGCCCCTCTGCTCAAGGAAGGGGCACGGGTGGCCTATTTCATGCCCGTTCTGCACGTTCCTTTCCGAGGCCGGGCCAACCTGCGAAACCACCGCAAGATCGTTGTGATTGACGGCCGGATCGCTCTGACGGGGGGAATGAACCTGGCCTGGCCCTACATGGGACCGACACCCGATCCGAGCTACTGGCGCGACCTGGCGACCGCCGTGGAAGGCCCCGCGGTTGCCGACCTCGAGTCGCTGTTCCTCTCGGACTGGACGTTCGCCACGGGAGAGGATCTGGACTCATCGAACCATTCCACGACGGACATGGCCGATCGTGACCTCCACGACGACTCGCTCCGCCTGGATCGGGGAACCAGCCTTGCGCAAGTGGTGGCCAGCGGGCCCGACGTGCCCGACGACCCGCTGTACGAGACGCTCGTCTCGCTGATCTTCGCGGCCCGCGAGCGGATCTGGATCGTCACGCCCTATTTCGTACCCGACGAGATGCTGGCCAGGGCCCTGAACCTGGCGGCTCGACGGGGCGTGGACGTCCGGCTGATCGTCCCCGCAAGGTCCAACCACATCTCCGCCGACCTGGCCCGTGAAAGCTATCTTCGCGAGCTTCACGAGGCGGGGGGCCAGGTGCTGCTCTACCAGCCCGTCATGCTCCACGCCAAGGCGGTGATCTTCGACGACCAGCTCGCTGTCATCGGCTCGGCAAACATGGATAACCGCAGTCTTTTCCTCAACTACGAAGTGGCCCTGTTCCTCTACAGCCGGGAGCAGGTGGGAGGGGTCTCAGCCTGGGCGAATCGCCTTCAGGCCGACTGTCTTCGCGACCTCCCCAGGCCGGGATGGGTGCGACAACTGGCCGAGAACGTCGTGCGCCTGCTGTCCCCACTTCTGTGAGACACCTGCCGGTATTGCCTTCGGTCAGCCAGACAGTTGTCGCCTGCGGCCAATCGCTGCGCGGCGAAGCCGTACGTTCAAGATGGGCGACGCCTTCTTGAGTGCCAGGACCGGCCGGCCAGCCGCGGGGGGCCAGGCCGGATCCACTCCATTCAGACGGCGGGTCCAGAGCTCAAGCAGCCAGCCCAGCAGCGAGGCAACCTCCTCCGGCCCATCCAGCCAGTAGCGGGCTTGCATGGAGCTCCCCGGTCTGGCCTGCACGGTGATCGCCCCGTCGATCGC
The DNA here is from genome assembly GCA_963816015.1 of uncultured Planctomycetaceae bacterium. Taxonomy (GTDB): domain Bacteria; phylum Planctomycetota; class Planctomycetia; order Isosphaerales; family Isosphaeraceae; genus Aquisphaera. The sequence continues at coordinate 15,594 of CAWFJM010000058.1, read as the reverse complement.
CCGGAACACGCTCTCTTCGGAGGAGTTGCCGCCGATCACGAAAGCTAGCGCATCCCTGGTCTTGATCCGCTGATGGACCCACGCCATCGCGGCTCCTTCGTTCCAGTCCAGCCGGGGGCAGATCTCGAAGCTCGTCGTCCTCTCAACCACCCGCAGATCCAGTCGCTCGGCCAGGATCAGTGACTGAACCATCGCCTCGAGCCGGTCATGAACTCCATGCTCGCCTGGCGGGAAATGGATGGTCGTGGCCAGCGGCCTGGATTCAACCTCAACCCCCGGCACGAGCAGGGGAAGCCCCGAAAGACGCTGATTCAAATGCTCGAGCGTCGCGCGGCACCGAGCGGCTTCCGGATGCACGAACCGGAACGCCTCTCCCTCCACTTCCAGCCCGTGATCTCCGCTATGAACCAGGCCAGGAATGTCGACGCGCTGTTTGACCTCCGCCGCCGGCCGGCCGCTCAGCACGCAAACAAGCAGCCCCTCGAGTCTGGAGAGATCCTCGAGAACCGAGCGCATCTCGGGCTCCAGCCAGGCCAGATGGGGCATGGGAGCCGTGGGGGCAAGCACCGCATCGAGATCCAGATAAAGCACCAGACTCGGGGCCGAGGCGATCCGACTCTCGATCTCGCCACGATGTTCGCCATGAAGTCTCGTCGGCATGACAGACCGTCCGATTAGTGAACGTGACCTGGATTATGAAACCTGATGAGGAAAACCTTTGACAACCGCTCCTCCTGGTGACTTCCTTGAAAGCGCGAGGCTTTTGAAAGCGCGAGGCTTTTTCGGCCGATCGAGGCATCCGTGAACAGGCATCGCGCCTGCATGGCGTCTTGACCGATCCGGGTTGTCGGGTTGCAACCGTGACGCATGCCGGCCTGAGAAGCAACGTTCCCACCCCTCGCGAATGTGCCCTCCTCCGTGGAGCTCGTTGCGCATCTTACGGATTTTGCTCGTTTCTCGTCGGTGCCGGGCTGGTCACGCCTCCACGACCAGGTCTTCGATCCCCTCGGAAGCTTCGACGGGACGCTTCGCCGGACGCGCGGAGAGTCGACTCTTCAAGAGTGGCGGAGCGAGGAACGTTGTGACTATCACCATCAGGGTGCTACTCGTGAACAGATCCTGGCTGAAGACACCGGTGGTGAGCCCCATCTGAGCAAAAATCAACCCGACCTCGCCACGAGGGATCATCCCCACACCGATGACGGACTTGTCGCCCTTGAACCACCAGGGTGCATAGCCTGCAAAGAGCTTGCCAATCACGCCCACGGCGATCAAGACGGTGCCGACAAGCAGCGCGAAGCGTCCCTCGGGCTCCAGCGGGTTGAGCGACCGAAGATCAACCGAGGCTCCCACCACCACGAAGAAGAGGGGGACGAAGAAGTGCCCGAGTGCGGTGATTCCGCGCTCGATCTCGGCGGCCCGGGGAGCCGTCGCCAGGAGCAATCCGGCGGCGAAGGCCCCGAGGATCATCGCGGAGCCCGACTTCTCGGCAAGCCACGCCAGCCCGAAGGCCAGGATCAAACCCATGATCGTCGGCGTGCCGGGGAGGTCGATCGTCCGCACGAGGCGCGAGAGCCAGGGAACGAGGAATCGTCCGGCCAGTAGGACGACACCGAGAAAGCCGAAGGCCACACCCGCGGTCGCCGCGATGTTGAGCAACGTGACCGGCTCTCCCCGCGCAAGGCTGGTCACGACTGTCAAGACGACCAGGCCGAGGATGTCATCGATCACGGCCGCTCCGAGGATGATTTGCCCCTCCACATCGCGGAGGCGTCCCAGGTCGGAGAGCACCCGCGCGGTGATCCCCACGCTGGTCGCAGTCAAGGTCGCTCCAGCCATGATCGCCACGAGGCTCGACAGTCCCAGCAGGCGGCAGGCCATATATCCCAGGCCAAGTGGGAGGATCACTCCCACCACTGCGACGGCCATCGAGGTTGCCCCCACCCGCACCAGCATCCGTAGGTCGGTCTCGAGCCCGATCGCCAGGAGCAGGATGAACACGCCCAGCTCCGAGAGCATGTGCACCGTCTCGTAGCCGGTATTGACTAGGTGAAGCCCCGACTGGCCGACGATCACTCCCCCCACCAGTTCTCCCAGCACGGCCGGCTGGTCGATTCGCTGGGCCAGCGATCCGCCGACCTTGGCCACTCCGAGCATGACCACCAGCATCGCGAAAAACTGCGAGACTTCCAGGTGCTCCATGCTCCGGACCTTTCCCTCCAGTCAACAGCCGGGTCGCGCCATGACCACTCGACCGAGACACCAGGTAGGAATTTTATCCCACGCTGACGCGGAAATGCACCCACGACGTTATCAGGCCTCGAGAACCGCGAGAGATTCGGGACCGACGGGGGGCAGGAGAGACCACATGCAATCATTTATCTCGGTCTTGCCGTTATTGCGGGATAACGTGTAAAATTCGTGGTGTGTAAACGTGTTCGCACCCCGCAGCCTCACGCCAGGTTCCCGGGCAAGGCAGCCCGCCAGCTGGTGGTTCAGGAAACACATGAAGCGACGCGATGACATCCGAAACGTGGCGATCATCGCCCACGTTGATCATGGGAAGACGACGCTGGTCGACGCGATGCTTCGCCAGTCCGGACAGTTCCGCGCCTCGCAGTTGCAGGGGGAACGGATTCTCGATTCCAACGACCTGGAGCGGGAGCGGGGCATCACGATCCTGGCCAAGAACATCGCCATCAATTACGGCCCGACGAAGATCAACCTGATCGACACGCCCGGGCACGCCGATTTCGGCGGCGAGGTGGAGCGGACGCTCCAGATGGCCGATGGAGCACTCGTGCTGGTCGATGCCTTCGAGGGGCCGATGCCCCAGACCAAGTTCGTGCTTCGCAAGGCCTTCGGCTGCCACATCAGGCCAATCGTAGTGATCAACAAGGTAGACCGGCCCGACGCCCGGCCCAACGAGGTGCTCAACGAGGTGTTCGACACCTTCGTGGAGCTGGGAGCCAGCGAGGAGCAGCTCGACTTCTCCTACATCTTCGCTTCCGGGAAGGCCGGCTTCGCCTCGCACGATCCGGGAGCGACCAGCGGCGACGTCCGGCCCCTCTTCGACCTGATCGTCGAGAAGGTCCCCGGTCCGCAGGTGGAGCAGGATGAGCCCTTCTCCATGCTCTGCACCACGCTCGACTTCTCCGAGTATGTGGGCCGGATCGCCATCGGCCGGATCGTTTCCGGCTTCGTCAAGCGAGGTCAGAAAGCCGCGTTGCTCAAGGCCGGCGGCGTGGTGGTTCCCGGGTCGATCGAGAGCGTGCTGCTTTTCGACAAGCTGGGCCGCGTCGAGGTCGAGCAGGCCGAAGCCGGTGACATCGTGGCGATCGTCGGGCTGGCCTCCGTCGAGATCGGCGACACGATTGCCGCCCCCGAGTCGACAGCGGCCCTGCCCCGGATCGAGGTCGGTGAACCGACCCTGAGCATGCTGTTCCGGGTCAATGACTCTCCACTTACGGGCGAGGGCCAGTACCTCACCTCGCGGCATCTGAACGATCGGCTCGAGCGCGAGCTGGAATCGAATGTCGCCCTCCGGGTCGAGACCACGGAAGACGGCGACGCGTTCATCGTCTCGGGCCGAGGCCTGCTCCACCTCTCGGTCCTGATCGAGACCATGCGCCGGGAGGGCTACGAGCTGGCCGTGGGGAAGCCCGAGGTCATCATCAAGAAAGTCGACGGCGTGGATCATGAACCCTACGAGTTTCTCGTGGTGGACGTGCCCCACGGCCACATCGGCCCGGTCATGGAGCTGGTCGGCGGCCGCCGCGGCGAGATGACCAAGATGGATGTAAAAGGCGCCTATGCCCACCTCGAGTTTCTGATCCCTGCTCGAGGCCTGATCGGCCTGCGGACCCGGCTCATGAGCGCGACGCAGGGCGAGGCGATCATGCACCACAACTTCCACGATTACCGTCCGCTCAAGGGAGAGATCCCCAGCCGCGGCAACGGCGTCATGGTCAGCATGGCCCGGGGCCAGGCGGTCGCCTTCTCGCTGGATAACCTCCAGCAGCGCGGGACCATGTTCGTTCAGCCGGGAGACGACATCTACGTGGGAATGATCATCGCCGAGAATGCCCGCAACGAGGACATGGTGGTCAACCCGTGCAAGGAGAAGAAGCTGACCAACATGCGGGCGTCGGGCTCGGACAAGAACATCCTCCTCAAACCCCCGCGCTTGCTCACGCTCGAGATCGCGCTGGAGTACATCGAGGCCGACGAGCTCGTCGAGATCACTCCCAGCAAGATCCGCCTCCGCAAGAAGGTGCTCAACGAGGAGGGACGGAAGCGCGTCGAGCGCGGAGCGGGGAAGAAGGTCGGGGTCTGAGACCGCCGGGCGTATCGCACCGATCAGCGATCTTGACTGCCCTGCCGCCTGCGCCTCAGCGCCTGGTAGAAGTCGATCTCCAGACGATTGCCTCGGAGCGCGGCATGGGCCTCGCGCGTCAACTGAACGCTGGCGAGCAGAAGGAAGAGCACGCCGATGATCGCCAGCGTCGTCGGCAAGGCGAGCACGTCACTGCCGATCAGTGCGTGGATACCCATCGTCAGGCTGGTTCCCACGAACATGGCGAGCGCCAGGTAGAGCAGGGTCAAGGCCAGGCGGATGCGATCGCTCCGCCCGAGCAGGCGATCGAGATGGACGGCAACGTGCTCGAGCCGCTCGGCGGGAAAATCAAGGTCGGTCTTGCCCCGGCCCAGGCTATCGGCCAGCTCGTTGAGCTGGCGAATCCGATCGACGATCCGGGACATCCGGTTCGAGGTCGAGATGATCAGCGAGCCCGTGGCCGTCATGAACAGGGCCGGCGTGATCATCGCGCTTAGGGTCGAGTAATTTCAACGACCCGATAGTGAGCTAGAAGCACTGGGTTTTTTCGCGTATCCTCTTGCCGCACTTTCGCAATCGATGGATCACACCAGGACATGGAGGTCGGCAGGATGCCTTTCAAATGGCCCGCGGATACTGATTTCGCCCTCTGGGAACTTGACGTCATTGACCGGGCCTGTCCGGCCTGCGGTCGCATGATGTACATCTGCGATCACCGGTATCGCCGCCTCCATACACTGGACGGCCCGGTGCAATTGGTCTGCAAGCTCAACCATTGCCCTGATCGTCTCTGTCCCGGTCACGCCAAGACCAAGAGTCCCGAACTCGAAGTTACCATCGCCCCGCCGAGTTGGGCGATTGGCTGGGATGTCTTCTGCTGGATTGGACATCGACGGTGTTCGCGCCACATGTCGATTCCCCACATCCAATCCGAGCTCCAGGACGACTATGCGATCAAGCTCTCGGACGATGCCATCGCCAAGTATATTCAGCGTTACCAGGTGATGCTCGCCGCACGTCAGCAAGATCCCGAAGCCCTACGTCGCCAATATGAATCGATTAAGGAGATCGTCCTTTCGATCGACGGGCTACAACCCGAGAAGGGGCATGAGACCCTCTACGTCGTGAGGGAACTAACCCAGAAGCGGGTGTGGTTTGCCGAGGCCTTGATCTCCGCAACAGCCGATGAGGTTCAGCGGTTGATCGCCCAGGCCAAGGAGTGGGCCAGATCCTTGGACAAGACGGTCGGCCTTTGGATCTCAGACAAGCAGAACGCGTTCGTGACGGGGATCGCGGCGGAGTTTCCTGACGTGCCGCATCGCTACTGCGACAACCATTTTCTACGTGATCTGGCCAAGCCCGTGCTGGAGGCCGACAGTCACGCCAAGGTGCAGATGCGACGCAAGGTGCGCGGCCTGCGGAAAATCGAACAAGCCCTGCTCAAACAGCAGAGTGCCGAGGCGCCCAAAAGACTCACAGAAGACGGCCCTGAGGCAACCTTGACAGTGATCACAGGGCCCGCGAATGCGCCTTCTCTCGAGTCCGATTCGGCCAACGCCGTGGTGCTCGACTATTGCGCGGCTGTACGTGGAATTCTCAATGGCAATCAGGGAGGCCCTCTCCAGCCTCCCGGCCTGCAAATGGCCGAGGCGTTGAATGAGGTTCGCGAGTCGATCCAACGGAACTTGGACGCGAAAAAAGGGGATTCGCAGAACAGCAACTCGGTAGGCTGGCCGGCTGCATCGACCGGGGATTGGAGCATGTCCAAGCCGAGCAAGAGTCAATCCAAGGGTACGTCAAAGACATCGAGAAGGTAGCCGCGACCCTCGAACCTGGAGGGGAGAGTTGCGAGGATCGCCAGAAGAAGTTCGAGAAGTTGATCGATCGATTCGAGCGGCATGAGGATCCAATTCACCGGCACATGGCCACGTTAATGATCAGCTTCCTGGCCGGCCTTTTTGTCGGCGCGGGAAAGTTCGAGGAGATCAAGGACAATCTCGATCTTGAACGATGGTTCCGCTTGCCCAAAAGCCATGAGAGACGAATTCATGGTCATCGCCACGCGGGGGTGCGAATCGTCCAAGACGGGCCGACATTGGTCCTCGCACTGGATGCGCACATTGCACATCCCGGGCTGTTTACCGCCGAGGAGCTGTTGCCGTACCGAACCGCCCAAGAACCACCCTGCCAACGTGAGGCACTGAACCGACGCAAGGTCATGAGGAAAGCACGATCCAAGAAGAAACGGCCCATTCTTCTAGCCGAGCTTGAAAGACGCTATCGCGAAACGCCGAACTTCTAGCTCACTGTCGGGTCATTGAGTATTGGTGGAGTGAAGGGCATACGGTCCGCTTCTTTCACTGCGGCTGATCCTGAGGCAACCCATCGCTCTCCAGGATGCCAAAGAACTCCACGTCGTGCCATCGCCCGTCGCGATAGAACATCTGACGGGCGGTGCCCTCGTGACGGTATCCGCACTTCTCGTAGACGCGCATCATCGCCGGGTTGAACGTGTGCCCGTTGATCCGATGGAGGCCAAGCTGTGCGAAGGCGAATCGGGTCCGGACGCGGACCGCGTCGGACGCATAGCCCTGGCCCCAGGCGGACCGCTCGCCGATCACCAGGCCGCCGGTCTCCACGCGGTTCCGCCAGTTGATCGCTTGCAGCCCGAGGAACCCGATGTGCCGCTCAGTCTCGTCGAGGATCGCCCAGATGAAATCGCTGTCCCTCGAGCCCTCGATCCGGTCGAAGAACGCCTCCTCCTGTTTCCGGCTGATCCCGAGGTTGAACTCGAGTGTTGCGGTGATCTCGGGATCGTTCATCCACCGGAGCGCGTTCTCAAGGTGCAGGACTCGATCCGGCGGAACCAATCGGACTCGCTCGCCTTTCCAGCCCTCGAGTGCCTCTGTCATGTCCAGACTCCCCTCAGCAAGGTCCGTCGCTCTTCGGAGGGGCAGGTCAACGTTGAGGTTCGCGTTTCGCCGCTCTCTCCCAGTCGGAAAGGGCGGCGCATCCGCTTACGATAGACGTGGGGCGGTTCAAAGGGGAGAGGGCCGACGGACCTGGCCGCGGCCTTCACCTCGGCCGCGAGGCGCGGGGAGCCCGTTATCGCCGTAGTAGCTGACCGTCTCGTCGGACCACCGCGCCTGGATGGCCATGACGCAGTAGTTCTTGCCGTTGAGGATGAGATATTACGACGGCAAGTAATTCTACTGTCTGGACTCACTTGATCCGGCGCAAGACATTTTGTATCAATGCCTTCCAGAGGACATGATCCGATGGAAGGAGTCCCTGCGATGGAGCCTCGATTTGAGCGTCGCAAAGAGCAACTGCTGGCGGCCTGTGAGGTCCCGCCCACATTCTTCCGAGGTGTGATCAGCCGGCTGGAGTCCTTCGCCCAGCCGTTTGTCGCCTCGTTGCCCAGCCCTGAGAGCCGCCGGCACTCCCGCACCTACCTCGCCGGACTACTCTCCGACCTCGATCGCAAGAACGCCGAGGCGATCGCCTACCGCTACGACCTCGACCGCCAGACCATCCAGCGCTTCATCGGCGAGGTGGCCTGGGACCACGACCCCCTCATCGACGAGCTGACCCGTCAGGTCGCCCACGCCATCGGCTGCTGCGACGCCGTGCTCGTGTTCGACCCCTCGGCCTTCCCCAAGAAGGGAACCGCCTCGGTCGGCGTGCAGCGGCAGTGGTGCGGCCGGCTCGGCAAGGTCGAGAACTGCCAGATCGGCGTCTTCCTGGGCTACGTCAGCGATGCCGAGCATGCCCTGGTCGACTTCCGGCTCTACCTGCCCCGGGAGTGGGCCAAGGACAGGAAGCGCCGCAAGAAATGTCGGGTCCCGAAGGAGGTCCGCTACCGCACGCGGCATGAGCTCTCCCTGGAGATGCTGCGGCGGCGTGGCCCGGCGCTGCCGCACAGCTGGGTTGCCGGTGACGACGAGATGGGCCGGCCGGCGTGGTTCCGCAAGCGCCTGGCCGCCGACCACGAGCGCTACCTGCTGGCCGTGCCATCGAACACGAGCATCCGCGACCTCGAGGCGGCGCCGCCACCCTACGGGGGGCATGGCCGTCGACCCAAGGTTCCATTCCGCGGCGTGCGGGCCTGGTGCCAGGCGCTGCCGGCCACGGCGTGGACGAAGCAGACGGTGCGCGACGGCGAGAAAGGCCCGCTGGAGGTCGAGATCGTGGTCCGGCGGGTGGAATCGAAGGTCGACCGCCGGGTCGTCGGTTTCGAGGAGACACTGGTGGTTGTCCGTTACCTGGACGGCGGTGTGCTCAAGCATGACTACCACCTCTCCAATGCCGCGTCTGAGACGCCGCTTGGGGAGTTCGCGCGGGCGGCCAAGGCGGTGCACCGGGTCGAAGAGTGCCTGAAGCGACCCAAGAGCGAGACGGGCCTGGGCGCGTACCAGGTGCGGAATTGGCTCGGCTGGCACCACCACATGGCGTTGTCGTTGATCGCGACGTGGTTCCTGGTGTCGGAGGCCGGTCGGGGGAAAAAAGACGACGCCGGCGTTGACGGTGCCGCAGGTGCGTGCTGGGCTGGCGTTGATCCTGCACCGGGCCAGCCGCTGCGATATGCCGAGCCGGGTGACCCAGGAGCGGACGCTCTGGCTGGAGCGGAACGAGTCGGCACGGTTCTATCACTACAAGGCACGTAATCAACTGGCACCATTGAAGATCAGTCGGAGCGAGCGGCTTAGAGCGGTTTGCATTCGGGTTGCGGACAGAAACAATTCACATAGAAGGACACGATCGAGGAAGGAGACGGCAACGGATCAGGAGATACCTGCCATGCGTCCCTCTTCGATAGACCTGCGGGAGCGAGTCGCGGCGGCCGTGGATGAGGACGAGGGCCCGCACCGCGAGATCGCCCGCCTCTTCCGAGTCAGCGTCTCGTTCGTCTCCCGGCTGCTGCAGCGGCGGCGTCAGAAGGATAGGTTGGCCCCTGAGCCGCACGGGGGCGGCCCGACCCCCGTGCTGAGCCCGGACGACCTGCGGCGCCTGGAAGATCTGGTCCGGGAGCACAACGACGACACCCTGGACCAACTGAAGCAGCGGGGCGGCTTCAACTGCAGCCTGACGACGATCTGGCGCGCCCTGCGGCGACAGAGATTGACCTGCAAGAAGAAGACCCAGCACGCCGACGAGCGCGACCGGCCGACGTCCAGGAGAAGCGGCGGTCGTTCCCGAGGAAGGTGAAGCGGGTCGAGCCGAAACGGCTGGTTTTCGTGGACGAGTCAGGGGTGACCACGGCGATGACCCAGGCCTACGGCTGGGCTCCGCACGGCGAGCGGGCCGTCGGCTCGGCCCCCGGCTCGTGGGAATCGCTGACCGTGATCGCCGCGTTGGGTCTGGACGGGGTACGTGCCCCCCTGGTGTTCCCGGGGTCGACCGACACCGCGGCGTTCGAGTCGTATGTCGAGCAGGTGCTGGTGCCGGAGCTGCACGCCGGCGACGTGGTCGTATGGGACAACCTATCCCCCCATCAGGCCTATGCCGCAGCGGCGGCCGTCAGTCGGGCGGGTGCCAGGCTCCTGCCCCTGCCGCCCTACAGCCCGGACTACACGCCGATCGAGAGACTCTGGTCGAAGGTCAAGGCGTACCTCCGCCGGGTCGCGGCGGGAACAAGGATGCCGTCTACGAGGCCCTGGGAGAGGCGCTCGAAAAGGTGACCACCCAGGACATCATCGGCTGGTTCCAGCTCGCGCGAGCTGTGCGCAACACATGGGTAAACCGCTCTAGACAGTAGAAGTAAGATGATCACAGATTAAGTATCGGCAGCATACTTGACGCAGGGGTGTTGGAAGTACTGACGAACATGCTCCGGCAGGTGCCCCAACTTGATCATGAACCCCTGGATCCTCGAGCGCAACCCCTCTTTACTCCCCGGCAGGCCAGTCGCGTTGATCGACCCCTTCAGGTCGTTGTTCAGGTACTCGTCCGCATTCCGTTCGGGGGCGTACCGTGGCCGGAAGAATAACTCGATCCGATCCCGATGGTCCGCGGCCCAAGCCGCCACCTCTTTCGCCTCATGGGCCCTCAGCCCGTCTACGATCAGGAAGATCTTTCGGGTTGTCTCGCCCAGCATTCGCTCCAGGAACGTAATAAACCGTGCGGCCGTCATCGTCGCTTTGTAGGTCATGAAGTGGACCGATCCCTCGTTGCTAACCGTCGAGATCAGGTTCATGCGGATGTGGGGATCGGGCACCTCGATCCTCGCCGGCCGCCCCTCGCGGGCGTAGCCCCATCGCGGTTGCTTGTCGGCCGCCGCACCGGTCTCGTCGCACCAGTGGATCTCCGCATCCTCACGGGCGGCCCGCTCTTCGATCGCCGGATCGGTTTCCTCCAGCCAATGGCGGACCTCGTCGGGGTCCTGATCCTTGGCATGACGGCGCGGCACCTTGACCGTGTAGCCCCACCGCTTGAGGTACTCGCCGACGGTCCGCACCGGCATCTCGATCCCGTACTCCTTGCGGATCAACTCGGCGACGGCCCTGCGGGTCCACAACGGGGAGGCGATCCCCACCTCCTCGGGGCTGTTTTCGTTGAGGATCGTCCGGAGCCGTGCCGCTTGGCCGTCGTTGAGGGTGCGACCGGAGCCAACTGGGCGGCCGGTGCGTGCACCGGGGAGGGCCTCTAGGCCATGATCGACGTAGGCGACCCACCACCGCGAGACGGTCTCCCGGGAGAGGCCAAGCAGTTCCGCCACCTCGATCTCGGAGTAGCCCAACGCGCAGCCGCGAAGGGCACGCAATCAGAGCGATTGGAGGACCTCGTCGGACAACTGCCTCGCATCGGGCAATGAGATGGTCATGACACGTCCCCCCTTCTCAACCGCTACACAAATGGCGACTGTCCCATGGGAACTATGAGTGAGCAACTTGCGTGCCGATGTAATAGGCCAGGGTCCGGTCGTAGGGGTCGAGCATGCCGGCGCGAATCATCTTGATGTCGGTCGCAACGGCGAAGGCGCCCTGGGCAAACGCCCGGGCTTCGGGCCCGAGCGGCTGGGCGATGGGAATGCCGTGCCCGTCGTGCAGGGTCTCGGGTGTATCGATGCCCAGGATCCGCACCGTCTCCAGGTCGCCGTCGGCCCAGCGGATGAAGATGCTGTCGCCATCGTCAATGGTGACGCTCGCCGGGTCGACCTGAACGGGCTGCCCGTGGAGACGAGTCTGAGGTTTATGCTGGACGGGGGCTGCTGGCCTGGCCTGCGGTGGCGGGGGGGCTTGCGCCCCGGCCCAGACAAGGGAAAGACCGAGGAGGAAGCAGGTCGATCCGGCGATCACCGCGGCTTGTCCAGGACGCATATGGGTTGCCCGCAAAGGTGAGGGATTTGTTAACGGTTCGAAGTTGATCGAGCACGGGAGCGAGGACGAACCCGGCCCAGGACCGCAGTCTCGTCCTCGCCTCCGCTGTCCGATCGCGTCAGGCCGTGTGCTTCTTCATGAAGGCCAGACCGTCGCGGCAGAGCCCCATGGCGTCGGGGAAGAGGCTCCGCCAGACCTTGGTCGCGGCCGCCAGAGCGGGAAGCGCCGTGCCAAAGGCCTCGATCGTCAGGTAACTATTGTAGCCAAATTGCTTCAGGCCGTTGAAGAATGAACTCCAGTCGACCTGTCCCGTGCCGGGAATGCCCCGGTCGTTCTCGGAGACGTGGACGTGGATCGTTTCAGCCTTGCCCGAGAGGATGGCGTCGGCCTGGTTCTTTTCCTCGATATCCGCGTGGAAGCTGTCGTACATCATCTTGCAGGACGGATGATTCACGGCCCGAATGAAGTGAACAGTCTGCGCGGCAGTGGTCAGGAAGTAGCACTCGAACCGGTTCAGTGACTCGAGCGCGAGCTTGATGCCCCGGGCCCGTGCTTTCTCCGCGGCCCGCCGCAAGGTGTCGCTCCGTACTTGAATTCCTCTTCGGTCGGTCCCGTACCGGAGAAGACGCCGATCGCCGAGTGAAGGGGACCGCAGAGGATCTCGCAGCCGAACTGCTGGCCGCATTCCATCACCCGGTCCAGGTGCGCCGCGGCCGCGTCGCGGCTCCTGGGATCGGGCGAGATCGGATTGAAGTCCGCGCCCATGACAGTGACGCCCGTTGCGCCGAGCCCCAGGCTCTGGAGCCGCTTGCCCAGCCGGGCGTAGGGCGCCAGGTCGCTGGTATTGAAGATCGGGATCTCGACCGCGTCAAACCCAAGGCCCTTGATCTGGTCGATGATCGGATCCTGAACCTCGGTCACGTGGTCGGTCCACAGGAGCAGGTTCATGCCGATTTTCATGGTTTTCCTCACAAGTGCATCAGAAATGTCAGCCACTTCATGCGGAATCCGGAGGGCGCTTCGACGCGTTCTTCATCTCGCCAGCGTCTTCGAGGCTGTCGGAGTTTCAACCGAGAGTCGACCGTCTGTTTTCGTGCCAGGTTATGTTGGTTGAGCCGTGATCGTCGATCATTTCAAACCATGTTGGTGTACGGTTCCCTCCTGCGAGTCTCATGAACGGGGCATGCCGGTATCGAGCGTCCGGACGTCATGATTCAAACGTTGAGCGATTGCCTTGATCAGGCAATCCCCGAGATCACGGGCCTTCGGTTGGCCGGCACTCTTTCCGCCAGGCGTTGTGCCTCCTGCCAATCTTGTTTCAGCATCCGCCTGTCGTCGATCGCCTTGAATGGTTTCAGGAAGGCTCTGGCCAGTATCATTTCTTGTTTGTTGCCGATCCCGCAGAGGAACTCAAGAAGCACAGGGGTGACGGTCGCGTCGGATTGCTCGATCTCGATGAGTTGCCGCGCCCAGCTTTTGACCTCGGCCGCATCAAGTTCAGCCACTGGTCTTCCCGATCGGCGACGACGCCAATGCCCGACCAAGATGTTGGTGTCAAGAACCTTGTGGCGCATGGTCGAATCCCCTCATGAGACCCATTGCGCCGGTTGGAGCTGTAAAATCCTTTCTCGCCAATGGAGCTCGATATCCTTGAGGAGCAGTGGCAAAGAGATTCCCCAGAAACGTCGGTTAGAATGTGTGTGAGAAGCCGGGTTTCCGGCCTAGTTTGTGCAGTCTAGAGCGGTTTACTCTCGGATTGCGCACACGCCGTGCAGGTGAAGCGAGGCTCTTCAGGCTGAAATCCGAGTTCCGTTTGCAACCCGAGAGTAAACCGCTCTAGTCGGTCATGAGGTACCAACGTTATCCAACTGACTTGACTGATGAACAGTGGAAGCTCGTCGCGCCGTTGCTGCCTGCGGCCAAGCCCGGCGGCCGGCCCCGTAGCGTTGACCTCCGTGAGGTCCTTAACCGTAGCGTCACAGAATTTTTGTCAAAATGCGCCACCTATTTTTTGTGAGTATTCCCCTAGGTAGCCGATCTGCACGAACCGGTCGGGTCGTCGATTGCGCGCCCGCAGATGGCGGCTGATCCGCCTTCGAGTCGTCCACTCATCAGGGTCGTCGCTGTTGTCCAGGAGGTTCTGCTGGATGTCGCTGAAGATCGTCTCACACGGATTATCGTCGGGGCTCCGCTTGGGCAGGCTGGTCCAGTTCAGCCGCAGCCGCCGCATCAGCGACTGCGTGACCTGCGCCTTGATCGGGTGCGCCGGGTCGCGGTCCAAGGCGATCCGTACCGACTGCCCGGGATACCACCGGCGTACCCGCCGCAGGAACCGGCAGACGTACACGGCCCCCTTGCCGGGGAAGAAGGTCCCGTGGACCAAGCCCCGGTTCACCTCGTAGAGCAGGAACAGGTAGAATCGGCCGCGGGTCTTCTGATTCCGCGCCAGGACCAACCGCTGAGCCCTCGTGGAGCGACGGCCGCCGTACGCCTTGACCGTAATCGGCTGGACGTCGAAGAAGGCCAGGAGGGCGCGGCGGGGCCGGTGACGCCACCACGTCCGCAACCGGTAGAGGATCACCGGCCGGTTGGGATCGGTGCAAACGAGTTTGCGGCGGACGTGGCGCAGGCGGTATCCCCCCTTTTCAGCACCCGGCGGAGGTGCTCGCGGCTGATCGCTTTGATGATCCGTTGTCGGATGAGGTACGCCCGCAACTTGGCCAGACTCCAGCGGCCGTACGGCAAGCCCAAGGCGGTGGGCGGTTGCCCAGCCAGCCGCCAGATGGTCTCGATCTGCTCGCGGGATAGGCGTGAGGGAGCCCCGACGGCACGCGGGCCGTCCAGGCAGGACAGACGGCGCCGCGAAGTCATGCAGGTCCGCGTACACGGTGTTGGGATGCACCTGAAGCAGTTGGGCGATCCTGGTGGCGGACAGGTCTGCAGCGTGGAGCAGGAGCACCTCGGCGCGACGACGTTGCCAGGGCAGCAACGGTTTCTCGAGCCAGCGATGGACCCGGCGGAGTTCCGTCGCGGTCGGCTTCCGCACGGTCGAGGGACGTGGCATGGCTGAACCTCCGCAGGAGTGAGGCTCAACCTATTTTAACAGAGTCGGTGACAATAATTCCGACAAAAGTTATGTGAGGTTGCGCTTAACGGCATCTTCTACGTCATCCGCGGTGGCGTACCCTGGCGGATGCTGCCGCATGACCTGCCCCCCTGGGGCACGGTCCACTACTACTACCGGCGCTGGCGGCTGGACGGCCCCTGGGAGAAGATCCTCAAGGTGTTGCGGGCCCGCCTGAGACACGCCGACGGCCGCAAGAAGAGTCCCTCGGCCGCGATCGTCGACACCCAGACGGTTCGTACTGCCTCGGGAGGCGAAAAGGGGTACGACGCTGGCAAGCGGACTCCCGGAAGGAAGCGACACATCATCGGGGACACGATGGGGTTGCTCCTGGCGGTGGTGGTCCATTCGGCCAGCCTCCAGGACCGTGACGGGGTGAAGCGGGTGGGGGAACGGGTCAAGGGCCGGTTCCCCCGGTTGAAGCTGATCTGGGCCGATGCCGCCTATGAGGCGGCAGTCGGTTGGGCGAAGCAGTTCGGCAACTGGGTTCTGGAGTTGGTCCGCAAGCCGGCGGGCCAGAAAGGCTTCGTGGTCCAGAAAAGGCGCTGGGTCGTGGAGCGGACGTTCTCCTGGTTGGTCCGCAGCCGCCGGCTGACCCGCGACTACGAAAGGCGGACGGAGTCGAGTGAGGCGATAGTCCAACTGGCTATGATCCATCTTAGGTCAAGGGATGCCCCCTAGGCGAGTACTACCTGGACGCCTTCCGGGTCGAGAATGGCGTTCTCAAGGTCTCTTACGACCGCTACTCCAAGTTGAACGGCGAGTTCGGCCACCAATTCTACAAGGGCCCGTTCTCGGCCTACAAGCTCCGGGTG
>CAWFJM010000057.1:0-126695 GCA_963816015.1 uncultured Planctomycetaceae bacterium | reverse complement strand
TCTCTTGCGGACCCAGGTAATAGCGAGACTCACGTCCGCTTCACCCCGGAAATCCGACCGATGGGTGTACCGATTTCAACCAAGTGACAGAGTTGCCCGGCGAATTCCTCTGAAAGCGCCGGTCGGCTCGCGGATGACATGACAGGTCCCTGAGGACGAGCGCGGAGCTGCAAGATGATCACGCGTGGCGTGTGGCAACTCGAGCAGTTCGGGAGATTCCTCGATTTCACGGCTCGAACGCTGGCTGCCATCCCCACCGTGCTGGTCAGGCGTATGGGCGAGGTCATCTGGCAATTTGAGCAGGTTGCGGTCAAGAGCCTGCCGATCATGCTGGGGGCGGGGGCGAGCGTGGGCCTCGTCGCGTGGATCCAGACGCACCGGCTCCTCGTTGCCCAGGGGGCGGAGTCGGCGCTTCCGAGCTTCTTGGCGGTGGCGGTGGTCGTGGAGATCGGGCCAGTTCTGGCCGGGGTGCTGGTGGCCAGCCGGATGGGTGCGGGGCTCGCCGCGGAACTGGGCTCGATGAGCTTGAACGAGGAGATCGAGGCCCGGATCGTTCTCGGCGCTGATCCGGTCCCGAGCCTGGTGGGGCCTCGTGCGATCGCATGCCGCGCTGGCTGTCCCGTTACTCACGGTGATCATCGATGCGTCGGCCCTGATGGGGGCCCTGGCGGGCGAACTGTCGGTCGGCAAGCTCTCCCCGGTCGTGTTCTGGCACGATTCCCTGATCTTCCTCCGGCTCTCGGACGTGATTCCGGCTACGCTCAAGACGGTCGTCTTCGGATTTCTCGTAGGGTTGATCGGCTGCTGGACCGGCCTGAACGCAGATCGCTCGACCGAAGCGGTCGGCCGCGCCGCAACCCGCGGAGTCGTCCGCTCCACCCTCGCGGTCTTCGCGTCCAACGTTGTCCTGGTACCCTGTATTCAAGTCGCAGTCGAAGGAATGAGCTGGGGCTCGTTCTGAGGGTGAAGTGGGGGCGAGCCCCCGAGAGAGCGGTGAGGGGCTGGAAGTGATCGAGGAGGAGTGAACAAGGAGAAGAACGGGCCACGGTATCTACCCATGGTTCATCGAAGCCCGCTTTACCCATTGATTCCAACCGGCATCTGCTTACTGTCTCCTTAACCTGAACCCTCTCCAAAGGACTTCTCCGTGGCTCACCGTCTTTCTCGTCTCCTGATGGCCTCTGCGGCGAATTCCTCTTTTCATAACTTCTTTTGCAATTGACCCTTGCGTCCACGACCGACCTGAAAGGCGAACCCAGGGAGAGAGCACTCATGAGGCGGGATATCGGGCGGTGGCGGGCCCTGGCGAATGCGGGTTTTGCCTTGGCCGTCCTGGCGATGGGTGGTTTCTGGCTGTATCAGGTTGCGGCCCGAAGGTGGCATGTGCAGCCGACGTTTCACGTCCGCGCCCGGTTCGCCTCAATCAGCGGCCTGGAAGCCGGCCATCGGGTGCGGCTTCAGGGAATGGACGCGGGTGTTGTGGAGCAAGTGATCCCGCCGAGGCTGCCTGGCGAGCCAGTTGAGCTCGTTATGCGGCTCGACTCTCGCCTGCGTTCGCTCGTCCGGTCGGACGCGGTCGCACGCATCCTTGCCGAAGGCATGGTGGGAGCGCGTGTCGTGGAGATCACACCGGGCCGGCCGGAGGCGGCCGAGGTGTCCGAGGGGGGAGCCATCCAGTCGGAGGCGCCCGTCGAGCTGAGCGACCTCATGAAGAAGACGGGCGCATCGCTTCAGAAGCTCGATGACCTGGCCCGGGCTGCTCGGACCGGGCTGGAAGAGATCAACGCCATCGCCATGTCGATCCGCGAAGGCGAGGGTTCGCTCGGCAAGTTCGTCCGGGACGAGGCCGCCTATCAGAGCCTCATGTCCCTAACCCGCCGGGGCGAACGCACGGTCTCGGCCATGGAGGACAATCTGACCGCTCTCAAGCGAGCCTGGCCCCTGTCTCGCTATTTCGATGGCCGCTCGTACTACGAGCGGGAAAAAGTCCTGTGCCAGCCTGGATCAAAGCGGGACAGCCGAACGTTCCGGGCAGAGGACCTCTTCGAGCCCGGCCGAGCCATTCTCCTTCCCGTTGGCCGAACCCGCCTCGACGACGTCGCCCGCTGGTGCAAGGAAACGAGCCAGCCCAAGTCCGAGATTGTGATCGCCGCATTCACCGATGCAGACAAGGACATCGACCTGGCCGAGCTGTTGACCCAGGAACAGGCAGACGCCGTGCGCAAGTACCTCGTCGACAAGCACGGAATCGACTCCGCCGGCTGGTTCCGGAGCCGCAAGGTGGCTGCCGTCGGCTTCGGCACCCAGGTTCCGCGGCTTCAGGAGCCGTCGGCGGCTTCGCTTCCTTCCCGTCGGGTCGACATCATCCTGTTCACGCCCCAGACATGAGCTGCGATGCACCCGCGAGAATCCACGTGAGCAGATCGGCATCCGTCCACTGGAAAGGACGAGCGGTCTCTCCATAATCCTCCACATCCACTTTCTTTCTCGCCCCCTCTGGACGGGCCCGACATTGGCGATCGTCGCGCCTGTGCACCCCTGCTGAATGCGACGAACGATGTGTGGATCGATGGCGTACTGCGACCTGATGATCGAGGCCGTCACCGAGAATGAGGCCATCAAGCTCGAGATGTTCCGGTCCCTGGCGGGGGTGCTCGGTGACGCGGCAATCCTAGCGAGCAACACCTCGACGATCCCGATCACGCGGATGGCCCGCTCATGGCCGCATCCCGATCGATTCGCCGGGATGCACTTCTTCCATCCCGCCCATCGGATGCGGCTTGTTGAGGTGATCCGGGGCGAGCATACAAGCGACGAGACGATCGCAACGCTCGTCGCCCTCGCGAGCCAGCTGGGAAAGACTCCGATCGTGGTTCGGGACGGACCGGGCTTCCTGACAACCCGCGTGCTGTTCCCTTACCTGAGCCAGGCGATTCAGCTCCTTCAGGAAGGGGCTGAGATGAACGCAATCGAGGCGGCGGCCGTGCAATTCGGGATGCCGACCGGTCCGATCGCTCTGCTTGATTTCGTCGGTCTGGACACTGCGCATGCCATCTCGAGAGTCATGGCTGCAAGCTTCCCCGACCGGGCCGCGCTCAATCCCCTTCTTGTCGACTTGGTCTCGATGGGCCACCTGGGCCAGAAGTCCGGTGCCGGCTTCCGGAAATACGACCATCCAGGATCACCCGGGGTTCCGGATCCCACCATCGAGCCCATCCTCCAGCGTCATCGCCTCGACCGCAAGCCGCCCACCCAGGATGAGATCATCGACCGGCTCTTCCTGCCCATGCTTCTCGAGGCGATCCGCGTTCTCGAGGAGGGTATCGTTCGCGATCCGGTCGACGTCGATCTCGGTGTCACCCTCGGCTTGGGCTTCCCCGCCTCCCGCGGCGGCATCCTCGCCTGGTGCGACACCGAGGGCGCAGGCGCCATCATGGATCGTTTGGCGCGATATCGAGTCTCTCGGCCCCGCGTTTCACCCGGCCGCAATGCTTTCTCGGCTGGCCAGGACAAAGGGCTCGTTCCATACCCGGACATCTCCTGCGACCGCCGTCATGATGCCCCTTGGGCCTGTCACCTGAGCCGGCCGGCCCCCGGGTGAAGATCGATGGTCCTGATCATCGCTCGAGTTCACGTCCGCAGTTGTGAACTGGAGTCGGTGGGACTCGAGGATGGAATATCGAGACAATCTTGGTACACTTGGTCATTCGACAGGGACGTTTGGAGTTTTCAACCCGTGTGATCACCAGTCATGTCCGACAAACGTGAGGGTCACCGTGGCGTTGTGGTCAAGACATCCGCGGGCGACGCCGCCGTTCAACTCGAGCGGCTGATCTCGAAGCAGAAGTACAAGGAGGCGGTCAAGCAGGCCAAGCTGATTCACAAGGCCGATGCGACGCCGCAGAGTCACCGCCAGTTGGAATGCGCCTATTTCCTCAGGGCTCAGCAGCTTTTCCGCGCGGGGATGGTGGCGTCGGCTGTCGAGGTCTCTCGGCACCTGCTCGATTTCGGTGTGACCGACGCGAAGCTGGTGGAAGATTTTCCCCCGCTTCTCGTCAGGCTGGGACTGGCTCAGGACGCGTTCCGGATTCAGGGCCGCCTGGAGTCGCCCGAGTCTCAGGGCCGGCTGGCCCTGCTCGCAGCGGATCAGGCCGTCTTGCATCCTGAACGATCCCAGCCCACCTCGCCGGAAGTCGGTCAGGAGGCCGCCCTCGTGCGGCAAGCGCTGGAGGCTTTACACGCTGCAGACGAGGCCACGGCCCTCGGGCTGGTTCGCGATATCGCCCGGAGCTCTCCTCTGAGCGAGTGGAAGCTTCTGGTTCGCGGTCTGGCGGCGTTCTACAGGGGGGACCAGGCCGAGTCCCGGGCAAACTGGAACCGGCTCGACCCCGGACGAGCTCCGCTGCGGATCGTCAGGCACCTGCAGAACCTCCAGGGGGGCCCATCGGAGAGGGACGACGGGGTACCAGACTTCGAGGAGCTGGAACGCCTGGTTTACGGCGAACGGATCCTTCCTCGCCTCCGAGAGCTGAGCGACCTGGTCGCCAAGAATCGCTGGGCCGACGTTCTGCGGAGAATCACATCACTCCGTCTCAGCCTCAGTGCAGTGGACCCCCGACTTGCCGAGAAGCTCACCTCCAGCCTGCTGGCGCCGCTGCTTGATCATGCGACCTCTCTTGACTACGCCTCGGGGACCCGGCTGCTCCGGGAGTTCACCCAGGTGGCCGAGCCGCTGGCCATCGACCCTCGGCTGGAATCGTTTCTGGGCCCTGATCTGGGAACGTCCTTTTGATGGTGTGTCCGTAGCCATCAAGTACTGGACCAAGTACATCGCCGACCTGGAAATCTGCACGGCTCTGAAGGCCAAGGAACGGCCGCTGGCCCAGGCCCTGGTCTGGAAGCACTTGGCGCAACTGTATCTCGCCGAGCTCGACGATCGCTCCGAGGAAGACGAGGACCTCGACCTCGGTTTCGATAGTCTCGATTTCGAGGACGAGGGCGAGAACGCTCTGGATCTGGACGAAGATGAACTGGAGCGACAAGTCAAGACCTGCATCGAACGCAGTCTCCAGCTCGCCCCACGGCATCGTCCGACATACGATCTCCTCGTCCAAGCCTGCCGCATGTCCTCCGATCCTGAGAGGTTGACCGAGGCCAGGCGGCGCATCCTCGAGGTTTTCCCCGAGGATGTGGAGACACTGATCGAAATGGCGCGGGAACTCCATGATCGCGACGAACCTGCGGCGGCTCTGGACTTTCTGTCAAGAGCGCGCAGGCTCAAACCCCTGGACGAATCTCTCGTCAACCTGGAAATGATGATCCGGACGTCTCTGGCCCGCAGCCTGGCTCTTCAGCGACGCTGGGACGAGGGGCGTGCCCAGTTCGCAGCGATGGAACAATTGCGGCCCGACGAGCTGCGTGCCTTCGATCACCTGGCGCGGAAGGCAATCTTCGAGACCAGGGCCGGCCAGGGCGACCTGGCTGATCGCTACGAGCGAGAAGCTGTCGCCCTGCTCCCGGAACCGGCCCCTCTGTGGCTGTCATTGCACGTCGAGTCGCTCCGGTACAGGTTGACGAAGGCAACCCAAAACCATTACGCCGAGCTCTGGAAGAGAGAGCTCAAAAGAAAGTGCCGCAGCGAGACGGCCGGCGCCATGGCATCGTTCTTGACCGCACTCATTGCCGCAGGCAGCGAGTACCATGGCCGCGACCACGACGCCAAGGAGCTGCTCAAGTACCTGCGCCGCACCACCCGCCTGAACTACCGCCTCGAGGACCTGGAGAGCGTCTGCGAGTTCCTCGGCCACTTTCCCAAGGAGAGCGTGCTGATGCGCAAGCTGGTCCAGCGCGGGTTGAAAGCCAATCCGGAATCCGCCCTCCTCCATGTGGTTGCGGCCGGTGTCGAGCTGAGCGCCCCAGGCGCCTTCCAGCAATTTCAGCACATCCGCGACCATCTGCAAGAAGCATTGAGGCTGGCGGAAGCCTCGACCCGGAGCCGGGAGATGCTCATGGTTCCCAAGATCAAGCAAATGCTCTCGGTCTGCAACGAGCTGCATTCCCGCACTGCCGGCATCCCCTTCGCCGCCCCTGGAGGCATTCCCTTTCACAGCGGAGCACCGGGATCGTTCGAGGACTTTCTCAGTGTTTTCCTGGGGGCCGCTGATGATGAGGATGAGGACGATGAGTACGAGGAGGAAGAAGACGGCGGCGGTCCCAGCCCGTTCCCCGGCCGCAAGTATCCTGCTTCCGGCCGGCCCAACCGAAGATCACGGCGCAATCCGCAATCTGACTCATAACTAAAGGGTTGATTCACTGTCATGAACGATCCTTATGTGCAGCTTGGTTTGCCGCCTTCGGCCGACGAAATGGAGATCCGCCGACGCTACCTGGAACTGGTCCGGCAGTTTCCGCCTGACCGGGCGCCTGAGCGGTTCGCGGAGATCCGTGCTGCTTACGACGCTTTGCGCGATCCGGTAAGCCGGCTCGAGGCCAGGCTCTTTGAGCCGCAATCCCGGACCGACTCCCTCGAGATGATCGGCGAAGAACTGCGCGGTCGACTGAGGGCTGCCCGGTTCCCGATCTCCGTCCTGGCTTCCTGGGCGGATTCCGCATGAGTGGCCCCGGCGAGATCGAATCAGTTCTGGCGCGATTCCACCAGTGGCTGGCTGAGGTTCGAGCGGAGGCCGCCAGCCCGACCTCCTCAGTCATGAAGCAGGAGGCCGAGCGCGATTCATGTCGGCCATTCGGCCTCGTCGACCTGGTCGAGGAATTCACGGCGCTGCGGCAGGAGCTGAAGCTGCAGACCAAGAGCACGCGCGGCTTGCAGGAACAGGCCGAGTCCTTGCTGCCGCCGCTTCGCCAGGCGATCGAGCTCTTTCGCTCGGTTGCACCCCAGGAAGAACAGGCGGCATGGTCTGCCGGCAAGCCGCTCGCCGAGGGACTGGCGACCCTCGACGAGGCGCTCGATCGCTGCCGCAACGAGATCGAGAAGGCACGAATTGTCGCGACGGAGCAGACCCCTCGCAAGCTCGGCCAAGCCCTTGACCGGTTGCACGCGGGCCAGCCCTGGCTCCGCCGCTGGCGATTGCGGTGGTACCATCGGCAAGTGAAGGAAGTCGTCCAGCGCGAGGCCCAAGGGATCAATCAGGACTGGTTCCAGTCGCTGCTCGAGGGATTCGACCTGATCCAGAACCGCGTGCGCAGGGTCCTGAAGTCAGAGGCCATCGAGCCGATCGCCTGCCTGGGCCTCCCGGTCGATCCCGATCGGATGATCGTCGTCGAGGTCACCGACGCGCCGGACTGGCCGCCTGGGACCGTCATCGAAGAGCTGCGGCGAGGATACACCTGGAGGGGCCGCATCCTCCGCCTGGCCGAGGTCCGGGCTGTGCGCGGCCAGAGAACGGGAGACCACGCGGAACCTGCCGGCGAAGCGGAGCCCCGACCTTCCGCACGCCACCGTCCACGAACCACCGGGAGAGAACGGCTCCCGTTCAACCTGGCTCGAAACGGAGTGAGAGGCAAAGACCCATGGAAACCATCATCGGCATCGACCTGGGAACCACCAACAGCGAGGTCGCGATCATTCGCGACGGCCAGCCCGTTGTCCTCGAGGAAGACGGCGATCCGATCCTCCCCTCGGTCGTTGGGCTTGACTCGGAGGGTCGCCTGCTGGTCGGAAAGCCGGCCCGCAACCAGTATGCGCTGGCGCCGGAACGGACCATCCGGTCGATCAAGCGCAAGATGGGGCAGGAAACCACAGTCGCTCTGGGCGACCAGAAATACAGCCCCCAGGAAGTCTCGGCGATCATCCTGCGGACGCTCAAGCGTCGAGCCGAGAAGACGCTGGGGTATCCGGTCTCCCGGGCCGTGATCACCGTGCCCGCCTTCTTCAACGACGGCCAGCGCCAGGCCACTCGCCAGGCGGGTGAGCTTGCCGGGTTGGAGGTCGTTCGCATCATCAACGAACCGACGGCAGCCGTCCTGACGTACGACCCTCATCCCCGGGACCGAGAACGGCTTCTCGTCTATGACCTGGGAGGCGGGACCTTCGATGTCTCCGTGGCACAGGTCGAGCACGGCGTCGTGGAAATCCTCTCCAGCCATGGCGATACCCAGCTCGGCGGCGACGACTTCGATCAGCTCCTGCTCGATCATGTCTGCGATTCCTTCAGCAAGAAGCACGCGATCGATCTCCGCCAGTCGCCGCCCGCCAAAGCGCGATTACTCCACGCCGTCGAGGAAGCCAAGAAACGACTCTCGTTCGAGGCGGTCGCGTCGATCGAGGAAGAGTTCATTGCCAGCAAGGATAACATGCCGCTGCACCTGAACATGGAGATCACCCGGGCCGAATACGAGGACCTGATTCACCCGCTCCTGATCAAGACGCTGGGCTGTCTCGACGAAGCCTTGACCGATGCTCGATTGCAGGCCACCGAGATCGACAAGGTTGTTCTGGTCGGAGGGGCAACACGCACCCCGCTGATCCATCAGCTTCTGGAAGAGCGGCTGGGCCGACCCGTGCACTCGGAGATCGAACCCGACCTGGCCGTGGCCATGGGTGCGGCCGTGCAGGGGGGACTGATCGCCGGAGTCGAGGTCGGCCCGATCCTGGTCGACATCACCCCGCATACCTTGGGAATCAAGTCGCTCGGCGCTCTGCACGGGTTCATGTCGCCCTATCATTTCTCTCCCATCATCCCTCGCAACACTCCACTTCCAGCCAGCCGTAACGAGATCTACTCGACCGTTTTTGACGCCCAGGACGCAGCCGAGATTGGCGTCTACCAGGGAGAGAACGAGGACATCCGGTTCAATACCCTGGTGGGCGAGTTCGTCGTCGAGGGACTTGCCGGCGTTCCGGCCGGCAACCAGATTCTCGTCCGCCTCGACCTCGACTTGAGCGGCATCCTCAAGGTCACCGCGACCGAGAGAGCCACCGGACTGGTCAAGCGAGTGACCATTGACAATGCTACGGAGCGGTTTCGGGTCCGCCAGCGCAGCGACGCGGTCGATCGCCTGCAAGCGGCTTTCGAGTCGGTCGAAGACCAGGAAGGCGAGGAACTTGGTCTCGAAACACCCATCATGTCGCTGCAAGGCCCCAGCCCGAGGCACAACCACGAGGCCGACGATCAGACAGCCACGATGACCCCCTCCCTCCGAACCGTCGTCGACTCCGCCAACAAACTTGCGGCCAAGGCAGAACACATCATGCCCGGCGCCAGTGACGAAGACGCCTCGGAGCTGCGCGCCCTGCTCAACAGCCTTCAGTCGGCGATCGAACGGAGATCGGAAGACGAAATCGAGGGCATCAGTCGCGAGATCGAGGACATCGTCTTCTACCTGGAAGACAAGTGATCGATTAAGCGGCCGCTCGCCAGTGGTTAGCGAGTGAGGCCAATGGCGAGCGATCACGGAAGGAAGGCTGATGGACGTTGGCGCACCTGATCAGGTTCGTTGCCCGACCTGCCGTGCTCTTCAGGAGTGGTCCGAGTCGTGCCGGCGCTGCCGATGCGACTTGAGACTGCTTCGAGTCGCCTGCTCGACGCACCATCATCACCGCCGCAGTTGCATTCTCCAGCTCGACGCCGGCCAGCCGGACATCGCCTTGGGCCACGCTCTGCGCTGCCACGAGCTCCTGCCCGGCGCCGATTCCCTCCGCTTGCTCGCCCTGTGCGCCCTGGCCCGGGAAGAATGGGAGACCGCGCTGAGGCTGGCTCAAACTGCAGATCAGTAGGAGAGCTCCGCACCGCACCTCATGAGACTTGGCTCATCCGACCGGGCGAGAGTCAATCCTCGACTCGCCGACCTGGTCTCGATGGGCCGTCTCGGCCAGAAATCGGTGGCCGGCTTCGGGAAATACGAGCCGAAGGGATCACGGGGACTTCCCGACCCGGCCCTCGAGCCCATCCTCCACCGGCGCCGGCTTCTCGGCGCGCCCTCAGACCAGGCGACCATGATCGACCGCCTGTTCCTGCCCATGCTACCCGAAGCCATCCGCGTCCTCGACGACAAAGTCGTCAACGATCCCGCCGACGTCGATCGTGGCGTCGTCCTCAGCCTGGGCTTCCCCGCCTCCCGTGGCGTCATCCTCGCCTGGTGCGACACGGAGGGTGCTGGGGCCTCGATAATGAATCGCCTGACTCATTACACTGGTCTCGGCCCGTGGTTCCAGCCGCCGGCAATGCTCCGGCGGATGCCCATGCCAGGAGAGACGTTTCAAGGGACCGGGTGACTCCGTAAGGTACCGAAGGATCTTGAAGGATTTCAGAAACCGCTGGGGACGATCGACGAGGAGAGGTCTTCAGACGCGTCGTCTCGTTCGGGCTTCCGCTCACGGACGACGTCTGTACGCATACCGGCTCGCCCCCTGATCAGCCGCGTTCCTGCTGAACCCACAAAGACCCGGAACGACTCAGAGTCAATGCTGACTTGATTCGGTGAATCCCGCCTGGGTCAGCCTCGCGCACCGCTCTGGGATGCCAGGGCGATGTGGGATATCTGGTCTTTGCGTGTCAAGCCCACGCCGGCGAGTGTCGGTGAGGGCAAGGGAGGTGTTGACTGGAACGGTCCGACCGCGGGTGCTGCGGGCACCCCAAAGTTGTCTCTGTAGCAGGCTGGATGAAGAGATAAGGCTTCGGGCGGTAGTATCGAATGCCTCTGTTATGATTCCCGGGGTTCTTGGTGACGCAAGCGTCCGAAATGCAGCCGCACACCACGATCGCGACCGTGCAGAAGGTCGAGAGTTTTTTCAATAATTTCTCCTCCCTCCAGTACACCGTGGTCATCGGCATAACCCTTTGGCACTGAGCACTCGCCTTGAATCCACGATTATCGCTATTATCGGCAGATCCGTTATGAAAGGTAGGTGTTCCGCGGAAACTGTCGATTGTCATCGACGCAAGGCCTGGCACCGGGGAATAATGAGAAACCTCAAGTGGGTCTCCTGCCCGGAACGATCGTGACCCCAGTATCAACCCGCGAATTCTGCAGAAGATCTCGAAAATGAAACGGGCCTGGGTCCGTTCCCAGGAGGATTGCAAAGTGATCGGTCCCTGAGTTATCATTCTGCCTCTATCCATTGGAAGGACACCCTTTGAGGCTAGGTCACGGATGGCCGCACCCATCGCTTCGCTGCTTGATGCCTTTGATCAAATCGCCGACCCCCGTAAGCCGCGCGGGGTCCGCCACCCCTTCACCTCGATGCTGGCGCTGACGTTCCTAGGCTTACTCTGTCGCCAGACCGATTTTGCCTCGCTGCAGCGTTGGGCCAACGATCATTGGCGGGTCCTCAAGGGCCCCTTGGGCTTTACCCGCAAAAAGCCGCCTCATGCCACGACCATCAGCCGCGCCATGGCGCGATTCTCTCTGGAGCAGTTCCGCGATGTCTTCGCTCGCTGGCTGGTCACTCTGCCGCAGACCGCGTTGGCCGTCACGGCGTCCGCCGACGGCAAGACCAGCAAGCAAGGGCACGATGCCCAGGGCGATCCCGTCCACATGCTCAACGTTTTCGCGCACCAACTCGGTCTGAGTTTGGCTCAGTTCCCCGTGACCGACGGCAAACCGACGGAACCTCAGGCGTTGAAAGCCGGCCTGGCGGAGTTGCTGGAGCATTACCCATTGCTCCGCCTCTTCACGGCCGATGCCCTGTTCACGCAACGCCCCTGGGCCCAGGTGATCCTTGAAGCTGACCGCGATTTCTTGTTTGCGGTGAAAGACAACCAGCCTGATCTGGTCGAAGCCGTCCGGGCCAGCTTCGCCGCCGCCCAATGCCCCGACGTGGAAACGCGGGAGAAAAAAGGAGCGAGATCCACACCCGCAAGCTCTGGATCCGTGAGGGCGAATGCGTCGACTACATCCGCGAGGCAACCTCATTCCCCGGCATTGAACTGATCCTGCGGGTCGATTCCGAGGTCCGTCTCCGGGGGACCGTCACCCGCCATGAGACCCGTTATTTCATCGCCAGTCTCTCGGCCGATGAGGTCAGTCCTGAGCCACTGATGCGCTTGGTCCGGGGCCATTGGTGTGTCGAGAACGGCCTGCACTTCATCAAGGACCGGTGGTGGGACGAGGACCGCCAGTGGAGCATACGGCCGGGCTTGGCCGAACGACTCGCCTCGCTTCGGAACGCCGCGTTAACAGTTCTGCGCCTGATCCCAGGACTGCCCGACGATCTCCCCATTCGAGCCCGTGCTGATCACTTGGGACGAAGGTTGCGAAAGGCGCTGAAGTTGATCGGGGCGATCAAATGACGACTTTGCAATCCTCCTGACATTTAGAGTGATACATTGGCGGCAGCGGTAGAGGTTCGGATAGAATCTGGGGTTTGGTTCAACGCAAATGCCGCGCCAGCCCAGCTCTTTTTCCAGGGCGTAGGTGTTGCTGATCGTCTCGCCGTCAAACGCCCCGAAGTCCAGGAAGAATCCGTCGTGCTTGAACTGGAGGCATTCAGCCACTCAGGCGTCTTGCCCGATGTGGGAGGTTTAGTGCATGCGTCGATGTCTCTGCCATTTTCCGAACGCTCTGTTTGAGTGGAGGCGATTAAGAATGTATCGAGCCACGGACCACCTCCCATGCCTGTGGGGGACGACAAAGAACCCTGGTCAATGCCCGGATTGCGGGCACCAAGGTGTCGGAACAAAATACCGGAAAAGCGGGCAATAAAGGTGTCAGCGGGCACTAAGGGTGGCGGGCACTGAAGGTGTCAGGAACCGAATACCAGAAAAAGGGTGACACGTCGACCCTGACTGTGGCCGAGTAGGAAGATTGGGACGATCACGATGGCCACAGCGATCTCGCGGCGCACCTCAGACGCGCCCGTCTTCAGGCGGTCTGAATCGAGATCCCCGAGACCCTCAGCTCATTTTCTTGCCGGTGCAGCGGCCGCCGCGATCTGGTGCTTGCCTGGGTCGGCATCCGACTCGCTTCCGAGCCGGGATCGGATCGAGACCAGGTGGACGGTTCCCGGCTTGGTGGCGACCGCGATGAGGCCGCGCTCGGCGCAGAAGGCCAGACCGCTGGGGCGGGTGCCACCAAGATTGAGGGGACCCTTGAGCGGGAACCGGCCGACCGCGAGCCGAGGAGAGGACTGGGCCAGCTCGAGGGCCGATTCCTCGGGAAGCGTGTAGACGAGGTAGCCGGGCGGCGAAGCACTCTCGTCGCGCTGGGTTGAAGCGGTCGAAGCTTGAAGCGCCACGGACTCGTGTTCCTTGACCGTTGGCATGATGATCCAGTCGCCGTCCGCGGAGCGGGAGACATACGGGGCAGCGGCCTCGGCCAGTTCCGACCGGCCGGCCACGCGGGGATCTTCAGGGCGGGTCAGGTCAATCGCCACGGCCTGCCTGGCCTTGGGCAGGGTGATCAGGCCGCGAGTTCCGGAGGCGGAAAGGGTCAGTCGGTCAGCGTCGTCTCTCGGCTCCAGGCTCAGGTGGCCGATCGGACGAGGCGGTTCCACTTCCAGGTTCGGGGCTGCGCGATAGACATCGAGACCGGGAAGAGGGTTCTTCGCGTCTCCCTCGGCTTGCCCGGAGTTGAGGACAAGAAGGAAGCGGCCGTCGGGAGTGATGGCGAGGTCGTCGGGATAGTACCCCGCCGGAACGCGAGGGCCGCGTCGCTCGCCGTCGAGGCTGACGGCTTCCCACCAGCCCGGCCCCAGGTGCTTGTCGTCTCCGGGCGGGCGCTGGAGGACCACCAGCACATCGCTGGTTGCCGCCATTGCCACGGGCCGGCCGTCCAGAGCGATCTCCGCGGCCGGCTCGAGGCTGGCGCGACTGGTCACCTTGTAGATCAGCACCTTGTTGTAACGTGGGCACATGACCGCGAGCTTCTGGCCCTGGTTGGCGAAGAGAATCCGAGTCGAGCGCTGCTGGCCGGTCAGCTCGCGATGGGTCTCTCGAAGGGTCCAGGGGCCCGCGGTGACCTGGATCGGAGTCTGGGACCGGTGAACGACCCAGGCCCCTGCGCCCAGGATCGCCATTGCCACGGCCGCGAGGCCAATCAACCAGTGCGGATGGATCCAACCGCCTGGCTGTTGGGGATGCGTCTGGCCGTTGCGCGACCGCCGCAGCGGCACCTTCGGTTCGGTGCCGGCGAGGATCCGTCGAAGGTTCTTGTGATGCCGGACGAGGAGCAGAGCGGCGATCGAGATCGCGAGCAGGCTCATGGCGAAGTTCTCCCGGCTCCAGGGCTCCTTGACCCTGGCGAAATGGCCCGCCACGAACGCCAGGCGCACCGGCGATCGAGGACAGTGAAACGTAACGAGTCAGGAAGAAGACGAGGAAGAACCCGACAGCCGCGGCCGCACAGGAGAGCGGCTCCAGAGCCAGCAGGGCCCCCAGACTGGTGGCCACTCCCTTGCCCCCCTTGAACCCGAGAAAAACCGGGAAGTTGTGCCCGAGGATCGCCGCCAGGGCGACGAAGACCGGAAGGTCGGCGGGAGGCGACGCCCCCAGGCTCCAGAGCGCCAGTGGCACGCCCAGCACCGGAACAAAACCCTTGAGCACGTCCAGGACGAAGACGAGCAGGAAGTAGCGGAAGCCGAGCAGGCGGCCGACATTGGTGGCGCCGATGTTGCCCGACCCGACCGTCCTGATGTCGATTCCCCTGGCCCAGCGGAACACCAGGTATCCGAACGGAACAGCGCCGATCAGGTAACCGGGAAGGGAGCCGAGCAGGTAGAGGATCCAGGGGTTGTCGAGCCAGCTCACTGGTCGCGTCCGATCTTGAGGACCGACGGGTCGTGCACTCCCAGGAACGCGGCCCGGCGGGCCTCGAAGATCTCGTTGGCCGTGGCGTAATCGTCGTGGCGGCCGATGTCGAGCCAGTAGCACGGCTGGCGGTAGCAGTGGATCGCATGACCGCCGGCCCGCATCGACTCGAGCAGGTCGGGCATCGTCAGGGGTTCACCGGGTGTGAGGAAATCCCAGGCGAGCGGGTCGAGGAGGTAAACACCCATGCTCACCTGAAAGGAATACTCCGGTTTTTCCCGATATCCCGTCAAGACGTGCGGGTCGTCTCCGAACTCGAGGACTCCGAAGTCGATCTTCACCTCGCGGGGATAGGAAGCGATGGTCGCCGCCGCGCCCCGGGTGCGGTGGAACTCGTGCATGGCGCCGTAGTTCAGGGTGGTGAGGATGTCGCCGTTGATGACGAGCACCGGCTCGGCCGGTCGCTTCAGCAGGGTCAAGCCGCCCGCGGTTCCCAGCGGGGTCTCCTCCCGACGGTAATGGAGGCGGGTGCCGAACTTCCGGCCGTCGCCGCAGAAGGCCTCGATCAGCTCGGTCAGGTAACCGGTGATGATCGTGACGTCCCGGAAGCCGAAGCGGGCGAGCTGGCGAAGCACGACCTCGATGATCGGCATCGGGTCGGCCTCGCCCAGCGGCATCAGCGGCTTGGGCAGCACGTGCGTGTAAGGCCGTAGCCGCGTCCCCTTGCCTCCAGCCAGTAGAACGGCCTTCATCGTCGCGTGTCCCCTTCCGTGGGTCGAGCGGTCCTGTTCGGGGCGAGTTCGAGTCTCGCCCCACGTCTCGTTGATCTCAGTGCCCTGCTCTCTTGCGGGCCTTCGCCGGCGTGCCATGGGGCCTGGAACCCCCATTCCTGCCGTGGGGGCCGTGGCTGTTTCGGGCCGCGGCGACTTCCTGGAAGACCTTCAGGAGGGCCGCGACGTGGCGGTCAAAGGTCTGCTCGCCGCCAAGCCGCGCGGCTTCAGCCGACATGGCCTTGCGCCGCGAATCGTCGGTCATGTGGTCGAGTGCCGCGATGAGCTCGCCCAGGGCGTCGGGTGCGGTGAGGACATAGCCCTGGCGGCCATCGGTCATCAGCTCGCTGGCACCGTTCTGGATCGTGGTGATGACGGGAAGCCCGCAGGCCAGGGCCTCCAGCACGACGAGCGAGCAAGGATCGTAATAGGTTGGCATGACGAAGAAGTCGCTGGAGGCATAGCACTCCCGGATGTCGTCGTGGTAGCCGAGAAAATGCACCGTCCCGGCAATTCCGAGTGTCCTGGCCATTCGCCGATAGGCAGCGGAGCGTCCCCCGCCGCAGACCAGCAGGTGAATCGGCCGGGATCCCGCCCGGTTCCTGGCTCCCAGCGCCTGGAGGAGCGGCTTCAAACCCTTGAGAGCGAAGTTGTGCCCCGCGAACAGGCCGACGAGGTCGGACGGCTCCAGTCCCAGCCGGTTGCGGAACGCACAGCGAACGGCTCCAGGCTGGCCGACCTTGATCCGCTCGGGGTCGATGGCGTTGGGCACGACGTGGATCAAGGCCCGGGGCACATGGTGGAACTGCTGGATGTGACGCCGGACCATGTCGCTGACGGCGATCACCTGGACCTGGCGGTGGGCCGCATACTGCCGCCGCTCGATCGCCCGGTAGACGATCGACCTGGGATTGAGCGTCTTGCCCAGCACATACAGCCGGCGGATCAGAGGGCTCTTGAAGCGAAGCGCGTTGGCATGCAGGCTGCCGCCGTGCACCCCGCCCTGGGGAATGATCACATCGTGAGCGTAGGTGTTGATGAAGCCGACAGTGCAGTCGTACTCCGCCTGCGTGATCGCCGCCTCGGAGTTGCGGGCGAAGCTCCAGATCCGCGCGCGCCGGCTGTGGCCAGGAGCCGGAACGGCAACGCATCGCACCTCGGGTGGCAGCGAACCATCCTTCCAGGTTTCCGCGTAGAGATCGACCTGGTGCCCGGCACGCACCAGGCTCCGGCAGAGGTCAACGATGTAGGTTTCGGCTCCGCCTCGCGTTGGGTCGATTCGTGGAAAATTCAAGGCCAACCGCATGGTTCCGCTCTCCCTGAAAGGACGCGACGATTCCCGACCACGTCGTCATCCTAAGGTATTCGCATGCAGACCGACCCGAACTGGAGTGATTTCAGGCCGGGATCGCCTCGGCCTCCCTTTCAATGCCTGAGATCCTCACGGTCGACGAGCTTCAACCCATGCCGCGGTTGTGCTGCAGGTAACGCTGTGCCTTGAGCTTGACCATCCGGGCCTGCCAGTTGGGCCAGCGAAACTTGACCCAGCGGCGATAGTGTTTCCAGAACCTCGCGATGTCGCGGCTTTCGAGACCGGCGACTCCCGCGGTCGAGAAGAGGAGCTGTCCCAGGTCCTTCCAGCGCCAGCGATCGGGCCAGAACCGATGCTCGCCCAACCGGTGGAGGTCGATGAGGGCCAGCCGGATCTCAGCCGGGTTTTCCCTCAGACGCTCACGGTCGAGATAAAAGTGGCAGAGGTAAAGGTCCTTGTGGAATGTGCGGGATCGGTGCAAGGTCGCCGTGATTCGAGCCATCTCGATGACCAGGCCACGCTTGAGGCTTGCGAACGACCTTGGATCCAGCTCGGACTCCAGCTCCGGCAACGCCAGGTTCAGCTCCTGGAAGCCCGTCAGCTCGGCCACCATGAGATAGCTTTGCAGCGAGCCCCATGGCCCGATCCGTTCGCCGGTCGCCACCACCTCGGGAACCGGGACGCCCAGTTCCCTGGCTCTCCTCAGGTGGGCCCACTCGGCTGCCCCCGGCGAATGGCGCCCCGCCGGATCAAGGAGCGCCGCCACCCTGGCACTCCAGGGAAGCCGGAAATGCCGCTTGAGATAAACAGCCACCGGGCGCGCCGGAGTTTCGTCGGCACTCACCGTCCCCGATGCTCGATCGGATCGCTCAGGGGCGGGATGAAACACGACCCTGGCC
This sequence comes from uncultured Planctomycetaceae bacterium, assembly GCA_963816015.1. GTDB lineage: Bacteria > Planctomycetota > Planctomycetia > Isosphaerales > Isosphaeraceae > Aquisphaera. Next base: position 109,012 of record CAWFJM010000057.1, on the reverse strand, counting down.
GTGGATCGCCCCTGCTTCGCATGCAGCCGGTCGCGGCTCTCGAGGGTCATCACCGAAGCGTCGAGGTCTGGGGGCAGCGCCGCCTCGATAGCGCGGGTCCACCCAGGACCAGCGCACGCCGTGCACCAGTCGTTCCCAGAGTGAGCCATAGCTCATGGGATCAATCCCTCCCAGGAGCCTGGCTGACGAAACCGGTAGATCCGCACCCCGACGTCTCGGTCGCCGGCCAGCGACGGAAAGTCCTCGACCGGGGTGGCCGCGAAAGCCATGAGGGCATTGAGTGTTTGTGCCCTCGGGCTGCTGGCTGCCAGCTCCTCGTGACCCACGACCACGTAAGTGAGGTGCGAGTCGGTCAGAGCCTGGCGAACGTGCCAGTAATCGTATCCGGGAGCCCCCGAGATGAATCGCGCCCACCCTCGGGTGTCGAGCACGACGTCAGACGCCTGGGCGTGCTCGGCCAGCCAGCGCCCCGCCGCCCAGTGTCCCCAGCGCGTGGGGTGGCTTGGCCGAAGCTGGTAAGCTGCGAGGGTCACGACGATCACGCTTGTCGCAACGATTCCCGTGGTCCAGGCGGCGCGCCGGCTCCAGGGGAGCTTCAGGCCCAGTCCTCGAAGGCAGACGAAGGTCCCTGCCGCAGCCCACGGAACCGAGATCAAGACGAGTGGAAGGGTGTGCCGGCCCGAGAGATATCCAAGGGCCGCAGTGTGGCGCAGCAGCGCCACGACGAAAACCGCCCGCGAAAACCGCGAGCACGAGGCGTTCGCTCCGTCCTGGGCCCGCTGGGTCGCGATCGCCGCAGATTCCGAGAATGAACCGCTGACGGACCAGTCCCCAGATGCTCATGATCGCGAAACCCCAGCACAGCTCGTCCCACCATTCGCTTGCCATCCACCGCAGGGCCTTGAGCGGATGGCGGATCGGTATTCGATCCGTCTCCTCCTTGGGCGAGAAGTCCCACCTGGAGTCATTCAGTCCCCTGGGGAGCAACTGGGGTACCGCGCGGATCGCCGCCGGCTGAGAGCCCAGGGCGGCTCCATGCCGGAGCGCGAGCTTCTCCGAGACTTGCCCCTTCACCAGGGCATAACCACCGACGAGAACCAGTGCGGAAAGGCCCATGGCCGGCAAGGCGGGAGAGGCCAGTGCGGCGCGAAACTTCCCGGATCGCGTCCAGGTGAATACCCAGGCCAGGCCCAGCGCGGCGGGCGCCAGGATGGCTTCGGGGCGCGCCAGGTAACCCGCACCGCCAGAGAGGCCGGCGGCCAGGGCCCAGCGCCAGTTGCCGTTCCGGATCGCCACGGCGCCCCACCGAAGCGAAAGGAGAATCAGGAGGAGGCCGAGACTGTCGCTCAGGGTATCGTGACCCACTTCAGCGGGGACCGGCAGCAATGCGTAGATGGCGACGGCCAGGCAGGCAATCCGCTCGTCGAAGAGCGAGCGCGTCAGGCCAAACAGGGGAAAGAGGATTGCCAGCGAGGCCAGGGCCGCCACCGTCTGGGCGGCGATCCGCCATGTATCCGGGCCGGATCCCGCGAACACGCTGATCACCGGCTCGAACGCCGCGATCAGTGCGGGGTAAAGCGGGTGCTGGTCCGTCTCGCGAACGACATCCGGCCAGGGATCATGCTGGAACTGGCGGGCGATGCGTATGAATTTCAGGCCGTCCTGGGCGGGCAGCAGCGACCGACCGATGGAGATCGCGTGCAGGACCGACGCGAGCAGGACGACCGCGAGCAAATATCGGCGTCCGGCCATTCCGATCCTCCTTGACCCCGGGCCAGAACCATGAGCTCTGTAGCGCATCGCGGCGTCATCCTTGACCGCGCACGGCATTATAGGAAGCCGGTTTACGCCGTCAATGGCAACCGCGCGGCGGCCTCGTGGCTCAGGCTCGGCCTGCCGGTTTCTCCGGTCGTGCCAGAACTCGGTGAGGCTGCGCTCGAACGAGATGGTCGGGGTCCAGCCGGTATGATCCGAGATTCGCCGGATGTCGGCCCGCGAGTCCGCGGGGCCCTTCCTGGACCCGCGGCGGGAATCGACACACAGCTTGACCGATCGGCCGCTCAGTCGCACCAGCAGCTCGAGGCCCTCGCCCACCGGCCGCGACTCTCCCGTGCCGACGTGGTAGACGAGTCCGCTTCGTCCACGGAGCGAGATCGCGACCAGGGCTCGCGCCACGTCCCGCACGTCGATGAAATCGCGCCGGGCCTCGAGATTGCCGGTGACCAGGGGAAGCGGATCGGATCCGGGCGCCAGCAGCTGGGCCGCGAATTCACCGAAAGCCTGCGACGGAGGAAGGCCAGGACCGACCGGATTGAAAACGCGGGCGACGGTCACCTCGAGCGGGGGCCGCTCGGCCAGGCCGGCGACCGTGGCCAGCCACTTGCTCCGGCCGTAGGCCTCGACGGGATTGCACGGATACGGCTCGGAGACCGGCAGATCGGCCGGCGGCACGGGACCGAGCTCTGCCGCGGAGCCCACCAGGGTCACTCGCACCCGGCGGTTCAAGGCCCGCACCGCATTGAGTAAGCGAATCGTCGCCCAGAAGTTGCCCCGGTAAAGTGACTCGTCCGCCGCGGGTGGAGTGCGCCCCGCGGTGTGGATGACGTGGTCGGGAGCGATGGCCCCGACGGCCTGGCGGAGGCCGTCGGAGTCGTCGAGGTCGGCCCGGACGAATTGGCTCTCGGGCCAGCCCGCGGGGCATCGACGCCCAAGAACCAGGACCGAGTCGCCGGTTCGTCCCTCGTTTGCCAGCTCTGCATCGAGCACATCGAGCACGTGCCGGCCGACAAAGCCGGTCGCTCCCGTGATCAGCCAGGTTGCCATCGGTTACGCTTCGCCTCCCATCCCGGAAAGATGACACTCGCCGCCTGCTGTTCCCGGCCACGCCCAATGGGGTCCCGTACTGCGATGAATGCGGGGTCGTTCCGCTGATCGGGCGGTCCACCGGCAGAAAGCGAAGGGCCGCCTGCAGGACCTGGTCGGGGCTCAGTTCCCTCATGCAGCGGTGATGACCCTCGGGACAGACCGGTTTCTGACAGGGCCCGCAGGGCACCGGGTGAAACAGGTGAATCGCCTGGGGATGGTTGGTTCGCGTCCAGGCGATGTGAGTGGGACCAAACAGGGTGATGACCGGGGTCTGGAACGCCGCGGCGAAGTGGCGAGGCCCGGAGTCGGTGGTGATCAAGAGCGCGGCTCGACGCACGCAGGCCTTCGAGAGTCCCAGGCTGAGCGGCTGCTCGGCCAGGCTGACCACTGCGGGATGGCCGGCCAGCCTCACGATCTCCCGGGCTGGATCCCGTTCGGCGGGACCGCAGAGCACGAGCACCGAGGCCGACCGCTCCTCCACCAGCCGGCGCGCCAGCCCGGCAAATGATGAGGTGGGCCAGCTCTTCGCCGGCCCGAACGCTCCTCCCGTATTGAGACAAACCACCGGATGTTCGGCTCGCAATCCCAGGTCGGCCCAGGCTTGATCGGCCGCCGACTCGTCGTGCGGGGTGGTCTTCAACTCGAGCTGAACCGAGTCGCCCCGGCAGCCCAGCATCCTCGCCAGGGCCAGGTAGTATTCCACGATCGGCGTCGGGAGAAAGTGGCCTTCGGCGTCACGCGGAGGCTGGAGACTCTCGGTCAGAAGCAGCCCGCGTCCATACCGGACGTAGCCGATGCGCCGAGGAATCCCCGCAAGCCAGGCCATCCAGGCGACGCGGAACGAGTTGGGCAACAGGACCGCGACGTCATGCCGTTCCTCGCGAAGTCTGCTTCACGACCGCCGGCCTTCGCTGATCGCGGCGTGCCGACCGGTGGTGAGACAGGATGATCTCGTCGAACCAGGTGGATCCGTCGAGCACGGGGGCGACCTGAGGCCGGACGACCGCGGTCAGCCGGGCGTCGGGAAACTGGCCTCTCAGGGCGCGAAAGGTCGGCGTCGCCATGACGGTGTCGCCGATCAGGTTGGGACAGAATACCGCGATCTTCATCGGGCAGCCGTGCTTTCCAGTCACTCCGTTGACTGCGGAACCGAGGATGAGTGTTCCAGCAAGAGAGGCTTCCGAATGGCTCACGAACCGGGAACGAGAGGGTCGAGAATCCTCTCGAGGGCGTCGAGACCGTCCATGATCTCCAGCCCGATACGCAAGGCGCGCAAGGGAACAGGACCAAGCGATGCGGTGCGGAGCTTGACCAAATCCTTCTGCGTGGTCAAGGCGAGATTCGCGTGCAGGTCACGTGCCCAGCCTGCCAGCGAGCCGACGTCGCCGGCGGTGTAGAGGTGATGATCGGGGAAGACCTTCAAGTCGAGGATCTGCCGGCACCGCGGCAGGAGGGTTCGCCGGAATCCCTCGGGGTTGCCGATGCCGCAGAACGCCGCGACCTCCTTCCCGGTCAGGTCGTCGAGAGGGTAGACCTGCCCGTCTCCGTCGATCAGGTCGAGGGGGGCGTGGCGTGATTCGATGAAGGGCACCGAGGGCGCCGAGCGCTGGACCTTTCTCCGGATCGCCGCACGTTCGGCAGGTTCCAGCAAGTCGGCTCGCGAGAGGATGACCGCAGAGGCGCGGCGGAGCGAGCCGACCGGCTCGCGCTGGAGTCCGCGGGGAAAGAGCCGCCCCAGCCCGAAGGGATCGAGGGCATCGATCATGACAAGGTCAAGATCGCGAGCGAGCCGGCGATGCTGGAACCCGTCATCAAGGATGATCAGCTCCGTTTCCAGCTCCTCGACGGCAACCGCTGCGAGCTTGACCCGGTCCGGGTCCTGGAGGTGCGGGACGTCGGGCAGGTTCTCCTCGAGGACCATGCCCTCGTCGTTGATCCCTCCGGCGTGTCCGTAGCCCCGGCTGATGAGCGCGACACGCAGACCCCGGCGGCGATACCACCTCGCAACCCACTCGACCATCGGGGTCTTGCCCGTTCCCCCCAGCGTGATGTTTCCAACCGAGACCACGGGCACTCCGGCCCGGTAGGACCGTTTCCAGCCCCGATTGAAGGCGGCGTTCCGCGCGGCGACCCCCAGGCCATAGACGGTGGAGCTGGCACCCAGCCCGAGACGGGCCAGCCCGGCGGCCGCTCCTCTCGTCTGCCCACGAATCAGCCGAAGGTATGCGTCCGTATCGATCCAGCTCACTCGATCGCGTCCATCATGCAGTGCCTGCGGACGGGGCCATCCCTGCCGCGGATTCCCGGAAAGAGGTGGTTCTCTCCTCGTCCAGCGGTTACACTATGAAGTCGAGAACGCGCGCCAGGGCAACCCTGGCCTCCCCGATCGTCACGCAGCCTGGTTCGGACACCGACGGAGATTTTTTTCATGGTCTATCCCCCCGAGCCCGCACATCGATTGGTGGGGCACTGGCTTGATCGCCACCCGAATCCGACCAGCTTCATCCTCCATATCATCGGCATTCCTCTCACCATCCTGGGTGTCTTGCTCTGCTCGGTCTACGTCTTCCTGCTTTCCGTCCCCGTCCTCCTCTTTGCACTGGCGCTCTTCTTCGGCGGCTACCTGCTCCAGTTCGCCGGCCATGCCCTGGAAGGGACCGACCCCGGAGAGGTGATCTACTTCAAGCGCAAGCTGGGCTTGCCGTACGTAGAATTTCCCTCCCCGCGCGTCCCTTCACACAAGCCGTTTCCCCCGAGTCGTCAGCCGAGCGAGGGTGGTCCCGTCGCTGCTCCTGGCTGATTTTCCGGCTCGGAGCAAGCCCTTCCCAGGCCTGAGCGATTGACCTGATTTCGGGCAGGAATCACGCCTCTCTCACTGTCCCGTTGGCGTGGAGAGCGTCGACTGGGTTCGGGCCCCGGGCGAAAATTGAGCGAGCCTCTGGCGAAGAGGAATTTGATCTAGGACAGAATCAAAATAATCCGTAAGATCCGCCTCATCGATTCAAGTCCCACGGTACGAAGATCCGATACAACCCGATAGGTCGAACCTTCGGTTACTCGGCACGAGGTAAGGCCTCGTTGTGATGTTCGTCCGTTCATGGAAAGAAGACACTGGGTCCAGGCAACGCATCTCTTCCTGGCCTCAGTCCTGAGTCGTCGAGATGAGTCGCGGGCAAATCTGGCGAAGCGACAGGCATCTTGAGACATGGGTCAGTGAGCGGCGGTTAGCCAAGCCAAGGATGGCGCGGCGTGTTCCCACGGCTTGAATACGCGTCACATGGCGATCTTAGTCAAGGACGGCGGGCCATGCGATTGACCTTATGCACGAACCGGTGGACTCAGGTGGCCGTGCTGGCGGCCTGGGTGTTCTCCTCCGGTTGCCAGAGGCTTCCTTACATCGATCAGTCCAAGCCGGTTCCCCATGACAACATGGGGAAGATGGCCCTGGAGGATAAGGAGGTCAAGCAGGCCGACTTCCTGAGTAGTAGCTTGCCGATGCAGCTACCGAAGGTTGCCAAGCCGCGGACCACCAACGATCCGGAAGCCCAGGAAGTCTGGCCGATGACCCTTCAGGAGGCGATTCGCATCGGGCTCGACAATGCCGAGGTCGTTCGTGTGATCAACCTCGGTGCACAAGGCATTCCGATCGAGGGCTTCGAGCCGACCTTCCTCTCGCCGGCACCTCGCCAGCGGCTCCGCCGGGGCAGGCCGTGCTGGGCGGTGGAGGCCTGGCCAGCGTGTATGACCCGGCGGTCCAGGAAACGCAAATTGCCCAGGCCCTGTCGGTCTTCGATACCGCGTTCACGACCCAGTTGAACTGGGGCAAGAACACTCAGCCGTTCAACAACGCCATTCAGGGCGGTTCCTTGGGCTTCAGCGGTCCCAAGACACCGATCATCTCGGTTCAGGACACGGCCAATTTTCAGATCGGGCTCTCGAAACGAACAGCAACTGGAGCTCAGCTCGGCATCGTTCACAATGTCAACTGGCTCTACCAGAACAGCACCTTCCTCGTGACGCCGTCGGTCTACACCACCAACATCCAGATGACCTTGACGCAGCCCCTGATGGGAAGCGCTCCGTTGCCCGGCCAGCCGGTCAACAACTTCAGCAACCTGGTCGGGCTCGAGGCGAACCGTGCTCCGATCGTCATCGCCCGGTTGCAGGCCGACGAGAGCGTGTGGAACTTCAAGCTGAACGTCATGGAGATGGTTCGCTCGATCGAGCAACAATACTGGATCCTGGCGCGGAAGCACATCCAGCTCTGGAGCTCCGAGAAGGCGGTCGATCTGGCCCGAGAAATCGTCAACCGCGAGCAGGCGGAGCTGGTGGTGGGCAAGGGGACGGTCGCCGACGTCGCGGAAGCGGTGCAGCGGCTCGAGCAGTTCAGCCTGGACCTTGTCACGCGCACGTCCGACCTGCTGACCACCGAGCGGCAGATGCGAAACCTGCTGGGTCTGCCGCCGGCCGACAATCGGCGGATCATCCCGGTGACCCCTCCCACCGAAGCACGGCTCGAGCCCGACTGGGATGCCAGTCTCGCTCAGATGTTAAGCTTCTATCCCGATATCGTGCAGCAGGAGATCGCGGTCCGGATCGCGGAATTGCAGCTTGTCATCGCTCGCAATCAACTGCTTCCGCAATTGAACCTGAATCTGCTCTATCAGCTCAATGGCCTTGGGCAGCAGCTCGACAGCGCGGAGTCCGTGATGACGGGTGCCACCATCAAGGCCCTCGAGCCGGTGGTGGCCGCCAAGGAGAGGGCGGCGGGCTTGCTGTCCAATCCCGGGTTCTACAACAACTTCCGTACCTGGCAGGTTGGCTTCACGTTCCAGATGCCGCTGGGCATGAGATCGCCCCTGGCCAATACCCGGTTCGCCCAGTACGCCCTGCTCCGACAGCGGGCGTTCCTCCAGCAAATGGTCCACCAGAGAACCCACCAGCTCGCGCGCTACTTCCTGGAAATCGACGCGAATTACAAGCAATTCAAGACCGCCTCCAGGCTGCGAGCCGCCGCGGCCCAGCGGCTGGACGCCCAGCGGGCTTACTACGAGGAAGGGCGAATCACGATCGACCGCTTCCTCGACGCCGTCAGCCAGTACGCCCAGGCCGTGGCGACCGAAGCGGAATACAAGACCCTGTACAACATCTCGATCATCGTCTTCGAGGAAGCGAAGGGCACCCTCCTGGCCTACAACAACATCGCGGTGGCCGAGGGGCCGCACTCCCGAGGAAGGCGTATGTCCAGGCTCGCGACATCCAGAACGCCCACCGCAAGCTGCCGATTCCCCACGATGGCCCGATGTACAACCCGCCGGTCTCCGGACCCGTCAATCCCGATCCCGTTCCGGCCAACCCGCCGCCGGGGCTCCAGCCCGGCAACGTCCCCGCCTTGCCGGCCCCGGGGGGCACGCTCGGACCGGCGCCCACGCCCTCAGCCCCCTATCGCCCGGCCGGCGAGCCGCCGATCCTCTCGCAGAAGCCGGCCCAGAGCGTACCGGGCGGACCCGGAGAGGCGGTTGCGGCTCGACCCAGGGTTGATGGTTCGGCCCTGCCCGCGGGTGGGACCGTGGCACCTCCTGCGACCAGCCCACCACCTTCTGCGTTGCCCGCGAATCTGGTCCCCAGGGGACCGGCCGAAACCGGAACTCAGCCGTCCAACACCGCGGGAGCAGCGGGAACGAGGCCGGATGCCTCGGATGAGCTCCCCGTGCTCCCCACGGAGATTGACTTGCCACCGTTGCCACCGAAGTAGCGGCCGCAAGCATCATGGCAGTTCGCGCGGCGAGCACAGCATCAGTCCTGTCGGCATTGATGGCTCCGGAGCGTCCGGCTCTCGAGCGCCTCTGCCGCGAGCAGCTCGAAACGTTATCCGGATGCTCGCGGGGCTGGCCCGGAGCGCACCCGGTCTTCTGTAATGGGCTGTCAATTCCTGGTTGACCATGGACTCGGGTGATCGGCACAATACTCATCATAGCGCGGGAGCTCGGGCTTGAGGCAGCGCTTCCGGCTTGGTCGGAATTCGGCCCGAGAAACCGAGAGGTGGACCATGAGCGACCCGGGACGAGGCCATTGTGACGGCGGATCGAATCGCAGGCACTTCCTCAAGGCCACCGCGGCCGGTGGAGCGGCCGGCATGCTGGGCCCGGCGGGGGCCGTCCTCGCCGACGCGCCCGCGGCGGTCGAATCGAATGTCCCGACGACGACTCTGGGCCGCACCGGCGAAAAAGTGACTATCCTGGGGATGGGAACGAGCTGGGCGCTTTCGCCGAGCTTCGTCCAGGCGGCTCTTTATTCGGGCGTGCGCTACATCGATACTTCGGAGACCTACGAGAACACGCGTGCCGAGAAGGTCATCGGCGTGGTGCTCGACAGGACGAAGCTCCGGAAGGACGTCTACCTCGTCACCAAGAACACCGGCTACCGCAAGGGATGGGCACGGGCACGGCCCGGATGTTCGAGAAGCACCTGAGCGCCAGCCTGGAGCGGCTCCAGACCGATCACTTCGACTGCTATTACCTGCACGGCCTGGCGGGCAACCAGATCGAGCTGCTTTCCGACCCCGGCGTGAAGGCGGCGTTCGCGGCCCTCAAGCAGCAAGGCAAGACACGGTTTTGCGGCCTGAGCTGCCACGACGCCCGGCTTCCCGAGATTCTCGAGGCCGCCGTCGACTGCGGCTGGATTGATCAGGTAATGTTTAAATACAATTTTCGCGATGTCGGCGGCCGGGACCGGCACGACGAGCTCCAGCGGGCCATCGACAAGGCCGTCAAGGCGAACCTCGGCCTGATCGCCATGAAGACCCAGGGAGGCGCCGTCAATTTCCCGGACCGGATGGCGGAACTCCAGGCCAAGGGCTTCAAGAAGGAGGTCGCCGCGATCAAGACCGTCTGGATGGACCGCCGGATCCACGTCGCCGTCAGCGAGATGACGACCCGAAGCGATCTCCGTGAGAACGTGACGGCCAGCGGAGACCAGAAACTCACGGCCCGGGAGCGGCAACTGCTCGAGGATTACCGCAGGGCCACCGCCCACCTCTATTGCCACGGCTGCGGACACCTGTGCGAGACGGCGGCCCGGGGAGTGCCCGTGGCGACCGTGCTCCGCTATCTGCGGTATTACGAGGTGTACGGCAAGCGGCAAGAGGCCCGCGCCCTCTACCAGGCCCTGCCGGCCGTTGCACGTGAATTCGCGTCGGCGAACCTGCAGGTCGCCGCCGCTGCTTGCCCGCACGGCCTGCCTGTCGCCGATCTCATCGAGCGGGCGGACCGGCAGATTCATGCCTGAGGGTGCGGGCTCTCCTGGAGCACCGCCTAGCCCATGTTTGGGGTACGTCGGCCCCACTGGCCGGGTTGAAACCCGCATGACTTCGGCCGGAGGCCACCACCGGCTCGGTCAGTTCCTCGACCTGACGATAGGCTGGGGCCAGATCCTCGACCACCGAGAGCGCCTCCAGGTAGCGTTCGTTGGCGGCCCACGACACCTCGCGGTAGCGGTACAGGTTGATCACCCCTTTGTTCATCGGACACCACACCATCTCGCGGCGGCCGTCGCGGGTCCGCAACCGCCGCACCCGGAACTCCCGCGGCTTGTTGATCACCGTTTCGATCCGCAGGACCAGGGCGAACTTGTCGTACATCTTCAGCCAGTTGTTCTTCATCCGATGCTTGATCCTGGCTCCCGGCCAGCGCCCTTTCTGGCAATGGGTGAGCACCTCGCCATCGAAGCGGGGATGATACCGCCGGCCCAGGAACGTCAGGATGTCCTGGGCCGAGAAGTTGACCGCGGCGTGATCCAGCAGGCGTGGGTACAGGCCGGAGAGTGCCTCACGGCTGGTGAAGATCAGGTCGGTGGAGAATTCCGCCTGGTCGATGACCCAGTAATAGCTGAGGCCGCGAAACCACGGCTGCCTCAGCAACGGATTGACCTGCCGGGCCAGGCGGTCGAGGATCTTGCGCCAGTTCTGGTGGACGAACGAATCGGCCAGTCTCTGAGTGGCCTCGGGATCGTCGAGGGCCGTGAAGGCGTTGTCCTGGAGATTGAACCCCAGTCTCCGCTTGAGCATCTGCTTCTCCAGCCACGAGTGGCCGTTGAGGTAGACCTGGACGGTGAACGGGAACCAGGTCGTCAATCGGACGTAGATCAGGCCCAAGTCGGGATCGAGGGAGTAGAAGTAGAGCACGCGCTGCACTCGGCGTGCGTTGATCAGGCGAGGCCGGTCCTTAGCATGGACCAGCCTGAAGCTTGGGCAGCATTCCATGCAGCAGAGGACGCAGATCAGCCCATCGCTAATCGATCGCCGTCGCAGGAGCGCCCTCGACGAGCCGGTCTTTGCGGTGCGAGCCTTGGAGGTAGTGATACTCGGCGCCGGCCTCTTGGGCCCGGTGCTTGGCGTGATCGACCAAGCTTTTGGACTGTTCCTCAGCGAAATCCAGGAAGTCGCAGCGTCGAATCTTGAGGATATGGTCGACGAACCCTTCGAGAGCCGGTCCGTTGGTGATGGGCAGATAGCCCTTGAAGATCACGCGGTCAAAGCCAGAGAGCACAGCGACGATCAGGTTGGTAAACTTGGCGACGAAGCGCGACAGCGTCTTCGCGGCGTTCTCCTCCGGGTTAAGGCCGCTTCCAACCCCATTCTGGCGGGAGAACGCTCGTTCTTGCTCATCCTTCTTGGTTGCGGCTTCGCCGCGTTAGGAAGAACGGCGATGAAAGCAGCACGGAAGCTGCGCAAACAGCAGCAACCGCAGTCGTTGATTGAGTGCGTCCGCCGGTTCTCACCCCTCAGGTCTCGAAGCAATCCCGACAGGCCTGCCAAGACGCCACTGCTGCCTGCGGTGGGACCTGCAACCGTTGCTGATCATCCTCCTGGCCATGACCTGGGCGGCGGGGGACTCGCAAGCCGATAAGTTCCAGACCGCACGCGGCTTCTATGTGGTTTCTTACGAGGCCCGCAAACGTCCCGGCAAAACCTTGCAGGGATTTCAGAAGGCGCTCGGTCGCGTCCCCTTGAGGCAACTCAAGGCGTTGTCCGCGGGGGTACGGGATCAGATTCGGGCCCGGTTCGCCGAGCGGTTGCTGATCAACGGTTTCGAGCCGATGGGCTGCGACGGTTCCCGAGTCGAGTGCCCACGCTCTACGGAACTGGAAGCCCGTCTCAGACCAGCCGGCAAGGAAAACTCGGCCCCAACGGTTTGGGTGACCGCCTTCGTGCATCTGGCGACTGGACTGTTGTGGTCGTGGCAATTGGGCCCGGGGACCCCGGACGAGCGCGTTCACCTGCGGCGACTGCTGGCATCGCTCTCCCCGGCGGCCCTGATCGTCGCCAATGCCGCCTACATGGGTTACGAACTGGCCAGGGCCATCTTGCAGACCAAGCGGTCGTTTTGCGGCGAATGTCCTCGAAGATCGATCTCTACACCCTGGAGCACGCGACGATCCAGACCTGGAGCGAAGGTCCTGTCTACTACTGGCCGGAATCTGTTCAAAAGCAAGGGAAGCCGCCGATTCTCTGCCGCCTGATCCGCATACCCGCCCAGGGCAAGGCGAAGCGCGACGTCTGGCTCTTGACCGATATCCTCGATCCGACGCGGCTGTCCAAGGCGACCGCAGCCAAGTTCTACCGCTGGAGATGGCGCAATGAGGGGGTGTTTCGCATCTCCAAGCGTACGATCAACAAGCTCAAGCTCTCCAGCCGCACCGTGCGGCTGGTTCATCGCGAAGCCGAGGCGTCCTTGCTCGCATTGCAGATTCTCCTGGCTCACGCCGACCGACCTGCCGTTGCGACCGAAGCAGACTGTGGGGGAAGTGGTGATCAGCCCGAGGAAGGTATTGATCGAGATCCGTCGGGAGCTCAATGGCACGACGAATCGACGAGACGGGAGTTATCGCAGCGTCTGGAGAGTTGCCGGGCAGACTCGCGCTGCCAGACCAGTCCAAAGGCCTGCCGCGAATGGCCTCGGCGTACCCCGCACAAGCCTCCAAAACCCCCGATCCTCCACACCCTGACCGATGAACAGAAAGAATTGCTACACAAACATCTCAATGCCATATGACGATTGAGCAGTTATCGACGTTGCACGGCATGGACTCCCGGCGTGACCGATTTCCTCAACCCTTGCTGCTCACCAACAAGCGGCGGATATCGTATTCGCCCAATCATGCCAAATTACCCAACATGGCGCAATCGCCCTGGGTGTTCGGGGACGAAGTTCGCCGGGGTGGAGAACCCGGAGAGACCGTCGGTCGCTCGACCAAGGCATCATGCCGATTCCTGCGGTCCGCCCATTACTCGCCAAAGGATCTCGACGAAGACGCCGAACCCCACCCCGACAGCGTAGCAGGCCAGGTCGCTCCACAGGAACCCGAAGCCCAGGATCAGACCGCCCAGCGTCGTGTGGCGGATCGAGTCGATCCAGGGGGCATGGTACAACTGGCTGAGCTCGATGGCGACGAAGAAACTCATCGCCAGCATGGCGACCGTTCGGGTTGGTGCCCGGGGCAGGATCAGTCCGACCCCGAGAAATGCCGCGAGTGCCCAGAGCGTGTCCCCGGCGTAGGCGGCGAGGAGCCCTGGCAAGGCGTGGGCGTAACGGCGGGAGCCGATCCCCAGGACGGACGCCAGGGCGATCAGAATGATCTGGACCAGGGGATCACGTCGTCGTAGCTTTGTCATGGGGCAAAGGATGAACGATGCGGAGGCTCACTTGAGGTCTCGACTTCCGTCAAGAAAGGCGCTGGTGCGTTTCCTCCTCATTCTGATCGCCTCCTGGGGCGTCCTTTCGACCACGTCGGTCGCTGTCTTCATCCTCTCGAAAGATCCTGACCCTGACCACCGTGCCATCATCAAGATGGTGATCGGGCTGATCCTGGTCTGGTGCGTCCTGGGCGGGATCGGGATGTACGTGGTCAGGGACCTATTCGTCCGCTGGGCAACCCGCATCCCGATCGGCTGCGAACCCGGTTCGTGCTGCTCTGCATCGCCTTCGCCATGCTGGAAGAGGCGGTGACCACCAGCCTGACCAACATGGCACCACTGCTTGGCGGTGTCACCGACGCTGCCCGAATCACCGCCTCGAAAAACTACCTGGAGGTCGTCCTCAAACATAGCGTGATCGCTTTCGTCCCGTTGTTCTTGTGCTGGAGTTGGCTCTTGTCCCGCTACGACTTTCGCCCTGTCGAAGTCCTGCTCTTGTTCGGGCTGAACGGGACGCTTGCCGAGACGATCACCTTCGGTCCTCAACACCTGACCGAAGTCGGGATGTGGGTGTTTGTCTACGGGCTGATGGCTTACCTTCCCGCCTGCACGGTGCCCGAGGAGCAAGGGGCAGGGCCGGCCCTTTGGTGGACCTGGCTGATGGCGGTCTTCTTGCCCCTCGTCTTCATCATCCCGCTCGTGGTGTGGCTCGTCTGGAAGGCGGTCGTGGTATCATGGAACAGGGTCGCTTGCAGATTTCGGGGTGACGGGTAAGATCCCAGATACTGGGACCAACACGAGTGGCCGACGAGGATTGATCGATCATGTCCGCCCAGCCACGCAAGATGTCTGAGATCCTGCTGGAGATGGCCCAGATCCTCCTGCGCCAACCCTCGGAGGTTCCCTCGTCGGCAGCGGCCCACGTCGCCCTGCTGTTCGCCAACGTCGCCTGGAACGAATGCGTCGGCCTCGATGATTCCAGGAAAGGCTACCGCAAGGTCTTCGAGACGATCGAAGCCGACAACCCAGAACTCTGGAACGAGTTCAACTCAAGTGATATCAACGCCATGATCGACGAACTGGTCCGGTACAAGAAGACGCACCATCTCGACGACCGGCGGCGAATTCTGACCTGCGGAATCCCTGACGGAAAGGTTCGTGTCGAGTGGTTGCCCGCCGCCGCCCCTGGGGTCGATTCCCGCTGGGAGATGGGGCTGTACGGGCTGGTGAGAGCGGGTGAGCGTGAGCAAGCAATACGCTTCCTGCAAGAGACTCAGGGCCTGCCCCGGAAGCAGGCATCGAGGCAAGTGAAGGCGATCGCGACTGAACTCGGGCTGGCTGGCATAGGGCATGCCGACTCCGATCGGCAGGTCGAACGGGAGGGCGTCATGGCGAAGAAGAAGGCGGCGAAGACGGAGACGAAATCCGAGTTCCTCCGCAAAGCCCTGGGCAGGAACCCGAACCTCGACCACCGGCAGATCAACCGGAGGTGGGCCAAGTCGGGGCATGCCGGGGAGATCAGTACTGGCCTGTTCTATCAGGTTCGAGCCAAGATGGGCATCAGGACCGAGTGGGTCTGGGCCCGGGAGCCGGAGCCGCAATCGAGGCCCAAGCACGCCGAATCCACCGCCGAAATCTACCAGTTCAAGATCACACTCCTGGACACCCAGCCCCCGGTCTGGCGGCGAATCCAGGTGGGGGACTGCACCCTCGACAAGCTCCACGAGCACATCCAGACGGCGATGGGTTGGACGAACTCGCACCTGCACCACTTCAGGATCAACGAGACGCTCTATGGCGACCCAATGCTGATGCAAGAAACCTTCGGGGAACTCCAGTACAAGGATTCCACTACGACCCGATTGAGCGACATCCTGCCCCCAAGCGGTGAGCGGTTCCGTTTCGAGTACGAGTACGACTTCGGCGACTCCTGGCAGCACGAGGTTCTTTTCGAGGGCCGTCTCCAGGTCGAACCGGGCAAGCGATATCCGCTCTGCCTGGAAGGGGCACGGGCGTGTCCACCTGAGGATGTGGGCGGGGTCGTGAGTTTTGCCGACTTCCTCGAAGCGATCGCCGACCCCGAGCACGAGGAACACGACGAACTGCTGGAGTGGGCGGGCGGGAAATTCGATCCCGAGGCGTTCAACCCGGTGGTTGCGACCAGGAGGATGAAGCGGGGACTACCGGACTGGCGGGAGATGCGGTAAAGTTTGCCGCTGCCGTCTGGGGTCGCCGCATGTCCCCTTGAATCGTGGAGGAGCAGGCCGATGGCCAGGACCAAACCACAACCGGGCAGGGAGCCCACGATCCCGACGGGGGCTCGGCCTGCGCATGACAGGATCGTGGGCCTGACCGACACCTTCTGCCGGGAGCACCTGCCGCCGAGTACGAGGTGATGTGCCGCAGTCTGGCCGGCGTTCTGGCCCGGAAGCGCCCCTCGCCCCTGGGCAGCGGTAAATCGGAGACGTGGGCAGCGGCCATCGTGCGGGTCATCGGCTGGGTGAACTTCCTCGACGACAGCAGCCAGTCGCCGCACCTGAAGCTGATGGTGATCGACCAGGCGTTCGGCATCTCCTCGGGCACCGGCCAGGCGAAATCCAAGGCGATCCGTGACCTGCTCAAGATCCGCACCTTCGACACGCAATGGACGTTGCCCAGCCGGATGGCCATGAACCCGTTGGCCTGGATGATCGAGATCAATGGCCTCGTCGTGGACGCCCGGCATCTGAAGCGGGAGCTCCAGGAAGAGGCGTTGCGGCAGGGCTTGATCCCGTACATCCCGGAGAAAGAGGACCGCTGAGAACCGTCATGACAATCCCCGCATTCAGCAACCGTGAACGGCAGGGAAGTGACGCCCAGGAGTGGAGAAAATGACCGGCCTCGCGCCAAGAAGCTCGGGAAAGGAGAACAGCCTTATACGCTTGAAACCTTTCAGATGGAGCCCTGCGGGTAACCAATCCCGTCCGGTAGAGCCGGACCAGCAGCCGGAAGCGAGTCTTGCGTGGAGGGTGGGAGACCACCCCTGCGAAGCGTAGACAGCCAGATCAAACGCTGTGCGATTGAGCCCCGAAATCACAACTCGTGGTGAGCCCTCGTCGTGGACAGTCGCGGGGGCCGCGCCAGGCAACTCACTTATGGTCCACCAGCGTTTCCCGGAAAACCTAAATGTTTACAAGATAATGACTTAGGTTTACACTATTTCGCAAAGAAATCACTAGTTCGTACACTATAAACATAAGTCAATTAATCTCGTAACTGCTATTACTTCAATGAGTTGCGTCAGAATAGCGAATGACTTTTCGGTGATTCTGTTGCTGTCAACAGCCATTCTTTCTTAATGTAAGTGCTGAATTCAATTAGGCTTACAGCACGAGTAGCATAGACAGTGTACAGTACGACGACCTTCTTTCTTGCCATAAACAATTGCCAAATAACGTGTTGCAGACTGTATTCCCCTCATCAAGGTAGTTTCAGCGGGAATCGCTGGATGCTGCTGGATCGTGGATGTCGATCTGCGGAAATTTTTCGAGATGGCATCTTGATGCCCTCCTAAAAACGCAAGGAGTTGAGCTTCCCCGCCCGGAGCTGCCGGAACCGGGTGAGCGTCTCGGGAGTGTCAGGAAACAGGTACATCTTCCGTTGGGCGTCGGGCGTGACCCGGATCGTGTCGTTGTGTATGCGGTCGTAGATCCAGCTCCGTTCGAGCCCCAGCTTCGCGGTGAGCTGCGGCACCGTCAGGAAACCGGGGACCTGCCGCGGGTGCGATTGCCGGCGGTCGCGGAACAGGCCAGGCCAAGCCGGACTATCGCGCACGCAAGTCTGAGAGACGCGTGATGGATAGCCGCGGTTCGATCCTTCCGGACGCGCAGTCTTCCGAAACCGTGCAGCCACGACAACGTCCGCTCCACGTACCATCGATCTTGCCCCAATCCGCTGCAGTGCGACGCCTTCCGCCGGGCGGTCCGGGGCCGAATGCCGCGCCGGCGCAAGAGGCGGCGATGCGGGTCTGAATCGTAGCCTCGGTCGCCGAAGAGGGCCCGCGGCCGTCGGCGGGCCGACCCGGCTTGCCACGCACCGGCGGGATCGCATCGACCAGTTCCACCATCGGCACCACGTCGGGGACGTTCGCCGCAGTGGTCGATGCGGTGAGGGGAACCCCGGGGCGTCGGTAATCACGTGGTGTTTGCTCCCTTTCTTTCGCCGATCCACTGGGCTGGGCCCAGTCGCGCCGCCTCCGCCCCAGGCCGGCACCAAGCTGCTGTCGATGATCGCTCGGCTCCAGTCGATCTGGCCAGCCCCCTCCAGCTCGACCAGCAGAGCCTCGTGGAGCTTGGCCCAGACGTCAGCCACCGCCCAGTCGCGCAGGCGGCGCCAGCACGTCATACCAGAGCCGCAACCCATTTCGACCGGAAGATCCTCCCAGTTGATTCCGGTCGTGAGGACGAACAAGATGCCGGTCAGAGCCGTCCGGTCCTCGATGGGTGGGCGGCCGGGACGATCGGGTCGCTTCGGCTTGGGCCGGGGCGGGAGCAGGGGTCAATGCGCTCCCAGAGGGCGTCGGTGACGAGGGGCTGCGGCATGATGTGGCTCCGAACCAAGATCCTGCGACTGATCGGCAAATGGCTCAACGCGGGGGTGCTGGAGGATGGGGTCCTTACAACCCCTGAGCACGGGACCCCCATGCGAGTCAATTTAGGCCGCAAGTCTTGGTCTGAACAGCAATGGGTGCGTGCTTGGGCGACGTCCGCGTTTGTCCTGGCGAGGCAAACCGGCGCAGCCGCGCGGCCAGTCTCTCCAGCACGCGGAGCAACTGGCCGAGGTCCTCTAACGCCTCAGCGATCTGGGCCGCGAACCGCCGCACCCGCTTGGCGCGCCGGTACGCGCTGATCCCACGGAGTGGGCCACCACGCAACAGCGTCCCCCCATGCTGCACCAGACGACCCAACAGCTTGGCATAGGTCTCACACAAGACCCGATCCGCCCGATGACCCCGCGACCGACCCAAGCCCACCAGGCTCTTCCACCGCTTGAACAACAACTCCACTTGCCAGCGAACACGATAAAGCACACTTACATCTTCAATAGTAAAGTTGTCGGCCGGCAAGTTGGTGATCAACACCAGCCACTGACACATTACCGGCTGACGCTCACTGATCGTCCGCCCTGTCTTCTTCAGCTTTTGCTTGAGCTTCCGCAGCCGCTGTGGGGCGACCTTCTCAGGCAGCCGCACGGCGACCAGCCGGCCATCCAGCCGTGTCTCCGTCCCCAGCCGGACCGGCCTGTCAATCCGATCGGCTCGCTGGTGCTTGAGCCCATCGGCCAGCTCCTCGGTCGTACCATCGTCGGCTGGCTTCTTCAACAGCGCCGGCACTCGGCGAATCCCAGAGATGCCCTGTCGGCTCAGTTGGATCAGCTCGTTGAGGTCGAAGAAACCCAGGTCGGCCAGGTGCAGGCTCCCCAAGGGCAACGGCGGCAGCGGCTTGGCCAGCGTGTGCTCGGAGTCTCGCGCCGCGCCCGCCTCCAGCGCCTGGAATTGGCCGGAGGTGACCTCAAAGCGGACCAGAAGCTTCAAGCCGGCCTGGCCCGCCTCGGGGTCGGAGCCACCGCAGCCGGGGAACCGCCGGGCCAGTTCCGCCGGCAGCCCCAGGCTGGTGCAGTCGTCAATCACCACGCCGGTGAACCGTCGCAACAGCGGGATGGTCTCGGGACTGGCGGCGAAGAGCCGGTGCAACGCCTTCTTGACGACCCGCCAGAGGCAATCGGCAGCGCGGGCGTCCAACCGTGGATCGAGGCCCTGTTGGGTGACGTCGAGTTCGTCCCCCAGTTCGTCGATGGTGGTCGTGGGATCGTCGAGCCAGCCGAAGACCAGAGATTGCACGAAGCCGGCCCCGGAAATCTTCCGTCGGCGCTGAATCATCCCCGATTCTTTGGCAGCGGTGTCGGCCTCGGTGGTGAAGAGGGTTTGCAGGGACTTGGCCAGTTTGTCTATGGTGAAGGTCATGAGGAACTCCTTTGGCTTGGCTTACATCAGCCAAGTGCATTCTACCAAAGGCGTTCCTCCCTAAATTGACTCCTATGGGGCCGTGTTCCTCCAGAGGCATCGCCCGATCTTGGCTGCCGGTTCAAAGAGAAACCTGCCGGTCCAGGCTGTCGTCCAGGGAGAACCATCAAGGCATGGCGGACCCTTCCTCGCCCAGAGACAAGGTCGATCCCGAGGCGATGAAGCGCCAGATTCAGAGCCAGCACCGCCGTGTGATGGGATTGCGGGCGCAGCTTTACTCTCAGACGGATCCGTCCACAGGCGAGGCGCTGCGGCAGCGATTGGCCGATGAGGAGGCGACGCTGCGTCGGCTCGAGGACGAGGCCAAAGACCTCCCCTCACCGCCGTCGCCGGAGGGTCAAGCCCCCGCTTCGGCTCCTCGGGGCCGGATGCTGGGGCCCAGGACCACGGGACTTCGGGTCGAGCAGACGCTGCACATGAAGCCCCTTCCCACGGGGGTCTATCACCTCCTCGACCCCGAGACCGATCCGCTCCTGAGCGTGGTTATCTCGAACGAGTCGCGGGACCCGAAACGGATCTGTGTGCGAGCCTTCATCGAGGGACTTTCGGCCGAGGAGGTCCACACCGTCGAGATCGACAGGGGAAAGCAGACGGCTTTCAGACTGCTGCCGACTCTGCTCCCCGAGCGGGCCCAGAGGGTCACCGAGGTTCAGCGCGCCATGCTCCACGTCCTCGCCGAGGACCTGGATGGCAAGACCGAGATCCACGAGACCCACTCGATCGTCTGCCTGGCCCGCACGTCCAGCTTCAACGCCGTGCGCCGCCCCGATTCGGGCCAGATCGTCGATCTCTCCCACTACTATGGCGCCTGGGTCACTCCCCACGCCGAGGCCGTGCAGGAGCGGGTCCGCCATGCCGCCGACCTCGTTCCGGACCGCCAGATCTGGGGCTATCAGCGTGATCCCGACTCGGTGACCCAGCAAGTGGGAGCCCTTTATCAGTCCCTCAAAGAAGCCGGGATCACTTACATCAACTCGGTCATCGATTACGGGGCTCCTCCGGGGCAGGCCACCCAGCGGACCCGCCTTCCTCGCGAGTCGCTCTCGGGCCGGGCGGCCAACTGCATCGACGGCTCGGTCCTGTTCGCCAGTCTTCTGGAGGGCTCGTCACTGAACGCGGCCCTGGTCCTGGTACCCGGTCATGCCTTCGTCGGCTGGGAAGTCTGGGACGGCTCCGATGACTGGAAGTTTCTCGAGACGACGATGATCGGCAGCCACGACTTCGAGGCGGCCTGTCTCTCGGGACAGCGCCAGTACGAACAGGCCAGGCTGTTCGATAGCGCTCGGCTCGTCATGCACCAACTTGGCAACCTGAGAGCCCGCGGGATCTGGCCCATGGAGTGAACCGCGAATCCGGCCCGTCGTCGTTTCCCCATCATCGAGGACCACCATGAGCGAGGACCAGTTCTTTCTCAACGGCATCGATGGCGTGACCGGCGAGTACCTCGTCCCGCCGATGTCGGCGGAATCGGTCGCCAGGCTGATCCGGCCGCCCGCGGATCGCGAGCAGTCCGGATGGCTGAAGCGGGTCCGGAGCCTGTTCACGCGGCCGTTCCTGGGATTGCCGGTCGACATCGACCCAACCGACGTCGCCCGTGCCGGCTGGGGTGTCGTTGTTTCCCCCCAGACGCCCTCCGAGGTGCTCAGCGCCCTGGAGCCGTTGATCGCGCATCGCCGCTCCCAGGTGCTCGCCGACCGCTGCAAGACCCTGGAATACCGGGCGGGCGAGAACATGAAAGACTGGCTCAAGCGGCACGGAGTCTACGCTGGTTCCGTGGCGCCGACCAAGGTGCCCTACTACCTCCTGCTGATCGGCGGTCCCGAGTCGATCCCTTTCGATTTCCAGTACTTGCTCGATATCGAGTACGCCGTCGGGCGCGTCTGCTTCGACCATGCCGATCAGTATCGCCTGTATGCAGAGAGCGTGGTGGATTACGAGAAAGCTCAGGCGGCGCAGACCAGCCGGCAGATGGTCTACTGGGGAACGCGCCATCCCAGGGATCGGGCCACCGAAATGAGCGCTGATTTCCTGATCACTCCGCTTCACGAGGGGGTGCCGGCCGCCGCTGATCAACCGGAGGAGAAAGCCATCGCCGGGACGCAAGGCTTTCGCTCGCTCTGTCTCAAGGGGCGGGAAGCCACCAAGGCCAGGCTGAGCGAGGTGCTAAGCCCGCCATCGGGTGCGGGCCGGCCCTCGTTCCTGTTCACGGCCTCGCACGGCATGGGCTGGCCCAAGGGGCATCAGAACCAGCGGGCGGCGCAAGGGGCCCTCCTTTGCCAGGATTGGTCCGGGTTCGGCTCGGTTCGCCCCGGCGATTACCTCAGCGCAGCGGACGTTGACGACGATGCTCGGTTTCAGGGTCTGGTGGCCTTCATGTTCGCTTGCTATGGTGCTGGGACCCCGGCGTTCGACAACTTCCTGTCCAACCGAAACCAGGGACCAGTCCCGATTGCCGACCATGGGTTCATCGCGAGCTTGCCGCAACGGCTCTTGTCGCATCCCCAAGGGGGCGCGCTGGCGGTGATCGGCCACGTCGAGCGGGCCTGGGGTTATTCGATCCGGCCTCCGGGCATCGGGCCCCAACTCGTCCCGTTCCGCAACTGCATCGGCCGGATTCTCCTGGGACAGCCCGTGGGACATTCCACCAGGGACTTCAGCGAGAAGTACGCGGTGCTGTCGGGTGATCTCCTGCAGAAACTGGACCAGACTCAAGGTGGCGCGTCGCCTTCCGACGAGGGACTCGCCAGTACCTGGATCGAGCGGAACGACGCTCAGAACTACATCGTCCTGGGAGATCCGGCCGTGAGACTCACCGTAGACAGGCTGCAAGCTCCCTGAGAAGCTGTGTGAAAAGGGTATTTCTACTGTCACATTTTTCGTAAGACTTTGCCAGCCAACTGGTTTACCCTGGGCGGCATGGAGCACCGGTGTACGGAGACGTTGCCATGTCGCTACTGGACCACCCTGAGGCTCAAGCCTTGCTCGCCGACGCCGAAGTCTCCCCCGACGACGTCCGCAGCTGCCGTGACCACATCACGCGCTTCCTGAAGCGCTATCTGCCGTTGTTCTACCGCGAAGAACAGCGCGGGCACGCCGGCGCCTTCGTCCGAGGGCTCCTCAGCGGGCTCCCCAGGAAGTCTGTCGAGCCGATCGCCGCCCAGGCCGGTGTCCCCCGCAAGAACCTCGAGTTCTTCGTCGGCTGCGGCGTCTGGGACGACGAGAAAGTCATGGCCGAATTGCAGCGGCACGTGCGCGAGGAGTTGGCGGAACCGGAGGGCGTGATCGTGCTCGACCCCAGCGCCTTCCCCAAGAAGGGGACCCACAGCTGTGGGGTGGCCCGCCAGTGGTGCGGCCGGCTGGGCAAGCAGGAAAACTGTCAGCTCGGCGTCTTCCTGGCCTACGCCTCGTCCAAGGGGCACGCCCTGCTGGACCGCCGCCTGTACCTGCCCGAGGACTGGGTCGATGACCCCGTGCGGCGCCAGGAGGGTCACGTCCCCGCGGACGTGACCTACCGCAAGACCTGGGAGATCGCGCACGACCTGCTCCGCCGGAGCGGGCCGGGAATGCCCCACACATGGGTCGTCGGGGATGACGAGTTCGGCCGGGCCTCGGAGTTCCGCGCGGCGCTGCGCGGCGACGGCGAGCGGTACGTGCTCGACGTGCCGTGCAACACCAACATCCGCGACCTCGACGGCCGCCGCCCGCCGCGCAAGAAGGGTTGCAGGGGCCGCAAGCGCGAGGTCCCGTTCGTACGGGTCGACACCTGGGCCAGGAAGCTGCCGGCCGACCGCTGGACCCGTTTCACGATCCGCGGGGTGCCAAAGGTCCTCTGGCGGTCGAAGCGGTCTGGGCCCGGGTGTGCGCAAGTTGAAGCGGCGGATCGGCCCGGAGGAGCGGCTGCTGGTGATCCGCACGCTCGACCCGCAGCCGGACTGGACGTATTCCTTGAGCAACGCGTCTGCGGACGAGCCGCTGGCCGAACTGGTGCGGGCGCGGTCGAGCCGGCACCAGATCGAGGAAGTGCTGGAGGAGGGGAAGGGGGAGGTGGGCTTGGCCCACTACGAGGTCCGCAGTTGGGTGGGCTGGCATCACCACGTCACGCTGGCGCTCCTGGCGTTGTGGTTCCTCGTCCTGGAACGCGGGCGGATGGGGGGGAAAAACTCCAGCGGTCACCGTGTCGCAGATGCGGGCGATCTTCACGGAACTGCTCCGCAAGCGCCCCCCGACGGCGCGGGAGATCGCCGAGGCGGTCAGTCGCGTGCTGCGGCGTAGCGAGGAGGCGCGCATCTACCACTGGTACTCCAAGACCAAGACGTTTCCGCCCCGCCGACCAAGGCCGGGGTTCACCTAACTGTGACAGTAGAAGTATTGTGTGGCCTGATTTTCGCGGGGAGGTCCGGTCATGGAACGCAAACACTATCCCACCGACCTGACCGACGACCAATGGGAACCCATCCGACCGCTGCTGCCGGAGGCGAAGCCGGGCGGACGTCCTCCCGATCGGTCGACGTCCGCGAGGTCCTCAACGGCGTCCTCTACGTCGTCCGCGGCGGCGTCTCCTGGCGGCATGCTGCCCGGCGACCTCCCCCCCTGGGGCACGGTCCATTGCTAGTACCGATGCTGGCGACTCGACGGCACCTGGGAGAAGATCCTGGAGGCCCTGCGGACCCGACTGCGGCACGCCGACGGCCGCAAGACGAGCCCCTCTGCGGCCATCGTCGACAGCCCGACGATCCGCACCGCCAACGGCGGCGCGGCCCGGGGCTACGACGCGGGCAAGCGAACGCCGGGCCGGAAGCGGCCCATCATCGTCGACACCTTGGGCCTGCTGCTGCTGGCGGTGGTGGTCCCCTCGGCGAGCGTCCAGGATCGCGCCGGGATCAAGCTCGTGGGCGAGCGGATCAGGGGTCGGTTCCCGTGGCTGAAGCTGATCTGGGCCGACGGGGCCTACGAGGCGGCTGTCGGCTGGGCCAAGCAGTTCGCCGCCTGGGTGCTGGAGTTGGTCCGCAAGCCGGACGGCCGGAAGGGGTTCGTCGTCTTGCCCCGCCGCTGGGTGGTGGAGCGGACCTTCGCCTGGCTGATGAACAACCGGCGACTGGCCCGGGACTACGAACGACTTATCGAGTCGAGCGAGGCGATGGTCCAGGTGGCGATGATCCATCTGATGCTCAAGCGATTGAAACCGGCATAATTGGCTTTTCACACGCTCTCCGAGAGCCCGCCGGCCGCTTTTCGCCGGTCGAGCCATCAGAGTCCGCCCCGTACTGAAGCCTGGTCACGAATTCACTCTGACAACCCAGAGGAGTCGAGAATGCAGGTCGAACTGCACATCCAACCTGGCCCCATTTCCGATTATGATCGGCTTGCCGACTACGCTCGACGTGCCGTGAAACTGGAACACCCGGCGCTGGTGAAGATCCTGGACGTGGGAGTCAATGCGGAAGGGAGTCCCGTGCTGATCACGTTGGCAGTGAACGGTCGCCTTGCGGACCTGCATCAGAAGATCCCGTTGATCCCTGATTTGCCGACGGCATGTTCCATCGTACTGACCCTGTCCGAAGCACTGGACTACCTGCACCAGGTACACTTCCGCGGCGGCCTCTCCCTCAGTTGGCGCGACTCCGTGCGGGCGTCTTCGACAGCCGACGGAACCTGGCATCTGGCCCTGCTGCCCCCCACTCCCAGTCAGATTGATCGGGCCGATGCCCCCGTCGGTTTCGCGGGAGTCGTGCGGCTTGCGGCTCCCGATCTCCTGGGATCGGGACCGGCCATTCCCACACCAGCCAGCGATTCCTTCAGTCTCGGTGCCTTGCTCTTCGAGCTTCTCACCGGCAAGCCGCTGCTCCAGTCCGGGTCGATCGAAGCGATGGTCCGAGAGCTGCGAGCGGGGCAGTTTCGCAAGGTCTCTGACCTCCGGCCAGACCTTCCCGCCAAGCTGGGCACGTTCCTGGACCGTGTACTGGAAAGTCACCCAGGGGACCGGCCCTCGCTTCACGAGTGGTGCGTCGCGATGCGGGAATTCGGTGGCCGTTCCCTGTCTCGACCCCCCGAGATCGCATCCGAGGATCTCAGGGGATTGACCGCCGATCAGAGCACCGAACTTCGACTCGTGAGCCTGACGCACGAGTCGGATCGGGAGTTGTTGCTGAGGATCCCCAAGTCCCCCACGACAGGCGGGAGCGGTGGAATCAGTGCCGTGCTCTCGGTCGATGGGGGTCTGGAGAGCACTGGTGCGCCCGACGATGAGAGCGTTGCCTTCGCGCCGGAATCGCGAGGCATCGAGACCGGCGGCCCGACCTCGCTCATCGCGGAAAGAGGTGAAGCGCTGCCTTCGGCGACTCCTGTCCCGGCCGAGATTGCGACCCAGGCTCAGGCTCGGCCGGCCCCTGGTGGCGATGTGGACCCGGTCGACTGCACGGTCTTCGCGCCGCCAGCGGCCGCGGCGGGTGATTCGATGCTGATCCAGCTTTTCGCCCACACCCCCCAGCAGACCGATGACGTGATTCAAATGGCCCGCGAATTCGACGAGACCACCAGGCGACTGGGATTCAGCTCGCTGGAAGTCGAGATCCCCCGCGGCTCCAGGCTCCAGGTCGAGTTGACCCTCCCCGGCCTTGATATCGACGAGTCGGTCCAGAACTTCGTCTGGCGGGGCCGTGCGGTCTCGGTTCAGTTCGACGTGATGGTCCCCGCCGCGAAGGCGCCGGGCAACCTGATTGGCAAGGTCACCGTCTATCTTGAGGGCACACCGATCGGGCATATCCGGTTCAAGATCCAGATCACTGCTCCCAGGCCGCCCCTGGTGACCTCCACGCCTCCCCCTGGGGAGCCCGCCACGGGGCCGCACCCGCTCATCGGAAGCGTTGCTGGGAAGCCCGAGCCTCAGCCGCTGGGTGACGAGGCATGCCGTTACAAGCAGGCATTCGTCTCCTATGCCATGAAAGACCTGAACGAGGTGATGAAGCGAGTTCAAATGCTCGAGCGTTTGCACGTGAGTTTCTTTCAGGACCTTCTGGACCTGGAACCCGGCGAGCGCTGGGAGCGCAAGCTCTACCAGCACATCGACGATTGTGATGTTTTCATGCTGTTCTGGTCCACGGCGTCCAAGCAGTCGAAGTGGGTTACCAAGGAGGTCCAGTACGCACTGGATCGAAAGGGGGGAGACGACTCTCGACCTCCCGAGATTGTCCCGGTCATGATCGAGGGCCCCCCCGTTCCGTTGCCAAACCCTGAGCTCGCGCACCTCCATTTCAATGACAAGCTCCTCTACTACATGAGGCCGCTCCAGAGCTGACGGCAGCCGGAAGGCGAGATCGTACGTATCTTTCTTGATCGGCGGCATGCCGGGGCCGTTTTGTTCCGCCACGCAATGGCAAACGGATTCGACGAGCGTAAAGATGAGGAACGCAGAGACTCGAACCGGCGTGGAGTCATCTCACGGAGAGACGAGCCCCGGAAGTGGCGCCCGAGGGGGAGACCTGAAACCATGAGCCAACTGACCCGGCGCGGAATCTTGAAACAAGGCGTGCTGACGGCGGCGGCTGGCCTGGGTACACTCGGGGGCCAGCCCGCCGCCTGGGCGATCCCGCCCATCGGCCGGACTCGCCCCAGCCACCTCAAGCTGAGCATTGCCGCTTACTCCTACCGGGATTACCTGACCTCCAAGCCCCCCAGGATGAACCTCTTCCAGTACGTCGACCTCGCCGCAGACATGGGTCTGGACGCCGTCGAGCCGACCTCCTATTACTTCCCCCCCGATGTCACCACCGACTACCTGTACCACCTCAAGCAACATGCCTTCCTCCTCGGCCTGGACATCTCGGGAACGGCAATCGGCAATAACTTCTGTCTTCCCCCGGGGCCGGAACGCGATGAACAGCTTGCCAGCACCCGATCGTGGATCGACCGGGCTGCCGAGCTCGACGCCCCGGTGATCCGCATCTTCGCCGGCAGCGTTCCCAGGGGGGAAAGCGAGGAACAGGCCGTTGCCTGGGCCATCGAAGGCATCAAGGAATCCCTGTCGTACGCCGCCCGGAAAGGCATCACCCTGGCACTCGAGAACCACGGCGGGATCACCGCGACCCCTCGTCAGATCCTCAAGCTCGTCACGGCCGTTGATGGTCCGAATTTCGGTGTCAACCTCCATACCGGAAACTTCCACGGGGACGACCCTTATGCCGAGATCGCCGAGCTTGCTCCGGCTCGGTTCAAATCCAGGTTACAGTTAAGCGGTAGGGTGGGTTTTTCTAAACTGTCTGTTTCCTCCATGTTGGGGTTGTTTGTCGGCACAAACACCGTTTCACGGAGGAAAGCCCTTGGGCCTGGACACACCGAGCACCTTCGGCTCGGTGATCCTGATCATCGGCCCGGCCTTCCAGGCAGCGCTCGGGCGAGGGCTCGCCCCCGAACTGGCCGCCCAGCACGCATGGTTCCTGGGGCTGACCATGCTTCTGGCCTCGGGGATCTTCAAGCTGGCCTGTGCGGTCGTCAGCGGCTGGGTGCGCGAGGTGGTGTCACGGGCGGGCTTGCTCGGCTCGCTGGCGGCCATCGCCCTGGCGATCATCAGCTTCCTGCCGCTGCTGGACATCGCGGCCCACCCGGTGGCCGGATTCGTCTCCCTCGCGGTTATCCTGGCCACGCTGACGGCGCGGTGGCGGCTGCCTCACCAGATTCCCGGCACCCTGGTGGCGCGTGGCTGTCGGCAGCCTGATCTATTACGGAATGCACCTGCTCGGGCTGGGCCCCGGCCTCGGCGGCGAGGGGACGGCACCCTCGATCCTGCTCCGCCTGGCCCTGCCGGCCCCCGTGGGGGCCTGGTGGGTCTGGTTCCAGCAGTCCTGGCCCGAAGCGGTCAGCTATCTGCCGGTGGCGATCCCGCTGGCCCTGGCCACAGTTGTCGGGGGCATCGACTGCACCGAGAGCGCCGCGGCGGCCGGCGACGATTACCCGACAGGTCAGATCATCGCCGCCGAGGGAGTGGCCACACTGGTCGGCGGCCTCTTCGGCGGGGTGATCCAGACCACCCCCTACATCGGACATCCCGCCTACAAGGCGATGGGGGCACGCGCCGGCTACACGCTGGCGACCGCCCTCTTCGTCGGCGCTGCGGGGATCTGCGGGTATTTCGATTGGATCTTCTTCCTCATCCCCAAGGCGGTCATCTTCCCCATCTTGATCTTCATCGGCCTGGAGATCACGGCGCAATCGTTCCACGCCACCTCGGCCCGGCACTATTCCGCTGTGGCCCTGGCCTGCGTCCCCGCGCTGGCCTACCTCGCCCTGATTACGCTCAACCACGTGCTTCCCGAGATGGGCAAGCCCTTCGGTGAGCTGCGACCGGACACCCAGCAGTGGATCGTCACGGTGACGATCCTCTCCGGAGGATTCATCATCACCTCGCTGCTCTGGGGAACCTGCCTGACCCACCTGATCGACGGCCGGATGAAAACGGCGGCCGCAACCCTGTCCCTGGCCGGCGTCTTCGCCTGGTTCGGGATCATTCACTCACCCCTGCCGTCGGGCCCGATCAAGACTCCCGCCGCCGTGCTCCGCCAGCTCGAGCAAGAGGGCCGCGCCGAGCCGCCGTGAATCAGACCCCCTATCACTGGGCCGCCGCCTACGCGGCGATGGCAGCCACCATGCTTGTCCTCGGCCGCATCGGCCACCGGCCAACCCCCCAGGAACTCGACACGCCCGGACCTATCTGACTGCCTGCGATCCGATGTAGACGCCACGAGCCCGAGACCTTAGTCTAAGAGTGGGTCGAGCAGGATTTCCCGGCTTTACGGCTGGGTCCTTCCCACGCTATGTTTGCCACTTTTTAATCTCATCAGGGCTTGCAGCCTCTTTTCCGAGGATTTTCGCATCGGGATCGGTGAAGGACACGAGATTGAGTTGGCAAGAATGGTCCGAATCCGCTTAAGTAGGCCTTTCTTGGTCGCAATCGAAAGTCCGGCCTGTGCGATCGAGAATGGGGCTGAGGCTGGTCTGGGTGTGTATCTCGTCGATGGGCTCGTCATGCAAAAGGGTATCGGTGTCAGTCCTGGGGTGGTCGTGGGCGTCGCTTTCCGGGTGGAGTCGGTTCTGGGATCGAGCGACCCGAAGACCCTGGAGAGTGCGGCGGAGGTTCCGGCCGAGATTGCGTTTTTCGATCGCGCGGTCGAGGAGGCCGCGGCCGAGCTCGAGAGTCTGGTGCAGCGCGTGGCTCAGGAGCTCGGGCCCCCGGCGGCCGAGATCTTCCAGACCCATCTTCAGATCCTCAACGACCCGGTGCTGATCTCCAAGGTCCACTCGCACATCGAGCAGCAGAGCCTGACGGCGCTCTCGGCCCTCCAGGTCGTGATGCAGAACTATGCCGCCCAGTTCGCCCGCATCGAGCAGGATTACTTCCGGGAGCGGCTCAACGACGTGCGCGACGTGATCTCCCGGGTGGGCTCGCACCTCACCCGGAAGAAGCCGGTGGTCTCCAACGGTGGCACCGGGTCGCATGACGGCGAGGAGCCGGTGATCCTGGTGGCTCACGAGATCCTGCCCAGCCAGGCGATGAGCCTGGGCGATCTGCCGATCGCCGGGATCGTGACGGAGACCGGTGGAACCACCAGCCACGCCGCGATCCTGGCACGGAGCCGGGGGATTCCGGCCGTCTCGGGGGTGGAAGGCATCATGAACGAGGTCGCCAGCGGCGACCTCATGGTCGTCGACGGCCGCGAGGGGCATGTCATCGTCCGCCCTGACCACGAAGCGACGATGGCTTACCGCAAGGTCCAGCGCGACTTTTTCCACCTCAAGGACAGCCTGATCTCCAACCGGGACGAGCCGGCGCGGAGCCTGGACGGCACCCGCGTCGAGTTGCTGGCCAACATCAACAACCTGGCCGATGCGCATGCGGCCAATACCGTCGGGGCCTCGGGGGTCGGCCTGTTCCGGACCGAGTACCTCTTCCTCACGCACCACGACGTTCCCGGCGAGGAGGAGCAGTACGAGTATTACCGGCAGATCGTGCTGAACGCGCCCGGCCAGACCGTCACGATCCGCACGCTCGACCTGGGGGGCGACAAGACGGTGCCTTACCTGGGTCGGCGGAGCGAGCCGAACCCGTTCATGGGCTGGCGGTCGATCCGGATCTTCTTCGAGAACCCGAAGCTGATGATCACGCAGATTCGGGCCATCCTCCGTGCGGGGATGTCCGGCAAGGTCTCGATGCTCTTTCCCATGATCACGACGCTGGAGGAGCTGCGGAAGATCAACAAGCTGGTGAAGGACACGCGGGACAACCTCCGGCGCGAGGGGGTGCCGTTCGGCGAGGACGTGAAGACCGGGGTGATGGTCGAGGTTCCCGCCGCCGCCTTCTGCATTGAAGCCTTGCTCCGGGAGACCGACTTCATCTCGATCGGGTCCAACGACCTGATCCAGTACCTGGTGGCCGCCGATCGCGACAACCCCAAGGTGGCCCATCTCTGTGAGCCGCTCAGCCCGGCGATCTTCCGGGTCTTGCAGATGGTGCTCGACGCCTGCGGCCGCACCGGGACACCCGTGACCCTCTGTGGCGAGATGGCCGGCCAGCCCCGGTCGGCCCTGGTCCTCTTCGGCATGGGCCTGCGCCGGTTCAGCATGAGCCCGGCGTTCGTGCCCACCGTGAAGAACCTGCTGGCCGGCGTCACCACCGCCCAGGCCGAGCGGTTCGCCCATCATGTGCTCCAGCTCTCCACCAACGACGAGATCCGCTCCTACCTGACCGCCCGCCTCCGGGAGATCTCCAGCACCCTGGAGATTTTCGATTCGGTCTGACATCAAGGCTCCCTCCCCCCGCGGGCGTCCACTTGCTTTTCTCCATCGTGTCCAGGCGGATGCTTGGAAGTGAGCTTGCCATGATGTAAGGTAAGCGGTTCGAACTTGACCTTTCTCCAGGGGCAAAGAACCACCAACACGAGGTTCGTGGCAAGATCATGGGTGATGCCGAATTCCAGGGCCGTGGCGGTGAAAGAACCGAAGCCGTGACCCGGGCATCGGACTGCGGAGAGACAATTCCCGGCGAGTTGCTCGAGGATCGGGGCGAAGCAATCCAGGTGGCGCCGATCAAGGCGACCCAAGCGGAATGGGGAGAAGCCGAGGCCGTCGCGACGGGCGATGCGGTCACCGTGCCGGGGGGCGGCACCTCCAGACCTGATGCCGAAACCGCGCATCGCCTGTCCAGGCGAGCGCTTCCGATCATCCCGAACTACAAGATCCTCAGCGAACTGGGCCGTGGCGGCATGGGCCTGGTCTATCGTGCCCACGGGCTCAACCTCGACCGCCCCTGCGCCCTCAAGATGATCCTCCTGGCGCCCATGCCGATCCCGTCGCGATCGATCGGTTTCTCGCCGAGGCCCAGGCCATCGCCCGACTGCGGCACTCGAACATCGTCCAGATCCACCGCATCGACGCTGTCGATGGACTTCCCTTCTTCGAGCTCGAGCACCTCGATGGTGGCAGCCTGGACAAGCGGCTCGACGGCACACCATGGGCACCCCAGCGCGCGGCCGGGCTCGTAGAATTGCTGGCTCACGCCGTGGCCGAGGCCCACCGGCTCGGACTGGTTCACCGCGACCTGAAACCGGGAAACGTGCTGGTGACCGCGGACGGCACGCCCAAGGTCACCGACTTCGGCCTGGTCAAGAGCCTGACGGATCAGAGCGGCCTGACGGTCACCGACTCGATCCTGGGCTCGCCCAGCTACATGGCACCGGAACAGGCCGCCGGGAAAGCCAGGCAAGTCGGCACGACAGCCGACATCTACTCGCTCGGGGCGATCCTTTACGAGTTGCTGACCGGACGGCCGCCATTCCGGGCGCGACCTTGCTCGAGACGGTGGAGCAGGTCAGGGCGACCGAGCCGGTCCCGGAGGATCAGAAACCTCTGGCCAGGACAACCCTCGGGGCCGCGCGGATCCGCCTCGGCCGGTTTGACGAGGCAATCCGGTCACTCGACGAAGAGCTGCGCAAGGGCGCCGACAAGGAAAGAACTCGTTGCCGGGCCCTGATGGCCCTGACCCACGCCCGCAAGGGTGAGCTCGGGGCGGCCAGCCGCTGTCTCGAAGAAACTTCGAGCCAATCCTCCCAAGGAGGACCCCGAAAGGTTCTGGGAAGGCATGGAGACCCGCCTCCTTCTCCGGGAGGCCGAGGCGTTGATCCTGGACGCGTCCTTCCCGTTCGACCCCTTCGCGCACTCCTGAGCGTTGCCTGGAAAAAGAAAGTCTGCTTCAGCGTGGGTAGCGATAGGCTTGTGGCTGGCGGCTTCCCCGGCGGCGTCGGGCTCGTTCTTGCTCCGGCGGCAGACCGTTGCCCCCGGCACACCAGCTTGTTAGGCTAATGGCACGATTCCCAAGGGGTCGCAAAGGGGCGGGTTCTGCGGGGGATCTCGCCTCCCGCGAGACGGCCCCCGGGCGTCGCGCCGAGGTTTGTGATCTCCTTTCCAAGATCTGGGAATGTGATCCGGGGCTCGTTCCCAACTTTGGGAACAAAGATCTTGTCAAGGGGACCGGGTTCGTGTCTTAAGTCACGCAACTGCAAGAACATACAACGTTCGGCGTGGCCTGTTGGGGCGTGGCATTGCGTTTGCTTTTGGGGGTTGGCGACGACCGGGTTCCCCGTCGTGGAAGACCGGCCGAGGCGAGGCGGACGAGCAATCGGAGGCGGGACTGAGCTATGGCTAAACGTCCGAGTGTGCAAGAGATTCTCGAGGCAGCGCGGAAGGGTGGAGCGGCGAAACCGCAGGCTGAGCCGGAAGCGGCGGCTGCTCCGAGCCCGGCACCGGTGGAAGAGATCGTCGAGGTTGATGCCTCCGCTGTGGAGCCGACCGCAGTCGCGGCTCCACCGCCGGCGGCTCCCTCGGCCCCTCCACCCAACGTCCCGACACCATCGACCCTGGGCAGGCCGTTGACGCTTAAGGAGAAGCTCGCAGCCGCTCGCGCCGGTGGAGCGGCCCAAGCCGGATCGCCCGCACCGGCGGCTCCGGCACCAGCACCCTCCGCGCCGGCCGAGGCCGCGGCGGTTGCCGAGCCCGCCGAAGCGGCCCCTGCCCCCAGGCCGGCGGCCGTTCCACCGCCGGCTAGTCCCCTGGGCCGTCCCATGACGCTCCAGGAGAAGCTGGCCGCGGCCCGGGGAGCCAGCGCGGCGGCAGCACCCGTGGCGGGGGGAGCCAAGCCCGCTGCGGCGCAACCGGCAGCAGCCCCCGCCGCCAGGGCGGCCGGCGCTCCCCGCACGCTTCCCCCCTGGAGAAGATCACCGATCCGCGCGACCTTGCCGAGGCCCTCCGGCAAACCGGTGCCAGGAAGGCCAAGGAGGTTGCCGCCAAGGTGGCCGAGGCAGCTCCCGCAAAGCCGGCCGCGCCGGCCAAGCCCGCGCCGGCGAAACCCCAGACGGTGCTGCCCAAGCCCTCCAAGAGCGTCGCGGCCGCGGCCCCCGCAGGCCAGACCGATCGGCGAGGCTTTATGATCGGCAGCCTGTTCATCTCCTGGGTCGCCGTCGGCTGGACCGCCTTCACCGCCGGCGTGCGTCGCCTTCACCGGCATGCTCGGACGGTTCATGTTCCCGAACGTTCTGGCCGAGCCCCCCAGCACCATCAAAGTCGGTGAACCTTCCAAGTTCGACCCCGAGGACGTCAACGAGCGATTCAAGACGGAATGGGGTTTCTGGATCGTCCGCTCCACCCGGTACAACGGCCAGGACATCATCTACGCCCTCCAGACGGTCTGCACCCACCTGGGGTGCCCGCCCAACTGGCTGGCCAACGAGCAGAAGTTCAAGTGCCCCTGCCACGGCAGCGGCTTTTACATCTCGGGAATCAACTTCGAAGGCCCTGCCCCGCGTCCCCTGGAGCGATTCAAGCTCACCCTGGCCGACGATGGGCAGATCGTGGTCGATAAGAGTCAGAAATTCCAGCAAGAGCTGGGGCAGTGGTCCGATCCCGACAGTTTCATCCAAGGGGTGTAACCGTAGTTCGCTTGGCACGGATCGAGGCCCCGGAACGTGCCGGCCTCGATCCCTTCTCTCAGGTTCGTATGTTCGATCGGCGTCTCCAGCCTCGATCACGCTGGATTCACGCCGAGGAGTGCTCCCCGGCCGAACCCCGATCGGACTCGCCGCTTCTTCACGGTCTCCGGTTTGAATCCGAGTTGACGAGACGCCTATGCCTATCCTGGACAAGATCACCGAAACCCAGATGTGGAAGAGTGTCTTCCGCCACCCCATGCCGACCGATCGGCGAAACCGCGTAGTGGTGATGCTGACCAACTTCTTCCTCCATCTCCACCCCGTGAGCGTTCGCAAGCAGGGGATCGCTCTGTCATACACCTGGTGCATGGGAGGAACCACGTTCTTCCTGTTCATCGTCGAGGTGGTGACCGGCGTGCTCCTGATGTTCTATTACCGGCCGACGCTCGAGCACGCCTACAACGACATCCTTGCCCTGCGGGACGTCACCACCCTGGGAATTCTCCGGGAGCTGCACCGGTGGGGAGCCCACGCCATGGTCATCGCCGTCTGGCTGCACATGTATCGCGTGTTCCTGACGGGCAGTTACAAGCCTCCCCGCGAGTTCAACTGGGTGGTCGGAGTGCTCCTGCTGGTGATGACCTTGCTGCTGTCGTTCACCGGCTACCTGCTGCCCTGGGACCAGCTGGCGATCTGGGCTATCACTGTGGGCTCGAACATGGCGCGGGCCACGCCGGGCGTCGGGGTCGAAGGCCCGGGCGCGTCGCTGCTGGAGCTCAACGGAGTCAAGCTGATCACGTCCGGCTCCGACGCGAAGTTCGCGCTCCTGGGCGGACGGGCGGTCGGCGAGATGACCCTGAACCGGTTCTACGTGCTCCACTGCGTGGCCATTCCGCTGGCCGCGTCGCTCCTGATCATGATCCACTTCTGGCGGGTGCGTAAGGACGGCGGGATCAGCGGTCCGATGTGACGCCAACCAGCCGGCGGAGCAGCTCGCATCGCAGCGAGGTGGTTGCGAGCCCGGGCGGTCTTGAAGTGAAGTCTTCGGTTCTCATCTGGCAATCCAAGGAACAACGGTCTGTAGGTACCCATGCATCAAGATATTACCCCTGGCGTGATGACCGGCCTGGCGTGGTATTACCTGTTGGCCGCCGCGCTCAACGCGGCCGCGGCCGCGTACGTCGCCTACTCGGAAATGGTCTCCGAGGGGGCCTCGCGGGTCGGCCTGGCGCCGAAGACCCGGCGCCTGCCCGACTGGCTGACGGTCGCCTTCCTCGTCTTTTATGCCCTGGCGGTCGCCATGATTCTCGGCCGCCACGCCCTTCCGGGCGCGCTCACGATCGCCTATTGCCTGTGCGCCCTGGCCAACGCCCTGGTCGCCATTACCGCCGGGGCCGACGCGGCCCACTTCGCGGAGATCCGGGCATCGGTCACGGGACATGAAGACGCGGCCCCGGACCTGCCTCTGACCCTCGACGATCACATCCCCGCGGTTGGGCCTGGGCAAGCCGATCGGCCGGACCCTCTGGACGCTGATCTGGGGCTTCGTCGCCGTGATCTTCCAGGCCATCGGCATCACCTACCTCTTCGGCCGCGCGATCATCCTGCCCCAGTTCGTCCGCGACGCCATCGACTTCGTCTCGGGCCCGACCACGTTCTTCGTCGGGGCGACGATCGTGTTCGCTGCGATGCTCGCCTACCGCCGGTTCCTGGCCAGCGGGCTGGTGGCCTGGTCGGCCGTCAACCTCTTCCTGCTCTACTTCGGCCTGTCCATGACCGACTTCGACTTCCGCGACATCGTCACCAAGCCGGACAACGTGCCGATCGTCGGCCTGATCGTGCTCGTTGGCTACTTCACCTGGCTGAGCCTGCGGCGGGCGGTGATCAACGACGCGCGGATCGCCCAGGGGCTGCCCGCCCTGGAACAGCTCGAGCCCGACAAGACCTTGACCTGGCCCGACCTGGTCTACACCGAGCTGATCTGCATGGTGGCGCTGACGATCTTCCTGGTGCTCTGGGGCATCGCCCTGCAGGCGCCCCTGGAGCAGCCGGCCAGCTCGACGGTGGCCCCCAACCCCTCCAAGGCGCCCTGGTACTTCCTCGGGCTCCAGGAGATGCTGGTCTACTTCGATCCCTGGATGGCCGGCGTGGTCCTGCCCAGCATGATCATCGTGGGGCTGATGGCCATTCCCTACATCGACACCAACAAGGAAGGCAACGGCTATTACACGATCACTCAGCGGAAGTTCGCCTACGTGACGTTCCAGTACGGCTTCCTCGTGCTCTGGGTGGTGCTGATCCTGCTGGGGACCTTCCTCCGCGGCCCGAACTGGAACTTCTTCGGCCCCTACGAGTACTGGGACCTGCACAAGCTGATCCCGCTCAACAACGTGAATCTCTCGGACATCGTCTGGATCCAGCTCCTGGGGACGACCAAGCCGTCGTCGGTCCTGCTTCGCGAGGCCCCCGGGCTGATTCTCTGCGTCCTCTACTTCGCGATCCTTCCCGAGCTGATGCGGCGGCTCTTCTTCAAGAAGTACGCCGAGCAGGCCGGCTTGCTGCGGTACATGACCCTGGCGATCCTGATCCTGTTCATGGCCAGCCTGCCGATCAAGATGGTGCTGCGGTGGACGATCAACCTCAAGTACCTGGTGGCTATTCCCGAGTACTTCTTCAACATCTAACATAACAAGAGACACGAAGTGGGGCGCGACCGCCCGGACCGGGAGCCGGCCATCGCCGGGTCCCGCCCGCCCGATCCCGGGCGATCAGACCGAGACCACAGGACCGACGAACATGCCAGCAACCGAGGAAACGTACAGAAGCCAGCCAACCCTCCACATCGTCTTCGCGCTCACGTCGATCGCGATGACGATCTCGATCATCTGGATGATCATGGCTGACCATCTTCGCCCTTGGAAGCAAGTCCAGCGCGAGTTTCACGAGGTCGAGCGCGCCAAGCTGAAGGCGGCGGAGCAGGAGAGCCTCGAGAAGCAGCAGAAGGAGAACCAGGCCAAGATCGAGCAGATCGACAACCAGATCAAGCAGGCCGAGCAGGAAGCGGCCCAGCGGGCGGCCGATCTGCGGCGGCTCGATCGGGAGATCAACTGCACTGCTGGCGAAGACCGAGAAGCTCGACACCCAGCGGAAGTTCAAGAAGGCCGAGCTCGACAGCCTGCGCAGCCTCTACGACGGCATGATCGAGCGCGACGAGGAGCCCCAGGCCAAGCGGTACCTGAACACGACGGTCGCCGCCGCCGAGAAGGAGCTCAAGACCCTCTCGCTCGAGCTCGAGGAGTCGCAAGCCCAGCTCAAGGGAAAGGAAGCCGACAAGGAGAAGCTCCTGGGCTACGTCGACAACCTGGTCAAGGAGCGGGAGAAGCTGACTCGCGAGACCGACCGGGTGAAGCGGCTGCTCGACCAGAAGGAGGCCCAGTACTTCGGCCTTCGCGCCTGGCTCCGCGGGCTGCCCGGAATCGACATGGCGGCCCCGCCCACCAAGATCCAGCAGATCAGCCTGCCCGACCTGACGATCAACTACAACTTCAAGGACGTTCCCCGCTACGACCGGTGCACGACCTGCCACCAGGGCATCGACCGCCTGGGATACGACAAGGACCCCGAGCGGCAAGCCGATGCCCGAGGTCTTCGCCGCGCACCCGTTCCTGAGCACGGGGGCGACCTCGGTCGATACCCGGGGCAAGGTCGTCACCGCGGGGCTCTATCTCGACCCCAACGGCCCGCATCCGATCAACGCCTTCGGCTGCACGATCTGCCACGGAGGCCAGGGCTCGGGAACCGACTTCACGTTCGCCTCGCACACCCCGGCCAACCTGGAAGAGGAGGAGCACTGGAAGAAGGCGTATGGGTGGCAGGAGATCCACCACTGGGATTACCCCATGCTGCCTCAGCGGTTCGTCGAGTCGAGCTGCGTGAAGTGCCACCACCAGATCACCGACATCCCCCAGGCCAAGAAGCTTCAGGCCGGCTATCAGCGGATCGTCCAGTACGGCTGCACGGGCTGCCACACGATCGGCGGCGAGGGCTCGTTCGGCCCCGACCTGACCGACGAGCGGACGGTTGGCCCGAACCTCGGCCACGTGGGCTCCAAGGTCTCCCGGGAGTGGGTCGTCCGGTGGATCAAGAACCCGCACGCCTTCCGGCCCGATTCCCGGATGCCGCGGTTCTACGGGCTGACCAACAACGACGCCAAGGACGACCTGCCCAAGAGCGACGCCGAGATCCAGGCGATCACCCACTACCTCTTCACCCGCAGCACGCCCCCCGCCGACTTCGTCGATCCCCCGGCCAAGACCGACCCCAAGCGGGGCAAGGAGCTCTTCCTCCAGAAGGGATGCCTGGCCTGCCACCAGCACCGGCCCTATGACG
The DNA here is from genome assembly GCA_963816015.1 of uncultured Planctomycetaceae bacterium. Taxonomy (GTDB): domain Bacteria; phylum Planctomycetota; class Planctomycetia; order Isosphaerales; family Isosphaeraceae; genus Aquisphaera. Next base: position 70,035 of record CAWFJM010000057.1, on the reverse strand, counting down.
CCTCGATGGTCCAGCAGGCCGACCAGAAGAACCTCAATCCCGAGTACAAGCCCGACCCGGCCGCGACCTACGATCCCAAGACCTTCCCCGAGCCCGTCCGGACCTACGCCCAGGCCGACTACGGCCCGAACCTGGGCAACCTGGCCGCCAAGTTCCGGTCCGAGCCCGACAAGGGAATGAAGTGGCTGTCCAACTGGATCCAGAACCCGGAGAAGTATCATCCCAAGAGCCTGATGCCCAACTTCCAGCTCCCGTTCCAGGATGCCGCCGACATCGCCTCGTGGCTGATCTCGGTTCCCGGCGACTGGCCGGTCAAGGTCTGCGGTCGCACCCGTCCAGGACAAGGAGGTTGCCACCGCCCTCGACGATCTGGTCAGGCTCTATGTCACCAAGGGCGGATTCAAGACGAAGGACGGCAAGTCGGTCTCGGTGGCCCTGAGCGAGGTCGAGGGGTTCGTCGGCAAGCTCAGCACCGACGACAAGCTCTTCTTCCTGGGGGAGAAGACCATCGCGCGGCTGGGCTGCTTCGGCTGCCACGCGATCCCGGGATTCGAGAACGCCAAGCCGATCGGCACCCCGCTCAACGACTGGGGCCTCAAGAGCCACGTCGCGGCTCGACTACGGCCACATCAGGGAGTACCTGGAAGACCAGGAGAAGAAGGACAACGGCGACCGGGATGGCACCGACCCGTTCTATCAGGAGCAGGTCGAGCACGAGACGCGGATCGGCTTCCTGTACCAGAAGCTGCACCGGCCGCGGAGCTACGACTACCTGAAGGACAAGGAGAAGTACAAGACCTGGGACGACCGCTTGCGGATGCCCCAGTTCGCCTGGGCCAACGATCCGGCCGCGGTCGAGGAGGTGATGACCTTCGTGCTCGGCCTGACCGGAGAGAAGATCGGCTACAAGTACCTGGCCAAGGCCCGATACGACGAGGTCAAGACCGCGCTGGCCAAGGGAGCGAAGGTCCTGAACCGGTACAATTGCACGGGCTGCCATGTCCTGGAGATGCCCAAGTTCACCGTTCCCGAGGGAACGAAGGTGGCCGAGGCGTTCACCGACTTCAAGGGGAGCGTGCGGTCCTCGTACTCGAGCCGCAACAACGACTACATCCCCGAGATCTTCCCCGAGCTGACCTACGATCCCAAGAAGAAGCTCGACGCGGACAGTATCGAGGCCGAGCTGGGGATCAAGAAGGAGGACGGAAACGAGGACAAGAAGGACGACCGGAAAGGCCCGGTCACCATCGAGGGCATGCCGATCGGCCTGTTCGAGAACGAGCTGACGGTGCAGCTCTGGAAGCCGGTGACGATCCGGGGCTACACCTTCAACGTGGGCGACAACGTGACCCTGGACCAGACCAAGATCCAGAAGACCCCTGCGGTGGGGGGCGACTTCGCCTGGCTCTTCGCGACCTATTCCCAGGAGCGCATCGGGAACCAGCTTCGAGTCGTTCTGGAATCGTCTGCCTCCCCCGCTGGTCCGCGAGGGGAACAAGGTGCAGACGCCCTGGTTCGCCCTCTTCCTCCGCGACCCCTACGCGATTCGCCCCGCCGCGCAGCTACGAATGCCCCGGTTCCATTACGGCAAGGCGGTCGGCGTCCACTCGCGTGAGACGGAGGACCTGGCCGACTACTTCGCGGCCCGCGACGGCGCCGAGTTCCCCTACCAGACGATCCCCCAGCAGCAGGTGGGCTACGTTGCCGAGCGTAGACAAGGTGCATCCCGACTACCTCGGGGCGGGATGGTCGATGATGGCGAACAAGGGCTCACCGTGCATCCAGTGCCACGCGATCGGCCAGTACAAGCCGACCGGCGGTGAGCAGGTCGTCAACGGCCCCGACCTGCGGCAGGTTTCCACGCGGTTCCGGCCCGAGTTCCTGGAATCCTGGATTGCCAATCCCAAGCGACTGGTCCCTTACACGGCGATGCCGCAGAACGTGGCCCCGCACGGGCAGCCGCAGATCCCGGTGCCCAAGACCTTCGAGAACCAGCCGATCGAGATGGTCCGGGCCATTCGCGATACATTGCTCAACTACACCAACGTGGTTGAGCAGCAACTGGCGGCGGGCGCCAAGCCTGCGGCGCCCGCGGCCACTCCTCCGGCCGCGGCGGCCCCGCCAGCCGCAACAGCGTCCCCCAAGCCGACTGGGGCCTCCCAGTGAGAGGGAATCGCACCGGACGTCCCGCGCAAGATTGTGCGGGCCGCGTCCGGAGCTGACAATCGATTCCCGGTTTTGTCGGTTTACGCCGCCCTCGTCGCCCGACGCGGGCGGCGGTCGGGCCGGCAAGGTGCCCGGCCCCCTTTTGCCTCGCGCAAGAACTCGCGAACAGACACCAGGAGAGATTTGATGATGACGAACTGGATGCGCAAGCCTGCGACCCTCGGCCTGAGCCTGGGAGCCACCCTGATGGCTGCGGTCTTCGGCTGCGGCGGTCAGGCGACCGATTCGAGCGATGCCGTGGTCGTGCCCGACAGCACCGCAACTCCCCGGCCGTCCGCGGCCCCGGCGGCCGGGACTCCTACGACGGCCACCACGCCGACTCCCGCTCCCGCTGCAGCGACCCCGGGCGCAGCCGCGCCGGTCAAGGCCGAAGGGCTTCGGTACCCTGAAGGGACAGGTCGTGTTCGCCGGCGATCCACCGGCCGCCAAGGTCCTCTTCGAGAAGGGCAAGGCCGCCAAGGACCCCGATGTCTGTGCCAAGGACGCGCCCTTGCTCTCCGAACGGCTCGTGGTGGATGGCGGCACCAAGGGCGTGAAGAACGTCCTGGTCTACCTGAACAAGCCCACGAGCGTCAGCGACGACGCCAAGAAAGCCTACGCCGCCACGCCTATCATGTTCGACCAGATCAAGTGCGTCTTCGAGCCCCACGTCTGGGCATGATGGCCGGATCGCCGATCACGCTGAAGTCGAGCGACCCGGTCAACCACAACGTCAACGCCAAGCTCAAGCAGTCCGCGTTCAACCAGCTGCTCGCCCCCCAGTCGAAGACCCAGTTCACGCCCACGGGACCCGAGCGCACCCCCGGTGAGGTCACCTGCGACATTCACCCCTGGATGAAGGCCTGGTGGATGGTCTTCGATCATCCCTACTTCGCCGTCACCGACGCCAAGGGCTACTTCGAGATCAAGAACGCGCCGGCGGGAACCCAGAAGGTTGTCGTCTGGCAAGAGGCGGTGGACAAGAACGGCTTCATCACCGCACCGTCCGGCGACGAGGTCGTGATCAAGGCCAACGACGCGGTCGTCCACGATTTCAAGCTCGAACCTTCCCGGCTCCGCCCGGAATGACCAGAAGCTCGATCTCGAGCGGACCGGTCTCGACCGGCTCGCCGATCCTGACCGGGGCCACCTCTCCTGGAACGCGCGTTCCCGAGGTGGCCTCGGGTTTTTTCCATCATCCTGAGGTGAGTCATGCGTTTGCTGTTCCATCCCGGCCGATCGGCGGTCCTCGGCGTGGCTGGCCTGATCTTGAGCCAGGCCGTCGCGGGCGCCGCGACTCTCCCTCCGGGGCTGCTGGGCGCCACCGCGGCCGGGCAAGGCGAGTACGGGACGATCAAGGGCCGGCTGGTCTGGGGAGGGAGCGAGATTCCTCCGGCAAAGAACCTGGTCGAGAAGGGGAAGGCCCCCAAGGATCCCGATACCTGTGCCAAGGACGAGGCCGTCCCCTCGCGCGAGCTGGTCGTCGACCCCAAGACCAAGGGGGTGGCGTTCGGCTTCGCCTATCTGGTCAAGCCCAAGGGAAGCAACCCCGAGGCGGTCAACGAACTCCTGTCCAGGAGCCCGAAGGTGGAGCTCGATCAGAAGAACTGCGAGTTCATCCCCTACGTGCAGGCGATCCACCAGGACCAGACCCTGCTGATCAAGTCGAGCGATCCGGTCAACCACAACGTCCGCTACGCGGCCTTCTCCAATTCCCCGTTCAATCAGATCCTGGCTCCCAGGGGGCAGATGGAGGTGAAGCTGATCGCCGAGCGGCGGCCGATCGTCGTGGCCTGTGATATTCACTCGTGGATGAAAGCCTACGTCATGGTATTCGATCATCCCTTCTTCGCGATCACCGCGCCGGACGGGTCGTTCGAGATCAAGGGGGTACCGGCCGGCGAGCAAAACCTGGTGCTCTGGCAAGAGAAGGTGGGTTACGTCAACCCGGAGAAGGCCAGGGGAACGCCCGTCTCCGTCCGCGCCGGAGAGGTGACGGACGTGGGGGCCGTCACGATCAATCCGTCTCAGGTGAAGTGACTGGCGGTCGCCGGCGGTCGCTTCGCCACGGATCTTTGCCACTTGAGGCCTCGACGTGAGCCTGAAAGGGCTCACCCCGGGGCCTTCTGTGTTTCAAGTTTCACATTCCCCGTCGCCCCCTGCCGAGAGCCGAGAGCCCCGGCGGGAGCCACGGTGGTCGAGACTCATCATGCTCCGCTATCGCATCGGCCGCGTGTTGCAGATGATCGGCATGGTCGTCCTTCCCTTCGGAATCGCGTCCGAGCTCATGGGGAAGGTGGGGCTGGGTCAGTCCATGCTGATCGCCGCAGGGGGAATGCTGATCTTCTACGTGGGCTACGTCATCCAACATCAGTCGTGAATGCACTGCGGAGGCACCCGCGGGATCGACCCGGCAACAGGCCACGGCAGGCCACGCTGCACTCGTCGGAGCACGATCGGAGCGATCCTCCCCCGGGGCTTCTGAACCCGTCCGGAAAAAAGCTGATCCGAAGCCCGAGCAAACGTCGCTTGAACAGAGGGCGAGACTGCTTAATCTCTCGGCAAAGCCGATCGTGGCCCGGTCATTTCGGATTCCTGTCCTGGTCAGGAACCGTATGGCGGGCCCTGTTGGTATTGATTTTGCCGTTGCATCGGGATGAGGCTTTGGTGTCCAATTGAATCCGATCCCGAACAAGAGTCATTTCCCCTTCGATCATCAACTCTTCCCTCGATCACGAAGGAAGGCTCATACTGGGAAAGGATTGCCAGCCTGCTGCAACATCGATCGATGACAATTCCAGGAAGGGAGATCGACCAGGTTGACACGCTCTCGTGGATTCTCGCATCGTCGCACGTTGAAAACCGTGATGACCGTCTCCTGGTCGCATCGAAGGCACGGGGAGATTCAGGTGCCCCGCCCGGATCGGTCCCCTTACAGTGCCACCGGCGTGGCGATCCGCCGGTTCTCTCAGGCCGCCCTGGTCTGCGGAATGATCCTAGCTGCGAGCCTGTCGCGAGGGCAAGGCCCCAACCACAGTGCCTCGAAGTTCTATCCCGACTCCAGTGATCCCGCCAATACGCTGCTCCGGAACGCCACGGGCCATGTCCGGGACGGCCAGTGGGCCGAGGCTATCGGGATCTACCAGCGGATCATCGACCAGTACGGCGACAAGGTCGCCGAGTTGCCCAGGGCCAGGGACGCGGAGAAGGAGCAGGCGAACGCCGGCGAAGACTTCGTGCTGTTCGTCGATCTGAGGGGCTACTGCCACCGGTCGCTGGCCAAACTACCTCCCGAGGCCAGGGCGATCTACAGGAACCGGGTGGACAGCCAGGCCGAGCGCTGGTTCCGCGAGGGGCAGAGCCAGCGGGACACCTCGGCGCTGCGCAAGGTGGTCGATCTGGCCTTCTGCAGCTCCTGGGGTGATGATGCCCTGGAGCTGCTGGGCGACATCGCTTTCCAGGAAGGGCGGTTCGGCGAGGCCCTGTCGATGTACCGCCAGCTCGTGCTCGACCGGCCCAACGACACGTTCGGCCTGGTTCATCCTGATCCCGGAGTCGACCTGGCCAGGGTCGCGGCCAAGAAGATCCTCTGTCGCGCCGGCGGCGGCGAGAAGCTGACGCCGGCGACGGAGATCGAGGCCTTCTCGAAGCGGTTCCCGGGGGCCTCCGGCTTGCTGGCCGGGCGGAAGAAGGGCCCGTACGCCAAGATCCTCGAGGAATCGCTCCGCGGCGACCATCTGGCACCGCCGGCCCAGCCCGACAGCCGCTGGCCCACCTTCGCCGGGTCCTTCACGCGAACCCAGGTGGTGTCGGAAGCCATCGACGTCGGTTCGCTGCAGTGGAAGGTGCCGCTCGAGCGGATCATGGCGAATCGCCCCGGCTACCCCTATGGCGGCCCGCGGGCGATGGCGATGGGTTCCCCGACCTCGCCCCAGGACCGCTTGCTGGGCTATCACCCGATCGTGCTGGGCGATCAAGTCGTTGTGAGCGACAGTTCGCGAGTGCTGGCGTTCAACCTGAACGACCGCCCCGGCGGCCGCGAAGGGGGCCCTCCACTGGCGATCGAGCCGGTCTGGAAACATGACCCCGACAGCACGGTTGCCCAGGCGTACCGGGCGACGGGAATTCCCCGCCACACGCTGACCGTGGTGGGCAACCACATCTACGCGAGGATGGGCCCGCCGACACCCTCCCCCTTCGGCGGCATGAACCGCGGCGGATCGGCTGGCTCGAGCTCCATCATCGCGCTGGACTGGAGCGCCCAGGGAAAGCTGCTCTGGAAGCAGCTGGCCAGCGAGCTGGTGCTGCCCAACCGTCCGGCGGATCGTGTCAACCGGTCGGTCAACTTCGAGGGGACGCCGGTGGCCGACAGCCGCAACGTGTTCGTGGCCGTGACCGACCGGAGGGAGCAGACCGCCACTTACGTGGCCTGTTTCGACGCCGACACCGGCGCCCGTCGGTGGGTGCGCTACCTGGGCGCTGCATCCTCCGACGTCGACAACTTCATGGCGATGGGCGTGGGCTTCAGCCCGCCGGTCTCGGGCGACTACGGGCATCGCCTGCTGTCGCTCGACGGTCCGTTCCTTTACTACCAGACCAACCTTGGGGCGGTCATCTCGCTCGAGGCCGAGACTGGCTCGGTGCGCTGGGTTGCGAATTATCCCCGGCAGGACGCGGTGCAGATGGGGGGCAGCGACCGCGACCTGAACCCTGCGGTGGTTCACGACGGCCTCGTCATCGTCGCCCCCAGCGATGCTGCGGCGATCTTCGCGTTCGATGCCGACAGCGGACGGCTGGTGTGGAGGACCGATCCGATCGCCGACGAGGTGAAGCTGAGTCATCTGCTCGGCGTGGCCAGGGGCCGCGTGGTGGCCACCGGGGATCGCGTTCTCTTGTTCGACGTCAAGGATGGGAAGCTGACGGCCACCTGGCCGGACTCGGGGAAATCCGAGGGCTACGGCCGCGGGCTTTTGGCGGGAAGCCGGATCTACTGGCCTACCAAGGACAAGATCGAGATCCTCGACCAGGGTTCCGGCCTCCGCGCCGAGCCACCGATCAAGCTGATGGAGATCTATCACACCACCGGCGGCAACCTGGTGGCCGGCGACGGCTACCTGATCGTGGCGCAGCCCGACGCCCTGGTCGTCTTCTGCCAGAATAGCCGTCTGATCGAGCGGTACCGCGACGAGATCGCGCGGAACCCCGACCGAGCTGCCACCCATTACCGGCTGGCGTGCGCCGCCGAGGCGGTGGGCCAGGACCAGCTCGCGCTCGAATCGTACGAGAATGCGGCCCGGACCTCGGGGGCGGCCGAGACGATTGACGGCGTGCCGCTGGCCGAGGCCGCTCGTGATCACCAGTTCCGGCTGCTCATGAGGCGGGCCGGCGAGGCTCGCCGCGCCCGAAAGCTGAGCGACGCCGCGGCAAGCCTGGAGACCGCCGCGAAGACCGCGCGGTCGGACGGCGACCGCCTCCGGGCGCGATTACTCCTGGCCGAGGTCCGTCACGAGGCGGACCGGCCGGCGGATACGGTCGAGATCCTCGAGATGGCTCTGGCCGACGAGAGGCTCCGGGGCCTGACCGTGAGCTCCGAGGACGGCCACCGCGCCGTCCGCGCCGACCTGCTGATCGCCGACCGTCTGTCGGCAATCGTCAAGCAGCGCGGGCGACCGATCTACGAGGCCTACGATCGCCGCGCCCGCGAGCTGTTCGAGCGCGGCCGCCGCGAGCAGGACCCCCATCTTCTGGATGAGGTGAGCCGCAACTACCCGGTGGCCGAGACTGTGCCCGAAGCCCTGCTGGAGCTGGGACAGATCCAACAGGGAGCGGGCCGGCATGCGGCCGCGGCGCAGGCGTACAAGCGGTTGCTCACCCTGGCGTCCGCCCCGGACGAGGCTCGAGCCCGGGCGCTCTGGAGGCTGGCCGGGATGTACGAATCGGAGAATTACCTGGTCTCGGCTCGTGACACCTACCTGCAGCTTTTGTCGCGCTATCCCCGGATCAGGCTGCCGGAGGTTGGGGAGAATGCGCCGCTGGGAGACCTAGTCTCGGCCAAGCTCGCCCGTTCGCCGCTGTCCCAGATCGCGTCCGACCGCCCGCGGCCGCCGCTGCCGCTGCCGCTGGCGCGGCGGTGGCACATCCAGTCCGGGAACAGCCGGACGGTGCGAGTCCTCGGGGCAGCGGGCATCCTGCCCGGTCTCCAGTCCAGCCGCGTGTTCCTCGTCGAGGGGACCGGACTGGGCCCGCTCGATCCGGCAACCGGCGAGCGGCGGTGGACGGTGGAGATGGGAGCGGCCCCCTCTTGGGTGGGATATCTCTCGGCCAAGGTGCTGGTTGCAACCTCCCAGCGAGTGGCGGCGCTCGATCCGGCAACCGGTGGCGAGCAGTGGCGATTTGCCCGGGGCGGGGCATCGCGGGGGCGGAAGGCCGCCGATCCCTTTGCCCGCGGAGAGCCCGCGGCGCCCGGGCCGGAGACGGCTCGTTCCGTACTCCATGATTTCCAGCTAGTGGGGGGACGCGTCTTCTGCCTGCGTGGCGAGCACGAGCTGATCGCGATCGACGGTGAAAGCGGAGCGCTCGACTGGTCCTTCTCCGCGCCGGGCAGCACGATCAGCCCCAAGCTCTGGATCGGACCGGAGCGCGCCGTCCTTGAAGTGCAGAATCCCAACCAGCTCCTGGTGCTGGAGACCGACAGCGGGAGGCAGGTGGTGCGGACGCCGCTGGCGGACGGAGAATCGCTCGAGCGGCCTCCGGTGCCGATCGACGAGGACCATGTTCTGCTCGTGCCGGACCGGCGCACGGTGAAGAAGTACGAGCTCAGCCGTGGGCAATTTACCTGGGCCTATCGCGAAAGCGCGGAGATGCCGGTCAACGGCCCCCCACGGGTGATCGTGAACGCCGACCGCATGCTCGTCCTGCACGAAGGCCGGGTCTTAATCCGACTCGACCCGGTCAACGGGTCAAAGCGCTGGTCCACCTTGCTCGGGATCGAGGACCTGAGCGACCGGCTCGGTGCGATCGCCTGCGACGACCGCCGCGTCTACTGCGCGAGCCAGCAAACGCTTCGGGCGCTGTCGATCGACGATGGATCCCCCCTCTGGACGTCCCACCTGGTCGGCCCCGAGAACGCCCACTGGTCGATCGCGCTGTCGGAGCGGTGCGTCGTGGCCTATCCCAGCCTCTCGAATCTCTCGGAGGAGGAGATGGAGAGCATGCCCGTGGTGATGCGGCGACAGGAAACCGGCGCCCTGGTTCAGCGATTCGTGTTTCCGGCGACGATTGCGGATGTCAGCTTGCGGCTGGACGCCCGGGGGGCCCTGGTCGCAACGTCACGGGCTCTGTGGGCCCTGACCCGGCGGGACGCCGGCTCCGATCCCGATCGACCCCCGGTTCCCTGAAGGTGGCCGGCCGACTTTCTTGCCCGGAACCAGAGAAACCTAGCTTACCTGAGGTGCCTTGCCCGCCGGCCTGGACAGCGCCGGGGGCCATTCACCCCCATTACGACGGAGGTCTCCGCGTGAGCGACGCCAACACGAATTCTTCCCAGCCGATGGAGGCCGACGACCTGGCCGCCGTGCAGCGTCTCAATGACGCGTTCACCAAGCTCAAGGCCGAGATGGGCAAGGTGATCGTGGGCCAGCACGCGGTGCTCGAGGAGCTGCTGATCGCGATCTTCGCCCGCGGGCACTGCCTGCTGATCGGCGTGCCCGGCCTGGCCAAGACCCTGATGATCCACACGCTGGCCGACGCGCTGAACCTGACCTACAACCGGATCCAGTTCACCCCCGACCTGATGCCCTCGGACATCACCGGCACCGAGGTGATCCAGGAAGACAAGGCCACCGGAGTGCGGCAGTTCAAGTTCCTGCGGGGTCCGGTCTTCGCCAACATCGTGCTGGCCGACGAGGTCAATCGCACGCCCCCCAAGACCCAGGCGGCGCTGCTGGAGGCGATGCAGGAGCGGCAGGTGACCGTGGGGGGCGAGCGGCATCGCCTGCCCGACCCGTTCTTCGTCCTGGCCACCCAGAACCCGATCGAGCAGGAGGGGACCTACCCGCTGCCCGAGGCCCAGCTCGACCGGTTCATGCTCAACATCCTGGTGGATTACCCCGCCGAGGACGAGGAGCTCGACATCGTCCGGATGACGACCTCGATCCACAAGCCGCTCGTCTCCAAGGTCCTCTCCGCCAACGAGATTCTGGCGCTTCAGGAGATCGTTCGAAAGGTGCCGGTGGCCGACCACGTGGCGCGGTACGCGATCCGCCTGACGAGGAGCACGCGACGGGAGAAGGAGGAGGCTCCGACCTTCATCCGCGACTACGTGAGCTGGGGCGCAGGCCCCCGCGCCAGCCAGTACCTCGTTCTGGCCGCCAAGGCCCGGGCCGTGCTCCACGGCAACTACCATGTCTCGATCGACGACATTCGCTCCGTCGCCGGCCCCGTGCTGCGGCACCGCATCATCACCAACTTCAACGCCGAGGCCGAGGGCCTCAAGCCCGACGACATTGTTGATCGCCTGATCAAGTCGATCCCGGTCGATGACCACGAGGCGGAGCAAAGTGGAAAACTCCCAAAGCTATTTAGATCCGCAAACGCTGGCTAGCCTCGAGGGGCTCGACCTCCAGGCCCGGCTGCTCGTCGAGGGCTACGTGGCGGGCATGCACCCCAGCCCGTACCACGGATTCTCGGTCGAGTTTGCCGAGCACCGCGAGTACGTGCCGGGCGACGATATCCGCCACGTTGATTGGAAGGTCTGGTCCAAGACCGACAAGCTCTACCTCAAGCAGTACGAGGAAGAGACCAACCTGCTCCTCTACCTCCTGCTCGACACCAGCGAGTCGATGGCCTATGCCTCCGGCCAGAACGTCACCAAGCTGAGGTACGCCCAGTTCGTCGTCGCGGCCCTGGCCTACATGGTCATCCAGCAGCAAGACTCCGTGGGGCTGGGGCTGTTCGACGACGCGGTCCGCCGCTACCTCAAGCCGGCCAGCCAGCCCACCCACCTGAAGGAGCTGATCCACGTGCTCGACGTGACCCCAGCCCGCGAGAAATCGAACATGGGCGCGGTCTTTCACGACCTGGCGGAACGGTTCAAGAAGCGGGGCGTGGTGGCGATCTTCTCCGACTTCTTCGACGATCCGGCCCGGATCATCGCCGGGCTGAAGCACTTTCGCCACCGCCGGCACGAGGTCATCGTCTTTCACGTGCTCGACCCGGCGGAGGTGGAGTTTCCGTTTCGCGATACCACGCTGTTTCGCGGCCTGGAGGGACTCCCCGACGTCCTGACCGAGCCGCACGCGCTGCGGCGCGCCTACCAGGCCGAGATCCGCTCCTTTCTCGACGAGCTGAAGAAGGGCTGCCGCATGGTCGACATCGACTACGTCCCCCTGCGTACCGACCAGAGTCTGGAGATTCCGCTTTCGAGCTACCTGGCCTCGCGGTCGGCTCGGTCCGCCTGACCTGCCGGCAGAGTCATTCGTGGACAAAAGCCTCATGAATGTCTTGTCATCATTACCGCTGGTCTGGGCCCTGGAGTTTGCCAATCCAGGCCTGCTTGCCGGCATGGCCGCCGCCTCGATTCCCATCCTGATCCACCTTCTGAACCGGCGGAAGTTCCGGGAGACGCGGTGGGCGGCGATGCGGTTCCTCCTGGAGGCGATCCGCAAGAACCAGCGGCGAGTTCGCATCGAGCAGTGGCTGCTCCTGGCGCTGCGGACCCTGCTGATCCTGCTGGTCGTCGCGGCCATGGCCAAGCCCTTCCTGGAGGCCTTCGGCAACGTGATCGCCGGCCGGAGAACCCATCGCGTGCTGGTGCTCGACGGCTCGCTCTCCATGGGGTACATGACCGGCGGTACCAGCCGGTTCGACCAGGCCAAGGCCCTGGCGGCACAGCTCGTGAAGGACTCGCGGCGGGGCGATGCCATTAGCCTCATCATGATGGGAGAGCCGCCCCGCGTGGTCATCGGCGACCCCTCGCCCAATCTCGCCGAGGTCCAGAAGGAGATCCAGGAGCTGGTTCTCCCCCATGGGGCGACCGATCTCCAGGCCACCTTCGAGGCGATCGACCGGGTACTCGAGGTCTCGACGATTCCCCAGAAGGAGATCATTTTCCTCACCGATCTGCAGAGCACGAGCTGGCGGCGTCGGGAGTCGGCCGGCAAGGACGGCCTGGACCGGATCCTCGAGAAGCTCGAAACGCGAAGGCCCCGGTCGGTGATCATCGACCTGGGCCGCGCCGGCAGCGAGAACCGGGCGCTGACGGACCTGCGCATCGAGGCTCCGGTGGTGACGGCAGGGTCCACGGCCCTGGTGCGGGGGGTGGTCCGTAATTTCGGCCCGTCGAAAGCCGAGGGTGTGCTCGTCCGGCTGACGGTGGACGGGCGGGTTGGCCCCGAGCAGTCGGTCGATCTGCCGGTCGGCGAGGATGTTCCGATCATCTTCAACCAGCAGTTCGGCACGGCCGGTGATCACGTCGTCGAGGTGGCGATGGACAACGATCCGCTGCCTCTGGATGACCGTCGCTGGCTGGTCGTGCCTGTCCGCGACTCGCTCCACGTGCTCCTCGTGGACGGTCACTTCAAGTCGGAACCCTTCCAGGCCGAGACCGACTATCTCGCCCAGGCGCTGGCTCCGACGGAAGGGTCTCCCGGGCAGCCCGGCGCGATCCGCGCGGAGGTGGTGTCGGAGTCGCAGCTCTCGGGCCGCGAGCTTGGCTCCTACGACGTCGTGGCCCTGTGCAACGTGGCTCAGTTCAGCCAGGGCGAGGTCACGGCGCTGGAAGACTTCCTCAAGCAGGGGGGAGGCCTGGTCATCTTTGGAGGAGACCAGGTGATTCCCGACAATTACAACCGCCTGCTCCACGCCGACGGCAAGGGGCTCTTGCCAGCCGCGATCGGTGCGCCCATCGGCAACGCCGCCAAGAAGGAGGCTGCCTTCGGCTTCAATCCGCTGGGTTACCGGCATCCCCTGGTGGCCGAGTTCCGCGGCGAGTCCGACCCGGTCACGGCGGGGCTGACCCGGGCGCTCACATGGCAGTATCACAAGCTGGTGATTCCCAAAGACTCGAACGCCCAGGTTGCGCTGGCCTTCGACAACGGCGATCCCGCGGTCATCGAGGCTCCGCGGGCGCGGGGCAAGGTGATCCTGGTGGCCACGTCGGCCGATGCCGGTTGGACGACGTGGCCGCTGCACAACAGCTATCCTCCGGTCATGCAGCAGGTGATCCTCCAGGCCGCGGCCGGGCGACTCGCCGAGCGGAACATCAAGATCGGGCAGCCCTACGATCAGGCGTTTCCAGCCTCCGCAGCCTCGGCGTCCGCCAGTGTGGTGACCCCCAGGGGACTGGCTGTCGTAACCCGGCTGAAAGCCGCCGGCGGCGTCAGCCAGCTCCATTTCGAGCAGACCGAGCTCTCCGGCACGTACCAGGTGCGGATCGGCCCCACGCCGGCGATCGAGACCGCCTTTGCGGCCAACCCCGATCCGGCGGAGAGCGACCCGGCCAAGCTTGACCAGAGCACGCTCGAGCAGCGGCTCCCCGGCTGGAACTTCGTTCATTTGACCAACTGGCGAGAATTGACAAAGAGCTCCGCGTCGGTGGGCCGTCGCGGCGAGCTGCATCGCCCGTTGCTCTACGGCGCTCTCGTCTTGCTTCTCCTGGAATCCTTCCTGGCCTGGAAGTTCGGCCATCACGATTCCATTGCCTGAATTGAGGCTTGCCGACGGTGAAGGACTGGATACTCCAGAAACTGGCCGATGCGCTCAATGTCCCTCCGCCGCAGGCCGGTGAGGCGATCTCGCCCCATCTCCGGTTCGAGCAACCCTGGGCCCAGTGGTTGCTGATCGCGGTGGTTCTGGGAGGCTCCAGCCTGATCATCTGGCTCTACCGGAGAGAAGGGAAGGCGTCCACGCTCTACAAGTCGGTCCTCGCGGGAATCCGGATCGCGCTCTTGCTGCTCCTGGTGTTCATGATCTCCGAAGCGGTGCTCTCGGTGGAGCGAACCGGGCTGCCCTACATGACGATCATGATGGATGACTCGGCCAGCGGGCAGATCGCCGATCAGTACGAGCAGCCCGAGACGCGAGCGAAGCTGGAGGCGCTGGCCCGCCAGGCCTCCATCGCCCCGGCCCCCGGTACGGCCGCGAGCCTCGTGCCGGTGCCGGCCCCGGAGTCGCCCGGGGGCGGAGGCCTCGCGCATCGACATCGCCAAGGGGCTGATCCTCAAGGATCGGGCCCGCCTCATCCAGGAGCTGCAGAAACAGCACAAGGTCCGGCTCTACCTCGCCTCGAACTCGGCCCGGCTGCTGGCGGAGGTGGACCGTCCCGAGGAAGTCGCTCAGGCGATCGAGAAGCTGCGCGGGGTGGAGGGGACTGGAAGCCAGTCGCGGCTGGGCGATGCCACCCGCCAGGTCCTCACGGAGCTTCGGGGCGCGCCTCCCTCGGCGATCGTGCTCCTGACCGACGGCCAGACCACCGAGGGCGAGCCCCTGCCCAAAGCCGCCGAGCTTGCGGCCCGGAAAGGGGTTCCCCTGTTCACGATCGGGCTGGGCAGCGCGGAGCCGGCCCGCGACCTGGAGCTGACAGAGCTGCTGGTGGACGACGTCGTGTTCGAGGACGACGCGGTTCGGTTCCAGGCGAAGCTCCTGGCCAGGGGCTTCGAGGGGCAGAAGGTGCAGGTCCGGCTCAGGGAGCGCGATCCCGGGAACCCGGACCCCAAGGCGGCCCGCGAGCTCGCGTGCACCGAGGTGGAGGCTCCCGCGGACGGTCAAGCCAAGCGCGTGGAGCTGGTGCATCGGCCCAAGGGCAAGGGGGAGCGGACCTTCGTCCTGGAGATCGACCCCCGGCCGCGCGAGCTCCAGGTCGAGAACAATCGCATCGAACGGGTGGTCACCGTCCGCAAGGAGAAGATCAAGGTCCTCCTGGTGGAGAGCGAGCCCCGCTACGAGTTCCGCTACCTGAAGAACTACCTGGAGCGCGAGGAGACCATTGACCTGAGCGTCGTCCTCCTCTCCTCGGATCCTGAGTACAGCGAGCAGGACCGCGCGGCCCTGCCCACCTTCCCGGCCGCCAAGGACGAGCTCTACGCCCAGGATGTGGTGATCGTGGGAGACGCCGATCCGGGATTCCTGAGCTACTCGCAGATGAACAACCTCGCCGAGTTCGTCACCGAGAAGGGGGGGGGAATTCTCTTCATCGCGGGGGAGTTGTTCAATCCCCTGTCCTACCGGGGAACCCCGCTCGAGACGCTCTTGCCGATCGAGCTGGCTGACGCCCGCAATCCGACGGCTGTGGGCAGCGCGATCACCTCCTACCGGCCCGAGCTGACGGTCGAGGGGCGGTCGAGCCCCATCTTTCGATTCGGTGAGAGCGAGGCCGCCAGCGCCCAGATCTGGCAGAACCTGCCCGAGCTTTTCTGGTACTTCGAGGCGCCTCGGAAGAAGCCCGGCGCCCTGGTGCTGGCCGAGCATCCCACCGTGACCGGCAGCGAAGGGAAGCTGGCCCTCGACCTCTACCAGTTCGCCGGCGCGGGCAAGGCGATGTTCCACGCGTTCGACGACACCTGGCGGTGGCGGTTCCGCTCCGGCGACCGCTACTTCGGCCGGTTCTGGGTGCAGGCGATCCGGTTCCTGGCGCGTTCCAAGCTGGTTGGCCAGCGGCAGGCGGAGATCCAGACCGACCGCCGGCGATACCAGCGAGGGCAGCCGATCCAGCTTCGCGTCCGGTTTCCCAACCCCGCACTGGCTCCGGCGACCGGCACGGTCACCGTCCAGGTAGAGCGCAATGGACTGAGCCCCCGCAAACTGACGCTGAACCAGGTCCCCGGCACGAGGAACGTGTTCGAGGGGGCACTGCCCCAGGCGGCGGAGGGGGATTACCAGGTCCGACTGCTCTCCCCGCCGATTCTCAAGGAAACGGCGGCATTCCGGGTCGAGGCCCCCACCAGCGAGTTCGAGAGAGTGCAGATGAACGAGCCCGAGCTGATCCGGGTCGCCGCGACGACGGGGGGAAAGTTCTATACCCCGCTAACTGCCGAGAGCCTGCTGCAAGACCTGCCCAAGCCCTCGAAGGTGCCGCTCGACACCGATCCGCCCATCCCACTCTGGAATACCTGGCCGGTTCTCGGGCTCTTCCTCGCCCTGATCACCCTGGAATGGATTCTCCGAAAGCGAAGGCAGATGGTATGATCGGTGCTGATTCCAGATTCAAGGGGTTGCCACGATTGACCGCGACGCCATGGCACGCACCACGTCAACCAGGTCCCGGTCGCGTTCCGATCAATTCCGCCGCTGAGGTCCCGCAGAGCCGGGGCAGGAGGGGTCGATGAGCGAGCGTGCACTGGAGTCACGAATCTCCGCGCTGCGCGGGCAGGTGCGGCGACTCCTCGTCTTTCATGGTCTGAGCTGGGTCATTGCGGGAGTGGTGCCGTTGGTGATCCTGGCCGGCCTGGCGGACTGGCTGTTCCACCTCGATGTCTTCGTTCGCCTCGCCCTCCTGATCGTCGTCGGAAGCGCCGCACTCTGGGTACTCTACCGGCTGGTGCTCCGCCCCTTGGTTGTACGCTTCGCAGACCTGGACATCGCGCTGAAGATCGAGCAGCGGTGGCCGGGCTTGAACGACCGTCTGGCCAGCACGATCCAGTTCCTCCGTCTCAACCCCTCGGACGAGCGGTTCGGCTCGCCGGCCCTTCGCGAGGCCACCATCAAGCAGGCGATCGAGGAGACTCGGTCGATCGACTTCCGCGAGGCCATCGAGTACCGGCCGATCCTCCGGGCAGCCGGCCTGGCCGCCGGGGCCGTTGCCCTCGCCCTGCTGATCGGTCTGGCCGCCCCCACTTCCTCGCGGATCGCCTTGCGGCGGCTCTTCGTGCCCTGGGGCGGAGACCGCTGGCCGCAGCAGACCCACCTGTCCTTGAGCGATCACGGCACGACTCTCAAGATCGCACGAGGTGACTCCTTCACGCTCTCGGTCCAGGTTCGCCCGGGAGATCGGATTCCCGATTCGGCCCGCGTGACCTACAGCTATGCTGACGGGGAGGTGGTCACCGAGCCGCTCCGCGCCACCGAGGGCGGCGAATTCCACGGCCGCATCGAGACCGTCAACCAGCCATTCAAGTTCTCGGTCGCGGGCGGAGACGACACCGGCTCGATCTGTGACGTCGAGGTCAAGGTGGTTCCTCCCCCGCGCTCAACCGCCTGACCATCCGGCTGATCTCGCCCTCGTACACGGGAGTTCCCACGCAGACCCTGGCCGTAGGCCTGACCTCGTTCCGGGTCCTGGAGGGTACGAGGATCGAGCTCGACGCCCAGGCCAACAAGCCTCTGGTCGCGGCCCGGCTGCACCTTGGCGAGCAGGCGGCCTCCGAGCCGGTCGCCTTCAATCCGAACCGGACCGGCTTCCGGACCAGCTTCCCGGTCAAGGATAACGTGGCGTTCTGGTTCGATATCGAGGACACCGAAGGATTCCGGAACCGGGATACCGTGCACTACGACACCCGGATGTTCAAGGACGAGGCGCCCCGCGTCGTCATCGCCGAGCCCAAGACCGACCGCGATGTCCCTGCCGATGCCGTGATCCCGGTTCGGGTCGAGCTGGACGACGATTTCGGCCTCCACTCCGCCCGCCTGATGTACAAGGTTGCGACGGGGGACTCCGAGCCCCACGAGGCCGTGGCGATCCCCCTCTGGTCGGCCCCGAGCGATGAGACCGGGCGAGCTCAGACCACGTTCGTCAAGCATCAGGAGCTGGCCCACGAATGGAACCTGGCGCCCCTGAAGCTGGCGGTCGGCTCGATCATCACGTTCTACGCCGACGCCCGCGACTTCGACTCGATTAAGGGCCCCAACCTGGGCAAGAGCCGCGAGATTCGACTGAGGATCGTCTCCAAGGAAGACGCCGCACGTCAGTTCGACGACGCGCGGCGAGAGCTTCGCGAGGAGATCTCGCGCATCCTCTCCATGCAGCGGCAGGCGATCACCCCGGTCGACGAAGCCGCTCGCACTCTGGCCAGGACCGATCGCCTCCCTCGTCCCCAGCGCGAAGACCTCACCAACGCCGGGCTCATCCAGCGGCAGGTGGGCAGCAGGATGAACAACCGCGACGAGGGACTGGAGCAGAAGCTGCGGCGGATGCTCGACGACCTCCGCAACTTCAAGATCACCAATCCCGAGGCCGAGCAGCAAATGCAGAACATGCTCGAGCGCCTCGCCATGCTTCGTGACCGCCACGTGGAACCGGCCGAGCAAGGGCTCACGCGTGCCGGCAAGAGCCTCGAGCAGATCCCCGAATCACCGTCCCAGGGGGCTTCAAAACCGGGCGAGTCCAGGAGCGAATCCGCCGCGCCAAACCAGGATCGACAATCCGGCAAGGATCAGCAGGGCGCAAGCAAGAATGAGCAGGGTGCCGGCAAGGATCAACAAGGCGCCGGCAAGGACCAGCAGGGCGCCAGCAAGAAAGAGCAGGGCGCCGGCAAGGACCAGCAGGGTGGCACACAGAAGCAATCTCAGGGTCAAGAGTCCAAGGACTCACCATCGGGTGGAGAATCGGGCAAGCTGGACCGCGGCGCGGACAAGGCTGCCGGGCAGCCCCCCGCAGCCAGGCCCGAGCAGGCCGGCTCTCCCCTGGACGCTGCCAGGAAGTCGCTTGCCGAGGCCAAGACCAACCAGAAGGCCATCGCCGACGAACTGCAGAAGATGCTCGACGGCCTCAGCGAGTTCGAGACCTATCGCGGCGTGGTCAAGGATGCGCAGAGCCTGCTGAAGAAGCAGGAAGAGACAATGAAGCAGTCCGCAGAGGCTGCCACCAAGCCCGACCTGATGGGTAAGTCTGCGGAATCGCTGTCGCCCGAGCAGAAAGCCGAGCTGGGAAACCTCGCTGGACGCCAGAGCGAGGTCGCCAAGGGATTGCAGGACCTCCTGGAACGCATGGACGAGCTCTCGAAGCGGCTCGCGGAGTCGGATCCCCTGGCCTCTTCGGCGATGCGCGACGCGGCCGAGAACAGCCGCAAGCAGGGAACCTCGGCCAAGATGGGTGAGGCCGCCAACCAGCTGGAAAAGAACCAGATGGGCCAGGCCCGAGGCCGCCAGGAGACGGCCCGTCAGGAACTGCGCGAGCTTGTCGACTCGGTTCAGAACCGGCGCGAGCGCGAGCTGTCACGCTTGGTGAAGGAGCTGAAGAAGGCCGAGTCCGAGATGCGCGAGCTCCGCAAGCGCCAGGCGCAGAACCTCAAGTCAACGCGCGACGCCAATAAGAACTCTAACGCGAAGGAGCGCCAGAACCAGCTCAAGAAGCTGGCGAAGGAGCAGGCAGAGATCCAGAAGGAGCTGAAGCGCCAGCTCCAGCGCCTGGCCAAGCTGAACGCCGAGCGAGCCGGCCGGGCCGCAAGCGACGCCGAGGGTAAGATGGCCAAGGCCCAGGACCAGCTCGACCAGGATCAAGGCGACGACGCGGACAAGAACGAGGAGGAAGCGCTCGCCGACCTCAACGATGCTCAGGAAGAGCTCGATAACCTTCGCAAGGAAGCCGAGGAGCGGCTGGCCATGGAGCAGCTCGCGCGGATGGGCGACCAGCTCAAGTCCATGGCCGAGCGCCAGAGCAAGATGGCGACCGATACCGACAGCTACGAGAACCTTCGCCTCCAGTCGAACGGCAAGCTGACCATTGCCCAGCGAACGGGGGTCCGCGGACTGGGGCAAGTGCAGGCGGGGCTGAAGGACGAGACCGCGGGGCTGATCGAGCAGCTCGAGGGGGCACCCGTATTCTCGCTCACACTGCGGAGGGCCGGCGAGAGCATGAGCACCGCCGCCGAGCGCCTCCAGTCGCTGAAGACCGACCAGGAGACCCAGAAGGCCGTTCGCTCTGCCGCCCACCGGCTCGACCAGCTCATCGACTCTCTCAAGGCCGACAACGCCAAGCAGGGCGGGGGCGGGCAAGGCGGAGGCGGCGGAGGTGGAGGTGGGGGCGGCGACGGCATCCCTGCGACAGCCCAGCTCAAGATGCTCAAGACGCTCCAGCAAGAGATCAACGAGCGGACCGAAGCGCTCGATGAGCTACGTCGTCGAAACCAGAAACTCACGCCCGAGCAGACCAGGGAAGCCGATCGGCTCGCGACGGACCAGGGGGCTCTGGCCGACCTCGTCCGCGACCTGACCCGGCCGAAATGGGACGATGGAGAGGAATGAACATGATCCGAATTCTGAATCGCGCGTTGGTCTCTGGTCTCGCACTGGCGACCGCGATCGTCTGGTGCTCCTGGGCCTCGGCCCAGGAGCCCGGAACGTCCAAGGACAAGGACGAGGCTCTCGATTCGCTGATCGAAAAGCTGGCCGAGCCCGACCGGCCGGGCAAGCCGGCCAAGGATGCGGAACAGCCCGGCAAGGAGGCCAAGCCTGAAGGATCGCGCACCGGGACGAAACTGGATGCCCAGGCCCCGGCCGGCGCCGGCAAGCCCTCGAAACCCGCGGATACCCCGAAGGAGGGCGCCGGCGACGTGTCGTCCAAGGACAAGGAGCTTGACGATCTGCTGGAGAAGCTGGGCGAGACCAAGGATGAACCGGCTCCCGACGAGCGGCGCCGGGGACATCCCCAGCCCGGCGAGCCGTCCGAGCCCGCCCCGCCGGCTCCCGGCGGCGGAGACAAGGAGAAGACGAAGGACCGGCCCAAGGATCCAGGCCTTCAGGACAAGGACAAGGAGATCGACGAGCGGCTCGAGGAGTTCGCCGGCAAGAAACGGAAGAAGAACCGGTCCGGGCCAGAGGAGGGAGACGGTGCGATGGGCCAGCTCATCAAGGAGATGAGAGAGGTCGAGCAACGGCTGGGCAAGCCCGAGACCGGCGAGGATACGCAGGCCAAACAGAAGCGAATTGTCAAGCAGATCGAAACCCTGATCGAGCAGATGCGTCAGTCCGGCTCGTCGGGATCGATGGCCATGCGGCAGGTGCGTCAGCAGGGCCAGAAACCAGGGAATCAGCCCGGGCAGACTCCGGGTGCCAACGCCGGCGGAGCCCCTGCCACGAAACCCGCCGAAGCCCTCGGACCGCCACGCCTTGGCCGGCGGCAAGGACATCTGGGGCCACCTCCCCGCCGAGCTCCGCCAGGAGATGGAAAACGTGTTCAAGGAAGATGCTTTGCCCACCAAGCAAGACCTGATCCGCCGCTATTACCTTTCCGTCGCGAAGCAGAAGCTGGTCCGGGGAGAATGAGCCATGACGTCGAGATCGCTCTCACTCGGTTCTCTGGGCCCAGGACACGTGGTTTCCCTGCTGATGGCGGGCGCCATGCTCGCGCTCGGGACGGGCTCATCCAGGGCTGACGACAAGGACAAGGAGAAGACGAAATCCGTGGGGACGTTCGGCGAGTCTCGCCGCGGGGATGTTCCCGAAGGTACGCTCGAGATGCTCACGCCCGGATACCGATCGGGCCATCCAGAACGGCCTGGCCTGGCTGGCCCGGTCGCAGAATGCCGACGGCTCGTTCGGAACCGGCACCTATCGCGGCAACATCGCGGTCACCAGTCTGTCGGGGCTGGCGTTCATGTCCGCCGGGTCCACTCCCGGCCGTGGCCCGTATGGCACCCAGGTCGAGAAGGCTCTCGCTTATGTGATGGAGAACACGTCGCCATCGGGCTTCATCGCCGTCCCGTCGTCGTCAACCCACGGGCCGATGTACTCGCACGGATTCGGCACCCTCTTCCTGGCCGAGGCGTACGGCATGACGCACCGACCGGAGATCCGCGAGAAGCTCCAGAAGGCCGTCCGCCTGATCATCGATACGCAGAATAATGAAGGGGGATGGCGCTATCAGCCCGTTCGCAGGGATGCCGACCTCTCGGTGACGATCTGCCAGATCAACGCCCTGCGGGCCGCCCGGAACGCCGGGCTCTACGTCCCCAAGGAGACCGTCGACGCCTGCATCCGGTACGTCAAGCAGTCGCAGAACCCCGATGGCGGCTTCCGCTACATGCTCCAGGGAGGCGCCAGCGCGTTTCCCCGCTCGGCCGCGGGCGTGGTTGCACTTCAGAGCGCGGGAGAGTATGACAACAAGGAGGTTCGCGACGGCGTCTCCTACCTCCGCCAGTACATGAGGGAGATCAAGCTCGGCAGCCGGTATAGCCACTATTACTACGGCCACTACTACGCCGCCCAGGCGATGTGGATTCGGGGCGGAGACGACTGGAACGAGTGGTACCCGGCGATCCGCTCCGAATTGATCCACCGCCAGTCCGCGGCCGGATACTGGACCGACAGCATCTGCAACGAGTACGGCACGGCCATGGCGCTGATCATCTTGCAGATCCCAAACAACTATCTGCCCATTTTCCAGCGTTGAGCCAAGAAGGTCGAGGTCTCCATGTCCTTCACCCGCCCGGACTGTCTCTTCCATCCCCGAGCCGCGCCGGGCTTGCTAGCGATTGTTCTCGTCCTGGCTGCCGGACTTTCGAGAACAGACGCGGCGGACAGCTCCGACGTCGCCTCCGAGCCGGTCTATACCGGACTGACCGTCGATGGCCGCACGGTCTCGGGACGGATCGCGGCCCTGTCCGCCGACCGGATCACGCTTGCGGGTGCCGAAGGCTCTCGGGAAGAAGTTCCCTTTCGTTCACTGGTGAAGCTGGGCCGCCCTACGGGGACCGCTCCCGAGACGGCCGAGGGCTCTCACCTGCTGTTTCCTGACGGAGACCGGCTCAGGCGAGTGATCGTCGGGGCGACAACCGAGACCACACTCGATGTCCAGTCCCACTCGGCCCTCGGCAAGCTGACCGTGCCCCTCGACAGCGTTCTCGGCCTGGTGCTGACTGCACCGAGCGAGTCCGAGGCGTTCGATCAGCTCTGGGACCGCGTGAGGAGCGAACCCAGGTCCACGGAAGTTGTCTGGCTGGCCAATGGAGACCGGATGACCGGTGGCTTTCTTGGCATGGACGATCGCGCCATCAAGCTGCAGGTGGATGGGAAGGCCGTCGAGATCGATCGCACGGGAGTGGTCGGGCTGGGCTTTGATCCCGCGGTCGTCTCCTACCCCCGTCCCCCGTCCGACTTTCTGGAAGTGACCCTGTCCGACGGTTCACGGCTCGGAGTGACCGGCGCGAAGCTCGAGAAGGGACAGATCGTCGCCACCACCCGGTTCGGCCAGTCGATCCGATTTCCGATCGGCGACCTGGTGCGGCTGGACCCCCGAACCGATGCCGTCGCCTATCTCTCTGAGAGGAAAGTGGATGGTGAGAACTATGTGGCCTTCCTCGGTCCAACCCGGCCCTTTCGTGTCGATCGCACCGTCGACGGCCGTCACTTTCAGCTCGGAGGCCAGGTCTATGAACGGGGCCTGGGCACTCAGAGCCGTACGTTGCTGGCTTACAAGCTGAAGCCCGGCGACCGCCGCTTTCAGGCGCTGGTCGGGGTCGATGATCGGGCGGGACCGCTCGGCAGCGTCGTCTTCCGGGTGCTCACCGATGGTCAGCCGCAAGTCGCCACGCCGCCCATGACCTCTCGCGACACTCCGCGGGCGCTCGATATTGACGTCTCGAAGGCAAAGCTCCTTGATTCCTCATCACGGAATTCGGCGACCGTGGCGACGTTCGCGATCTGGCCGACTGGGTCGAGGCTCGGATCATCCGCTGACCGAAGACCGCTGATCAACCGAAAAGAGATCAGGGCTGGCTCCCGCCGATCCCGATGCCCCCAGGGCTTGGCACGAGCCTCTCGCCCTCCCGAAGTCCCGTACGACGGGCCGCCGCGGCCCAGGATGACCTGATGGAGAAACTGGATCTGAAGCCGCTCCTGGGTCACCTCTGTTCGGCGGTCGGGCACCAGGTCATCAACTCGCTGTCCACGATCGTCAGTCAGGGCGAGGTCCTCCGCACCTTGAGCAACCGCGGTGAGCTCGGCTCGGACGAGGCGTCGGAGCGAATCGAAACCATGGTCCGTACGGCGATGGAGGCCTCGACCATCACCCGGCGCCTGATCGATCTCAGCCACGACCTGACCTCCATCGACCAGGCTCCGTCCGTCTGGCCGACCGAGGAAATCGATCTTGTTCCGCTGGTTTCGGAGTTCGTGACCGCCGAGAAGGACACGCTGGGCCCGGCCGCGAGCTGGGCTCTCGAGCTGGCGCCCGTGCCACGGATCCGAGGCCAGTCCGAACCGCTTCGGATCATGCTCAGGCAGCTTCTCCAGAATGCCGTTGAGTCGTTTCCCAGCGGGACAGGAACGATCACCATCGCTTCCCTGACCGGCCTTCGTAACTGGGTGATCCTGGAAATCCGGGATCGAGGAAGCGGCATGACGCCAGCCGTGATGGAGCACGCCGTCGAGCCATTCTTCACGACCAAGCCTGATCGCCTGGGGCTCGGCCTGACCATCGCCCGGGGGATCTGGCGACGCCACCGCGGCACCGTGACCCTCGAGAGCCAGCCCGGCGAGGGAACCACGATCCGCCTGTCAGCCCCGGCCATCGGCGGCTCGTAGAGACAGGAGCGGTAGCGAGTTCGCTGGCCCGACGGATCCACCGCCACGACTCCCGCCCCCTTGGAACGCGCGGTCATCTCATGGTAGTGGCGGAGGGAGCGTGCTCCCGGGTCATCGCGCGATGGGCGGGCCCTCGGTCTCCCGCCGGACCCGGGCCGGGGCAAGCCTGGGAGACGTTCCTACGGTCGCGCTCTGGGCGGGCTTGCGGGGGAACTGGACCTTCACGGTCGTGCCGGCGCCGGGTGTCGAGTCGAGGACGATCGTGCCGCGGAGTTGCTCGGTCAGCTCGCGGCAGATCGACAGGCCGAGGCCGTTGCCCTCGATTCGCGAGTGTTCGTCGCGAGTAAGGCGGAAGAAAGGCTCGAAGACCCGGTCGAGCGACTCGCTGGGAATTCCCGCGCCGTCGTCGATGACGGCCACGCACCAGTTCTTTGGACCAGCATGGCACTCGACCCGGACGTGGCCGCCCCGGGGTGTGTACTTGATGGCGTTGGAAACCAGATTGCCGAAGATCTGCTGGCAAAGCGAGGCGTCCGTGACCACTTGCGCCTCCGGCTCGTCGGCAAAGGTCTCCCAGCCCAGTCCCGCGGTCTGGGCCACGCCCCGGAACTGGCGATCGATCTCCCGGATGATGGCTCCCAGCGAGAACGTGCCATACGAGGGGACGCGTGAGCCGTTGACGAGCCCGGCATAGTCGAGATAGCCGCGGGTGAGTCGAAGCAAGTCATCACAGAGAGAAACCATGGTCAGGAGATGCCCGCGCTGATCGCTGGTCACCCTGCTGGAGTCCTGCAGCAGGAGATCGAAGCCCGCACGCAGCGAGACCAGCGGGCGGCAGAGCTCATGGCTGAGGCTGGACAGCAAAGAGCGAAGCTCGCCCTGATCGATCGGGATCGGCTCGCTCGCAGGCGATGCCGCACGATGCCTCTTGCCTTCGAGATGCACATCCATGGCAGGTATTTCTGTCGATCGTGAAAGAAGGGTCCGGTCAAGCCTGGAGTGGCAGCCGGAAGCGAGACCAGATGAGTCTGGTGGAGGAGGACACGGCCATCGGCGAGCCGGTCCGCCGTTCGTCAGGCAACGACAATCTGATTGGCCAGCAGGGGGTGGCCATCGGTCAGGTCGAGCACGGCCTTGTGGGCAAGCTGTTTCGCATGGTAGGTGCGAGAGCGTCCCTGGAGGATGATCCGGTCTTCCGAGTAGACGACGTGAAGATCGCGGATCCTGCCGTTTGCCACCCGGTTGACGTGGCCCTCGATGAACTGGGCAAGTTCCTGAGGGCTCTTGCCGACTGCAAACCGAAGAGTGTCTGTGCTGAAGCTACGCAGAGGCATGCCTGGCTCCCACGTTGATCGGCTTGACTTGAGCAGAGAATCGACTGGGGACTGCAAGACCGAACGAGTGGATTGGGAGACGGCCTCGAGATCGAGAGCCGCAGAGGATTGAGACCAGACGGGACCTCTCCGACGAGGAGAGAATCCCGTCCGAACCGTCCATGTTCCCATCCTGCACCGAGACGAAGCACATCAGAAGGGGGACCGACGCCATCCGCGGTCGATCGGATCCCCGGGACTCTCTTCGCCAAGACTAACCGAGGGGAAGGGCGGCGTCAAACACTATTCACCGATCGGCGATCGTTCGACGGTCGCCGGAGCGGTCGGGGATTCGACATTCCCGGCCTGGCTCGGAGCCTCGAGAAGCTCGTCGGTCTGGATGATCGATTCCGCGAGCTTGGCCATGGGGATCCGGCGGTCCTGGCTCTGGCGCTGGAGCAGCCGGAACGCCTCGTTCTCGCTGAGGTGTCTGCGAGACATCAGAATTCCCTTGGCGCGCTCGATCAGCTTCCGCTCGCGGAGCGTCATCTTCAGATGGTCGACGTTCTCCTGGAGCACCTGAAGTTCTCTGGCGCGGGCGACCGCCACCTCGATGGCCGCGTGCAATCCCGGGTTGGTCACGGGCTTCAGCAGGTAGGAGACCACGCCATCTTCGACCGCCTGATCGATGAGATTGGGATGCCCGTGGGCCGTGATGATGATCACGGGAGTTCCCGGGTCCTCCGCGATCTGCCTCGCGGCGGCCAGGCCATCCATTCCAGGCATCTCGATATCAAGGAAGACGGCATCCGGGAGTGCGCGCCGGCACATCTCCACGGCCCGCTGACCATCGTTGACCACGGCCACGACATCGTAGCCCAAGGCTTCGAGTTGATCCTGCAAACCGGCGGCGACAGGCTTTTCGTCGTCCGCGATGATAAAACGATAGGGCCGAGGCATCGCCGTTACCCCTCCTTCATCCGTTCATGTTCCGCTACTCCGCGATCGCTGTCAGGATCACCGAGCGTCCTGACCGACCTGAAGACCAGATCGCTTCACGGAAACGCGCTGAACATCATCTTGGTCAAGAAAGGCGTAGTGTTCAATCGTACGACTTGACCGTCCTGAAAAGAGCGGTCACAATCCGGGCATTCAACGCCCTCAAACGGCGTTCCAAACGCTCGATTTCCTCAGGATTCGTGCTCAACCTCGGATGAGGCTCGTTGATCGTGGCCCGACGCTCCTGTGACATTCTTGCCCTGGATGATCTGGTTGTGGGCGACGAATGGGAGAGTCCGGGCAGAACCGTCACCGAAACCGACGTGGTCCTGTTCGCCGGACTGTCGGGAGACTTCAACCCTCTCCACTGCAACCACCAACTCTCGGAACAAGGTCCGTTCGGACGACCGGTTGCCCATGGCCTGCTCGTTCTGGCCATCGCCACGGGGTTGATCAGCAATTCCCCGAGGGTCGACACCCTGGCATTTCTGGCCATCCTGGAATGGAGATTTCTCCTCCCGGTCGTTTTCGGCGACACCCTCAAGGTCATTTCCCGGGTGGAAGCCCTGGAGCCCCAGGCGAGAGGCCGTCGCGGCGTCGTCACCTGGCATCGTCAGATCCTGAATCAGAACGGCCAGGTCGTCCAGCAAGGTCGCACCCAGACCATGGTCCGGGGCAGACAGGTCAGAGCGGCCATGGCGAACCAGACAGGTGATGGCGAGTGACAGGCCTCCACCGTCCTCGATTCAAACACTCCTATGTCCTTCTTACCGTTCCTCCCTGAAAGAGAGCAACGCCTTTTTTCAGCGTTCTGAAACGTTTTTCACTGTGGCACATGCCGATCCCGTGGACGTGGCTGACACCTGGGCGCAGGAGCGTAAGGCCCTCTTGATCCCATTTCCGGTCAATGCGAGCGAACCACGCCCGGGCCGCTATGGTTGGTGGGTCCGCTCCGGCGTCACTGGGCTCCGTGGACGTGGGATTTCACGCTCCCGGCCACCGGCGAGGCAGGGGAGGACTCCGGCTTGCGCTGGCCAGCCAGGGTGCGCCGGATGAACTCGATCTGGAGCCGGGTGTAATGGGGGTTGAAGATCCCGTGCCGCGAGCCGGGGTAGATCATCAGCTCGAAGTCCTTGTTGGCCGCCTGAAGTGCCTCGACGAGCCGCATGGTGTTTCGAACCGAAACGTTGTCGTCGATCGCTCCGTGGATGATCAGCAGCTTGCCGTGGAGCTTGCCGGCGGCCTTGACCACGGAGCTGGCGTCGTAGCCCTCGGGATTGTCCTGAGGCAAGCCCATGAACCGCTCGGTGTAGATCGTGTCGTAATCGTGCCAGTCGGTCACCGGAGCATCGGCGATTCCGGCGGCGAAGAGGTCGCAATGGGTCATGGCGAACGAGGTCATAAAGCCGCCGTAGCTGTGCCCGCTCATGCCGATTCGGGAGCCGTCCACATAGGGTCTCTGCTTGAGCCAGGCAATGCCCTCCTTGATGTCTTCGAGCTCGCGCACCCCGAGCCGCTTGTAGGCCTTCCACGCCGACACGGCCCCCTTGCCGCTGGCGCTTCTCGGGTCGAGGTGGAAGACGATGAACCCCTCGCTGGCCAGTGCCTGATCCCAGAGCCGGTCGCCCTGCCAGCCGTCGCTGGTCATGGGCGTGTGCGGTCCGCCGTAGGTCATGAACCAGACCGGGTACTTCTTCCCCGTGTCCAGGTCGGGGGGCAGGATGAGATCCCCCTCGAGCAGGAAGCCGTCGCTGGTGGGGATCTGGACGCGCTGGCGCGGCCCGAACCGATAGTCCTTGAGGCGGTGCACAGGATTGGAATCTACGGTCCGAACGAGCTTGCCGTCGGAAGCAAAGAGCTTGAGCTTGGAGGGGGTCTGGATGTCCGACCAGGTCGCCAGGTAGTTGCGGCCGTCGGGACTGAGGCTGACCTGGTAGCTGCCCGGTCCCTTTGTCAGCCGCTCGATCGGTCCGCCGATCTTCACCCGGTAGAGATTGGGCGCCATGGGGGCATCGCGGGTGCCGGTGATGTAGATCCAGCCCGATTCGGGGTCAACCTTCGCGATCGACCGGACCTCCCATGGGCCGGAGGTCACCCGGTCCTTGAGGGTGCCGTCGGCCGCGTAGTGATAGAGATGCTTCCAGCCGTCGCGCTCGCTCAGCCAGAGGAACGAGCCATCCTTGAGGAACGTGATCGGATCGGGGTCGGCGATCCAGGCCCCTGTCGTCTCGCGGAACAGCCGCTGAGGCTTCGGGCTGGGATCCTCGGCCGGAATCTTGACCAGGTCGAGCCAGGTCTGGACGCGGTCCTGGATGCAGGCGGTGGCCGCCGAGCTGTCGGGCCACCAGGCGACCTGGCTGATCAGGAACGCGTCGCTCGAGTAACCCGACAGGTCGGCCCATCGCACGGCGCCGCCGCCGGCATCGACGATCCCCAGCCGGACTCTCGGGTTGGGCTCGCCGGAGCGAGGATACTTGTTCTGTTCAACCTTGCGAGGGCTCCGGGTGTCATCCAGCATCGTGAGCGTGCCCACGGCCGCGTCGTCGAACTCCATCAGGGCAATTCGCTTCGAGTCGGGGCTCCACCAGTAGGCCGGCCAGTGGCGATTGAAGATCTCCTCGAAGTAGACCCAGTCGGCAATCCCGTGCCGCAGATTCTCGGTTCCGCCCGAGGTCAAGGCCCGCTCGGTCGGGGCGGCGATGTCCACGACGTGCAGGTCGTGGTCGCGGATGAAGGCGACCGAACGCCCGTCCGGACTGAACTGCGGATACTGCTCAGGGCCGGGATGGTTCGTCAGGCGGACCGCGGTTTCGCCGTCGAGCGTGGCGTAGTAGAGATCGTCGTTGTGTCGGAAAAGGAAGCCCTTGTGCGCGGGGTCCATCTCGAACGACGTTTCCCGGGCGATCGACCGGGCGGTGCTCTCATCCAGGGTTGGCAGCCGCTTCAGGCCTCCGGAACAGCGCGTCCGGATCGTGGAAGGGACTCGATCGCCCGGTCGCGGCCTCGACCTTGTAAAGCTTCCCCTCGCGGACCTGCAGCCAATGGTCGCCGTCCAGCCAGGATGGAGAGACCGTGGAGCCCGAGAGCATTCCCCCTCGGCCTCGCGCCAGATCGAAGGTGATGGGCAGGTCATGCTTCCGCTCCTCCGCCAGCAGCTCGGCTCCGGTGGTGGTGATCGGGACGGGCCGGGGCAGGCGAAGCACCGGAAACTCGCTGCCGGCCTTGACGTCCTCGAAGAGGTTCCAGGAGGCAAGGCCGTCCTCCGAGCGCGGCTCGAGCAGGTAGACCGCGAGGTTGCCCAGCGGCTGGGCCGTCTTGATCAGGAGCGTGCCGGCAGGAACCCGCCGAGACTCCTGGTGCGGGGTCACGCGCAGCTCCACGGCCTCCTGGCGATCCCAGCCCCGCGACGGCCGCTTGCCCACCTCCTCGACCTGGTAACGCTCCACGTCAAGCTCGATGTCCTCGCGCAACTCCTGGACATCGAGGCCGTGCCGCTGGAGCGTGGCCAGCGCGTGGTCAAACCGGGGAGGAAGCAGGTAGGCATAGGGGCGGACGACGGTCTCGGTGGCCGCGAAGTCATGAAGGAGCTGCGCAGGGTAGTCCCGGGGCGTGTCCGTCTTGACCCACCGGCCGTTCTCCTCGCGCTCCTCGTAGCCCAGGATCGGCTCGGTGCCGGCCAGCGGCCGGGGCTCCGAGCGAATCGGCACGAGCTCCACCTTGCCTGGCTCCGGTCCGGCGTTCACCACCGCGCGCTCGGCGTCGCTGAGCAGACCCATGATCTTGTCTTTCCGGGCGGCCGCCTGGATCAGGCACTCGCGGACGAAGTCGCGGGTCGCCAGGACGCGGTCCTTGTAGGGGGCATAGGCATAGGCCTCGGAAAGAACCGCCAGCCGGTTCCGCATGCCGGCATAGGTCACGCCGTACCGTCCCTCGGCCGGATAGGTCGTCCATTTCGTATGATCGCGGTTGAAATTGCCGTAGTAGTAGGCCTGTAAACCGGTCTTCTTCTCGAACTCGCGGGTGACCTCGGGAAAGAACTCGGACCGCGCAAACGCGATGATGCGGGAGTCGCCCGCGGGGTTCTTCGGCCCCTCGTAGGTGATCGTGTAGCGATGGTGCGAGCCGTTGGTCGTGTGGGTGTCGATGAACAGGTGCGGCTTCCAGGTATTGAAGAACCGGACGAGCGCCCGGGTCTCGGGCGCCTCGAGCTTGATGAAGTCGCGGTTCAGATCCAGGCCTCGAGCATTGGCCCGCTGGCCCATCCCCTCCTCGGGACCGTTCTGGCCCGGCCGGTTCTGCTTCGACACGCGCTCGTTGCCGTCGGCGTTGTAGATCGGGGCCAGCGCGATGACCAGGTTCTTGAGAAGCGGGTGATGAGGAGTTTCGAGGATCTCGCGCGCAGGATCGGCAAGGCTTCTTTCCCGCAGACCTCCCCGGCGTGGATGTTGCCGATGGCGAGCACGACCAGCTTGCCCGACCGCGCGGCCTCTTCAGGGCTGCGAACCGGTGGATCGGCCAGAACCAGGAGAGGCAGGGGACGTCCCTCGGCCGACTTGCCCAGTTCGGTGTAGTACGCGGCCGGGTATCGCCTGGCGAGCTCCTGGCAGAGTGCCACGACCTCCCCGTGCCGCGCCGTTGCCTTGTGTCCGCTCCGTTCGGCGACGGTTTGAAGGGAGTCGACTTGCTGAAGCGAATTTGCCAGGATGGGCAAGAGCAGTGCGATCATCATGGACAGGGGAGGCATCACGTGGTGTCCTCATCGAGCCGGTGGGACATGATCGTCATTTCATGGATGCGGGAGGATCATCCGGACCATTCCAGGGTATCCGAGCGGGCCCGTCAACGCGAGGTTTGCGATCGGGACTTTCCCGGCGAGTCGCGGCCGATGGGGGCCTGGACCGGCGGGTACGCCAGAGGATAGCCTGGTCTGCCATGGCGATGCGGCCTGAATTCAATGACCGGATGCCGGCGATCTGGATGATCACCGCAGCCTTCTGTTTCGCCTCGATGGGCGCACTGGCGCACGCCGTGGGGCCGCGTTGCGACTGGCTCGTGATCGCCCTGTTCCGGATCTTGTGCAGCTTCGTCTTCTCGGTGGCGCTGGCCTGGCTGGGCGGAGCCAGGCTGGTTCTCTGGACACCCCGCACACTCTGGATTCGCAGCATCGCCGGGACGATCAGCCTGGTCTGTACGTTTTATGCTCTCACCCATTTGCCCGTGGCGGATGTGCTGACCCTCACGAACACCTATCCGCTCTGGATCGTGCTGCTCTCGCTGAGGCAATTGAAGCGGAGCGAGATCGGGATCGATCTTCTCTGCGTGGCGAGCGGGGTGGTGGGGGTGGTGCTGATCCAGCGTCCCTACCTGTCGGGGCAGGGAAACGTCGCGGTGCTGATCGCGCTGCTCGCCTCGTTCACCACGGCCGTGGCGATGCTCGGCTTGCACCGGCTTCGCGAAGTGGACGCCCGCGCGGTGGTTGCCCACTTCTCCGGGCTGGCCAGCCTGGTTCTCTCGGTCTGGGTCGGTTTTCACCCGGGCCTCGTCTCGAGATCGAGCCCGGACAACGCTGCCGTCCTGATGCTCCTGGGCGTCGGTCTGACGGGGACGATTGGCCAGGTTCTCCTGACGAAGGCCTTTGCCTCG
Source organism: uncultured Planctomycetaceae bacterium (assembly GCA_963816015.1). GTDB lineage: Bacteria > Planctomycetota > Planctomycetia > Isosphaerales > Isosphaeraceae > Aquisphaera. The sequence continues at coordinate 37,423 of CAWFJM010000057.1, read as the reverse complement.
GGGCCTCCCGCCCGGATCTCGGTCCTGAGCCTGATGCAGGTGGTCTTCGCGATGGGATACGACATCGCCATCGAGGGACGCGTTCTCACTCCGTCCACTCTCCTGGGTTTCCTGCTCGTGCTGACCCCGACCGCCTGGCTGACTCTCCACGCCGGCCGGCTCGCGACAGAGCCTGCGCCTCACGGCTAACGGAGTGCGCAGGAACCATCACGATCTCGTGAGCGAAAGCGGCGTGACCGACCGCCGGGCGAGAATCGTTCGCTGCCCCCGTTGGCGTCTGGGCTCTCCTTCCTGGGTCGGACCTAGCTCACGTTCATCGCCAGGATTTTGATACTGCCGCTGGTGGGAAGCGTGACGCTGACAACCTGCTTGCTCGCGTCCAGCGCGAAGCTGTAGCCGTAAAGGTACATCGTCCGCAAATCCCGGCCGTTACCATTGAACTGGTTGACGTTCCGGTAACTCATCGTAGCCACGACCGTCTCCCCCGGCTCGGAGGAGTTGTTTGCCCAGTCACTGACGGACTGCGTGAAGTTCGTGGACGTCCCGTCGCTATAGTTGACCTTGAAAGTGCCGGTCTGTGCCCCGTTTACGCCGGACGCGAGGAACTGGAGGGAAGTGGCAGAGCTGGTTGGTAGCAGGATCGTTTGACCGATAGCCGAGACGGCATCGGGCTGGCCCGCGGGGCCGAGGTCAAAAGTCGACGCTCCCCACGAGACGACGCTTCCGCCGATCGCATTGATCGAATAGCTGTAGCCACCTCCATCGAGGTTGCCCAGGTTTGTTTCATCATCCGCCGTCAAGCCGACGAGATTGAACGATGAGCTCAAAGAGACCTGAGGCGGCGGACTGAGGGCATCCATCGCCTTCAGGGAAATCGTCTGCGCGGTCGTCTGGCCGTTGACGGTTCCCGCGACGGCCGAAAGGACTGCATTCCAACCCGCCGACGAAAAGGAGACGGGGACCATCTCGGTGTTGTTGCTCGCAATCAGGGAGAGCTCGTAGGGGTCCGCTGCCTCGGATTGACCCTGACCGTTTACAGCGTACTTCCCGAGCTCGACAGCCGTCACGTTGGAACCGGTTGGCGGGTTCGAATAGACGAATGCGTTGTTCTCGAGCTGCCCGGTATAGTAGCGCCGATTGACGTTCGAATGGAGATACGCTGAATGGTCTACGCCCATCGCTGCAGGCGCATTCGCGCTGAGATCGACGAACGTGTTGCCGTCGATCTGCATGCCAAGATCCGGGGTGTGCGTCCAACCCCAGGGCAAGCTGGTCTGGTTTTGATTATTGGGATTAATGAAAGGCGAATACAGGCCGGAGACGTTTCCCTGCGCCCCGCTCTCCGAGTACACGTTGTTCCCGAGGAGATCATTGTTGAGCACGCGGGTGCCGAACTGGAATCCGTCCAGGCTGAGGAGGTTGGAGGTGCTTCCCCGGATGTCGATGGTGTTGCCCTGGCCCGGGGTTGTGCTCCCCAGCGTTTCGTTCACGTACCCCTCGTTGATGGAGATCGCGTAGTTCGCTCCGGTGGGCAGAGGGAGAGGCGAATCCATGAGGAGCGTATAGGAGGGGTCCGATGTCGATGTCGGCGACTGGATCACCTGGGCGATCTGAAACCACTGGCCGACGTAGGGGCCATTGAGGATTGCCACGACATCCCCCATCGAGGGAGCAACTCCCTGGGCGTAGGGTATCTTCAACTCACGTCCGTCCCCTGAAAGAGTGTAGAGGCTTCCCTCGTAAGAGATGTCAAAAGACTCGAAAAGGATGAATTCGCCTTGGTTGGGTGTATCGTAAATCCCGATATTCTGGTCCCAACCCCAGTCCCCAGCACGGGTGGCCATCCCCGCACTGTTGAGCACCGTGTTATCCGAGACCACGTCGTTGGAGCCCCAGCTCTCTCCGTTCCCCACGCTCAGCAGACGGACGGTCTTTCCGTAGGGGGAAAGCTGGCTCACCGTGTTGTTGGATAGGTTGCGGTTGTGGCCCGTGGAGAACGAGAACGCGGCCTCGACAAAGGTGCCGGCAACGGCTCCGTTGTCGGTGTTGCCGGTGATCTGCCACTGGCCGTTATTGAACATGAGGGTTCCACCGGTCAAGGTGTTGCCTCGTCACCGAACCAGTGTGTGCAGGCCCCATGTTGATGAGGGGCAAGGCCGCGGTCGTCGCTGCCGTCACCTGAACGTTGCTGAACTGGGCAGTGGCGTCGCCGGAGGAGCCTCCATCCAGGGAGGGGGAGCCGAGGGCGTGGCTCCAACCGCCAACCCAGAGATTCCAGGACTGCGGCATGGGGCCAAGCGTTTTCCCATCCGCTTGAAACCAGGGCCATACCATGCCGAAGACGCTGTCTGTTCCGTCAGGCTCGTGGAGCACCATCAATTGCATCCCGTAAGCAATCCCGGTTTGAAGGGGATGGCCGAAGGAGTCGAGGTTAGAGGCTTGGCCCGACGTGGTCCCGTTCCTTAGCTCGACATTGAGGGACGAGCCTTTCTTGAAAAACGCGAGCTCGTAGCCGTTGCCGGTCGAGTCCGTGTCCAGACCGACTCCAACCGTCGAGGCCCCCAGATTGGGATCGCCGAGGTTCATCGACGGAGTCACCTCAGCGGTGATCATCATGGAGGAAGGCGCGGTTCCCGCCATCGGGAAGATCACCCGCTTGTTCGTGTTGCTGGAGGTGTCCGATTGCTGCAGCACTCCGTTGCTCTGAGACCATGTACCCTGCAGAGACTGCCACCGCGTTGAATCGACCGTGGAGAAGAGCTCGGGCGTGACGGCCCACACCAGGTTTCCCGTCGACCCATTGACTGGCTGGAAGTCGGCCGTGGCGGAGCCTCCGCTCCCTCCCGACCCCCCCTCCAGCGCCGGAACGCCCGGGCTCCGGCTCAAGCCGCTCCCCTGGATCTCCTCGATCGTCCAGTTAGCCGGCTCAGTCGTTCCGCTCAGCCAGACCTTCCCGAAGAGGGCGTCCACACCACCTCCCTGCGGGACCACCACCAGTTTGAAGGTGTAATACGAAGAGAACTGCCAGCTTTTGCCATTGCTATCTGTGTAGACAGGCGCCGACCAGGAGCGTTGGTCGTTGAGCAACTGGACGGCTAAACCACTGGTCGCCTCATGAAAGACCAGGTTATACCCGTTTCCGTTGCTGATCGTTATCGAGGCTGACCCCGGCGCGGCCATCGTAGAGAATTGAGTCGAGCCGCACGTTCGCTTCAATCTCCGCCGCCCCGGGAAAAGGATACCGGGAGTTGACCAGGGTCTTTCTGACCCCGGTAGTCCAGACGGCGTTGGTCTGACTGACCGTGCCGTTATTCTCGGTCCAGGTCCCGCCGAGGACCGTCCACGAGGAACCGAGGGAGGTCCCGCCGAACTTGTCCGTGAACACCTGGCTGACAGGAACCGACGCGGTCGGGTCCGTGGCCTGGTCGAAGAGGCTCTGCGTGGGCCCCTGAATATTCATCCCAGAGACCGTGACGTCGATGGGCGGGTGTGCCACTCGCGTCGTTATATGTATTAATAACACCGTAAGACAGCGAGTTGGTGCTGGTCCAGAGAAAAGACCCCGCGAACTGGATGGAGAAGCCTTGCAGCGTCACGTGGCTGGACCTGATCTCGATCGCGTCGCTCCAGACGTTCGGAGTGGTGCTCGACTGTGGCTGCGAGAAGACGAGAGTCGCACTTGCCCCGGTCGCGGGGCAGATCGTGACCGGATGGTTCAGGACAAGCTGCTGATCCAGGTAATACGTGCCGGTGCTCAGGTAGATCGTTCCGTAGGCATTGGCATCGGCCAGGAGGAAATCCGAATTGGGGTTCCCTGGCGTCTCTGTTTTCGTGGATCCCGGAGTGATATCCGGGACCGTCAACCCCGGATCACAGGAGCCACCGAGAAACTGGGCGGCCTGCTGGCCATAGGAGGAGCCGAAATCGAGCCTCAACGTCAGGGTCGCGTTGGCCTCGCTGTCGAGGGGAGCAAAGGCAATATCCGCGGTTGAACCGGTCTGGTTGACGTACAGGGCCCCGCTCGAGGGGCTCGTTGAGGCAAGGGTGCCGTAGGACCAGTAGGAAGGGTACTTGTTGTTGGCAACCTGGTCGGACAGGACGGCCCCCAGGATGGTGATGGGTCAGCCCCGAAACGGAAACGTGGACCTTCCCTCCATTTTGAGCCGTGTCCTGTCCGCTCCAGCTTGCCGTGAAACCATTCCAGGTAATCGACGCAGGCGCGGTCAGGGTGGTGGTTTTTGTGGGATCGCTGGAGCCAACCGCTACAGTGAGGTTGTCGGTGTTGTTGTCCGTTCTGGTCGCTGTAGTAAACATTGACTGCCAGTTGCTGATTCTGGCCGGTTTGCAGCTTGGGGCCGGAGAGGCCAAATGGGTTGAAAAAAACGTTGTAGGTCTTGCCGGAGGAGCCGCTCACGTCGATCACTTCCGCGTTGGAATACCCATCGAGATCAGGCGCCGATTCCCAGCGGGGATTCGTGCTCCCGATCAAGCTGATCTGGACCGACTGGATGGCCAGGCCGGCGTTGGCCGCTGTCAACTGGATTTCGTCGTCCACGTACCCGTCAGGCCCAACTCCGGCATCCGGGCCCGTGAGGTCCATGTTGGCGGTCTGGCCAAGCCAGACGGCCTGGAAGTTGGTTGTGAGAAGCCGGCGTGATTCGAGGCGGAGACCGCATGGAACGAAACGGCGCCTTCTAGCATGCCTCATGGTACCTACCCCAGGTTTTGCGCGAGTCCCCGCAAGCCGGGCGGGCCTCCGCCGACCCCATCGGAGAAAAGTCAAAGACAAGTCGTCAAGGTATTATGCAATACGCGGCAACGAATGAGCTTCAGAATCTCATCTTGTGGTCGATTTCCTGGAAGCTACGGCTCAATCGTCTCTTTGCGATCACGTCGAGTTCGTCTGGCTGCCCCCGCGCTGCCAGACCCAGGCCAACGAGGCCGAAGAACGCCAGCACGCTCGGTTCCGGAACCTGATTTTCCAGGGGCGTCAGCTCGTGAGGACCAGGTTCGATCTGCGGCTCGTCTTCGGCGCCATGGTTTCTCGCTCCTTGAGGATCGGCTCAGCCGGTCGTTCTCCCGGGCCGGCAACTCGCTTAACGTGGCGGGCAAGCGTCATCGTCCTGCCAGACTATGGCTGTCCCAACGGACTGTCAGTGCGACTGGACCGCACTCAAGACCCTCGCCCTCGGGTTCACTTCCGGGTTTGCGGGTTTTGCGAGAACTCGGGGCTGGCTGCTCGAGGAAAGGGCGCTCCGATCGTCTCGCCCGCGACGTACGGGCGCAGGAAGCCCTTCCCCATCACCGATCCGTCCCAGCTCCAAGTCCAGCAGCGCGTCAGACCCTGCCACGGACCCTCCTCCACGGATTGATTCGTGGTCACGCCCGGCGTCACGGATTTGATGGGCAACAGGATGGTCCATTGGATATGCTGAGTCCACAAGCGGTTACGAACCCTGGAGCCAGCTCGCGTGCCAGCGTTTTTCAGCGACAGCCCGGAATTCCAGAAGCTGCTGGCCGGCGAGGAGCGGCCCAGCCTCGTCCGCATTGCGCTGGAGATCGCCCGCGACGCCTATCCCGACCTGGATCTGGATCACTACCTCGGCAAGATCGATCAGCTTGCCGAGCGGGTTGGCACGCGCTGCGGCCCCGGGGCGAAGCCGCGGAAAGTCCTCGGTCAGATCAACTGGGCCTTGTTCGTCGAGGAGGGATTCGAGGGGAACCGAGACAACTACTTCGATCCCCGAAACAGCTACCTGAACGAGGTCATCGACCGCAAGAAGGGAATCCCGATCAGCCTGTCGGTCCTTTACTCGGGCCTGGCGGAGCGTCTCGGCGTGCGGCTGGAAGGCGCGAACTTCCCCGCTCACTTCATGCTTCAGCTCGACGAACGGGGCGAACCGCTCTTCATCGACCCCTTCCACGCCGGCGAGTTCCTGGACCGGCGGGGCTGCGAGCAGCGGCTGACCGAGCTGACCCGTCACCCTGTCACCTCTCCGAGGAGCAGTTCGCCCCCTGCCCACCACGTGTCATCGTGGCGCGGATGCTCCGCAACCTCAAGGCGATCTACCTGGGGACCAGCGATTACCTCTCCGCACTTCCCGTCCAGCGCCGGCTTGCCAGGGTCGCCGGCGACGATCCCGCGGAACAGCGTGACCTGGGGATGATCTGCCTCCATTCCGACCGTCCCGGCGAGGCCATCGATCCCCTTCAGAGATACCTCGATGCCCAGGCCGATGCCGAGGATGCCGAGAACGTGACGAACCTGCTGAATGCGGCTCGGCGTCTGGTCGCGCAGTGGAACTGACGGTCAGCCCGGTTCCTCGACGGCCTGGCCACCGTTGCAGCGGTATTCCGGCGCGTCAGAGAAAACGGGCCGGGAGCCGATTACGTGATCTGGCATAAGTAGCGGCTCCTGCCCCTCCCCCACGAAGGCCCCCAAGGCCGTGAGCCGTTGACCAAGAAAATGATTGACAAGGTTGCCACACCCTGTTCAAACTGAATCGACTGGGTTCATGACTGGCCCGCAAGCACAGCTTTTCCGCTGTGCTTAACAGGTGTGACCTTGGGACGCCCAGACCGTGGTTCGTCGGCACACAAAATACCTTCTCCTGGCTGCGATCCTGACTGTTTATGGTGTGGTCACCGTGAGCGGGCCGGGATTGCACGCGCTTCCGGGCCAGGGGCACGGCGCCGTTCGACTCGCCTCGGAGCATGGGACCGCGCCGGGGCACGGCGACCAGGACGCGTCGACCGCTCACGATTGCTCGATCTGCCATTTCCACGCTCAGGGGCAAATCGCCCCCGATCCCACCATTGGTCCCTGCGTTGACGTCCTCCGGATCCGTCCCGTGGACGATCCGCCGCTCACGTTCTCTCTTCCCATCGCTCGTCCCTCCATCCCTCGTGCTCCCCCTCTCTCCTTCTCCTGATCCTGCCCGGGTCACTGCCTGAGCGCAACGCCCTGTTGGCTTGCAGGCCACGCACCAGCTTCTTTTCCCGGGCGGCTTTGCCTGACCATCGCGATCGCTCCATTCCCTGTTTTCCTCGATATCGGTGGACGTCGAGCATCGGGTGAGATCATCACTCGATCGGGCAAGGGATCAAGCGGTTCGCAGCCACGCCCCTCGGACACTCTTGGGCCAGGTCTTGAGATCCCTCGCTTCGTAACCTCCAGGGCTCTCGGATCCAGGCTCTCCTGGTAGTCGATGGCGGCGACCTCGCGCGGATCGTTCTGGCCCCGGCGCGACGCTCGCCTGGCTCTGATCGCAATGATCCGCTCCCGGAGCAAGGCTGACGGTTCGTTGGCCGAAACTGCCACGTTTCTCTCATTTATCAACAATCGTTCCTATCAAGAGAGGTCACGCTATGTGGACTGACGCTTCGAGACGCCAGAACCAAGGCTTCACCCTGATCGAGCTCCTGGTGGTCATCGCCATCATCAGCGTCCTGATTGCACTCCTTCTTCCGGCCGTGCAAGCCGCCCGCGAGGCGGCCCGGCGGGCGCAGTGCGTCAATAATCTGAAGCAGATCGGGCTGGCCCTGCACAACTATCACGCGGCGATGGACACCTTCCCGCCAGGTTACGTCAGCACCATTGACATGAGGGTGACCGACGCCTGCAACATGGACCAGGAGAACCAGCAAGGCAAGGCGTCGACCTGCGGCACCGGCTGGGCGTGGGGGAGCATGATCCTCCCCTTCCTGGAGCAGCAGCCACTCTACAATTCCATCAACTTCAACCTGTCGGTGGCCTATGCGGATAACAACACGTGCAGCTTGACCGCCCTCACCGTCTACCTCTGTCCCTCCGACGACGGGCCCTCGGTCGTCCCGGTCTTCGAGGATCCCCCCGACCCGGCCAACCCCGGCAGCTATAACGCCTCGCACATCGTGGACACGCTGTCGCGGGGCAACTACGTCGGGATGTGGGGCCTCGGTGAGATCTGCTCCCAGTCCAACGCCCTCGATGCTCCCGAACAATAACGGCGCGGGTCCCTCTGGGCCAGCACGCCGGGATCTTCTACCGCAACAGCGCCACGAAGATCGCCGCCATCACCGACGGCACGAGCAACACCATCATGGTCGGCGAGCGGAGCCACAACCTGAGCTACGTCACCTGGGTGGCCCGATCGATCGACGGCTGGCTGGGCAAGACCTCGCCGATCGAGGGGGGGACCGACCAGTTCAATCCCTCGCCGGAGGAGTGCTGGACCCAGATCATGGGGCCGGTGGGGCTGGAGGACGGTCCCCGCACGATCAACAACCCCGAGGCCCACGTCGAGGACTACTGGAGCCGGCATCCCGGAGGCGCGAACATGCTGTTCGCAGACGGATCGGTCCACTTCCTCAAGTCATCGATCAACCCGATCCCCTGGCAGGCGCTGGCGACTCGGGGGTACGGCGAGGTGATCTCGGCTGATTCGTACTGAGGACCAGGCCCGCCAACTGGATGGTCGCCAAGACGGGTGACGCGACCGCGTCGAAGAAGTGGGCACGGTTCCTCTGCCATAATCCATTGCTCCGCCCGGCCGAGGAGCAGCGGAGCCACCGCACGGGGAGGTCTCGCGCGGTTTCGCAGGTCCCCAGTCCGCCTTCACCGGGGGCCATGCAGGTCGGGAAGGCGAAGGAGTACCAAGATGCTCGTGTTGAGGTTGTTGCTGGCCTTGTTGGGGTCGCCGACCATGGGCGTGGCTCCGGATGCGGAGGACTGCCCGTGCTGTGATGATCCCGAGGAATGTTCTCTCGGTCCGTGATCCGAGATCCGGCCGCGGGCGAGGCACCCGCCGACCCTCGAACCGCGGCGAGCCAGGCCCCGTTCGCCTTGTGCCGGCGCCGTCAACCTACGTTTTGCCCGTTACGACCTTTCGACTCAGTTCCACATGAGGGAGAAGACCATGGATCGTCGCGATTTGTTAGGCGTCCTCGGGGTAGGCGCCGTCGGCTTGATCGCCGCGTCCGGCGCGAGGCCCGCGCGCAGCATCCCCACCACCACGACAAGCTGCATGGCCATTGCCTCAAGGCATGCGAGGCGTGCGCCACGATTTGCAACGAGACGTTTCATCACTGCTTCCACCAGGTCAAGGACGGCCATGCCGACCACCACGCGACCGCCGTCCTGGCGATCGACTGCCAGGAATTCTGCGGCCTGGCGTCGGAGATCATGGCGCGCGAGAGCCCACTGATCTCGGTTGCATGCCTGGCCTGCGCCGACGCGTGCAAGATGTGCGCGGCCGAGTGTTCCAAGCACGACGACCCGCAGATGAAGGAGTGTGTCGCCGCGTGCAATGCATGTGAGGCGGCTTGTCACGCGATGGCCAAGGCGATCGGCGAAGGTTCCGCCAAGGCCGAAGACGCAAGCAAGTAAGCCGGTGGGCGCGTGCCCAACGGATTCCTCATCCCATGTTTCCCGGTGGCCTGTTGCAATGAGACAGCTCGCCTGGCTGACAGCCCGGGGGGAGATCCTGACCCAGGACTTCCTCCCGGGCCTGGCACCCCACATTCGTTGGTTGAGGACGCCCCTGGGCTCGCTCGGTCTGGCGGCGGCCGCCGCAGGCTTCTGCGGAATGTTTCTGCACCCACAAGGGTTTGTGGTCTTTTTCGGCATCGTCGTCGTGACGATTCTTGGTCTCATCTGGCCCTGGCTGAGCGTGCGCGGCCTGGACGGCTCGCTGAGCTTCGATCGGTCCCGTTGCCGCGAGGGGGAATCGGTCACGGCGCGGTTAATCTTCCGCAACCGGATGCCCTGGGGTGCCTGGGGAATCTCGGTGCAGGGAGGCTTCCACGACCTGAGTGGGGACAGCGGCTCCGACATCCCTCTCGTCGGGCTGGCCGCCGTGCCCGGCTGGCGCACGATCGAGGAGACAGTTGTGTTCGTCCCCGGGTGTCGTGGGGAGTACCCCGGCCGCCCCAGGATCTCCACCGGCATCCAGGCCCCGGGTGAAGTCCTGAAATTGGCTTCCTTCGCGCGCCGGGGCCGTCTCTCGATCGCGACGTAAACCGATATCCGACAGGATGTTATATCGCGCCAATTTTGGCTTCGTTCGCGCGATTTTCCACTTCTCTCGGTTCGCCCCGCCGGTCCGAGTCTCGCCTGCCCCAGGGCGGACGGGACTCGAACCGGCGATGACCGAGCCCGGCTGCTCCCTCATCGTGATGTATTCGACCGAATTGCCAAGGAGCCAGGAGGAGAGGTCAAAGACAGCCGAAATCCTCCAGTTTACTATAACACACCCCGGGGTCGCGGGAGCTTCTTTTACCTCTCGTGGAAAAAAAGGCGAAACCTGGCCAGGGCGACGGTCCCACCAGTCATCAGGCCCTGTCCGTGCCATGCAACGTCCTGTACTTTCCGCGATTTGGTTCCCTTGGTCGTTGACGTGACTCGGGTAGACGAATGCCGGTCCGGCCGGGACGATGGCGGTGACCAAGCCTGCCAATCAACCCCGGACGGAGTCGGCCGTGACATCATCGCACCAGGACGCGACATCGTGCCAGTGGTTCTCTTGCCTTGCTTCACCCCTGGATCGCAGATCTGCCGTCAGGCTGGTGTGGCTCTTTATCGGCGCGATCCTCGCCCGCGGCCGAAGGACCGTCACCAGCTGGATCCGCGCTGCCGGCTTGAGTCGACAGTATCAGCCTTGCTACACGACCGTCGCAGCAGCCGGCAAGCGGGCGGACAACATCGCCGGCCGGTTGATCCACGAGGTGGTCAAGCCTTTGGTGGATGGTCAGACGCGGCTCACCGTGGCGCGAGACGACACGCCGACACAGCGGTATGGGCCCTACGTGCAGGGGGCTGGCATCCATCACAACCCGACCCCCGGCCCGGCTGGCTCGCCGCATGTCTACGGCCACGTCTGGGTGGTGCTCGGGCTCCCTGGCGGTCCATCCTGCATGGGGAGTCATCGCTCTGCCGCTGTTGGCCCGTCTGTACGTGCGGGCCAAGGATCTGCCGTGCATCGACCCAAAGCATCGGCCGGAGTTCCGGACCAAGCTGGAGATGGGAGTCGAGCTGCCTGCGGTGGGCTTGGTTCTGGCTCCGGTTCCTGGGCAAGCCGCTGTGGGTGGTGGTCGACGGCGGCCTACGCCAAGGCCCCGTTCCTCAAACCGGCGATGTTGCTGGGAATGACGGTCGTCAGCCGGCTGCGCAAGGACGCGGCGCTATGGACGATCCCAGGGCCCCGGGTACCAGGTCGGCGCGGTAGGCCGCGGGTCTACGGAGAGACGACGCATCGACTTGGCCAAACGGGCCGGGCAGCGTCGCGGTTGGACGACTAGCATCTTCGACTTGTATGGCAAGCGGGCGAAGAAGCGGTATAAGACGTTCGTGGCGATGTGGCGGCCCGTCGGCGGGGCAATCCGGGTGGTGTTGGTGGAGGAGCCGAGTGGATGGGTGGCCTTCTTCTGCACCGACGTGTCAGCGACCGTAGCAGAGATTCTCTCGACGGTCGCCGACCGGTTCGTCATTAGCAGATCGCGTTCCGCGACTGCAAGGAGATCGTCGGAGCCGGCCAGCAGCAGATGCGGTTCGTGTGGGCAAACATCGGTGCATTCCACATCTGCCTCTGGACGTTCACGACTGACCGAAGCTTGGTGCATGGGGTCGGGAGGAGGACGACTTGGTGGACCGCCGAGCATCGCCATGGGACGATCCGAACCGTCGCCCAAGCCACGCAGACAAGCGTCGGGCTTGGCGCCGTGAATTGTTGGCCGAGGAGATTCGCGCGGTTCTACGCCCCGGGGTCACCGAGGAGGAAATTCGGGCCGTCGCCGAGCGGTTGCTTGCCCTGGCGGCATGAGAGCGAAGTCAATCGCGGAAAGTACAGAACGTCAGTAACAACGATTTATTTCGGAATCACCTTAACTGCCTACCTTCACTGGAAATCGCTCTCTTCACGAGTAACGCTTCGCCGAACCCGTCCATGCTTTTCTCACTATTCTGGGTGAAGGGTAGCAGCCTCTTCCCTTTCCTGGGCGATTGGGGTAAACGAAGGCGGTCATGGACGGCCAACTGGTACAGGTGTTTTGCCCCAGTGATTCCTTCTCGGAGTCAGTCGCCCTGGTGGAGAACCCACGCCAGGAATTGGTCGAGTTGCGCCTGAAGTCCGGCGCTTGGAGCACGAGAATCTCGATTTCCGCCAGCAGGTTGGATATTGGAAGAGTTGTCATCGAGGTGCCCTGCGCCGCATCGCCGCATTAGAGCAAGAAATCGAACAACTCGAAGGTGAAAAGCGGCAACTGGGTCCAGCGGTTCTTTACCAACAGTCCGCACTGCTCCTCCCATTGCAAGGGTGCGCGTGTTCCTACATGCTATAATAGCGACGCTCCTGACGGGGTCGTAAGCCGCTTGACCCAGGTCGAGCAAAGACCAGTCCCGCCGGAGTTGCGTATGGTGTCCACGGAACTCGCCCCAGGCTTCAATAATCTCCACCTAAACCAGGACCTCTCACATGATCGACGCGGAGCTCGAGCAGCTTCTCGATGATATTGAGTCGGATCGAGCAGAGAGAACCGAATCAACCACCGACGGCGACAAGTTCCGCCAAGCTGTCTGCGCTTTCGCCAACGATCTGCCGGATCACCGCAGGGTGGGCGTCCTCTTCGTGGGGGTAAATAACAAGGGCGAGCCAACGGGTATTAAGGTCACCGACCAACTCCTGCAAAACCTAGCTTCCATCCGTAGCGATGGCAACGTCCTGCCCTTTCCGTCGCTGGACGTGCAGAAAAGGATGCTCAAGGGTCGGGACATCGCTGTCGTGCTGGTGCATCCGTCGAGCGCGCCTCCGGTACGGTTCAGGGGGACAATTTGGATTCGCTCGGGACCCCGACGCGGGATCGCGAATCCAGATGACGAGCGTCGTCTTAACGAGAAGCGACGCTCACGCGACCTGCCGGCGGACATTCGGCCGATCGAGTCTGCTCGGCTCGACGCGCTGGACGAGTTGCTCTTTCGCCGCACGTACTTGCCGTCGGCTGTGTCAATCGAAGTGCTTGACCAGAACCTGCGAAGCCTGGAACACCAGTTTGTCGCGTCGAAATTCGCGCATCCGGGGCCTCCAGTTTGTCCAACCTTGATCGGTGTATTGGCCGTTGGCAAGTCGCCGACGGATTGGGTTCCAGGCGCGTATGTGCAGTTTCTTCGTGTCGACGGCGCGGCTTTAGGGGATCCGGTCAAAGACTCCCGTGAGGTGCGGGGACCTCTGCCAGACTTACTGAGTGAAGTGGACGACCTGCTCAAGGCCAATATCCAAACGTCTGTCGACTTCACATCTGGCCCTGTGGAGGTTCGGAAGCCGGATTACCCTCTGGTTGCTCTCCAACAAATCGCCCGCAACGCCATCCTTCACCGATCCTATGAAAATACGAACGCCCCTGTGCGGCTGTATTGGTTCAACGATCGCGTCGAGATTCAGAATCCTGGTGGACCCTACGGCCAAGTGACGAAGCAGAACTTTGGCCACCCAGGCGCGTACGACTATCGCAATCCCAACCTCGCCGCAGTTATGAAGGAACTTGGGTACGTGCAGCGTTTCGGATTCGGTATCGCTACTGCGCGCCAAGAACTCGACAAGAACGGCAATCCAGCACTCGAGTTCCAGGTCGAGGACTCCTACGTTGGGGCCATCATCAGGAGGTGACGATGAGCATCCCTGTGATCGCGTTCTTCAATAACAAGGGGGGTGTCGGCAAGACCACGATGGTCTACCACCTCGCCTGGATGTTCTCGGACCGTGGTTTTCGCGTCATCGCCGCCGACCTCGATCCGCAGAGCAATCTGACTGCCGCCTTTCTCGATGAAGACCGGCTCGAGCAGGTCATGCCCAGCGAGGGTCATGCCCTCACCATCTTTGGTGCAGTGGAGCCCCTCAAGCAGGGCACTGGCGATATCGCTAATCCTCACGTCGAGATCGTCTCGGATCGCCTCGGGCTAATCCTCGGCGATATGACGCTGTCCACATTCGAGGACGACCTTTCTGAGGTCTGGCCGAAATGCCTCGGGGGTGATCCTCGCGCTTTTCGCATCACGTCCGCCTTCTGGCGACTTGTGCAAGAGGCAGGTCAACAGCATGGGGCCGACGTCATCCTTATCGACCTCGGCCCGAACCTCGGTGCAATCAATCGAGCTGCACTCATCGCTTCGGACTTCGTGGTCATTCCGCTGGGGCCTGACCTCTTCTCCCTACAGGGTCTTCAAAACCTAGGGCCTGCTCTCCGGAGGTGGCGCGATGGATGGAACAAACGGCTTAGCGAGAACCCGCTAGAAACCTTGTTGTTGCCCTCGGGCAGGATCAAGCCCATCGGCTATATCGTCCTTCGTCACTCCATCCGGCTCGACCGCCCCGTTAAGGCGTTTGAACGCTGGATCGCACGGATGCCCTCCACCTACGCCGTGGCTGTGCTCGACCAAGAGAAGCCCGACCCCAAGATGACCATCGACACGGACCCTAACTGCATCGCCAAGCTGAAGGACTATCGCAGCCTGATGCCCCTGGCCCAGGAGGCCCGCAAGCCGATGTTCTTCCTCAAGCCCGCCGACGGCGCGCTGGGCGCCCACACCTACGCCGTCACCGAGGCGTACAAGGACTTCAAGAACGTCGCCAGCAAGATTGCCGCCAACGCCGGACTCGGGGCTCTCTCATGACCGATACACCCCGCCTCATCGTGCGCGGAAAAGGTGTCAGGATGTTCGGTATCGCTTCATTTTTCGAGGAGTAGGACCTGACACACACGCGGAGGACGCCCAAAAGAAAAGGGGGACACAAAAGAAAAGGGGGACATACATCATTTCGGGTCGTAGCCTACCAATAAGCGCTACGTCCCCCTATGCGGACACCGTCCCCCTATGCGGACACGTATGGTGTCCCCGGAACTACGCGAGTCGGCAGATCTTGGTTTCCTCGAGGAACCACTCAAGCCGGTGTTGTACTCCCTGGACATGCTCCGGTGCGTTACCACGAGCGGCGAGGTCCTTGATGTAGTCCTGGACATGCTGATAGACCGGAACACCCTCTGCCTCGAGGGCGGAAGCTTCACGAGGGTCGAGAAGCCCCAACTTGACGCGTCTCAGTTTCTCATCGAGGTCACGGGCCATAGCTTTTGCCACGCTACGGTCGGTACTGGCCTTGACCTCAGTACTGTTTCCCTCAGGGGTACGGTACCTGATGTAGTACTGGGCCTTACGTTTTCGTAAGCTACTCATACTCATGCCTTCCTCGAAAAGGTGCGAGTCACTGGGCCCGTGAGATGCCAGTCTCACTGGGCCTTCTTGACCGGGTGGATCGCTTCGAGAACGCTCAGACAGCCGAACGCTACGGTTGCTTCGACAGTGTGACCTCCAATCAATCCAAGGATCACGATGCCCATCAGAATGAGGCGATCGAAAGTTAATATGCTCATATCGTTAATCGTTTGCCTCCTTGTAGGTCAAAGCCAGGAACCCCGCGGATACTGTCCAGCAGAGCGGCGCTGTCCGAACGGGGCAACACTCTCCGCGATCTGGCCAGCTAGCGATTGAGTCTCGCCCAGTTCGTTTCGGCGAATCCTTGCGGATTGTGCCTCCCAAGGTAGGATCACGAGCGCCGCTGATTAGACTGCGAAAGCGACCCAGAGCGACGCCGTGAAGAAGATGCAGAAGAACCTTATCCATCCAGCATAAGGTTTGATCACTTCGGCCTCGTTGTAAGTGTTGATGCTTTACTTCTTTGGCTTTCGCAGCGATGCGGTAACCTTGATGTTACCGGATTCCACCTCGGCTGCATGGGCTCGGGCGATAGCCTCACGTATCACCTGGGTTGGGTGTGATCGCGCCGGTGCCAAGGATTATGGCTTTGCGGGGTCATTATGGCTTTGCGGGGTCAGGGCCGGTTTCCGGTTATGGCTTTGCGGGGTTAGGGCCGGTTTCCGGTTTTAGCGTCGACTCCTGTGAAGAGCAATCGGTGTCGGTTCTTTTCGAAATATGAACCACCGCCATTTCTTCGCGTGACGAGATCGAGGCTATCCGCCAACGCCCCCTAAGAACCGAAGACCGGCCCTGACCCCGCGAAGCACGCCCTGGATGATTTAATGGACTCTCGCATGAGCGAGAGACTACCCCGGATCTGGAATGACAGTCAAGAAGTATATAATGGGTTTGATGTAAAGCCCCCTCTTGACCATTTCACGAAAGGCTAAAGCTCGTGGGCATCTTCTACCACCTCGACCGTCGAGCCGATTGCCTGAGTCCTGGAAGCATCATGACGCTGCGGTATCTTACTGCAACTCCAGACACAATGGAGACGGTAGCCTATATCCATGGGCTGTATCCTGACGGCATCAGCAATCACGGATATATCTTCGCCTGCGGTCACGCCGATCCCGGCCCGGTGAGGGACAGGGAGCGGATTCTGGAGGATATCCGTCAAGCGTACTACCCGCACCTCCCTTCTCGGTTCGCATGTTACTTTGCGTGCGAATCACTGGAAGATGCGAGGCGATTCCAGTTGGCCGGAAAGCGCGGCGACAAGAAGTGGGAAAACGCCATCATTTGGAAAGCCGAGGCTGAAAAGTTCTTTCGCGCTGATATGAATTGGCTCACCCCAAGATTTCATTTAGATGCGGCAGGAAACGCTCATCGTTACTGGCGTCAGGTCGCACACCCTAGCCCGTCCTGGGAATGCCTGCTAACACCGCCTGTCACGATCATGGAGCGTGTGGAATAATCTTGGGTGGGCTTCGCGGGGTCAGGGCCGGTTTTCGGTTTTCCAGCCACGAATGGATGCCCACCGGAAAACCCGAAGGTGGCTTCGCGGGGGGAGTGGGCTTCGCGAGGGGAGTGGGCTTCGCGGGGGGAGTGGGCTTCGCGGGGGGAGTGGGCTTCGCGGGGGGAGTGGGCTTCGCGGGGGGAGTGGGCTTCGCGGGGTCAGGTCCGGTTTTCGGTTTTCCAGCCACGAATGGATGCCCACCGGAAAACCCGAGCATTTGTTCCGACTCGACAGGCTTCTGTACAGGTACGAGGATCGTTGGCGAAAGACCGCCAATAGAGACGGAGAAAAGGGGCCGGGAGCCGATTACGTGATCTGGAATGATCACCGGGTTCTGACTCATTTACTCCGCCCTGGAATACTGATCGGATCCTGACCACTTTTCCCCATCCCAATGGAACTGACGGGCAGCACCGATCCTCGACGGCCTGGCGACCGTTGCAGGGATGTTCCGAAACACTCACTCACGCTCCCTTGCTCGCGTGATGATTGTGAACCGGCACTGCCTGGTTTCCTCAAGTCGCGGACGGGCGGATGCCGACACCACAGAAATGAAGAACCGGCACTCGCGCACCGCGAGCGCACCTTGATCCCGCATCGTTTCGATCGGCACCAGCGTCGCGTGACCTTGACGGGTGATCAGGATGATCGCCCTTGACGATCGAAACCTCGATCAACCGCGTCCGGCCGTTCTGACCACGAGGAGGTCGAACCACCTATGCGCTTCCCGAGACTGCTGCCCTCCTTCCTCCTCCTTCTTTTAAGCGTGGCCGGATGTTCACAGACCGGTGGACTTCGGACCACACCCATCGACGGCGTGAAGACCGTGGCCTCGGTGGGGGACAAGCCCTTGCCGATTCGCTCCGGGACGCCCGATTCCTCGGTCCGAGCCCAGGACCCGGAGCCGATCGTGGCCCCGTCGAGCCGTGGCCGCATCTCGGGCCGGGTGTATGACGATCGAGGCAAGCCCGTGCCGGATGCCCGCGTGCGGCTCGCAGTAGGCGGAGAGGCCGGCGGCAAGGCCGTCACAGCGACCACCGACCGATCCGGGGCGTTCACGCTTCGCGGACTCCGTCCCGGCTCGTCCTACACCGTGATTGCGGAATACCAGGCTCAGAACGGCTCGATCGTGACAGGTCGCGTGGAGACCGAAGCGCCCGATGCGAATGTCCGGATCGGCTTGCAGCGGCCGGCCGCCGGCCCGGACGACACCCGCACCTCCATCCGGCCTGCTCGCCCCAGCGTCGCGCCGGTCTCGAACGTCGAGGAAGCCGACGAGCCCGGGGACGCGGACGTCTCCTCGACGCGAACCAATCGCGAGGACATCGACCCGCCGGCGCCGGAAGCCGAGGCGATGAGGAACGCCGGGCCGCGGCTGTCGGCGGCGGGAGAGCCTGGCGTACGAGGTCCCGGGTGGACGCAGGGCCATCGGTCGACGTCGACGGAAGGTGCGGAGGCGGGGCAGGGCAGGACCAATCGAACCCGCTCGGTCAGCGGTCCGGCGCGGGCCGGAACCGGAGCGGTGAGTGCGGAGGGCGAGGACAACGAGGAGAACCCGCTTCCCCCGGCTCTCGAGCCTGACACGGTCGGGGCCGGATCCGTCTCGGATCGCGAGGGCCCCGCATCGGGGCGTCCGGTGGTACTCGCCCGGGGATCGGCTTCCTCGGCCCGGCGGGCCAGATCCTCGTTCGCGACCGATGCCTCCTTGCCGGCGATCTCCACAGGCTCTGCGGGTGCCGAAGATCGATCATCGACCGACGACTCGGCGCCTCAGCGTCTGCCCGGTGAAGTTGTGCCCGGGGCACGCGCGGCCAGCCCCGACGCCTACGCTCCCCTCCTGATGAGCGATCCGGACGCCGCGCCGCGCAAGCCGGCCCGGCAGCCCGTGCGCGGGGCAAGAGAGACGACTGGCTCTGGCTCCCGCGCCAGCCTGCCGCCCAGGCCCAGCCCGGCAGTCGTAACCCAGGAGGCGTCCCGCCCAACCTGGGGTGAGCTCGCGTTCCAGAAGCAGCCGATTCCCGTGGATGAATCGCTCCAGAAGGTCTCGCGCAGCCTGGAGGTCCGGGCGCCCCAGACCGGCGCTGCCGAGGGGCAGAAAACGGCCGCAATGCCAGCCTCGAAGGCCCCCGCACGATCGGACGCGGCGCCGGTCGGTACGGAAGTCTCGTGCCGGTTTGACCCGATGGAGCGCAGGCTCCAGGACTTCCAGCTTCCGGATTCCCGGGGCCGGATGGTTGCGTTCCATGACCTGGACGCCGACCTGATCCTGCTCGACTTCTGGGGCACCTGGTGCGCACCCTGCCGGAAGTCGATTCCCCACCTGAACGAGATCCAGAAAACTCTCGGCGGCAAGAAGATGCAGGTCATCGGGATCGCCTGCGAGCGGACTCCGCCCAGGGACCGGACGGCGAAGGTGGCCCAGGCGATCAAGGATCTGAAGATCAACTACCCCGTGCTGATCACCAGCATGGACGGCTCCTGTCCTCTCCAGGAGGCGTTCCAGATCCAGTTCTATCCCACGATGGTGCTGCTCGATCGTCAGGGCCGGATTCTCTGGCGCGAGCAGGGGGCGACCGATGTCACCCTGGCGAGGATGGACCGGTTCATCCTCAGGAATCTGAGTCGCCCCGGATCGAGCGGCTACGATGCGCCCCAGGCCCAGATGGCCCGGGTGAAGGACTGACTGGCACTCGAGGTTGGCGGACGCTTAGGACAGCCCCGTGATGTTCCCCGCGGCATCGACATCGCCAGAACCGCCCGCTTGCCGATCCGCCTCAGTCCCTGGGCCAGGCCGATCGATGTGGTCGTCTTGTCTTCGCCGGCCTCTGCCCGGCTCCCTCAGCGTGTCTCATGCCTCGCTGTTCCCCTCAACTCAACTCGCTGACTGGTCCTCGCCGCCATGGTCCACGGGATCGACCCACTGGTCGAAGTGAATCCAGATCGTCCGCGAGTACTGCCAGATCCAGGGAATGAAGGGGACGCAGATCACCCAGGCCAGGAGCACCAGGCGAAACAGCGACCAGCTCGGAATTATCAGATGTTCAATCAATGTTAGCAACGCGATGAGCGGAATGCCCAGCGCGTAGCTGACGTACATGGCCCCGGTGAAGTAACCGGGCTGGCCGCGGTCGAAATCAAGGCCGCATCCCGGACATTCCTCGTTCATCGTCAGCGGCCCGCGGAAGATGGCATGGCCGCATCGCGGGCATTGCCGGTGGAGAATCGCCCAGGGATGGAGCCGGTAGTTCATGGTGAAGTAGGTAGTAGGCAGTAGGCCTACTTCAAATACCGAGCCAGCCATGCCTGCACCTCGTTCCACCAGACGATCCGGTTGGCCGGCTTGGCGATCCAGTGGCCCTCGTCGGGGAACCAGACGTAACGGCTGGGGACGCCCAGGCGCTGGAGGCAGGTGAACATGCCCAGGCCCTGAGCGTCGGGCACGCGGAAATCCAGGGCGCCGTGGATCACGAGCGTGGGCGTGCGGAAGCTCCGGGCGTAGGTGCTGGGCGAGCGGTCGCGGTAGTGCTCGGGCCGGTCCCAGGGGTATCCGCCGTATTCCCACTCGGGGAACCAGAGCTCCTCGGTCGTGCCGTACATGCTCACCAGGTCGAAGACGCCGGCGTGGCTGATCAGCGCCTTGAACCGGTCGGTATGCCCGCAGATCCAGTTGACCATGAAGCCGCCGTACGAGCCCCCCGCGGCCGCGACCCTGGTCTTGTCCAGGAACGGGTACTTCTCGAGGGCGAAGTCGAGCCCCTTCATCAGGTCGTCATAGACCTTGCCCGTCCAGTCCTGGCTGATCTGGTCGGTGAACTTCTGGCCGTAGCCGGTCGAGCCGCGGGGGTTGATGGCGATCACGGCATAGCCGGGAGCCGCGAACATCTGATAGTTCCATCGCCCGTGCCACTCGTCGTGCCAGGCGCCCTGCGGCCCTCCGTGGATCAGGAAGACCACGGGATAGGTCTTCTTCGGGTCGAACCCCGGGGGCCGGAGCAGCCAGCCGTGAACCTGGTCGTGATCGGCGCCCGGGAAGGCGAACCCCTCGATCGCCGGCAGGTCGAGCCCGGCGGTCAGGGGGGCATTGTGTGCGGTCAGGGCCCGCGGCTTGGGCTTGCCCTCTTCCCAGAGGTAGATCTCGCCTGGCCTGTCGGCGGTGTGGTGCACGTAGGCCATGCTCTTCGCCTCCGGCCCGATCGACAGCGAGTTGCTGGCTCCGCCGGAGACCGGCCGGCCGGTCATCCGGTCGCGCGTCTCGGTGGGCTCGAGGATCCGGAACGTGACGATGGGCTCGGTTCCCTCGCTGTCGATGACCGCGGCCAGCGAACTGGCGTTTCTCCAGGCGAAGGACTGGACCGGCCGATCGAGGTAGGAGCTGATGTCGATCGTCTCGCTGCCGTCTCGCTTCCAGGCACGGAGGACCCAGAGGTCGGCCTCGAAGCCAGCACGGGCCTGGCTGACGTAGGCGAGCATCGTGCCGTCGGGCGAGTACGAGGGCTGGGCATCGGCGCCGGGGTTGGCGGCGGTGACGTTCCGGAGCTCGCCGCCGCTCGGCCGGCACGGTCCAGATATCGGTGTTGGTGGACCAGGCGTGGTCCTTCACCGGTTCGGCGGTGAAGGCAAGCTCCTTGCCGTCGGGCGACCAGGCATAGTCGGTCGAGCCTCCGAACGGGGCAGGGGGCGTGTTGACCTCGAGCTTCGGGGTCAGGTCGCGGGCCTCGCCGGTGGCCGCGTCGGCGACGAAGAGATGGCTCTTCTTCCCCTCGTCCCACGCGTTCCAGTGGCGGATCATCAGATGGTCGAAGGTCCGCACCTTGCTCTTGGAGGCTTCCTTCTCCTTGTCCTTCGCCGCGGTCTGCTCGGGGGTCGTGCCGGGGTAGACCTCGGCCGTGAAGGCGATCTGTTTCCCCGTCGGCGACCAGACCGGGCCGGAGACGTCGATCGGCAGCTTCGTGAGCTGGCGGGCCTCTCCCCCGTCAACGGGCAAGAGCCACACCTGCGACGAGCCGCCACGGCTGGAGACGAAGGCGATGGTCTTGCCGTCGGGGCTCCAGCGCGGGTGGTTGTTGGTGCCCGGCGCGGTCGTCAATCGGTTCGGCTCACCGCCGGCCGTGGGGATGATCCAGAGGCTGCTGTTGGTCTTGTCGGTGGCCCGATCCAGCTCCGAGACCACGTAGACCACCGATTCTCCGTCGGGCGAGATCTGGGGGTCGGTCACCGACTTGACGGCGAGCAGGTCGTCGATCGTCATCGGACGGCCGTCGGCGAACAGCGGCGCGGCCATGAAGAGCACGGTCAGGATCGTCAGGGCGAGTCTCATGGAGCAATACCTCGATGCGTTTCGTTTCGCGCCTCCGGATCAGACGCCGGGCATGGCGCGCTTGAGCGGACGGAGGAGCAGGAGCAGCACAATTCCCATCGTCAGCGCGGAGAGCGAGCAGAGCAGCCAGAACGACGAATGATACCACGGATCCCAGAGCCGTCCGATCGCCGTGAGCTTGTTGCCGATGGCGGTGGCCACGAACCAGCCGCCCATCATCAAGCCGCGCATCCGGACGGGAGCCACCTTCGAGACCAGGGACAGACCCATCGGGCTGAGCATCAGCTCGCCCAGCGAGATCACCATGTATGCCGAGATCAGCCAGAGCGGCGAGACGCGATGCTGCTCGACCTTGTAGACCCCCTGGGCATCCTTCAGGTAGTTGCCCGCGGAGTCGGTGAGAAAGGTCTGGTCGCCGCCCGACTTCGCGGCCACGAAGAGGATCAGGAAGGCCAGGCTGGTCAGGAGCATGCCGATGACCATCTTGGCCGGGGTCGAGGGCTCGAGCCCGCGCCGGTTGAGCCAGCCCCACACCCGCACCAGGGGAAGCGAGAGCACGACGATCCAGAACGGGTTGATCGAGTTGGAGATGACCCCGGAGACCTTCCAGTCGGTGTTCTCATCGGCCCAGTAGGTCATCGTGCTGCCGTTTTGATGAAACACCATCCAGAAAACGATGACGATGCCGTAGACCACGAGGAGGGCGATGATCCGGTTCCGCTCAGGCACCTGCTCGAGCGCAGACTTCTCGACGAGAGGCGCGACATCCTCGGTCAGGGCGATCTCGGCCGGCTCATGGTCTAGCGGAGCATGCCTCCGCTCCACCGAGGCCAGCTTGCGGTAGAGCACCGCGAAGATGACCGTCCCGAGGGTCATCCCCAGGGCCGCGGCGTAGAACGCCGCGAGGAAACCGCTGCGCAGGCTCGCCGCCTGGTCGCCCGACAGCGTCTTGCCGGATTTCGCCGCCTCCAGCACGTCGCC
Organism: uncultured Planctomycetaceae bacterium; assembly: GCA_963816015.1. Classification (GTDB taxonomy): domain Bacteria; phylum Planctomycetota; class Planctomycetia; order Isosphaerales; family Isosphaeraceae; genus Aquisphaera. The sequence continues at coordinate 14,386 of CAWFJM010000057.1, read as the reverse complement.
CCCAGCGATGAGCTGGAGCAGCCCCTCGGCCACGACGGGCGCCAGAAGCGCTCCGATGTTGATCCCCATGTAGAAGATGTTGTACGCCGAGTCCTTGAGCCGGCTGCCGGCGGGGTAGAGGTTGCCGACCATGGTCGAGATGTTGGGCTTGAAGAACCCGTTGCCCGCGAAGACCAGCGCCAGGGCCGGGTAATAGGTGGCGATGGAGCCGAGCCCCAGCAGGGAGTAGCCGGCAATGAACAGCAGGCCGCCCACCAGGACCGATCGCCGGTAGCCGAGGTACCGGTCGGCGAGCCAGCCACCGATCAGCGGGGTTGCATAGACGAACATCAGGTAATTCGACCACAGGCTGGTGGCGTGGTCGCGAGACCACCCGAACCCCCCGCGCTGAAGGTACAGCGTCATGATGGCCGCGGCCGTGTAGAAGCCGAACCGTTCCCACATCTCGGTGGCGAACAGGGCATAGAGGCCCCAGGGGTGCCTCTCCAGGGTCCGCGGCTTCCCGGCCGTATCGGCCTGGAGATTCGAGCTCTTCACGGTCTGCGACATGTTCTGTTCTCTGTACGCCCTTGCACCGCTTGATGCCAGCGTGTTCGCTCCGGGTGGGACCAGATTACTCAAACCCGGGGCGAAACCCAAGACCCTGGAAGGGCGTGGAGCAGACCGATCCGAACGCGATACACAGCGACACTCAGTCGCTCTGGCGCTTCAGGTCGGCCTCGAGCCAGCGGAGGACATGGGGAAGGCACGGAACCGGTCCGTCATCGGGATAGAACATGGGGGCGCGGATCAGCTCGGCGTGATTGGCGCGGATTGTGACGTGATCGTCGGCGCCGGGCAGCCGCGTCCGCTCGACGGCCACGCAACCGTCGCCGGAGCCGTCGGTCAGCTCATCGAGCAGCGAGGAGATCTCACGGCTCGCCACCCGGGAGAAGATGCTCAGCAGGCCGCTCTCTTTGGACGCGACGTCGAGCTGAGCCTGGGCCTGCTGGCGGACATCGCGAGGGATGATGCCGATGTCTCCCGCGAGGATGTGATACGGGACGTCGGGCAGCCGCGTGCCGCCGTTCAGCCGCCTCAGGAAGGCGCTGCCCGGCAACAGGTCGTCCGCGGCCTGGCCGATCCCGTCGGAAAGCTGCGCCAGCGCCTGGCTGGTCCGCTTGCTGTTGATCGCAAACAGGCTCGAAATGGTCTGGTAGATTGGCTGGATCCGGGCCACATGAGCCCCCTGGTTCACCGGTGCGATCAGGATCAGTGAGCTCACGTCGTGCTGGGAGCGACCCTCTCCCTCCACGTACGACCGGGCCACGAGCGCTCCCATCGAGTGGGCCAGAATCGCCCAGGGACGTTTCTCGCCGGCGGCTTTCCGGAACGATAGCCAATCCTTGCGGAACTGCGCAAGAGTTCGTCGAGGCGCTGGTTGTAAGGGTAATCGAAAACCACGATGCCGTAACCGGCCTGCTGCAGCGGCGGGATCAGGTGGACGAACCCGCCCGACGAGGAGTTGATCCCATGAACCAGGCAGATCGTCGGCCGCCCGGGGTCGTTGGCACGATAGGAAGCCAGCGCCGACATCCCGTAGTATTGCTGCCGCTTCGAGGCCTGAAGGCTGCGCGTCGAGAGATCCTCGAGCCGTCGCTTCCACTCGGCGCGGCGATCGGCGCCCAGGCTCTGCTCGTCGACGACGAGCACCACCACGCCCGGCCGGAAGACGAACTCGACCCCGGTTCCCAGGCATTCGCCCAGGAGCGTCCTGGCGAGCGAGCCGCCCAGCCCCCGCGTGGGCAGCGTCAGGCTGACGGCTGGACGCTCGACGGCCACGCCGCTGGCCTGAGCCAGTGCGGCGACGACCTCGGCGACCGGTAGCCCTCCCACGGGATCCAGGGGAATCTCGATCCGGCGTTCGGGTGCCAGGTTGGACGTGCCGATCATGGCAAGGAGCGCCAGGGTCTGGCTGGCGAGAAACGTGGCGAGGGGCATGATGTCTCGATCATGGCGAGTTCGGGTCCCGGCGCGGTGCGGGCGGGCTCCAGTCCCGCCTCCTTGACTTCAATGGTAGGTGAAATGTCTGGTACTGCAACAGGGGGTTCCCGCGGTTTGCACTCACGACTCCGGCCGGGCGTTAGCGGCAGAAGGGGCAAGACTCCAGCGCGGCACTTTCCGGAAACTGGACGAACATGACCCCGCGGGCCAGCGAGATCATGCCGGTGAGCAGCACGCAGACCGCGGAGACCTTCAACAGGTGCCGCCGGGCCGAGTGCGACAAAAGCGAGCCGCCGGCCCCTGTCAGGATCATGATCGGTGCCGTGCCTGCCCCGAAGGCGCACATCGTCAGCAACCCGTGCAAGACATTCGCCGAGCTGCTGGCCAGCGTCAGAAATCCGTAGACCAGGCCGCAGGGAAGAAATCCGGTCAAGACCCCCGCAAGCAGGACGCCCGACCAGCCTGGAGCCGACAGGAACGGCCCGACGAACGTTCCGGCCAGGCAGGGCGCGCCTCCGCCGCTGATCGCGGGAAGGAGCCGCCGCGGCAAGATGCCCAGGGCCAGCAGGCCCTGAAACACGAGCAGCCCGCCGGCCACGATCGAGAGCCCGGCCTGGACGTTCACGAGCGTACCGGCCTTGCGGGAGAGCCAGAACCCCGCATAACCCGCCACGACACCGAAGAAGGCGTAGGTGAGCACCCGCCCCAGCGTGTAGGCGAGTTGCCGCTGGAGGTTCGATCCCAGGCTCCGCGCGCCCATGCCAATCGAGAGCGCGAAGCCGCCGCACATGCCCACGCAGTGCGCCGAGCCGAGCAGACCGCCCAGAAAGACCAGCGGCAATTGCAGCTCGATCATCGGCGGGTGGCCTCCAGGGATATGGAGCCTTGGTCGAAAACCGCCAGAGCCTCCAGGTACGAAGCCGGCCCGGGTTCGACCTTGTCCGGGTGTTCGCGGCTCGAGTGCGAATCGTCTTCCGCGGACACGGCGCGGCCGGGAGGCAGCAAGACGGTGATCGGCTGCCGGAGCCGGAGCGAGTTGGCGATCACCATTCCGCTGCTGGCCACCATGAGGAAGGCCGCCAGCGCGGGGTTGAGCCATCCCGCAGCCGCGGCCATCACACCAAGCGTATTGTAAGCGAACGACCAGAACAGGTTTTGCCGGATCACCTTGATCGTGCGCCGGGCCAGAGCGATCGTCCAGGGAATCCTTGTCAGGTCATTGCCCAGCAAGCACACGGCGGCCGAATCGCGCGAGACGTCGGTGCCGCAGCCCAGGGCGATCCCGACGTCGCTGGCGGCCAGGGCAGGGGCGTCGTTGACCCCGTCGCCCACCATGGCCACGTGTCCATGCGCCCGGCGCGCCTCGTGAATGGCCGCGACCTTCTGGTCGGGAAGCAGCTCGGCCGCGACGGCGACGCCCAGCTCGCGGGCGATCGTCCGCCCACGGGCCGCGTGATCGCCAGTCAGGACGCCGACATCCAGGCCGGCCCCCTTCAGCCAGGCGATCGCTCGATCGAAGCCCGGCCGCCACTGCTCGTCAAAGACGTACAGGCCGCGCGTCTCGCCGTCCCACCCCACCAGGGCCATCGAGAGCCCGCGGTCGCGCGCCTGCTCCAGCGCCTCGCGCAGCCTGGGGCCAAGATGCAGCCCCTGCTCATCCATGAGCAAAGGGCTGCCAAGCGATATCGAGGATTTCAGGCCATAGTCGTCAAGAATGCCAAGCACGCCGCGGCCGGCGACGACGCGAACCTGCTCGACCGTCACAGTGGCGGTGTCGGGCCGCGCCGCGTGATGTTCGACGATGGCCGCCGAGAGCGCGTGCGACGTCGATGCCGCCAGTGCCGCGGCGCAGTGCCGGTACAAAGTCGCGATCGTCCGGGTGCTCGGTGGCAAGGGACTGCACCGCGGCGGTTCCGGTGGTTAGGGTTCCCGTCTTGTCGAACCGGACCGCCGTGACCTCGGCCAGCCGCTCGAGCGCCTCACCGCTGCGGAAGAGAACCTGATGGTTGGCGGCCTGGCCGATCGCGCTCCAGACCGCCAGGGGAGTGGCCAGCCCCAGGGCGCACGGGCAGGCGATGAGACTGACCGCCAGCCCCGCCATCAGTCCCTGTTCCAGCGAGCCGAGTGCCCAGTGCAGCGCGAACGCCAGGACGGCGAGACTCGAGACGGCCGGGAAGAACCAGGCCGAGATCCGGTCGACCAGCCTCTGGTAACGCCCCTTCGACATCCTTGCCTGCTTGACCAGCTCGACCACTCGCGCCAGCGTTCCTTGAGATCCCACCGCACTGACCTCGACGACCAGCTCGCCGTCGAGATCGAGAGTGCCTCCCAGGATCCGCGCCCCGGGCTCCTTCAGGACCGGCTCGCTCTCGCCGGTCAGCAACTGCTCATCGACCAGCGCCTGGTTCCGCACTACGCGTCCATCGGCGGGAAAGCGCTCGCCCGGCAGGATCCGCAGCCGGTCGCCGACCTGGATTTGCTCGAGCGGAACGAGGTCTTCCTGGCCGGCATCGGGTCCGAGCCGGCGAACGGTGGCCGGCAGCAGCCTGGCCAGAGCATCGAGCGCAGAGGTCGCCTTTAGCCGGCCGGTGGCCTCGAGCCAGCGCCCCAGCGTCGTCATGACCAGGATCACGCAGCCGACCTCGAAGTAGATCGGTCCGCCTCCCTTGAGCACCGAGACCCACGATGCGGCGAACGCGGCGGCCACGCCCAGCGACAGCAGGGCATCGGTTGACGCGATCCCGCGTCGGAGGTTCCGCCAGGTGTTGACCGCCAGCGGGATTCCCAGCAAGAGCAGGACGGGTAGAGAGAAAAGCAGGACCACGTACCGGAACAGGCCGTGCATCGAGCCCAGGAGCCGGTTCGCCGGATCGGCGGCCTCGTAGACGTCGGTGGTCCAGAGGGCCATCGTGAAGGCCATCACGTTCATCGTGAAGAAGATCGAGAGGCCCAGCCGGGTGAGCATGCCCCGGACGGCTCCGGCCTCGCCCTTCTCCTGGACGATGGCTGCGGCCATGCGGCATCCCAGGCAGCAGAAGACCTCGTGATCTCCGTCTGCGGGAACAGCCGCGGGCCGGCCCCACCAGCCCGAGGGCAGGGGAGACTGGCAGTAATCGCAAACCCGCGAATGGGGTTGCTCCAGACTCATGGTGGCGACAGCAATTCCGACTGAAGCGACGGGAGCAGCCAGAGCACGGCGTACGTGATCGCGTAGCACCAGAAGACAATCCAGATCCCTCTCAAGAACCAGGGAATGGCATTGCCGGTGTAGTGGTGATACGTGTTTTCCTCTTCGGGCGTTGTCTTGTCAAACGGCACGGCGCCGCCCACCGACAGCAGGCTGTCGGCCAGGGCTGTCGGGTCGCCCGTGGTCGAGTTTTCGAAAGGGTGGGGCGGGTTGGTTTCGTGATGGGCCATGATCGCTCGATCCTCTTCCCCTGTTTCGCCGGGGTGTTCCTGGCTGGTACTCAGTCCTCTTCGTCGAGCCTGCGCTCGTTCTCGAGCATGGTGAACTTCGGCGCCTCGATGTCCCGGAACATGCCCTGGTAGATGGCCCAGAAGAAAAGGCAGAAGAAGCCCAGGCTCGCCAGCAGGTAGTTCATGATCGGGGTGATGGCGAAGACGCCGTCGACATCGCCCCGGTACAGCAAGATGAACTCGCGGAACTTGTTGGCAAACCCGAGCAGGCTGGGCACGAGGATCACCAGGGCGAAGCCGATGGTGGTGAGCACCTGGGCCCGCGAGGTGGTGCCGCGCTGGTTGATGGCGGGGTTCATCACTTCTGTTCCTTCCGTTTCTCGGCCAGGCCGTGGACGGGCGACGGCTGGTAATCCTCGTAGTAGGGATAGCTCTCGAGCCACGAGCCGAGCCATTGAACGTAGGTGATCAGGGCCAGGCCCTTGGCATTGGGCTTCTTGGGATCGCCGTTGAACAGCCAGGGATACTCGGGCATCGGCGAGCCGATGGAGAGAGTGGTCGGCTTGAAGAAGTGGACGGCATGCCAGTCGTTCGACCGCCGTCCCCCTTCGCGGCAAAGATCGGGGCCCACCCGCCGGGTGCCGAAGAGGACGGGACGCTGCAGCTCGTTCTGGTACTCCTCGGTCTTGGAGACGGGGCCGAACCGCCGCTCCTCGTTGGAGACCGGGCGGACGAACTGGCTGTGGCAGTGCCAGCAGGCTTCTCCCACGTAGACCTTGTGGCCCAGCCGGAGCGCTTCCTGGCTCTTCTCGTCGAGCCACTTCTCGCGCTGGGCCGTGTCCTCGGGGGGCTTGCCGTAGGCGGCCGTGAAGCTGTCCGGGAATCTCCGGGCGAGGTCCTCGAACTGGAACCTCAGGTTGCCGTTGTTCCTGAGCAATTGCTCGACGGTCTGCTCGGGCAGGTCACGATACATCAAGGCCGGCACGAGGGCGTTCGAGAGAAACGCCAGGGCGAAGAAGCCGATGCCGGCGATGAACAGGACTCCCGCTTTCGATTCCAACATGGGATGCGAATCCTCGTGGCGATGAAGCCGGTTTCTTGAGAGTGTCTCCGAACGATCACGCGCGGGCGACGGCCGCTTCCTGGGGTGTCGGGCGGGAGGCGAGGTACGTCTGTACGATGTTGAGCACGAACACCAGGTAGCCCGCGATCATGAGCAGCCCGGCCACGGTCCGCACGGCCCAGAACGGGATCGAGATGTCCACCGAGTGCTCCCACGGCAGCAGTGACGACCAGGAAAGCCCCTGGAAGACGCCCAGGATGATCAGGTCGACGGCCATCACGCCGATGCCGATGGCCGAAAGCCAGTAATGCCACTCGAGCATCCGCTGGCTGTACCAGGGGGTCTTGAGCAGCCGGGGAATCAGGTAGGTCATCATCCCGAGCTGCCACATGATAAAGACGCCGAACATGACCATGTGAGCATGGCCAACCACCCAGTCGCTGAAGTGGATGAGCTGCTGGAACGTCAGCGTGACCTGGAACGCGCACTGCAGGCAGGTCAGGAAGTAGAAGAACATGCCGGTGTAGAACCAGCGGATCGGCAGGTTCGTGGTCAGCGCGCCGGCTGAGCCCCGCAGCGTAGCGTGGAAGTTGAAGATCACGGTCGCGACCACCAGCTCCACGGCGATCGTGGAGATGACCGCCCCGTACTGGAGGAACATGGGAATCGGCGTGTAGAGGAAGTGGTGAATGCCCTGCAAGGGGTAGAAGAACGCGATCCCCCAGAAGCCGACCAGCGACAGCCCGTGGCTCCAGATCGGCTTCTTGAGCAAGATCGGCACGAAGTAGTACATCAGCCCCCAGCCCAGCGGGGTCACGAACAGGCCGACCAGGTCGTGGATGAACAGCCCTCCCACGGCGCCCGCGGCGGTTCCCGAGACGAAGTACTGGGGCATGAAGTTGCCCATCGCGTAGGTCAGGAAGGTCCACACGAAGCCGGCCAGGAAGTACCAGAGGCTGACGTAGAGCGGCCCCTGGACCTTGGCGATCGGCGGGATGTAGTTGACCATGACGAGCAGCAGGCCAAGCTGCGCCACCGGATCGATCCAGACGGGCGTCTCGCCCCATTCCAGGGCCTGTGCCTGCCCCAGCAGCAGGCCGATCGCCGTGGCGCCCACCACGAGCTGCCAGGCCCAGAAGATGGCCCACGAGAGGTCCAGATTCAGGACCGGGATCCTGGGCTTGTAAACCGGATGGAGCGTCAGCCGGGGCACCACCCACTGAAGCACGCCGAGAAACGCGTTGGCGATGAAGCCGTAGGCGATCGCGTTGGTGTGGATCATCCGCCACCGGCCCGGCGACAGGAGCTCGATGCCGGAAAACGGGTTGATTCGCAAGAGCTGAAGGGCCATCAGCAAGCCCCCCAGCATCGAGGCGCCCATGAAGATCAAGGCCGCCATGAAATGCCAGAAGACCAGCCTCTCGTCAACCAGGTCTCCATGGCGAGGCAGTTCCTTTTCCAAGGTCGTTTCCTCACTCTGTTCCAGATCCACGAACGAAAAGAAGGAATCACTCGATCCGACACCAAGACAGGCCCGGGCGCCGTTGTCCAGGCTCGTTCAGGCGGCCGATTCGGAGAGCCGACGGTAGGGACGGTACTGTCCCAGAGGATAGAGCAGGGCAATGGTCCAGCCAAAGACCAGATGGGTCGCCGCGGCCACCCACCACGGAAGATAGGCCGGGTTGGTGATCCAGTTGCCGGGGTCTCCCTCGACCAGAAGCGGCTGCAGCCACGAGAGGATCCCGTAGAACATGATCGCCCAGATCACCAGGGAGACGACACTCGCCACGATCAGCCGCTTGACGAGTCCGCCGTCGGCGGCAAATCGGGCCAGGGCCATGTAGATCGGGATGCCCAGGAGCATCCCGGTCCCCAGGTAGAGGCAGCATCCGAACGCCAGGATCACGCGGTCGTTGACGGCATAGGCGGTCTGCCCGTGGGTAAGCTCGAGCGCCTTTCCGCCCAGCGGAAAGGTCAGGTAAACGCGGATCAGCTCGAGCGGGCTCTTGCCGACTAAGGGGGCGCCGATCATGTTGAACAGCAGACTCACGATCGCTCCCAGGCTCCCCAGGAGAAATCCGGCCGTCGCGTAATAGGCCCCGTAATAGCCGGTGGCCCGCCAGCCGGGGCCGGTTCGAGCGACAGCGATCTCGTTTTCGAGCCGCTCGACTTGGGACTTCAGTCGTTCCAGTTCCTGCAGCTTGGACTCAAGGTCAATGGACATCGAACCCCTCGTGATCTTTGCCAGCCTCTGACGCGGTTGCTCTCGAGAAATGGTTGGGGCAATTCAGCGAACCACCACGCGGGTGGTGCCGGCCTGCCGCTGCGGCTCGGTGCCGGCCGTGGCGGGCGCCGGGGCCGGCCGGTGTCGAGGAGCCCGGCTTCACGCCGGGCAGGGGCTTGAGCAGGCCGTCCTCGAGGATTCCGGAATCCGGAATGTTCCCCTCCCGGCGGATGTCGGCCACGTGGAGAACGTAGGAGACCAGGTTCCAGATGGTGGCCGGCTCCGCCTTGAGTGTGTCCCGGAACGAGGGCATCGGGGTGCCGTTGATCCCCGCATCGATGTGCCGGTAAATGTCCAGCGGCTCGGTGCCCCCTCGGAGCATGCCCGAGGTCAGGTCGGCGGCCTTGGTCGGGTTGCCCCACGCGTCGGTGCCCACGTTCGAGGCCATCATGCCGCGACCATCGTCGCCATGGCACTTGGCGCAGCCCTTGGTCAGAAACGCTTCCTTGCCCTGGTCCACGTTGGCTTGCCTGAAGGTCGGCATGGCAGTCGACGGATAGACCACCTGGCCCCGCGCCGCATCCCACCGGCCGATGATCTCCGTGACCACCTCGGGAACCTTCGCCTCGTCGATCTGCTCGTCGAACTCGGCCTGCTCCGCCAGCTTCGACTCGAGCTCCCCGCGATGGGTCAAGGACAGCACGTAGTCGACGACGGCCTCGAGGTCCCTGGGGGGCAGCAGGGGGAACGCCGGCATCGACGTGCCCCGGATTCCGCGCTTCACGGTGCGGATCAGGTCCTCGCGGAGCGGCTTCGAGCCATAGGTCGTGGAGGTGAACTTGAAGATTCCCATGAGGTAATTGCGGGGCTTGGGAATCAGATATCCGGCGGCCGCTCCGTTGCCGTCGCCGCTGACCCCGTGGCATTGCACGCAGTAACGGGAATAGATCTCGGCCCCCCGCTTGAGGTGGGTTGCAGTGGCACCGCCACCCAGCAGCTTGGGAGCCATCGGCCGGCCGCACTGGTCATTGAGGATCTTGGCGATCTTCGTCTGAAACTCGGGCTTGAGCTTCTTGACCTGTTCACTCGGTGTAAAGCTTGGCTCGGGCTGACGAGCACATCCCACGGCCAGGAAGACCATGTGACAAATCGTCGCTCCGATCGCGATGCGGTGCCTCACTGTTGCCCTCTCTGCTCTGCTTGAGACAATGCGAGCTCCGGCTGCCAGCGCCGGCATCCCACGGCAAATCAATCTTCACTGATGGGGATCGTGCGACTCCAGACCATAACGACCGCTTCCGGCAATTTCAAGCGGACATGTTCACAGAAAAGCGGTGGGTGCAGTCATTCTCAATCGCTCTCGCGTTGTCCGGCCCGTGCGGCTAGTCTATAAGAACAGACGTGTGCACCTTCCGCGCTGCGAAGCTCGGGCGAGTTCGTCTCGGCTCATGAGAAGATCGAGGCAATGATCGTTCCAATCCATCAGCCGCCGCCGGAGTCGGCAAGAACCGCCCGCACCACACCCGCGAGCGAGCCCAGAAAGCCCCAGGGCAAGCGTCGACTTTCCATGTCGGTGATTAACTTCTGGCTCGACGCGGCGATCCTCGTTGCTCTGCTCCTGATCGGCTGGGAGTCGGCCATCCTCCAGTTCCTTTTCCCTGCCCCCACGCTGGCCGCGGGCTGGACCCTGTTCGGCCTGACGTACGACCAGTGCCGTGACATCCAGTTCGCCACGCTCTGCGTCTTCGGCTTCGGCATCCTGGTTCACGTGATGCTGCACTGGAACTGGGTCTGCTCGGTGATCGCCACCCAGATCCTCCAGACCAAGGATCGCCCGGATGAGGGCAAGCAGACAATCTACGGGGTTGCCACGCTGATCGTGCTCCTCCATCTGATCGGCATCGGCGTGATCCTCGCCATGTTCTTCATTCACCGGCCTCCGCCGGTCTGATCGATGGCCTGGCATCGTGCCGGTGAGGCGCCGGCGTCACCGGGGAATTCCACCCCGGCCACCCGTCCGATGAAGACCGCCGAGGACCCAGGGGGCCAGGTCAGACGGCGGCCGGTACCGGCCCGAGCCCATCAATTTCCGGCCGGCCGCGGGGCGCTCTGCCCCTGCGTCTGCTGCTTCAGCAGGTCACGGATCTCGATCAAGAGCTCCTGGTCTTTCGTCAGGACCGGGACGGCCTTGGTTTCCTCCTTCTTGAGGCTCATGATCCAGCCCAGGAACTTGACGATGAAGAAGAACAGGGCTGCGGCCACGATCAGGAAGTTGACGACGTCGCCGAGGAACTTGCCGTAGGGAATCACCTTGCCGTTGAACGTGGCGGCCCAGTGCTCGTAACCCTTCTCACCGGGCAAGATCACTCCGATGACCGGCATGATGATATTGTCTACCAGCGATTTAACAATGTTGCCAAACGCGCCGCCGATGATCACACCGATGGCCAAGTCGATCACGTTGCCCTTGAACGCGAATGCCTTGAACTCGTCGAGCAGCGAGAAGGCCTGCCGGGCCGGGTTGAGGTGTTTCAGGTCCATGATCGACCCTCACATTCCGGTCGCTCAGAGCGTCAGCCATGATGGCAGCACGCCCCGCGCCGGCAGCTTGATGACGCTGGTGCTCAGTACGTGCGGGTGCTTCTCCAGTGCGGCGAGGGCCGCGGGGGAAGGGGCGCTGTCAAGGTTGACGACGCCGATGGCCTCGCCCCCCTGGACCTCGCGGCCGACGTTCATCTGGGCGATGTTCACCCCCTCGTCGCCCATGGTCCGGCCGATGAAGCCGATCAGGCCAGGGCGGTCCAGGTGGGTGAAGATCAGCAGCGTGCCGTCGATGTGGGCGTCCAGCAGGTACGAGCCCAGCCGGATGAGGCGGAGGAACTGCTTGCCGAAGAGGGTGCCGGCGGCTACGTAGGTCTTCCGGTCGGTGGTGACCTCGGACCGGATCATGGTGGCAAAGTCGCCGGGGGCCTCCGCGGCGCGCTCTTCGATCTGGAGCCCGCGCTCGCGGGCCAGGGGCAGGGCATTGACCAGGTTGACCGGCTGGTCCAGGGCTGCTTCCATGAGGCCGGCCGCAAAGCTGGCCGTGATCAGCTTGGTGTTCTTGGCCGCCACCTCGCCCCGGTAAATCAACCGGGCACTCTTCAAGGATCCTCGGTCCATCTGGGCGTGGAGCATGCCCAGCCGCCAGGCCAGGTCGAGGTAAAGCCGGACATCCTCGAGCTCGGCGCGGTCGAGCGTGGGCATGTTCACGGCGAATCGGACTTGTCCGCGGATCAAGTAATCGCAGAGTAGCCGCGCCGCCTCGATCGAGACCGAAACCTGGGCCTCCTCGGTCGAGGCGCCGAGATGGGGCGTGACCACCGTCCTGGCGTGCTTGATCAGGGGCAGGTCGGCGGGCGGCGGCTCGGGGTCGAAGACATCGACCGCGGCACCGGCAACCTTGCCGCTCGACAGTGCCTCGACCAGCGCGGCCTCGTCGATCAGGCCGCCCCGCGCGCAGTTGATGATCCGGACGGTCGGCTTCATCATGCCGAGTGCGCGCCCGTCGATCAGGTTCCGGGTCTCGGCGTTGAGTGGCGTGTGGAGTGTGATGAAATCGCACCGCGGCCAGAGCTCATCGATCCGCGAGACGCTCTCGATCCCGTGCTCGAGCGCCTTCTCCGCCGAGAGCAGGGGGTCGAACCCGAGGACAGTCATGCCAAACGCCAGCGCCCTTCGGGCCACGGCCAGGCCCACCCGACCCAGCCCGATCACGCCTAGCGTCTTGCCCTCGAGCTGGGTGCCGGTGAAGGCGTTGCGGTCCCATTTCCCGGCCTTCAGGCTGTCATTGGCCCGCGTGACGTTTCGGGCCAGGGCCAGCATCAGCGCCAGGGTGTGCTCGGCCGTTGAGATGGTGTTGCCCCCGGGCGTGTTCATGACCACGATGCCCTGGCGGGTTGCGGCGGCGACGTCGATGTTGTCCACGCCCACCCCCGCGCGGACGATGGCCTTGAGCCGGGGCTGGTTCTCGAGGACCTCGGCCGTCAACGTCGTGCCCGACCGGATCGCAATGCCGTCGGCGTCGTGCACCGCCTTCTTCAGGGCCGCGGGGTCCTTGGCGAGCTTCGTGTCGACCACGACCTCGATCGCCTTCTCCGCTCGAAGCAGCGCGAGGCCTTCCTCGGCCAGCTTGTCCGTCACCAGCACACGATGCGTCACGATCCACACTCCCTGTCCCAGAACGCGATGTTTGAAGATGCGAGGGCGAAGCTCCCGCCGGAAGCCTCACCCTCCCAGAAGCGGTCGAATTCTGGCCACGAGAGAGCCTCGCACTCCCGCCGACCATGCCGGCGGATTGCTTGAGGGCCCCTCGGCTCAACCCACGGCCGCAGTGGTCCGCTGGCCGATCAGCACCTGCTGGGCCGCGGCCACCCCGCGGCCCGGCTCGATCTCACGGCCCAGTTCGGCCAGGGCCATCTCGAGCGCGGCCAGTGTGGCGATCACGTCGATCTCGTCGGTGTAGCCCATGTGGCCGATCCGGACGATCTTCCCCTTGAGCTTGTCCTGACCACCCACCGTGGTGATTCCAAACCGCTCGGCAAGCTTGTTCCGGATGTCCGAGTCCTTCAGCCCCTCGGGAACGCGAAAGGCGGTCAGGCCCTCGGCGGGCCGGGCACTGAAGAGCTCCAGCCCGAGCGCCACAACACCCGCCTGGCAGGCCTCGCTCATGCGACGATGCCGCTCCCAGATGCTCTCCATCCCCTCGTCCTTGATCCGCCGCAGGGATGCGCGGAGGGCCAGGATGAGCGTGTGGGCCGGCGTGTAGGGCGTGTCGAACTCCTTGGCCTTCTTCCGCGCTGACTTGAGGTTGAAGTAGAAGCTGTGCGAGTCGAAGGCGTCGATCTTCGCCCACGCCTTGGGGCTGACCGAGACGAACGCCAGGCCCGGCGGAAGCATGAGGGCCTTCTGCGAGCCGACGCAGAGCAGATCGATCCCCCACTCGTCGGTCCGGCACTCCATCGCTCCGATCCCCGAGATCCCGTCAACGGCGAAGACCGCCGGCGTCTCGGCGACCACCCGGCCGATCGCCTCGACCGGATGGCCCGTACCGGTCGACGTCTCGCTCAGCGTCCCCATGACGCAGACCGTGTCCGGATGCTGCCGCAGCGCCCGGGCGACCTGCTCGGGGTCCACCGGTTGGCCCCATTCGGTCTCGAGCATCACCGCGTTGATCCCGTAAGCCTTGCAGATATTTCCCCACCGCGCTGCGAAGTACCCCGCGCTCAGCACCAGCGCCTTGCCGCTCGGGAGGCACGGTGTTGACGGCCGCTGCCTCCATGGCACCGGTGCCGGACGCCGTCAGGATCAGCACGTCGTTCCGCGTCTGAAAGACCTCCTTCAAACCTTTAACCACCTCGACGATCACTTGCTTGGCTTCGGCCGAACGGTGGTGGATCACGGGCCGGGCCAGTTCCAGAAGCACATCCTCGGGAACCATCGCGGGACCGGGAGTCATGAGTCGCGGCTTTTGCATTGAACCAAATCCTTCTCTGCTTCCTGATCGACGGTCGTGATTCAATCACCCTTCGAAACGCGTATCGTTCTTCGATCGCTCAATCCACGGAGGCTGGACGACCATCAGCCTCGCCCCGGTACTTTATTTCAAGATAGTCTAGCAGCAAGCGTTTCGCGGCCGCAACCAATCCTGGCATCACGGG
>CAWFJM010000056.1:0-39694 GCA_963816015.1 uncultured Planctomycetaceae bacterium | reverse complement strand
CTCATACTTGCAAATGGAGGCATGACCGCGGGGACTCCCAACTATAACTGTGTCGTAGAGGGCACGCATTGCACCACGGCCTCATACCTCATAGAAGACATTGACGGCCCGGTGAACCGAAAAGGGGTCATCTCCGAGGTAGATTAAGGGAGCCTAAACCATTTATGCCGAATCCAGTTCAACTGCTGAGGAAGATCAAGGCCAGGAAGGCCCGAGAGGTCCCGGGAGGGGATTGGCTCGACGAGGAGTCGCTCGCCTTGCTCCGGGACGATCCGACGCCGCTCGAGTTCCTGGACGCCCTGATCGCCCACGAGCGCTTTGCCGACGCGATCCATTTCCTCGCGCATGCGATACCCAAGCGCGAGGCGGTCTGGTGGGGCTGCCTCTGCATCAAGCTTGCCGGCGGCGAGGACCTCTCGCCCAAGGAGCTGGCGGCATTGACGGCGGCCGTCCGCTGGGCACTGTGGCCCGAGGAAGAATACCGCGCCGCGGCGAAGGAGCCGGCCAAGGCGGCGGGATTCGAAGCACCCGCCGGCAACCTCGCGCTGGCGGTCCAGTTCAGCGGGGGGAGCCTGACGCCGCCCGGTTTGCCCGAAGTGCCGCCCAACCCGGCGATGACGGCGCAGAGCGTCGCCGGCGCCATCAAGCTGGCTGCCGCGACCGCTCCGCCCGAAAAGATCGAGCTGATGTTTCGCCAGTTCCTGGCGCTGGGCATCGGAATCGCCGGCGGCAAGCACGCCGAGAATCTCCCGCCCGTGGAGTGACGTGCCGTGGCTGAAACCGATCGTCGGATGGTCGGTCTCAGTCATCCCTCAGAAGCGTTTCTTCTCTCAGGAGTCTTGCTCATGCCACCGGCCGCACGTGTCACCGACATGCACACCTGTCCGATGGTCACCGTGGTGGTCCCGCACGTGGGAGGTCCGATCCTGCCGCCAGGCGATCCCAAGGTCATGATCGGCGGACTTCCCGCCGCTCGGATGGGTGACCTGGCCACCTGCACCGGGCCGCCGGACGTCATCGCGATGGGCTACCCCAAGGTGCTTTTCGGCGGCCAGCCAGCCGCACGGATGGGAGACCCCACCGCGCACGGCGGCGTGATCGTGGCAGGATACCCGAAGGTCATGATCGGATGAGCCCCACCGGACCGGTCGACCCGCGCGAGGTCTGGTCTCAAGCGTGTGAAGACTGCTCACCGGCCGCCGTGCCGGTCTGCTCGCAATTGAGGCGAATGACCTGGCCGTCGATTCGGACGTCGCCCTCGGTCTTGACCCGAAGCTCGCGGGCCATGATGCCGGCATCCCCCCCGCTCTGGAGGTCCAGACATTCTTCAGCGTGGACCTCGAACCGCCGGCAATGGAACGCGACCGCGTCCGGCGACTCGACCTCGAGCCGGGCGCCGCGAAGCTGGATCACGGGGCCGGCCTCGGTCAACGTGATCCGCACCTCCAGCTCACCCTCGGCCGTGCGGATTTCCAGTTCCTCCTGGCCCTGAGCCGTCCGCACCACGACCGACCGTCCCGAGGGCAGCCGGCTCGCGGCTGTGGGCGTGGGCGTGCTCGGGGGGGGTTCTTCAACCATGGGGCTGACGTTGTCGATGGGATCGCATGCTGAATTCACAGGAGCCACTCCCGGTCGGAACTTGCCCATGCCTCATGCGAATGGTAGCTTACACGCAACAAGCCTGTCAACAAGAAGGAAGGGGCTCGGGCAAGCTCGAGAACGTGCGGTTGGAGCTCGCATCGCCGGCCGGCGCGGCGACCGGATGCCGTTCGCGGCCCCTGGATCGAATCGAACGCCTGGGAGGCATCCGGGAGAATGGCCGATGGTCGAGACCGAGCTGGCGGCGATTCCCTATGAACGACAGGAGGACGTTGACGGCAACCGGATGTGCGGGGCCGCCGCCTTGTGCATGGTCTACCGCTCGTTCGGCGTGGCGTGCACCCAGGCTGATGTCTGGCACGCGGTGGCGGGTGGGACGCGGAGCGCCCGCACCCGGCTGATCTGCGTCGATTCCTTGCAGCGCGGGTTCGACGCCTTGATCGTACGGGCGCGAGTCCCCTGGGATCTGCTCCGCGTCTGCGAGCGGAACTCGATTCGCGCCATCGTCAATCACCGGATCGCGCACACGTCGCCCCATGGACATTACACGGTCCTGGTGGGCCTGGACGACGGTCGGGCGGTGGTCCACGATCCCAAGGCCGGTCCGGCTCGGAACCTGGACCGAACCCTGTTGCTCCAGCTCTGGCAACCGAACGGGCCCGCCTCGGAGATCACCGGCCGGGTCCTGGTGGCGATCGCGCGCCGGGAGCACGCCACCGTGGTCGTTTGCTCGCGCTGTCAGGCCCCGATTCCGGAGTCCGCTCGCTGCGGCCGGTGCGCCGCGACGATCCGGCTTCAACCCGCGGCCGTTCTGGGCTGTGTCGCCGAGGACTGCTGTGGACGGCTCTGGGAAGCCCTTTTTTGCCCCCAGTGCGATACCTATCGGAACCAGATCACGCCGGCGGGAGATGAGCCCGTCTGATTCTTTTGTCAGCAAGGAGTGAACCCGTGGAACCCGACCCCAAGCTTGACGCCCTGGGAGACGAATTAGAGAGCCTTGTGGCCGGGCTCTCCCAAAGTCCGCAGCAGTTCTTGCTGAATCCGGGAAAGGTCACCCGTCTCAAGGCGATGCTCGAGGAGGTCCAGTCAATCGGAAAGCAAGAGCTCGACCGGATCGTCGCGGCGTCCCAGGCCAGCGCCGAGCAAGCCAAGGTGCTCATGGCCGAGATGCAGGAGAAGAAAATTCAGGAGGAAGCTGCGCGGAAGGCGCGGCAGGAAGCTGCCGCCGCCGCGGCGTCCCAACCCCAGAAGAAGGACTGGCCTCCGGATACCGGTGGGCTCCGACTGACGTTCTGGTTCGAGAAGGAGTTCACTCCTCCCGAAGACCAGATCCAGCCTGTGGCCTCTAGCTTGCTGGGGCTGGTCCGGGAATCTCCCACTCCCCCGCCCACCAGCTAACGGCCGCGACGATGAACTCTTCTCGAGGTCGGGTGGCCGGGTTCCAGCCGGCTTCGGTCAGCGCCAGGCGTGCCATCCGGCCGCACGAGTCCGCAAGTCGCTCTTGAAACCAGGGCGGGGATACGGATAATGAGATTTTTCGCACAAGAGTGAAGACTGTGGTCTCGTCCTGGAGAATGTGTTCGTGGCCGTACCAAAGAGACGTAAGTCCAAATCAGCGAAAGGCATGCGGAGAAGCCACGATTTTCTGGTCGCTCCCGCCCTCAATGTCTGCCCGCAGTGCAAGCTCGCCGTCCCACCTCACAAGGTCTGTGAACTGGTCGAGGAATGCGGCAACGTGCAGCGCAGCAAGCCGCACAATCCGGTCGCCAAAGAGAAGGCCAAGAAGTAAGATCCTCTGAAGAAGTGACGCCGCGGGATCGATCTTCAGGTTGCTGGATCGATCCAGGGGAAAATCGCGCGGCGGCAAGGAGTTGGTTCGATGGGTCGTGAATGTCAGGTCAGCGGAAAGAAGACCTCGTTCGGGAATCACAAGACCGAGCGCGGCAAGGCCAAGTACCTGGGCGGCGTGGGAAAGAAGACCACCGGCTCTCAGCCGCCGCACGTTCAAGCCGAACCTCCAGTGGATTCACGTGTGGCTGCCCAACGGCACGACACGCCATGTCCGCGTGGCCACGTCGGTGATTCGCACGGGCCAGCTCACCCTCGAGGTTGACGGCAAGGTGCAGACCTTCCCGCTGATCAAGGCGTCCAAGGGGAGTGCTGAGGCGCGGAAGAAGCTCAAGAACCTGTATCCGATCTGATCTCTGGCGAAGACCCTGCAAGCATCCCGGAGTTGAGTCTCCCTGAGGGATCGGCAAGGCCCGGGAGTCACCAGGCGGCGCCGGCTCCTACAATTTCCCGCGGGGGGGAACGCTCGGCGGAGAGTGGATCTTAAGTTGGCCCACCCGGTGAGTCAATCACCCCGATGCGTGACGACCGCGGCGACGGTCGCATCCATCAAGATCTGCATCTCCAATCGCTGGAGCCGGCGAGCCAGGGACTCCTCGCGGGTGTCCGGGCGGGCGCTTGTGCACAGGTCGATCATGGCCTGGGAATTCCAGCCGCCTTGCCCGAGGAGGCGGGAGCTCAGGCGTGGGTCGGCAGCGTCGTCCAGGATCGGCCTGGCTGCTTCGGCCAGAGTGGGGAAGATGGGGTGCCGGCCAACCCGCCGGAACCAGTAAGCGGCGTTGCCGGCGTCCGGCTCGCGGCGATGGCCGATCCCGTGCCAGTAGGCCGAGAACCGCGATTCGCCAAGGTCGTCGGCCTCCTGGGCGGCGACGTGACTGTCCTCCCAGAAGTCGTGAACCTGGAGCAGACCGGCCGACACGGCGAGGACCTCTGTACGAGAGGCGTGCGGAAGAAGGCTGGCGACCTCCTGCTCGGAAAGTGCGCGACCCAGCCCGGGCCGTGGGGGCGGCTGCTGGTTCAAGGGCGGACCGAGGCTCTGCGAAGTTCCCAGGGCCGAGAAGGTCAGCGCGGCCAGGATGTCGTGGGGGGTGATCACCAACGATCGGGTCAGCGACTCCGCGGCCTCGCCCGATTCGAGGGCGGAGACCACCGTGGCCACGGCAACGCCACCCCCGGCTTTCAAGCGAAGTTCAAGTCCGCGCCACTGCCCGATGCCTCGATTCGATCCCAGAGCGAGCTCACGATTCACCTCGCAGTCCTGGCCCTCGGTCGTCCTCCTGGGTGCGGTCCGCTCGGGTCTGACCCGGCGATGGTTACGGTCGCACGCCTCTCCAGTCCCGGATCAGGCCGAAGACATCCTGGTACATCACGAACACGAAAAGGCAAAGAATCATGAGGATTCCCAGGTAAATCGCCGGCATCAGGGCCGATTCGGGGAGCGGCTTGCCGCGCACTTTCTCGGCCAGCAGGAACACCATCTGTCCCCCGTCCAGGGGCGGGATCGGCAGAAAGTTGATCACGGCCAGGTTGATGCTGAGAATCCCCAGAAAATGGATCAGCTCGGTCAGGCCATAGGAGGCGGCCGCGTAAGCGACCTGCACGATCTTGACCGGCCCGGCCATGCTCTTCGGGCCCACCCGGTGCTGGGCCAGGCCGCGGATCATGGCGTAGATGCTCAGGATGTTCTCGACGGTGTCGTCCACGCCTCGCCGCAGCGCAGCGCCGATGCTCTGCGGCGGGAGCTTGCGAACCAGGTCCAGGAATCGCAACCCTCGATCCGGGAGAAACCACGTCGGATCGGGCTCCGGAGTGACCCGCACGGGGCTCGAGCCATTATTGACGACCAGCGAGATGGGCCCGCTCGGTCGGAACTGGAGAGCGCGAAACACGCTGACCCAGGAGGGAGACTTCTCGTCGAGCTTGATCGTCTCTTCCTCCTCCTTTGCGTCCTTCGCCGTGTCGTTGCTCCGCTCCTTCTCCTGTCCGCCGGACCTGGAAGCCTCGGGCCTCGGGCGAGTGGGAAATCCGATCGCGGTGATCACGTCGCCTGGTTTCAGACCCGCTCTTGCCGCCGGTGACTCCGGCCGCACGGCCTGGATGTGGGCGAGAATGGGATAGCAGAGCCCAAGGCCGGAGACCTCGAGCGGCTCCTGGGGCAGCACCATCTCGGTCCAGGGAGGAGTCTGGTCCGGCGTGGCGGTCAGCGTCACGGTCCTCGGACCGTCGGACCCGTCGCGCTGGACCTCGAAGGTCATGGGCTTGCCCGCATTCTCATAGCAAAGGCTGGGCAGCCGCATGGGGTCGAAATCGTCCTTGCCGTTCACCTTGACGATCCGGTCTCCGGTCCGGAACCCGGCCTTGTCGGCCGGAGAGCCCTTCTGGATGCCGTTCACGGGCTCCATGGTCAGGCGGAACCCGAAATCCACGAAGTTCGCCGGTGGGATCGTGATCTCGTAGCGCTTCGAAGCGGGGGCTTCGGGCTTTTCCTTGTGCTCGAAGACGTGGACGAGCGGCTTGTCCTGGTACTTCGCCAGCAGGTTGTTGTAGTCCTGGATGTCCCGCATCGGGGTGGGTTCCTCCCCGGGCGGGCCAGCCGCCACCAGGGTCTCGACGCTCTTGTGATCTGCGGTTGGCGGATCGCCGGGAAACTTGGGAGGATCGGGCATTCCGGCCGGGGCCTCGAGGAGTCCCGCGTCCAGGCTGCTCGTGGGCAAGACCCCGATGGTGGGGTAGTCGACCCCCGGCTCCCGCCTCGGCTGGATGTCCATGCCGATCATGCCGTCCTGCCCTGGCCGCTTCACGTCGAAGTGCAGGATCTGTCCTTGCCCGCTGAGCCGGACCTTGAGCGTCATGCCCGTGTAACTGATGTCCTGCTTGCCGTCCACGGCGACGATCTCGTCGCCGGCCCTCAGCCCGGCATCGTAGGCGGGCGAGGCTGCGCCGACGCCGCCGATGATGGCAGGCCTGTCCACCATGCCCTGGCCATAGGCGTACACGAAGCAGGCCAGGCCGAGGATGATGTTCATGATCACCCCCGCGGAGATGATCGCCATCCGTGCTCCCACGGACTTGTTCGTGAAGGCGCGAGGGTCGGTGGACCGGTTCGCCTCATCCTCCATTCCCTCGCCGAGCATCTTCACGAAACCACCCAGCGGGATGGCCGCCACGACGTATTCTGTCTCGCCACGGCGGAATCCCACGAGCGTGGGACCGAAGCCGATCGAGAATTTCTCGACCTTGACGCCGTTCCACTTGGCCAGCAGGAAGTGGCCCAGCTCGTGGAAGAAGATGACGAAGCCCAGGCCGATGACGACCTGGGCGATATTCCAGAACGTGCTCAGGGTTGCCAACACTGCACCTCCAGGCGAGCCCGGGCGTCGACCTTCCACAGGTGGTCGAGCGTGGGATGGGGATCGAATGTGTGATGATCAAGCGCGGCGCGGCAAGCCCGGGGAATGTCGAGAAAGCCGATCTCGCCCGCAAGGAAACGCGACACTGCGGCCTCGTTGGCCGCATTCAGGGCGGCACCCGCCGTGCCGCCCCGTCTCATGACTTCAAATCCCAGGTCGAGGCAGGGAAAGGTCTCCCGGTCCGGGGGCTCGAACCGGAGTGCCGTGGGGGCCGTCAGGTCAAACCGAGGACCAGGGCAGGGAACCCGGTCGGGATAGGTGAGTGCATACTGAATGGGCAGCCGCATGTCCGGCGGCGAGAGCTGGGCCACCACGCTTCCATCCACGAACTCGACCATCGAATGAACGATGCTCTCGGGGTGGATGACCACCTCGATCTGGTCGGGCGTCAGGTCGAAGAGCCAGCGTGCCTCGATGACCTCCAGGGCCTTGTTCATCAGCGTGGCCGAGTCGATCGTGATCTTCGGGCCCATCTGCCAGGTCGGGTGCCTGAGCGCCTCGTCCGGCGTCACGTCCTGCAACTCACGGCGAGTCTTGCCCCGAAAGGGCCCCCCGGAGGACGTGAGGATGACTCGCAAGACGTCCTTCCGCTGGCCGGCATGAAGGGCCTGGAAGATGGCCGAATGCTCGCTGTCAACGGGAAGCAGGCTCGCCTTCCGGGTTCGTGCCAGCTCCATCACCAGCGGGCCGGCCACCACGAGGGTCTCCTTGTTGGCCAGGGCGACCGTCTTGCCGGCCTCCAGAGCCGCCCATGTCCCCTCCAGGCCCGCCGCGCCCACGATCGCACTCAGGACCCGGTCGGTGGCCGGATCCTGGACCATGCGGATGATGCCGTCGGTCCCGGCCAGCACCTCGACATCCAGGTTCTCGAGCTCGCCGCGGACAAGGTCGCCCGAAGCACGGTCCGTCACGGTGACGAAACGGGGCCGGAACGCCCGGGCCTGCTCGACCAGGGAGGCTCCACTCCGGTGCCCGCTCAGTCCCCACGCCCGGAGCCGCTTCCCCCCATCGTGCTCGATCACGCTCAGGCTGTTCCGGCCAATCGAACCGGTCGAGCCCAGGATCACGACGCGAGTGAGCGAATCTCCGGGCTTCATCAGGATCTCCGACTCCCTCGTGGGCTCTGCAGACACCTTCAGCCAGGCTCCGTCCCGGTGGGCGAGGCTCATGCCCAGCCAGTTCGCATAGTGGCTCGGCAGGGAGCCTCGCCCCGCGCAGAGCCGAAGCCTCATAGCACTATAGGAATTCGTTCACGAGCCGACAAGCGCGGCTCCAGCGCCGGCGCCGCCTTTCGCGGGCGATCGGCGTACCTGCCACGCCGTTTGCTCGTCCTTTCCTGTGGCGAGCCAGCCAGCCTGGCCGGTCTCGACCAAGCGTTGCTCCGTGCGGCCTCCAGGCGAACGGGCAGGTCGGGAGACTCGATGAGTGGAGGTGCACGGGGAGCGCGAGACGGAGGCGAGCATCGATCGACCGACGTGACGACGGGAGCGTGGCGGTGCACCTGGAGCGGGGAAGGAGGCTGCTGGGTTCTCGCGTGCGCCGGACAGAGCCTGTCCCGCGTTCGTACCGCCAGAAGCGTTGACCAGGCCGACGCAATGAAGCCCTGAAAGATTCTGGGAAAGACCGCCATCGAGAGGGTGGAAATTCAGAGGGTCCCCAATTTACTCCGCTGGACTGGACTCGCGTGCCGCCTCCCTTACCCCGGTGGCCCCGAAGAGTGCCGATGACTGTTGCTTCCTCTTCGGTTTTAGCCTTCACCTTCCGGTTACAGGTTCGGCGATCACATTGGTCGTTTCGAGGCTGCAGAGTTCACTCCGAGTTTACTTCGCACTCATGTTACGGCCCGCGAGCTGGCTAGCCCTCCTTTCGAGGACGTTTACATTCGACTTGCGCAACCCAGGTCACCCTAGATCAGCGTCGAAGATGACTACGTGGGTAAACAGTCAATTCCCGCGACCGGACTTTCACCGGCAAGTCCAACGGCAATATGGGCTGCAGAACCGGCCCTGACCCCGCGAAGTCCCCCACTATGTCCCCCTATATCCGAGCCGCGGCGAGCACAATTCGCGGCTTCCAGTGGACGTGTACTTTAAGGCCGCATACTTGCATGACTTTTAGGCTTGTCTTTTAAAACAAGTGTTTTTTTCCCCCTTTTTTCCCCCTATAGGGCGTTGATTCGATCTTTCACAATTGCTAAGCTCCACGGAGTTGATTACCGACTACGGAGCAGAGTCATCTCGTAGTTGGGAACAAACAGGGTCGTCGTCCCCATTCACCGGTGTGACCTATCACGATCGGGTCATGCGCGGTGGAATCACGTCGTCGGGAATGAAGCACAAGTCGCTGGAGTACGCAAAGATTAACATGTATAAATATTCGGAGGCATCTTGCAGTAACGGGTTACTCTGTGCCTGGCTCTGGGAAGATGCATCGCTGCGGATAGCCAAGAGGCTAATCGATGTGATCGTTGCGGGGATTACTCTGCTCGGGATGGCTCCGATCATGGTGCTCATCGCGGTGCTCGTTCGACTCGAATCGCCAGGGCCGGTCCTTTTTCGACAATTCCGCATGGGGAAAGGCGGTCGGTGTTTCAGTATCCTGAAGTTCCGGACGATGGACTGGGACGCGGAAGAGCGACTAATGGATCTTGAGGCCTCGAATGAAGCTGACGATGGCGTGCTATTCAGGATCAGGAACGACCCACGGGTGACGCGACTTGGCCGGATCCTCCGGCGTTATAGCCTTGACGAGCTGCCGCAGTTGATCAACGTGCTGCGAGGCGAGATGAGCTTGGTGGGACCACGCCCCCTGCAAATGCGGGATTGCAGGAGGTTGGCGGCTGTGAATCCTTGGGCGTTTGAGCGTCGCATTGCGGTATTACCCGGGCTAACCGGGCTTGCACAAGTCTCCGGGCGACGTGATCTGTCGCCTGCCTCAATTCTTGATCTCGACTCGCAATACGCACAGTTGCTCCCTGAGGCTGGACGTTGAGATCTTATGCCGAACTTTCATCGTCGTGTTGAGCGGACGGGGTGCCTATTGATGGGAAGCAATTGGGCCTGATTGCTGGACGGATCCAAGGCCTCGAAAGCAGCTTCGGGGGAATTCACTTGGGGCGGGCTATCGCTTTCCTGACCATCGACTTGGAGGACTATAGGCGGCAGGAATTGCGTGATCACCGAGGCACGTCCGAGCCGGCACATCCCGACGAGGTGGAGAGGCAACTCGACGGGTTGCTTGGGCTGCTGGAATCGATCGGCCTCAGCCACTTTCTTTTCTGTCGGTCGGTTGGCGAAGGAACTAGCTCCCGGGGCGTGGCGGGAGACCGCGGACCGCCACAGCATCGGCTGCCATGGGCACGAGCACCTCCCGGTGCGAACTCTTGGACCAGAACGCTTCTTTCGCGATCTGCGGTACGCGAAGGCGGCGATCGAAGACGTGACGGGTCGCTCGATTGTCTCCTATCGGGGCCCTACTTCAGCTCGGATCATTGCGATCCCTGGTTCGGCGAGGCACTGGCTCGGGCGGGCTTCGTGTTCGACAGCTCCCGGCGGCTCCGCCGCCTCTCGAACGGTTTGTCCGGTGCTTTCCCACTCGCGGGCGGCGGAGGATCCGTCCGGGAAGTTCCTCTCGCTGCAATCGGCCCGGGCTCGAAGCGTCTAACGGTCATCGGAGGAACCTACTTTCGCCTGCTACCCCTCCGGCTGGATCGTCTCCTTGCTCGAATGGGCAAGGGCCGGCGGGTTTCACCCGATCGTCTATCTCCACCCGTACGATACTGATCCCCAGGCCGCCCCGCTCGACTACGGTCGATCCATCACTTCTGGCCTCGGCTCGGCGACAAAGTCCGAAGGACCGGCCGGTTTACAGCCGCCGAGAAGCTTCGGGCTCGGCCGGATCTATGAATTCCAGCCGATCGAGTCCCTGATCGGCCCGGAAAAGTTGTGGCGGCCGAACCTGCCGTGAAAAGTGTGGCAGACCTCCGAGCCTGCGGGAAGCATTGTTGGCGATCCGTCGAAATTTCGGACGTGCCAGTTTATTCCGACGAGTTGCTCGCGCACGAATGAGATGCCCTCACTGGATCGGAGAAACGTGATGGTTACGAGCCTGAACCATCGGGCGTCAAGGGGAGATACTCGGCCCGCGATCCAGCCCCCCTGCTGGATCTGGGTGTTCCCTTCCATCCGCTCAGATACGACCAAGTAATCAACCTGGTAGATCATCTCATCGCCGACGGCCGACCGACCTACTTCATCACAGCCAATCTGAACTATGTGACGATCGCCGAACGGACCAAGCGTGGAGGGGGTAAACCGACGCGTGCCTTCGTGGTGGCCGACGGCATCACGCTGGTCTGGGCCTCGTGCTGGAAGGGCACCCCCCTGCCGGAACGTGTCACTGGGGCGGACCTGATCTACGGCCTCTGCGAGCTGGCGGCCCTGCGCGGTTACCGCATCTTCTTGCTCGGAGGTGGTCCCTCGGTCGCCGAGGCCGCCGCGCAGAACCTGGCCGCTCGCTATCCGGGCCTGTGCATTGCAGGAGTGGAGTCTCCTCCTTTCAGGGTGCTGGACGCCGCCGAGATGGAGGCGATCAAGAATCGGATCCGCCAGGCCAGGCCAGATCTCCTCTTCGTCTCATTCGGCCAGCCCAAAGGCGAACTCTGGATTGCCGAGCATCTTGACAGGTTAGCCGTCCCGGTCTGCGTGCAGGTTGGTGCGGCGATCGATTTCGCGGCCGGACGGTCAGCCGCGCCACCGCGGTGGGTGCAGAGGTCTACATGGAGACCCCTTTCCGAATCCTCCAGGAGCCGAGGCGGCTAACCCCCCGCTAGCTAGGAACGCTCTATTCCTGACACGGATGATGCTGGCCGACCTGGGGAGGGCCCTGACCGGCCGCGGCCGCTCGTTCCTGAGGAGGTCGAGCAACCGCTCGGCTTCTTCAGTTGACTCCGCCTGGCCGATGGGAGGGTTGCATCGCAGTCCCGGCGACGATCGATCCAAGAGCGTGAAACGAGTTGACCATGGTGAATCCGCACCCGCTGTTGATGAAGGCCATGGCCGAAGTGCCGCGAGCGATGGCGCCGCGAGCGTATGCGGGCGATGATCGACCTGCTCCAGGCCTGCCCCCGGAGGCCAGGGTCCTGGACCTCGGAGGTACCGAGGCTGTCTGGAGGCTGGTCGATCATGATTTTCACGTCACGCTCGTCAACTTGGCGGGAGTGAATCCGGCGGTCTTCCGATCCGGCTCGATTCACCAGCGTCCAGGCAGATAGCTGTGATTCCCGGGCGATCTTCCCGGATGCCTGCTTCGATGTTTCATTCAGCAATGCGACGATCGAGCACGTCGGCGATGAGCGGCGTCAGGCCCGGTTCGCGTCAGAGGTGCGTCGGTTGGGCAGGGCTTACTTGGTCGAGACTCCTAGCCCGCACTGCCCCATCGAATGCCATACGGGCATCCCGTTTTACTGGTACCTGCCCCGAACAGTTCGGCAAGCCATTCTGAACAGTTGGAGCCACCGTTATCCCAAATGGGTCGACTGGCTGAAAGAGACGCGGGTCGCACCGCGGAAGCGTATGCGGGAGTTGTTTCCGATGCCACGATCTATGTCGAGCGGGTGCTAGGTTGGGAGAAGTCATACCCTATCCGCCCCTATCCGACGACAACCCTGACCGATGGGCAGGAGTAGCACCGGTTGGCCTGAGAGCATGAAGCACGTGAAACGATCAGGCGTTCCGGAGATGTTCTGCCAGCGAGATCTGGACTGGAACAATTGCCCGGGAGGTGCGGCAACCAACCGTTACATGTACGAAGGGGGGGGCTTGCGGCTGTCAGGCGGCGAAGCCGCTCGCCGAGAGAATCAAGTGCGGGCTGCGGCTCTTCGCGGGCCGGACGAAACAAACGAGTAACGGAATCTCGGACCGGCTCGTTGAAACGCTTCGAGTTCGGAGGGTTGTGTAACAGCCTCATCTTTCTTAAGCGGGGGGTGATCTCTTGGACGTGAACGAGAGAGTCGATGGGAATAACCAGGCGCCGCTCTTCGCTCAGAATCGGCTATCTCCTGGGTATGTATCCCGCGACAAGCCAGACGTTCATCCGGAATGAGATCGAGGCGGTCGAAGCGGGGAACTGTCGGTTCTGAGGTATACGCTTCAGGAGATGGGACCGAGATCTCGTCGAGCCGAGACCTTGTGGAGCTGCAGAGGACTCGCGCGATACTCGAGGTCGGAGCGGCTGGTCTGCTTCGGTCTTTCTTTCAACGGCAATCGCTCGTCCCAGGTTGTTTCTGCGCGCACTGGAACTGGCATGCTGGTTTGGGCTATGGTCAGAGCGTGGGCTCTTCGTCAATTTGGTTTACCTGGGCGAGGCCTGCGTCGTGCGGAAATGGTTCCGGCGGGACTCGATCGAGCACGTCCACGCCCACCTAGCGACCGATCCAACGACCGTCGCGCTTCTTGTGTAGGTCCTCGGTGGCCCACCGTTCAGTTTCACCGCCCAGGCCCAGAGGAGTTCGACAAGCCGTTGGCGCTCGGCCTCGGCGAGAAGATCCGCCATGCCAGTTTCGTCGTTGCCATCAGCGAGTTTACCCGCAGCCAGCTCTACCGTTGGGCGGATTACCTCGATTGGGCCAAAATCCGGGTGGTCCGCGTGGGAGTAAGCCCGATGTTCCTGGATCACGGCCCGGCCCCGATCCCGCTAGCCCCTCGCCTGGTGAATATCGGCCGGATCGTGAAGCAGAAGGGACAAGCCATCCTGATTCAAGCCGCGGCTCGGCTGCGGGATCGCGGCCTCGACTTCGAGCTCGTCATCGTTGGCGACGGGCCGATGCGTGCTGAAATCGAACATCTGATCGCGGAACTTGGTCTGCAAGAACGAGTGCGGATCACCGGCTACCTGAGCAACCAGGGTGTGCTGGAGGAACTGCTGTCTTCACGAGCACTCGTGTTGCCCAGCTTCGCCGAGGGTCTACCGGTAGTCTTCTTCGAGGCGCTGGCCGTCGGTCGTCCCGTGATCAGCACATACATCGCAGCGCATCCCGAGCTCATCGAGAATGGGGTCAACGGCTGGCTTGTCCCGGCGGGTGCCGTTGATCCTCTGGTCAACGCCATGGCTGAGGCCGCTCGCCGCCGATCCGATCAGGCTGGAGCAGATGGGCAGCGCGGGTGCGGCACATGTCGCGAGGAGACATGACGTCGCGGTCACATCTGCAAACCTCGTAGCACTGATTCATGAAACTCGACACCAATGTATGAACCTTGCACAACGGAATGGTCAGGGTATTGAATCAGAAGAAAAGGAGAAAGCAAAGAGAAACGGGCAGGCAATGTGTTGTTGAACCGAAAGACACCTGTAGTGGACCCCCAAAGGTGGACCACTCAGGCCAGCTACATTTGTTAAGCTTTTCCCCTCTCAGCCCCCGTGAATCCCAGCCCGATGGACCTCGCCAGGGGTCCGGTAATCGAGTGACTGATGGGGACGCTCCTCATCGTAGAACCAGAAGTAGGACCTCAGGCCCGTCTCTCGCTCTGGTACACGTTCATAGTTATTAATGTATATGTCTTTGTATTTCACGCTCCTCCACAGTCGCTCCACGAACACATTGTCCAACGCACGCCCCCGACCGTCCCGGCTCACCGCGATCCCGGCCTCCTCCAAGCGGCTGGGAGGGGCTTCGCGGGGTCAGGGCCGGTTTCCGGTTTTCGGGACGAGCCTCGTATGATATCATTGGGCGATGGCCAGGCCGTTGCGGATCGAATATCCCGGCGCGATCCATCACGTGATGTCCCGTAGCAACCTCAGGCGATCCGTCTTCGAGGACGAGTGTGACTATCAGCGGCTGCTCCAAGGGCTGAAGCAAACGGTCGGGCGGTTCGGATGGGACCTGCTCAGTTTCGTGCTCATGCCCAACCGCTTCCACCTCTTCCTCCGTACGCCTCAGCCCAACTTGTCTCGGGGCATGCAGTACCTCGTCTCCGGATACGCCAACTGGCACGCCAAGCGGCATCGGCGACCGGGCCACCTCACCCAAGGCCGCTTCCAAGCCGCTCTGGTCGAGGATGAGCGCTTACTTCTGGACGGTCAGCCGATACGTTCACCTCAACCCGGTACGGGGGAAACGGCCTTTGGCCGCGCATCCGGCTGACTGGGGCGGCTATAGGGTGACATACGCGCTTTTCGATGGGCTACAATCCGAAATGATGTAGAGTGCTTGGGGTCAGACCGAGTTTCAAGTTAACTTGAAACTCGGTCTGACCCCGCGAATGTGAGGTCGCATTGTCTACGGATGCTCAGATGACTATTCGATGGTTCGATCAGGGGCCGCTTGAGGTCAGCCGAAGCGGGCAACTTTTTTTCAACCACTCGACCTCCATCTTGAGCCGGCCGATCTGCTCGGAAAGCTCGGCCTGGATCGCCTGGCTCTCGTCGTGGTCGTGGCGGCGGCCGTCGCGGAACAGCGATTCGATGCCGTCCCGGAGTTGCTTCTTCCCTTTGCTGATCGGGACGGAGTGGACCTGGAACGTTCCTGACAGCTCGGCGAGGGTCCTGGTCTGCTGGGCGGCCTCCAGAGCGACCCGAGCCTTGAAGGCTGCCGAATGTCGCTTCTTTGTGCCTGTCATGACGCTCCTCGGAATGGAACAGTAATCTCTGATCAGTTTAACATCCCGAGTGGTCCAGTTTTAGGGGTCCACCTCACATCACTCCACCGTCCACCGCCGCGGTGGGGTGACCTCGAACTTTCCGGTGGGGGGGCTGAAGCGAACGCCCACCTGCCAGAGCAGGTCGGGCTGATGCTTGGCGAGGAGGTATTTCATGACGACCTCGTCGGAGGGGGGCATGCCCGGATCTTCGAAGACGACGCACAGCCTGGCGAGGGGACGGCGAGTCGCGGCATCCCAGACCTCGATCAGCCCGTGGGGGCGTCGGGGGATGCGGAAGTACTTGTCGCGGCTCTTGACGGTGATCATGTCGAACTGGCAGAACTCGTGAAACTCCTTGGGCTCCACCACATCACGAACGAGCTCGGCCGCGACCAGCTCGGGTACGCCCTGCTGATAGGCGGTGGCGTCGATCGCGATCGGCTCGTCCGAGGTGGGCTGGGGCGTGCTCTTGCCCTCGATGACGCGAAAGATCTCGGTCTCGACGAGACGGGCGTAACCGGCTCGCAACGCGGGGCTGGAGATGACGAGCTGAGGAAACGACGAGGCCACGCGCACGACCTCGTGCGCGAACGCGCTGGCCTCACGCTGGAGCTTCTCCATCCAGTAACGGACCATGCGTGTCCGGTCCGCTTCACTGTAACGGAAGCGCTGGGGGCCGACGTCGGGCACGGCCAGCTCGACCTCTCCGCAACCACGATCGAGGGTCCGGAGGACCGAGTCGTACGAGGCCTGCCCCTGGGCGAACCGCTGGGCGGCCTCGGCATGTCCCGAGCTCTTCACCCGGACCAACCGGTGCGTCGGGCGAGCCAGGAAGACGACCTCGCGCGCCTGGGAGTCAGCCTGGCTGCGAATGTCCTGGACCTCGACCTCCCAGCGAAGATAACCTGTCCGGATCATGGTCTCGCCGCTCGATCCATGGCACCGCGACTTGCCTCGACTGTGGCATCAGCCTCCCTGGATGGCCGGCACGATCAGGATCTCCGTCGCAGTGACGTCGAACTCCCGAATGGGGCGGGTCTGTCCCGGCCCATCGAGCCGGAACGCGAGCCGTCCGGCCGTGAAATGCTCGGTGAAAAGGGCCTGGGCAGGCGCGACCGTCTCGGGACGATTGCTGTCCCACTCGGCGAGCGTCAGGTCCCCGTGTCCCGTCTTGAGCAATCGAAGCTTGGCCATATCTGGTCACTCCTTTTTGTTCCGTCCGCGATCCGAACCAAGCGCAGACATCCGGGACGACTCGAGGGAGAACGGGCACCAGCCAGGGAAGACATCCTCCGCTGTCAACGAAGCACATTCTACCCCGTGCGGGCATCATCGGCCAGACGAGTCGAGGCTGCGTTCCGCTCTCCCGGCAAGCCCGCCCGAGCCCGGCTCAGCCCTATGCAGAGCCCCCCTCCTTGCCCTTCTTTGCGACCTTCTGGGACCTGACCCGCCGCTTGCCGAATGTGCCCTTGAACAGCTTGCCCCGCTTCGTGCGCTTGTCACCCTTCCCCATGATGTCGACTCCCCACCGATCACCTACCGCTCATTGCGGGTCTCGCCGGCCTGTCTGACCGGGTCTCTCGATGAGCCTCGAACCGCGCTGGCGGCGGCGATCGGTCATTTTCCTTGAGTTTCCTGGACGACTCGTTTAGGATTACCTTGGTCCGACGTTTGTCGTGAGTCCCTTCTTCCCCGGTTCTCGGCGAGAGGAGATCTTTCGATGCCCCGTCGCCGCATCGCCGGTGTCGCCCCAGCTCTGCTGGCAGGGTTACTGGTTACCGGGTGCGGAACCCGCACCGGGTCCTCGTCCGGACCCCTGGCGGGACCCACTGAGAAGGCGGCCATCGCCCCAACCCGCGAGACTGCAGAAGCCCTCGCGCGCCCGAGACGAGCCCGACCAGGTCAGCGGCAACCGCGGCGGCTCCGCCTGCTCTGTTACTCACGATCACGCCGGAACGGGCTACCATAACCTCGGACGACCCTGGACTGCAACTGCTGGTGAGCCGCCGGATCGGAGACGGGACGATCCGGGACCTGACATCGAAGGTTGTCTGGCGGGTCGATCCGGGGGGACGGCCACGATCGAGCCGGGGGGCTACCTTCGGCCTCTTCAGCGGGGCGAGGTCAAGATCTTCGCCACAGCCGAAGGCTAGACCGACTTTTCGTAGTTGAAGACAAAAGCAAGAAAACATCTAGTGCCTTGCTCTTTTGCCCAGCTTCACGCCGCTGCCTTCATGAGCGGACGACCCGTGTAGGTCCAGCGGAACGGCTTGGCGAACACTCGGTTGAAATCTGCGATGAAGTTGCAATGATTGCAACTACACGAACCGGATCGCGGGGACTCGAATCCGTGCTGGACAAGAACGCTTGCCGGCTCGCCACCCGACTTCACGACTCCACCGCCTCCCCTTCTTGCCCAGATCCGTGGCGATTTCTACACGCGTCGGCTCACCAGCCCTTCATTTCCAAGCTCTTCCTGAGCAATTGATGTTCTAAGGTATCCACCACAAACACCCACGAATCCTTCGGGGACGGTGTGCCACCATCTGCTCATGTGGCTGGCTCGGCGAAAGGTCGATTTCCGTCCGCGTCGGACCGATCGTGGTCGTTCATGAGGTGCTGGTGCTCGCCCTCGCGGTGGACGGGGTAGAACAGAGTGATAGCGAATCATCGCTACGGCCCTCGTCCGGAAGGTGGTCCTTGCTCTTGCTCCCCTTCACGGCGGGAACCGGGCCATCTCTACGATTTCACCGTGCTTCTGCTCATGGCCGCGCTTCTCTTGCGATCGCGACTCATCAGCACGACGTGATAAAGATACTCGTCGTGGCCCCAGGACAGGTGGACCCTGTCCAGTCCGCAGCCCGGCTCGTAGATCCCGCATCGCGACTGCAACTCCGGAACGTTCCAGTCGGGATTATCCCGGAAGAACCCGTGAAAGACGATCTTCTCGGAGTAGCGGCAGCCGACCGGGAAGGTGTCGCCCACCACCGCCCACTGGGGCTCGCCCCAGAGACAGAGGATCTTTCCCAGGTCGTGGATCAGACCGGTGAGGATGAACCAGCGCGGGTGGCCGTCGGCACGGATCGCCTCGGCGGTCTCCTATCGATGCCATGTCTGCTTGGTTGGCTGTGCGATGGAATCTCCCGCCGTCGTCTCCTGGAGCCGTTTGCCTTCGCTTGGTCACATCGGTAGGGCAGGACTTGTCCTGCCGAATGAGCCAATGCTGGCAGGATGAATCCTGCCCTACGAGACTGTGCGAGGGGAATCTTCCACCGTCGTCTCCTGGCTCAAAGTCGGCGACGTTTGGAGGTCGAAACCAAGGAGAGAGAACTGACCAGGGCCGGTCGAGCCCGGGCTGGAACAGGCTGGTCAAGAGAAATTCGCGATGCATTCCGGAAATTCCTCACAGCTTGAGTCAGTTGCGAACGATAACTAGACCACATGGACCGGTCGCCTTGATTGTGAGAGAGTCGCCGGAACGATCGGTCATCACTCGGTCGCAACGGTCCCGGCGCCAGAAGGCCGGCGGGGCAGGAGGGCCTCCCGGCGCGTTCGCGCACGATCCCAAGGAGGGGAGAAGACAATGTTCCAGTCCGCGCGGCACCGGAGCCCGATGACCCCGCGCTGGGTACGCGGCCTGATGACGGGTGCCTTTCTGGCCGTAATCTCCACCACTCATCTCGGGTGCGGTCTGGATTACGTATTCCGCAATATCTCGCCGTTGCATCCCACGGGGTGGTCGTTCGCCTGGCCGATCTTTCCGTCCCAGTCGCAGCGGCTCGAGGAAGACATCAAGCGCGAGGAGCGCAACAAGGTGCCCATTCTCGACCCGATTCCCGCGGACGGGATCGGCGCAGCCTGCCTCGATCCTCCGTCCGAGGAGGAAGTCTGGAACAAGGTGCCCAAGTTCAAGAACGGATCGCCGATCTTCTACGAGACCCAGCGGAATAACGTCCGGATCCTGATCGAAAAGATCGGCGAGAAGATCGACCCGTGCAAGATCTATCCGCTGGCTGGTCCGTGCCAGCTTGTGCACTGCCACTACAAGTGCACCGTCTATTATGACGAGCTCTACTGGTCGGACTACCCGATCCCGTTCAATCACGTGGACCACAAGGTTGAGGTCGTCTACCTCGACAAGGACCACCTCCGGCGCTGCGGCGGACCGGAAAATGTGGATCGGCCGCCAGCTCCGATCGGTGTGAACCCGACCCTGAACGCGGGCTACACAGGGACTCGTACCGGCCCGATGTACTGAGTGTCTGACGGGCTGCCGGGACCGACTGGTTCAGGAGGTAGCCGAAGAGCCAGAGGTTCCACTCGTAGAACTGCGATTCCAGGGCGTCGATGCAGGCGACCTTCTGGTCCATCACCGGGTCGATGGGGATGACCACATCGGGTTCGAACGGGTTCGGCTTCTTGAAGCTGTCCTGGCAGTGGAGGAAAACGGGGTTCTTCCTGAGCGCAGGGACGTCGGGGCAGAAGCTCGGAACGATGACCATGAAGGCCGCGTCCTGAACCAGGATCGCAGTGTAGCGATGATCAGGGTGGTAGTCGTTGGGGCGGGGTGAGATCACCACGTCCGCCTGCCACTCGCGGATCTTCCGGGTGATGGCACGCCGGTTCTCGAGCGTCGGCATCAGCTCGCCGTCGTGGATGTCGAGGACCTCGGTCTCGATCCCCAGGATCTCGGCGCATCGCTTCACCTCGGCTGTGCGGCGGCGCGCGAGAATCGCGCCGGCGAGCTGATGATGGCCAATATCGCCGTTGGTCACGCTCACGAACTTGACCTTGGATCCGAGCTTGACCCACCGCGCGGCGGTGCCTCCCGATGAGAGCTCGCAGTCGTCGGGATGGGCGCCGAAGACAATGACCCGCAAGGGTCGGGCGTCGGCCGGGCGGTGTTCCTGCGCCCGGGCCGGCCGATTGACGGGTCCCCAGGCCATCATCGAGCTGGTAACAAGGAAGAGGCTGGCCACGCGCCTTGCGTTCCAACCTGGCGTATGATGCTGTTGCATCGGAGAGGCTCCAGAGCGGGGTGTAAAGAGACGGGCCGCCGGGAAAGGAGGGTTGGCCCGGCTGGTCGCTGTCATCGCTTGACTGACCTCACAGGGTACCATGCCCACGGTTGCCGTCACGGGTGTACCGGCCGGCACGCTTGCCGCGCGGGAAAATGGGAACGTAGAATCAAACGCATGAAACTCCATCCCGGAACTTTGCCACGCCTGGCTTTCGCGTTGCTGGCTCTGGCCCCGCCTCTGGCCGGCGGCCGGGCATTCGCCCGGCTTCCGGGCGAAAACCCTCCGCGGGAGCTGCTGGATCGGGCGGGCCAGGCCCGGGTGGAGGGACGCCTGGCCGAGGCCGGCTCGGAGCTCAGGTTCTCCGTCGGTTCGGGAGCTTCTGAGCAGCCGCTGGCTCTGGAGTCAGGCTCGGTGGTGAGCTTCCAGGGCAGCGCGCCTGTGGCTGCCGCCATCCCGCCGCTGTTTCAGGTCTCGGTGGGAGAGACCGCTCGCCTTTCCGGCATGCTTCGTGGCGTGACGGACAAGGCGGTGACGCTGAGCGTCCCCTGGCAGGCGGCGGAGGTCCAGATCGCGCGGTCCGGCGTTCAGGCTGTGATCCAGCGCCCCGGCGAGGCCAGGCTGTTCGCGGACCGGTTCGACCGGATCGATGCGACACGCTGGACTGTGGAGGGGAAACCGGAGGTGCTTGCGCCGTCCGGCCGGGATCCTTCGGACCAGCAGCGGGGCGTGCGGCTTCTCGCGGGAGGAGCCTCGTTGCAGCACCGTCTGGCTGAGCCGCTCGTCTCGGGGCGGCTCGAGCTGGGGTTTCGCGATGGGGGGCAAGTCGCCCCGGGCCAGCAGTGGACGCTCGACCTGACGTTTCGCGGGCCGGCAGGGGCGGCGACGCTCCGTGTGCTGCTGGGCTGGGGAGAGGAGAGTCTGGCGGTGGAGTCTCCCGAGGGCCCGTCGCTGGCCGTGCAGCGGCTTGCCCGGTCCGCCGGCTGGCACCGGCTCACGCTCCGGTTCAGTCCCGACCACACCGATATCGCGGTGGACGGCAAGGAGCTCGCTCATGGGAAGGGGCCCGCGGGGCCACTCGACGCCGTCCGTCTTCAGACCAGGTGCACCGGAAGCGGTGCCCCGCCGGCCGGCCTGGCCGGCGTTGTCAGTGAGATCCAGCTCGTCCGCTTCGCCGAGCCTCCCGCCAGCCTGGAGATCGACCCCTCCCAGGACGAGGTTCGCCTGGTTGTGGGAGACCAGCTCTACGGGACGATCCGGCAGGCCGATGCCGAGCATATCGTGATCGATGTCGACGACAAGCCGGCCTCTCTCGACTGGAGCGAGGTTGCCGGCCTTTATTTCCGCCGCACTGCCGCGGCTTCCGCTCCCGTGGAGGGCCCGCTGGCCCGCCTGGAATGGCGCGTTGCCCAGGGAGCACCGAACCAGGCCCGCGAGCTCGATCACGCCGAGGGGGCCGTGACCGCACTCTCCGCGTCCGCCATCACCCTGGCAACGCCGTACGCGGGAACGCTCACCATCCCTCGCGACCGCCTGGCAACGGTGCGCGTCCTCGATCGCGGGTGGGAGCTCGTCCTGGACGCGTCCGCCCATCATCTCGGTGACAACATCTCGACCACGCCCCCCCTCCTTGACCCTCCGCTCCCCGAGGGGGGCGTGCTCGAACGGTCGTTTGATCTGGGCGCGGTCAGTCCCCGGCCGAGGTTCGTGGTCCTGGACGTGATCCAGGTCGTCGGCGAGACCGCCGGCTCGCCTTACTCGAACCTCGTTCTCAAGGGCGAGCTGCGCACCTACGTCGCGCTCAACGGGAAACGGATCGATTATATCAACCGCTACATCACGACCTCCAACGAGACGCCCGAGCGGATCCGGATCCCCATTCCCCATGAGCTGCTACAGCCCGGCAAGAACATCATCCGGATCGAGCAGACGGGCATTGCCAGCGATCCGACCTGGTTCGACGACTTGGGCATCCTGAGAGTCGCGATTCAGGCGCTCCCTAATCCGATCGACCGGCGGTCCCACCCCTGAAACCGTGGTGGCAGGTTCCATGAAGATGTTGTCGAGGAGCATGGTCCGCCACGCACACGCGATCGCCCGCGAGGTCGGCGCCCGTGTGATCATGCTGCACGCCGACGTAGTCGAGGAAGATGCCGACCTCTCGGCACTGGTCGAGGACGTCAATTTCCGCATCATCCTGGTGTCGCGCCGGCCCGGTTTCCATGCCCCCGTCGAGCGCAAGGACATGTGCTCGGTTGTCCACGTTCCCGATATCGCCATGACCCGCGCAGGACAGGTCAAGGTGGCGACCCTGGTGGCGGCGGCCGAGAGCCTGATCAAGGCGGGCGACCGGATTCTCTGCCTGACGGGAATCGATGGCTCCGGGACGATCGATACGATCATGGTCCTGGACATGGGGACCGAGATCGAGCTGTTCTCGGCTTCCACGGCCGACCCGCTCCCGAAGGACGTGACGCCGGCGGTCTTCGAGCGGATCCTGACCCTGGCGAGCGAGCTGGGGGTGGAAGGTCGTGAGGGGAGGACCGTGGGCACACTCTTCGTGATCGGCGACAGCGACCGCGTGCTGTCCCAGAGTCATCAGCTCGTGTTCAACCCGTTCCACGGCTATCCCGAGGGCGAGCGGAACATCCTCGACCACCGGCTCGAGGAGACCATCAAGGAGTTCTCGGCCATCGACGGGGCATTTGTAGTTCGCGGCGACGGCGTGGTCTTGAGCGCGGGGCGTTATCTTGCCCCGCGGAGCAAGCTGGAAGAGCCCTTGCCCCAGGGGCTGGGAACGCGGCACGAGGCCGCCGCATCGATCACCGTCACGACCGACTCGCTCGCCGTCTGCGTGTCCCAGTCCACTGGAACGGTCTCGATCTTCAAGCAAGGGAGGCTGATCCTCGACATCCAGAAGCCGCGGGGCCGGGCCTCGGACGGGTTGTGACAGCAATCGGTCCGATCCTGCATGTCGGCAGAAACTCGACTTCATCAGGATTCCGGGTCGATGCCGAGTTCCCGGAGCTTGGCAGCGAGCCTTTCCGCCCGCTGTCGTGTCAGTTCAAGTTCCTGGGCGATCTGGTCGCGATCGTGTGCGAGCTGGTCGCGTTCCAGTTCCAGTCCGGCAAAGGTCAAGAAGGGGCGTCCATCCGGGCGAAGAATCTTCAGCTCGGGTCCTGACATGTCGAAACGGATGCCGAGCAATGGACTGATCCAGCCGTTGATCTGGGGAATCTCCCGCAGTTCTATGCCCACCCTTTGCCAGCCGGATAGCTCGATCTGATCGGGGTCATACAGGTAATATTCTTGAACCCCGTATCGTTCGTAGAAGAGGAGCTTCTGTTCCATCTCCCAGGAGCGATTGCCGGGCGACAGCACCTCGAAGACGACCTGGGGGGGTATGCCGCCTTCTTCCCACTGCAAGTAAGATCCTCGATCCCCTTTCGGTCGACCGAGGACAACCAACGCATCCGGCGCGACGCGGATCCTTGGGTCCCCTTCGACGGGATACCAGAAGAAGTCGCCGGCGACGAAAACGTCCGGGCGATCTCGGAAGACTGCTTCGAGCCCTTCCTTGATGGTCACGATCCACCGGAATTGGAGGGTATTCTCGGCGATTGGTTGGCCGTCGCTTTCAGGGTAGACGACACCTGATTGCTTGGGCGTCGAGATCGAAACACTCATGACCTTTCGGCGCCTCGAGGTCCCAGGACTGGTTCGGTGTTTTGAGAGACCCAGAGCTTTTACGAACCGTGTCGAGGAAGGCCGGTCAAAGCCTCGGCTGTTCTGACCATCACTTCCCCTTGTTGATCTGGTCGTAATACGCCCTGATGTGCTTCTCGACGTTCTTGGGGATCTTCTGATTGGAGAGCGCGTTGGCCGCGGAGGCGGTGGCCGCTTCCATCTCGCCCTGGATGTCGATAACGCTCTCCCCCTTGATAGTCTTGCTGGGCTGGGTGAAGCCCTGGAGAACGGCCTTGCCCTTGCGGATCTGCTGCTGGACTTTGGTGGAGTAGGTCGCGGTCTCATCGGGGGCCTCGGGACGATCGCCCTGGCCTCGGCCGCGGCCCAGGCCGTTGCCCCTGCCCCTGCGCATGCCGTCCATCGAGCCCATGCCGTCGATCATCTTGCCGAGCTGGTTCATGTCGTCGCCGTTCATGCCGTTCTTCGCGTCCATGACGTCGGCCATGGTGCTATCGAGCGCTTCCATCTCCTCGAGTTGCTTGGCCATCTGGGCAAGCTGCTGCTCGGTCATGCCCAGTGACTCGGCGGCCTGCTTGGTATCGCCTTTCTTGAGAGCTTCCTGCGCCTGGCCGAGTTTGCTGGCGATTTCCTGGAGCTGCATGAGGCTCTTGGACTGTTCCTTGAGCTTCTCCATCTCGCGCTCGTACTGTTCCTTGCTGAGGCCGCCGTTCTTGAGTGCCTGGTCGAGCTGCTTCTTGCGCTCCTCCATGTTGGCGACGTCCTTGAGCTTCTTGGACATCTCGCCGAGCTGCTCCTGCAGGGCCTTCTTCTCGGCCTGCGTCATCTCGCCCTTCTGGAGTTTCTCCTGGAGCTGCTTGAGCTGCTCGGCGGCCTTCTTGAAATCGCCCCTGGCCAGCTCCTTGGCCATCTGGTCGGCCGGGCCGTTCTTACCCATCTCCTTGAGCTGCTGGAGCTGGCGGTTGACCTGGTCGGGCGAGCCGAGCTGTTTCTGCCGCTCCTTGAGCGCATCGGTCAGCTTGTTCATCTCAACCAGCAGCTTGTCTTTCTGCGCGGGAGGGGCCTTGGCCAGATCTTCGGCCTTCTTCTCGATCTGGGCCAGCAGCTTCTCGGTCTCGGGAAACTTGTCCTTGTCGATCGCCTGCCGCTGGCTCGAGATCTTCTTGGTCAGCGCCTCCGTCTGCTTGGCCAGGGCCTTCGTGTCCACCTTCGTCTCGGTCTTGGCCAGCACGGTGCGCTGGACCCACGCGGGGACGAAGAGCATGGATCCGGCCAGGAACGCCGGGACCAGGACCACCCAGGCCCTCCGCGGGAGCCTCGTGCCGAACGCGGAGGTCACGTCGATGTCAGCCAGCTTCTTCTGTGTGTCGGCCAGCAGCGCACTTCCGGCCGGCGTCTCGTAGAGATCGGCGGGCAAGGTCAGCGCGGAGCTCAAACGCTCGTTGAGATGAAACGCGTGATCGATGGCCACTGCGGCGTCGAGCCGGCTTGCCCCGCTGAAGATCGCGACCAGGGCAGCGATCAGAAAACCCAGCCCGCCGGCAACGGCGAAGGGCGCCCACTCGGGTCCCGGGATCGCGTGATTGATGGCCTTGCTCACCCCCAGCGCCATGGCCACCACCAGCAACGAGGCGGCCAGCGTCCAGACGAGCACCGACACGAACCGCTGAAATCTCAGCCGCCGAAAGACCTGCGCCACCGGCTTCTCCAGCTCGCGCATCGCGCTTCTCCCACGCCTGAGGATCCCGGACCGGACCAAGAGGAGAGGCTCTGACGAACGTCGTACATGAAGTCTACCGAGGCCTGACCCACGTTTCAAGATCCGAAACCGAAACGCTCAGCACTGCGATCATCCGTGCGGCAGGGCAGGTCAAACTGCCGGGTGGTGTCTTGTAATCATGCCGACACGCCGGATCGTGACCTCCTGCTCACCCTACCGCGCTCCGACCTTTTTCCGGTTTTCTTGGATTGGTCCCGGCCCTCCCTGCACTAAGCTGGGTAAGAGACCACGAGTGCGAGGGTTGACCATGGGCCATCTGGACCGCGCTGTATTGTTCAAGTAGATTGACCGGCTCTATCGCGACGGGACGTTCACGGCCCAGAACGACAACCAGCTCCTCGATCGCTTCTTGGTCATCGCGACGGCGATGCGTTCGGGAGGACGGGAGTTCGTCGGCGAATGTCCAGGTCAAGCAAGCGGAGATTCAGGAGGTCCACCTCAGGTTGGAGCAGCTTGCCCGCCATCGCGAGCTGGTGAAGCGGGATCTGGACACGATCCTGAAATCGCTACCGGAGCTTGCGAGGGAACACGAGTCCTTTCCGGATGCCCAGGGTGTGCCTTCCCCCCGGAGGAGGTGAGTTCCCGATCCCATCAGGGTTAGCCCGCTCTCTCATCGCAGGGCGGTCAGGCCGAGCTGGTCGGTCTGGCAGCCTTTATCATTTCGCTGATCGTCTTGAACTCCGGCCGATCGGCCGTCTCCACCCATTCGAACAGGACGGCTTCCGTCGTCGAGACGACGGTCCCAGCGTTTTCCAGCCTGCGCAGGGCAAACTGCCAATCGAGCTCGTGGCGCGAGGCCACGGCGTCGGCGGGGACCTGGACGCGGAAACCCAGGTCGAGCAGCTCGAGGGCGGTCTGGGACACGCAGACATGGGCTTCCACGCCGACGACCGTCAGATGGCGGATGTGCCGGCCGTAGAGCTGCTCCAGGAGCTGGGGCACGGCGCAGCAATGGAAGGTGAGCTTGGTGGGCCGCTCGGGGATCAACTGGGCAATCGCCGCGGCCGTCGAGCCCAGGCCCCGAGGGTATTGTTCCGAGCCCCAGACCGGAATCTCGAGCTCTCTCGCTCCCTGGATCAGGCGAACGACGTTCTCGATCAACCGATCGCGCTCCGGCATGGCCGCCAGGAGCTTCTCTTGCATGTCCACCACGAGCAGGGCGCCGTGCCGTGCCGTCAATCGTTCGGTCAGACGCATGGTGAACACCTCCGTTCCCGCCCGAAGCGTCCTCACTCGAACCTCGACACTCTTCCGCTCTTCTACTTGCGATGCTAAGCCCGGAATTCCGCCTGGTCAAGCAGGCCCCGAAGGTTGCACCCCCTCGCCTTGCCGCTCGGGGGTTCTTGTCGTTAGGATGTGTGGCACCTGTACTTTCGTTCGACGCGGCGGTGGGCGGGCTGGAGACAGGGCGCCAGCCGTCCCTCGTCCGGGCTAGGATCATCGACGTGGCCGAGAAGCCTCGACTGCTGGTCATCGATCGCGAGGCGTCGCCGGGCAAGGCAACGCTCGGAAAGCTCGGCGAGACCTTCGACATCGTCACGGTCCATTCGATCTCCAAGGCGCTTTCGCTTCTGCGAGACTCGCAGTTCGGCGGGGTCTACGTCGACGCGGCGCAGCTCTCGGCCGTGCGGTGGGTCGGGATGATCATCCAGGCCGAGGAGATCCTCGACGCGATCGCCGACGGCGTGGCCGTGGTCGACCCCGACCTTCGCATCATCTGGGCGAACCCCGAGTTCCTGTCGCTGACCGATTCCCAGGCCCCCAGCGTAGGCGGCAAGTTCTACCAGGTGCTCGCCGAAGCCGAGACCCTCGGGCCGGATCCCTGTCCGTTCACCAGCGCGGTGGCTTCGCGCGGGCCGGCCAGCACGAGCATGAAGATCAAGGGGAACCGCTACCTGCGCGTGACCGTGACTCCCGTCTTCGATGCGGCCAACACCCTCACGCACCTGATCGCTCTGACGCGCGAGATCACCGACGAGACCCAGCAGCAGCTCCGGGTCGATGCGATCGCCCAGGCCGGCGACGAGCTCGCGGACCTGACCCCGGAGGAGCTTTCCCAGATGGGCGTCGAGGAGCGTTCCGACCTCCTCAAGTACAATATCACCCGTCACATGAAGGACCTGATGGGCCTGGACTACATCGAGATTCGCCTGCTCGACAAGCTGACCGGCAGGCTGACTCCCCTGCTCAGCGAGGGGATGTCTCCCACCGCGGCCGATCGCGAGCTGCTGGCCAGGAAGGAAGGCCACGGAGTGACGGGCCTGGTGGCCGCGACGGGACAGAGCTACCTTTGCCCCGACACGACCAAGGACCCGGTCTACATCGAGGGGGCGGCGAACGCGCGCAGCTCGCTCACCGTCCCGCTGGTCTATCACGGTACGGTCGTCGGCACGCTCAATGTCGAGAGTCCCAAGCCGAACAACTTCGATGATCGCGACCGTCAGTTCCTCGAGATCTACGGCCGGAACATCGCCGCGGCCCTGAAGACGCTCGAGCTGCTCCAGGCGGAGAAGGAGAGCACTGCGAGCGCGTCGGTCCAGGCGATCAGCCGCGAGGTAGCCCTTCCCCTGGACGATATCCTCACCGACGCGACCACCGTGCTCGACCGCTATGCCGGGCACGACGACGACATCATCGCGCGGCTGCACCACCTGCTCTACCGTGCCCGCGAGATCCGCGGCATCATCCACAAGGTCGGCACGACCATGGTTCCCCAGCCCCGGCGAGCTCCGAGCGCCTCGGCTTCTCGGCTGGCGGGGACGAAGATCCTCGTGGTCGACACGGACGAGTCGGTCAGGCGCTCGGCGCACCATCTGCTGGGCGTGCAGGGTGCCATCGTGGAGACCGCCCGGGACGGCCACGAGGCGATCGCCCTCATGCGCCAGTCGCCTTATTCGGCCGCGCTTGTCGACATCCGGCTGCCCGACCTGGACGGCTATGAGATCTTCCACCGGCTCCGCGAGATCCGGCCGCAAACTCCGATCATCCTCATGACCGGGTTCGGCTATGATCCGACCCACTCGATCGTCAAGGCTCGCCAGGAAGGCTTGCAGACGGTGCTGTACAAGCCCTTCCGATCCGACCGCCTGATGGAAGCCGTGGAGCAGGCCCTTCGCGCTTCCGCGGTAACCGCCGCGGCACACGGCGCCTCCGAACCGGGCCCTGGCCGAGGCGCCGAGCCGCCGGCCGCCGGCGAGACGGCTGTGCCGGGCCCCACACCAGAGGCACCCGCGGAAAACGGCAAGGGTACGGAGTCGCGACCCCCGGAGCATACGCAACATGACTCTTGAATGGCCCTGGCTGGGATGGCTCGGCGCGATCCTGCTGCCGGCGCTCGGGCACCTGTATCATTTCATCCTGGCGGTGAACGTCAGCAGCGGCTGGGGATATCGCGAGTCGTCGCTGGCCCCGATCCGCCTCTTCCTCCTCGCGGTGCTCGTCGGATCCGCTGGTTTCCTGCTCGGCAAACACGTTGCGGATCCCTGGTGGAACTGGGACTGGCCGCTCTGCGCTTATGCCGCGCTCTGCGTGCTCTCCGGGGGGCTGATCTGGCCGATCACCTCGCTGGGCCTGGGTCTGCGAAGGCGGCCTTCCGGCGTCACCGGCCATGTCGATCTGCTCGACCTTGGCGCGGAGTGCGGAGTTGACGCCCTGGTTGGAACGGGCAAGGGGGCCTGGCAGCTGCGGCTTCCCGGCAACGAGTCGCTGCGGCTCCGCCGCTGTGCCTGGGAGGTGCAGCATCCCGGATTGCCAGAAGCACTCGACGGCCTGTCGGTCGTTCAGCTCAGCGACCTTCACTTCGCGCCGGTGTACGACCGAGCGTACTTCGATCGCGTGGTCCAGGCCTGTCGAGACTGGACGGCCGACCTGGTGGTCATCACGGGTGACCTGATCGACTCCGACGAGGTCCTGGGCTGGATCGAGCCGCTGCTCGAGCCGCTGGAGGCCCGGCTCGGCAAGTTCGCGATCCTGGGAAACC
Source organism: uncultured Planctomycetaceae bacterium (assembly GCA_963816015.1). Lineage (GTDB taxonomy): Bacteria > Planctomycetota > Planctomycetia > Isosphaerales > Isosphaeraceae > Aquisphaera. The sequence continues at coordinate 9,719 of CAWFJM010000056.1, read as the reverse complement.
ACGACGTCGAGCATCAGCCGGACCGCGTGCTCAATGCCCTGGCGGCGGCCGGGTTCGGGTCGCTCGAGGGGCGATGGAGCGTGATCGAGGAAAACGGCGCACGGCTGGCCGTGGGAGGCACCTCGGCCCCCTGGGGCCCGGCGCTGCCGCGCGGCTCGATGCCGGCAGCCGACTTCCGGGTGCTGCTCAGCCATTCGCCCGACCAGTTTTACCGGGCCCGGAGCTGGGGAGTTGACCTGATGCTCTCGGGGCACAATCACGGCGGCCAGATCCGCCTGCCCGCGGTCGGGCCCGTCTTCATGCCCAGCATCTACTCGCGCCGGTTCGACCGGGGGTTCTTCCGCAGCCGATCAACGCTCCTGTATGTCAGCGAGGGGATCGGCGGCAAGCACCCCATTCGCTACGGCTGTCCGCCGGAAGTCTGCCGGTTCGTGCTACGGAGCCGGGTGTGAGCGTGGGGCCGGATTCTCATTCTGTCTCTCTCCCCTGCGACAGGATTCCAATCCTGTCTCTTAATAAGGTAATTCAAAGACACGGGGTGTCCCACGAGGGAGTGGAAAACGACTGGATTGGAATCGGTCCCAAGAGGGGAGAGGAGCTGAGGGCCGGCACGTCTTGTTAGATATAAACGCGCTTGTTGTAGATGTACCACTCCAGCAAGAGGACGGCCAGGACAGCGCCCGCGAACCACTTCCACCAGTCCTGCTTCTTGTCCTTGACTTGCTGGGTGCCGGCGACGGGGTTGTAGCCGATCTTGATCTTGTACGCCTCGGCCTGGCTTTCGGGAACGCCGTCGGGGACGAGCCCGCGGGGAGCCAGGTCGCTCTCCCGGAAATCGAAAAGGTTGACGGCGAAGGGGAGCAAGCCGCTCGGCTCCCATCGGGCGTGATAGAGACCGGTCGAGGCGGCCTGGTTGTAGACGAATGTCCCTTGCGTGGTACGGGCCAGCCGGTCGGTGGAGCGGCCATCGGCGGAGGTGACCGAGACATCCTTCCCCTGGGTCTCGGCGCGGAGGACCACGGGGCGGCCCGGCGACCTCGGCTCCTCCCCTGTTCCCTCCCGGACGTTGCCCATCGCCTGCATGCTGTTGAGCAGGAAGAGGGGAAAGCTGATGTAGCGGAACCAGGTGGTGTTGGGCGTGGTGCCGACCAGGAGCGGAAACAGGACGACGGTGTCGGTGAATCCCTCGCGGGGCACGGTGAACGCCAGCGGGCCCTGGTTGCTTTCGATCAGCGTGGTTGACCCGGCGGGGGGCTCGACCAGGTTCGCCTTGGCCACGAAAACGAGTGACAGGTCGCGGACGTACTGCAGGAGCGGGTGGGAGATGTTCCAGTCGAGGATCACCGGCTGCTCGACAGCCTTGGGATTCGCGTATGCTGGCCCGGGCGGCAGGGACCCGAAATAAAGCGCATTGGCCTCGGGGGCCGCTTCGGGGCGCACGCCGTCGAAGATGATCAGGTCGAACCTGCCCTCCCGGATCTCACGGGCCAGCTCCTCCCCCTTGGCCTCCTCGGGCGAGGCGATCCGCACATCGGCGCTGGTGGCAGCGGTGGGCGTGTTGAAGGCGTCCGCGAGGTAGCGGTTGCCCGCCGTGATCGCCAGGACCTGGGCCTTGCGCGCATTGCCAACGATCGCGTAGGCGCGGTTGTCCACCTCGAGCGCATCCTTGACCGTCAGCCTCACCTCCAGCTCGGCCAGTCCTGTGTCGGGGATGTCGAACTTGAACGACTGGTCGCTCTGGGGCGGAAGCTGCAGCGCGATCGCGTCGATCAGCGTCCCCTCGGCCTCCGGCTTGTCGGCGGCGTGGCGATGGAGCTGGGCCTCGGTCTCCACCTTCTCGGAGCGGAAGTTATGAACGCGGCCGAAGAGCTGGTAGAGGTCGGGCTTCTCGTCATTGATCCGGGCCTGGAGAGCGACGATGGCCACGTTGTCCGACGGGTTGTGGACCATGGCCTTGGCATCGGAGGGCGCCGAGCCCTCGGCCGGTGGCGAGTAGGGGGGCGGCGGCGGACCGATGACCACCACCTCCGGCTCGAGGTTCCCCAGGCTGAAGCCCTCGACATCGGCGAAGCCGCCGTCCGTGTAGATGAAGAGCTTGGGAGTCTGAATAGCCGACGTGGCGACCACGCCTTCGCCGATCTGCTTGGAGGGGTTGGCGAGCCCTGCCGCAACCTGGAGTGCCTCCCGCAGCGAGGTGGTCGATTGGGTCGGTGCGATGGAGTCAATTCGCTGGAGCAAGACCCGCTTGTCGCCCGTGTAGTTCGACACGACTCGGGCCGTCTCGGCGAACGAGATCACCATGGCCAAGTCATCGCCGTCCATCGATGAGACGACGTTCCGGGCCTTCTCCTTGGCCTGGTGCAGCCGGCTGGGGGCGCACGTCGGTCGCCGACATGCTGGCCGAGTTGTCGATCATGAGCACGTACCGCTGGCCCTGGCCGCTAGTTCCTTTGCTCCTCAGGCCGGCCAGGGCGAGCATGGCCAGGACCACGGCCAGGAGCTGGAGAAAGAGCAGGAGGTTCCGCCGCAGCCGCTGGAAGAAGCTGTTGACGTGCAGGTCTTCGAGGCTCTTTCGCCAGAGCAGCGTGCTGGGCACCCTGACGGGCCGCCGCTTCAGCTTGAGGAAGTAGAGGGCGATGATCCCCACGGGCACGCCGGCCAGGATGAACCACCGCGCTGCGCCCAGGGGGGAGCTCATCTCGGCGGGCCAGCCCAGCGAGCTGAAACGATTCAGGAAGTTCCAGAACATGCCAGGTGGCCTCCCCGCGCCAGGCTCACAGCTCGATCTCGCGGCTCGCGACCCCGGGTCGCTCGCCCTTCCGCTTGCGGATCATCATGTAAAGCACATACGCCACGATCGCTGCCGCGATTCCGAAGAAGATCCGGGGGTCGGTGATGGCCCAGCCGCTCATTTGACGAGTCCCCGTTCCCTCAGATAGTTGAGCACGAGCTTGTCGAATGGGTACTGGTTGGTGGTGAAGATGTACGTGATTCCCCGCCTGGTGCACCACTCCTTGAGCCCGGAGACGAAGGCGTTCAGGTTGTCCTTGTAACGCTTCAGGAGCGGGGCGCTCATGGTGATCTCGGTCGCCTCGTCGTCCTCGACATCCACGAGGCGAAGATCGCCCACAAGCTCGGGCTCGACCTCCTCGCGGCTCAGGAGGTGGATCACGTAGATGTCCATTTTCCGCGCCAGCAGGTAGCGAAGCGCGTCTTCATAGCCGTCCTTGTCCAGGAAGTCGGAGATGACGACCACGACGCCCCGGCCGGAGTGGCGGATCGCGAACTCGCGCGCCGCGGCCTTCAGGTCGCTCTCTCCCGAGGCGGCCAGGTGCTCGAGATAGTCCACCACGCGCCACATCTGCGACCGTCCCCGGACGCTGGGAATGCCCTGCTCCAGCCTGCTGGCGAAGGTGTCGAGGATCACCCGGTCGTGATTGACCAGGCCGATGAACGCCAGGGCCGCCGCAACCTGCTTGCCGTAATGGAGCTTGGTTGGCGTGCCGAAGTTCATGGAGAGGCTGGTGTCGAGCAAGGTGTAGACGTGGAGGTCTTCTTCCTCGAGGAAGAGCTTGAGGAACAGCTTGTCAAGCCGGCCATAGACGTTCCAGTCGATGCGCCGCAGGTCGTCGCCCACCGTGTAGTTGCGATGTTCGGCAAACTCGACCGAGGTTCCCTTCCGCCTGCTCTTGCGCTCGCCCTTCATGCGGCCTACGATGATCTTCCGGCTGACGAGCTCGAGCTGCTCGAGCTTGTGCAGGAAATCCGGGTCGAGCAGAGGCGCCTTGCCGGATCCCGCCCTGGAGGCGGGCGCAGGTGGCGGAGCGGCGGCTGACGAGGTTGCGGAGGTGGAAACGGTCATTGTTTGACCTCGGTGGACCGATCGGATCGAGCCGTCGCCCGGCCCGGTCGTTCACGTCATCCCATGTGGTCGGAGATCCAGAACAGGCAGAGCATCAGGCCCACGGCCAGGCCCAGGCCCACGAGCCAGGGCAAGAGCGCAGCGGAGAAGATGGTCCAGCGTACCTTCAGGCTCACGGGCCGGCAGCGGTGAAGAAAGCCTACCGCGGTGAACCAGCTCTCGAGGATGATGAGCGTTCCCGCCCCGGCGGAGATGAGACCCAGGATCGGCTCGCTCTGCCAGGCGAAGAGTGCCAGCACCAGCAGCCCCGCGCAGAGGGAGACCAGGCACACGAGGTCTCCCCGGGTGAAGATCAAGGTCCCCGCCCGGGGGGGATCCCAGTCGACGGGAGGCAGGGGGGGCGGATCGTAGATGTCATGCATGACAGTGGTTCCCTTGATCGCTGGTTTTTCGGTCTCCATGGATTGCCGCTAGGCCACGGCCGCGGCCCGTTCCTCGGCCTTCTCGGGCACCGACTCGAGCACCTTGAGGAGCACCTCGTCCGGGTCGATCCCCTCGGCCTGGGCCTCGAAGTTGAGCAACACCCGGTGCCTGAGCCCCGGCAGGTAAACGCGCCTCAGGTCTTCAAAGGAGACATTGTACCGCCCGTCGAGCAGGGCGCGCACCTTCGCCCCCAGCACCAGCGTTTGCACGCCCCGGGGGCTCGATCCCCAGCGGATGTACTGGTTGGTCGCGTCGGCTGCAAATGGCCCCTGGGGGTGCGTGGCCAGCGCCAGGCGAATGGCATAGTCCTGCACGTGAGGAGCAACGATCACCTCGCGGACCAGATCCTGGAAGCGGATCAAGGTTTCTCCATCCATCACCTTCTCGGCCCTGGGGCGGTCGCCCCGGGTGGTGCGGTCGAGGATCGTGGCCAGCTCGTCGCGCGTCGAGTATCCCACGATCAGCTTGAACAGGAAGCGATCGAGCTGGGCTTCGGGAAGGGGATAGGTTCCTTCCTGCTCGATCGGGTTCTGGGTGGCCATCACGAAGAACGGCTCCTTGAGCCGATGGATGTAGCCGCCCACGGTGACCGAGTGCTCCTGCATCGCCTCGAGGAGGGCCGACTGGGTCTTCGGGGTCGCCCGGTTGATCTCGTCGGCCAGGACGATCTGGGAGAAGATCGGCCCCGCCTGGAACTCGAACACCCGGCGGCCGTCGGGAGCTTCCATCACCACGTTGGTGCCGATGATGTCGGCCGGCATCAGGTCGGGGGTGAACTGGATCCGGTTGAAGTCCAGATCGAGGGCGTCGGCCAGCGTTCGCACCAGGAGCGTCTTGCCCAGTCCGGGCACGCCCTCGAGCAGGGCGTGGCCGCCGATGAACAGGCACGTCAGGACGCCGTGGACGATCTCGTCGTGACCGACGATGACCTTGGAGATCTCGGACTTCACCTGGTGGTACCGCGTCCGGAACTCCTCGGCGCGGGCTTCCATCGATTCTCGGGAGGCTTCGGCCATGAACGGCGATCCTTTCGTGGTTTTGGCGTGGTTCGTGTTCCACCCGGCCCGGCTCATTTCAGGTCCCGGTCCCGGGGTCAGGTTTGCGACCCGGCTTTTCCTTCACTTTCTCTCGGTCCTTGTCCCTTTCCTCCCAGACCCGCTGCTTGGCCTTGAGCAGACGGTTGGTGTAGCTGGCGTCTTCCGGCTTCGGGGCGTCGGGGGCAAGGCCCGCCCCGGCAGTCGGAGAGGCGGGCCGTCCGGTTCTCGGCCGATCCGGCGGCTGTCCCTGCTCCAGCAGCGGCTCGCCGATCGCCTTGGGCCCGGAGCCGGGTGGCTCGGGGGCCTCGAAGCGGGACGCGAACCGGGATCGGTCAAGCTGCTCGCCGACCTCGGCCTTGCGGGTCCGCAGTTTCTCCAGATAGTCGCTGCTCTGGACCGTCTCCTGGCCCCGTAGCCGCCGCCACTCGTTGGCCAGGGCGAGCCGGATCCGGTCCATGTCCGGCGCGATCCGCCGGACGGCCACGTCTCCCAGGAACAGGCAGGCCGCCAGCCAGAGGAGCGTCGGCCAGAGCGCCGCGAACGAGCGGGGATTGTTCAGTCCGGGATCACGGCGAAAATGGTCGACGCCGTCGATCGTCCGGGCCAGGTCGATCCGTCCGTCGCCGGTGGTCTTCCACGTCACCACCTGGCCGTCCGTCAGGCTCGCCAGGGTCTCCAGCGTGGTCGGGTTGGATCGGAGCTCGCGGTACTCGTCGGAGTAAGGCACCGAGACACCGGTGGAGATCACTCCCTGGGTCTTGTCGGGGCCGCGATAGCCGAGGTTCACGAAGTAGTTGCCGCTGGCCTCCGCGTTCTCAACCGTCGCCTCGTACCGCCCGGGCGCAGTCTGGACCAGCTCGATCGGCCTCGACTTGAGGTCGGGGTCGACCATGTTTCCCTGAATCTGGAGGAAATTGAGGAACTGGCTGTCCTTGTCGAGCGCGTCGACGACGACCTTGATGCGCCCCTCCTCGCGGCGAACGGAGAGGGTGAGATTGCCCCGCTCCGCCGGGCGCATAGACCACCGCACCACCTGCGACCAGAAGGCTGCATAGCTCTTCCAGTCGGGCCACGCCTTGGCCCAGCGGCGGCCGGCATCCGACGTGAACGCGACCGACCGGCCCAGGCCGAAGGTCCAGTGAGCCAGGATCGGGTTGACCTGGCCGGTGGGCAGGGGCGAGACGATCGGGATCTCGACGAGCTCGTTCTCCTTGGGAGAGGTGAGCACCAGGCCCGTGATCGGCGGCAGCTCGTCGGTCAGCCCCATGACCGGCTCGGTGATGGGGCTGTTCAAGCGAGGGGCCCACGGGGTTGGCTGCTCGAAGATGAGCGGCCGGGAGATTGTCCGGGCTTCCTTCTGGTAGATCCGGGGCAGGGCCCTGGGATTGGTCACGTTGTAGAATCGCCCCTTGGTCCGCATCGCCAGGTTGCGCATCACGCTGATGGCGTTGGCGTCGTTGCCGTGTGCGGCGGTCAGCACCGCGGTCACCGTGATCTTGCTCTGCACGAGCTGGCTGATCACGCTGCTGGTCGAAGGTGTCGGATCGCCGTCGCTGATGACCACGATGTGCTTGGTCATGGCGTCGCGGACGTTGTTCAGCCCCTTCATGGCCATGACCAGCGAGGGATCGAAGTCGGGCATGTCGCCGGGGGTCATCCGGTCGATCGCCCGGAGCATCGAGTTGCGGCCCGCCCCGATCGGCCGGAGGGTGAAGAGCCAGGCCTCCTGGCCCTCCCAGTGGAGCATTCCCGTGTAATCGTAGCTCGAGAGAGCGTTGATCGCCGCCTTGGCCACCACCTTCTGCCAGTAATTTCCCTCGGCGATCTCGCTGGCGTGCATGATCAGGACCATGGCCCCGATGCCCTGCACCTTGAGCGCCTTGATCTGCATGTCGACGGGGAGCGCCTTCTCGACCGGGGTGTTCATCCAGCCCCCCGCGCCGAAGCTGTCGCGGCCGCCGAGCATGATCAGGCCGGCTCCCATGTCGTGGCAGTTCGAGGCCAGGAGCTGGTGCTGCGACTCGGTGAACGCCTCCTTGGGCACGTTCGCCAGGATCACGGCATCGTAAGGCTGAAGCTGTGCGAGGTCCGTGGGCAAGGGATCGCCGCCGATCCCCCCCGAGCCGTCGATCCGGGGCGCCAGCAGCGGCTTGACCTCGATCTCCTTCTCGCGCAGGGCCTTGATGAGCTCGGCGTGCTCGCCGTGCGTCCCCTCGATCAGCAGCACCTGGGCCTTGCCCCGGGCATGGGTGAAGCCCTCGGCAACATTGTTGATGGTCCGCCGATCGCCGCTGTCCTGAGCGGGGATGAACTCGGCCGTGAAGGTGTAGAAGTTGGGCTCGGTGATGAGCTGCTTGAGCGTGAAGACGTTGATTCCCCGCTGCAGCTCCACGGCGACCGGCTTGCTCGTTGCCGGCCGCCGGCGCCCGGTAGTTGTCGGCCTTCTGGAAGATCTGCAAGGTCCCCCGGGTGGGCTCGGCGGCCCGGATGACCACGTTGATGTTGACCGTCTCCCCCTTCTTCACGTCCGGCGGGATCGACACCTTCTCCACCAGGACCTCGCGGTCATAGCGGTAGTCGATGGGCAGGACGTCCACCTGCACCCCCAGCGACTTGGCCGCCATGGCCTGCTCGAGGAGGTTGCCCCGGTTCTCGTTGCCGTCGGAGAGGATCACGACCCGTCGCGCCGTGTCCTCGGGGAACGTGGCCAGGGCCAGCTTCAATGCAGCGCCCAGGTCGGTGTTCTCGGGGTCGATCGTGCTCTCGATGCCCAGCAGGTTGAGCTCGCTGGGGGCCGGCGGTACCTCGACCCGGGGCCCCTTGCCGAAGACGATCACTCCCGCCATGTCGTCCTTGCGCCGCTTCTTGGAAGCGTCGGTGACGTACTCGATCGCGGCCTTCTGCTGCTCGCGGGGAATGCTGTTCGAGGCGTCGACCACGAACATCGTCGTCAGCCGGTCGGACCGCCGCACCGTCTGCATCTCGGCCAGCGCCAGCACGATCAGGGTGATGACCGCCGGCCCGGAGCAGGATGGCCAGCGCCCGGCGAGCCGGCCCCAGCCCGGCCAGGCTGCGGAAGCTCATCCACACCAGCGGCGGGACGATCAGCGGAATCAGGATCAGCCACCAGGGCTGGCCGAACGTGAGCGACAGGTTTCCGACCATCGCCGGCTGGTCCTCCCGAGGGGTCCGTTCCTAGAGGCGAAATCGCTGAACCCGGTGGTTGTTCGAGTCGATCACCGACACTTCCCCCCGGTGGTCGACGGCCAGGGCCCAGGGGTTGAAGAGCTCGCCCGGCCCGCGGCCCGGTCGGCCCCAGGCGCCCAGCGGCTTGCCGTCGAGCGTGAACTTCTGGACCCGGTGATTGCCGTACTCGCAGACATACAGGCACTGGTCCGGGCCGATCGCCAGGTCGTAGGGATAGCAGAGCTCGCCGGGCTCGTCGCCCCGCCGGCCCCAGCGTTCGGAGCAGCTTTCCCTGGGTGTCGAAGACCTGGATCCGGTGATTGCAGCTATCGGCCACGTAGAGCTGCTCGTTCTCATCGATCGCCAGGGCCCGGGGACGGAGGAACTCGCCGGGCTCATACCCGTGGCCGCCCCACTGGCGGAGCCACTTTCCCTCCGGCGAGAAGACCTGGATCCGGTCGTTCTCGCCGTACTCGGAGACGTAGAAGTTGCCGGCCTTGTCGATGACCACGTCGGTCGGGTAGCCGAACCGGCCCGGCGTCGTCCCCTGCACGCCGTCGCCGATCTGGAAGAGCAGCTCTCCCGTCGGGGAGTAGACCAGCACCCGGTAGAAGTGCGTGTCGGCGACGAGCAGCCGGCCCTAGCGGTCGACCGTCAGCCCGCTGGGGCCATCGACGTTGAAGTCGGGCGTGCGCCAGCCGCGGAGGTACTTGCCCGTCGCGATCGAAGACCTGGATCCGGTCCGTCAGGTCGGCGATGTAGAGCTCGTCGCGGTCGTCAAACGCGGCGACCCGCGGCTTGTGCAGCCAGCCCGGCTTCGTCCCGTGGACCCCCCAGACCAGGTCCGGCACTGACTGTCCCTTGATGTCGCAGCCGGCCAGTCGCGATCGCCAGCGCGGCCAGCCCGAGGGGACCGCAAACGGGATCACTCTCCGGTTGCCAGACCTGCCATGCCGGATCACGCGACGCTTCCTCAGAACCCAATGGGCAAGTCTCTTGGGAAGTCCGGGAGACGCCCTAGAATCTACAGTTGTCGGCCCTCGGACGCAAGTCCTAGGTTTCTCGTTTCACGGCGGGCGGCAGGGGAAGGTCCGGGCTCAGATGGCCGAGTGGGTTGCTGTGTGCCGGTTCGATGAGCTGGTTTCCGGAAG
>CAWFJM010000055.1:0-121595 GCA_963816015.1 uncultured Planctomycetaceae bacterium | reverse complement strand
GAGAAACCATGTTTTCGCTGCTTCACTGTCACCGGGGAAAACGCGATCAAAAGAGTCGTCGCTCTACCACCTCGTGGAGCCCCGCTCTGGAATCGCTGGAAGAGCTTATCCTGCTCTCACCTGTGCTGATGCCAAAGCGCTCTCTGCACCCGCCTGCGCTGATGCAAAAGCACCCGCTGCCCCAACCCATCAAAAACACCGCACGGGCCGCTGTGAAAACCGCAACCCCGCGTCGGATAGTGCCGCCCAAGAGAGACATCACGCGGCCGAGCGTGAACCTCGTGCTACCGCACAATCGTTCTACTGTTTACACCAATCCCACTTCCTCGACGTTGACCCTCACCGCCAACGCCAGCGACACCCAAAGCGGCATCGCCAGTGTCCAGTTCTTCGTCGATGGCAGGTCGATCGCCAAAACCACGACAGCGCCCTACTCGATCTCCTGGAACACCAAAAAGATTTCCGGGCTACACACACTTAGAGCGGTCGCCCGGGACGGGGCCGGGAATGTGAGAACGTCAGCACCGGTGGTAGTAAAATTTGTACTCGATAAAACGCCACCGAGCGTGACCCTCAATCCTCCGCCCTCCTCGGTTTCCGGGATACAACCCCTCACGGCGGTCGCCAGCGATACCAAAGGAACGGCATCGCCAGTGTCCAGTTCTTGCTCGATGGCACAAGTCCCTCGGGATAGCCACGACATCGCCCTACTCCATGTCTTGGGACACGACCAAGGAGTCGCCTGGGCCGCACAGCGTCACGGCCGTCGCCCGGGACGTGGCCGGGAACGTAAGAACGTCAGCGGTTATGTCAACCACCGTCCTGGACCAGACGCCACCGACGATCACGGGCACTCCGGACCGGGCGGCCAACGCGGCCGGGTGGTACAACAACAACGTGACGGTCAGCTTCACGGGGAATGATACGTTCTCGGGCGTCGCCAGCGTCACTGGCCCGGTGACCGTCAGCACCGAGGGCACCAATAAGAGCGTCACGGGCACGGCGACCGACAAGGCGGGCAACTCGGCCAGCGCCACGGTCAGCGGCATCAACATCGACAAGACGGCACCCACGATCACGGGCGTCCGGACCGGGCGGCCAACGCGGCCGGGTGGTACAACAGCAACGTGACGGTCAGCTTCACGGCGAATGATGCGCTCTCGGGCGTCGCCAGCGTCACGGACCCGGTGACCGTCAGCACCGAGGGCACCAATAAGAGCGTCACGGGCACGGCGACCGACAAGGCGGGTAACTCGGCCAGCGCCACGGTCAGCGGCATCAACATCGACGAGAAGGCACCCACGATCACGGGCGCTGCCGGACCGGGCGGCCAACGCGGCCGGGTGGTACAACAACAACGTGACGGTCAGCTTCACGGCGAATGATGCGCTCTCGGGCGTCGCCAGCGTCACGGACCCGGTGACCGTCAGCACCGAGGGCACCAATAAGAGCGTCACGGGCACGGCGACCGACAAGGCGGGTAACTCGGCCAGCGCCACGGTCAGCGGCATCAACATCGACGAGAAGGCACCCACGATCACGGGCGCTCCGGACCGGGCGGCCAACGCGGCCGGGTGGTACAACAACAACGTGACGGTCAGCTTCACGGCGAATGATGCGCTCTCGGCGTCGCCAGCGTCACGGACCCGGTGACCGTCAGCACCGAGGGCACCAATAAGAGCGTCACGGGCACGGCGACCGACAAGGCGGGTAACTCGGCCAGCGCCACGGTCAGCGGCATCAACATCGACGAGAAGGCACCCACGATCACGGGCGTCCGGACCGGGCGGCCAACGCGGCCGGGTGGTACAACAACAACGTGACGGTCAGCTTCACGGCGAATGATGCGCTCTCGGGCGTCGCCAGCGTCACGGACCCGGTGACCGTCAGCACCGAGGGCGCCAATCGGAGCGTCACGGGCACGGCGACCGACAAGGCGGGTAACTCGGCCAGCGCCACGGTCAGCGGCATCAACATCGACGAGAAGGCACCCACGATCACGGGCGCTCCGGACCGGGCGGCCAACGCGGCCGGGTGGTACAACAACAACGTGACGGTCAGCTTCACGGCGAATGATGCGCCTCGGGCGTCGCCAGCGTCACGGACCCGGTGACCGTCAGCACCGAGGGCACCAATAAGAGCGTCACGGGCACGGCGACCGACAAGGCGGGTAACTCGGCCAGCGCCACGGTCAGCGGCATCAACATCGACGAGAAGGCACCCACGATCACGGGCGCTCCGGACCGGGCGGCCAACGCGGCCGGGTGGTACAACAACAACGTGACGGTCAGCTTCACGGCGAATGATGCGCTCTCGGGCGTCGCCAGCGTCACGGCCCCGGTGACCGTCAGCACCGAGGGCGCCAACCGGAGCGTCACGGGCACGGTGACCGACAAGGCGGGTAACTCGGCCAGCGCCACGGTCAACGGCATCAACATCGACAAGACGCCACCGACCGTGAGCTTCGCCTCCCTGCCCACCTCGGTTTCCGGGACGCAGATCCTCACCGCCAACGCGAGTGACGCCCAGAGCGGCGTCGACAATGTCCAGTTCCTTGTCGATAACAAGCCCCTCGCGACAATCGCGACGACGGGGCCGGGGCCTTACTCCATCCCTTGGGACACCACGAGCGTGTAAACACCCAGCACACGCTCACGGCAGTCGCCCTGGATAAAGCTGGGAACACAACCTCAGCGGTCGTGACGGTCACCGTTGCTACGCCAACGGAAATCCCTGTCATCTCCTTCCATGGGATCGGGGCCGTAGGACCGTACAACATGACGCATGACACTTTCGCGGCGGACATGAAGGCGTTGTACGATGCCGGCTACCACTCAATCAAGTTGCAACAGTACCTCGACTGGGAGGCGGGGAAGAATCCCGTTCTGCCCCCCAAGCCCATCCTCCTCACGGATGACGATGGCGACGCGAGCATCGACGACACCGCTAGCGGGCAGCCCGGGATGACGTCCGTGCTGCAGTCCTACGGCTATACGATGGTGGCGTTCGTCGTGACGGGATTCGTTGACAACGACCCCAATAACAACCTGAACTGGGATCAACTCCGATCCATGGTTGCCTCGGGCACCTGGGAGGTCGCCTTCCATGCTGGTGCGGATGGACACTACGACTACTCCGGCAACAACGGTCCCCTTCCGGCCGGTCAAAAAATTGAGCAAAATGCCCCCGACTTCTACGCGGACTACTTCACCGCCAACAACGGGTGGCGCTTAGAGACCGATGCTCAATACCAGGCACGAGTCAACACAGAGCTGGCTCAGGGCATCAAAGAGCTCCAGCAGGAGATTCCCACTGCGTATACCAATGTATTTGCAGTGCCCTGGAACGACTACGGCGAGTACTACCCAGACACCCAGGGCGGGCAGCAGCAGCAAGACCTGACCACAATCTTCGACCGCTTCACTGTCGTGTTCGTGGAGGACAACAATTATCCCAACAGTGTCTACGGCAACCACCACCAATACCGCTTTGAGGTGCATGGCGACACCTCGACCAACGCGCTCCTGAGCGGCCCTGAACGATCCTGCATTCACGCGTTTCCGCCTGCCGAACACCCTCACCGGCACCCAGGTCGTGGTCACGACCCAGCCCCCCTCCAGCGTCGCTGCGAACACTCCCTTCGGCCTCACCGTCACCGTCGAGGACAGCGCGGGCAACGTCGACACGACCTACAACGGCCCGGTGATGCTTACGCTTACTACCTCGGACGGCGCCGACGCCACTGACGCGCTCGGCGGCACCTTTATCGTCGACGCCGTCAACGGGCGTGGCCACCTTCTCCGACCCGACCCGACCACCAGCCCGACCATCAGCACGCCCGGCACGTACACCATCAGCGCTTACAGCGTCGACATGCCGGGGGCGGTCCCGAGCGATCTCATCACCGTGACCTGAATTCCATCTTCGCCTCTCGCTTCATGCTCGTGTTCGTGGAGGACAATAGCTATCCCAACAGTGTCTACAACAACCACCACCAATACCGCTTTGAGGTGCATAGCGACACCTCGGCCAGCATGCTCCTGGCGTCCCTGAGCGATCCTGCATTCGCGCGAGGTGCGTAAGCAATGCCTCACCCGACGTGCTCCTGGCAAACCTGAACGATTCCGCCCGCCCAACGCGGCGGGCGGAGTGCCTCGGTCCTTAGGCGACCGGCAGGAATGAATTCACCTGCGACACGGTCCTCCCTCTGCACGGATTCTTCCTCTCAAGATCGCAACAGTGAGGGTAACTCAAATGATGTCCTTGCTGGATCAGGGCATGGCTCGGCTCAAGCAGATGATCCCACTGCATATACCAATGTATTCGCGGTGCCCTGGAACGACTACGGCGAGTACGCACCGATCTCCCCAAACGCGCTCGCCGACCTGAAAACCATCTTCGCCTCTAAATTCCAACTCGTGTTCGTGGAGGACAATAGGTACCCCAACAGTACCAACCAAAACCACCACCAATACCGCTTCGAGGTGCATAGCGACACCACGACGGCCCAACTCCTATCCGCCTTGACTGATGCTGCCTTCGTGCGAGGCGCGTAAGTAACACCCCGCCCGACGTGCTCCTGACAAACCTGAACGATTCCGCCCGCCCAACCCGGCGGGCGGAGTGCCTCAGTCCTTAGGCGACCGGCAGGAATGAATTCACCTGCGACACGGTCCTCCCTCTGCACGGATTCTTCCTCTCAAGATCTCAACAGTGAGGGTAATTCAAATGATGTCCTTAGCTCAGCGTGTTCGAGATTTCCGCTACTCCAAGGGGTGGGGCCCCGATGAGCTCGCCAGCCGTGCCGAGATTTCTCGAACGGCTATCTATCAAATCGAAAAAGGGAAAACTGGTTCGCCTCATGCGAACACGTTGAGGCGGATCGCCGTGGCCCTGGATGTCTCGACGGATGAACTCCTCGGGCACCCAGAATCCACGGCTCATCAGACCACTCGGACGGTCACTGACCATGCGGTGTCAGCATCCCACGGGCGCGAATACGCCGACTGGATGCCCGCCGATGGGGAACTGTTGGCTCTCCCGGCCAACAGCTCCGGTTCCGGCAACAACTCTCACTTCACGGCCCTGAACGAGAACAAGGCTAAGGAGCCACGGTTCGGCGTCGAGGCACAGCGAAGAAGCCTGTCCATGGGCTTCGATACCCTGCTCTTGAGCGAGGGTGAGTTGATGTCCAAGCTGCACGATCTGCTCCATTCGCCCCTCGGCGCGGGGATCCGCGGATCGTCGATGAGCTCCACCAGATGGTCGCCAAGAGCAGAAACCTGTCCTGAAAGGGAAAATCCGCCCCACGGTCTGATTCATCAGGTAGATTTGCTCAAGGAATCTCGTCGAACTCTCGACAGACGATTTCGTGCGTCTCTCCTTTGATCTCGCATCCTTGAGCAACGGCCAAGAACGCGGCTAGGAATTTAATGGTCAAACGATCCTTATGACAGCGTAATGCACTTAAATGTAGTCAGTTGCGCTTGCTCTGTAGAAAACCTCGGTTTCCCATTCAAGGTAGCTGATCTATGGTCCGTTGGACTCCCTAATTTACGGGGTTCCTTGGCCCAGTCACATCAACCACACTGCTTGCAAGGCAGGTTTTCTACAGAGCAAGTTGCGCTCGTTAATCTGGGGTGTCTTAGCCGTCTCTTGGGTCGTTGTCCTTGAGGTTGTCTCATGCATCCCCGCGGGCTGTCGTTCTGGTTTTTCCTCTGTCGTTGCCGTTTCCTGGCCTTCGTGATACTTCCCGTGGGGGCTGCGATCGCAGAGGACCGCTTAGAGCCGTCGCCTGGACGATGGGTTGTGGTCGGTGCTGGGTCGGAATGTGTCAACCGCGTGACCCGGACGCTGGGAACGTTACAGCCGACTCCCTACATCATGGTCCGCGGCAACTGGCCCGCCGGTGGGGGATACTCTCCGCTGGAGGTTTTTGGCGACCAGTCGATAGCCACCTATGGTCCGCTTTCGCCCCTGCGCAACCTCCGCGCCAGTGACGACTTACAGTCGAGGATATGACGGACGGGTGTATGCAGCGCCGGCGACTTTCTTCTATAGGCGAGCAGCAGGTGGAGGAAGCTTACGCAAGAACCCAAAGAGTTCCACGCACATTGGGAAAGTAAACGGGCGCCGAAGAATCGGCGCTTCTCCGAAGTGGCTGTTAGAACCTTCTTCCGATTTCCGCGGACCAGTTCAGCTTACCCGCCTGATGAAACCTGGGAAGGACCGTGTCGCAGGTGAATTCATTCCTGCCGGTCGCCCAAAACCGACAGTCACTCCGAAGCCGACTGTCCTCCCGCGCCACTTATTCTTCGACGATTTTCTTTACAGTAGCGCATCAGATTCAAATCTTACCAACTTTGGCTGGATACCTCGTTCAGGTGCTGGTGGGCCAGGAAACGGCTCTTGGTCAACGAGTTATGTAACATTCGCGAGCGGCCCCGTAAATACCGTTCTACGGCTGAAGGCTAGTATTAGTGGTGGTAGTTCCACCCAATCGGAATTGGATTACAATAAAATAAACATGTTTAAGGGAACATACGCCGCCCGGGTCTACTTCACTGATACCCCAGACTCCGGAAATGATGGCGCCCATGTGGTCGAGGCAGGATTCTGGACCATGTCTAACTATGCCACAACTTCGGGAACTAATAAGTATTCCGAGATGGACTTTGAGTATCTGCCCAATGGTGGCTGGGGTGCTTCGGGTGCTGCCATGTATAACACGACCTGGTATAATGATAATGGTAACCGCGTTACCACCGTAACCAATGGGAGTTTTAGCGGCTGGCACACTCTCCTAATTGTAGTTTCAGGTGGACATGTTAAGTACTACGATGGCACACGCCTCTTAGCCGATCATCGTGGCAAGTATTATCCACGCAGCAAAATGATGATCATCCCGCAACTGTGGTTTTACGAGAATAATGCTGCCGGTGCGTGGCACATCGACGTTGACTGGGTTTATTACGCCCAGAACACAGTATTGACAGCGGCTCAGGTCGAAGCGAATGTGAACAGTCTTCGTTCGAGTGGGGTTGCACGCGAAAATACAGTCCAGTGACTTTCCGCACATCTCGGTTCCACTTTCTCCGAATTTCGGCGGCCGTCCTGCTCAGTGGGTGTTAAGGCAGTGCCATTCGTTCCTGACACCTTTTCTCCCGCCTGACACCTTTTCTCCCGCCTGACACCTTTCTCCCGCTCAGGTTCGTCGATGCGGGACTGGGCTGCGGCTCCGTCTATGGCCTTGACGACCTGATTGGCCTCGCGGTAAAGCAATTGCCGCGATTGCTCTCGGTCCTGTGCCATCTTGGTGACATCGTCGTATTGGCCGCAGAGGACGGTAAAGGCACTGGCAATCCGTTGCGTGATGGTAGGCATGAGGACTCGCTCCATCGAGACCGATCGAGTTTAATTCGCCCATTAATTGAACAAGTTCCGAGGGGAATTGTCCACAGGCTACCCCTGGAAAGACGCGCTTTTGAGAAAGTGCTATAACTTTGTCCGGAATTATCTTGACTCGCGTTCTCAATCCGTTCTATTTGGAATGTGCCTTGGGTTCAACCGGATGAAGCAGACCAGCGAGTCAGACGGTCCTCATCTGGGAAATCCCAGGTTTTGGGTGGTGAGTCTCCTTGGATGCCCGCGCCAGACGAGGCGCGGGGGCGTGGAATGTCTATTTTGACCCCGGGAAGGGTCGGTCTATCGATGAGGAGACTCTGACAATGTCGCGTCCCTGGTTGCACACGATCCCGGATCGGAAATCGCGTTCGATTCGCACGGACCGCGGCGGCCGCCGGGCGGCGTCCCGGCATCACGTCCTCCCCGACCTCGGATCGAGCCGGCTCGAAGACCGGACCCTGCTCAGCTTCGCCGGCGCGTCCAACGACCAAATCCTCCAGACCTACGGTCAGATCCCGTTGAGCTTCGAGGTGAACCAGGGCCAAACCGCGGCCCAGGTTGATTTCCTCTCCCGGGGGAGCGGCTATGCGCTGTTCCTCACCCCCACCGAAACCGTGCTCAGTCTGCAGAAATCTGCGCCGGCGGCCGGCGACGGGGCCGAGGACTCCAGCTCGGCCATGTTGCGCTCGCGGTTCGTGGGGGCCAATCCCCAGCCGCAGGTGGTCGGCCTCGACCGGCTTGCCGGCAGGAGCAATTATCTCATCGGCAGCGATCCCAGCCAGTGGCACACTAACATCGCCAACTACGGCGCGGTGGAATACCGGAACCTCTACCCGGGCGTCGACCTGGTCTACCACGGCAACCAGCGGCAACTGGAATACGACTACGTGGTCGCTCCGGGAACGGACCCCGGCGTCATCAAGCTGGCCATTGACGGCGCCGAGTCGATGACGATCGACGGCCAAGGGAATCTGGTGCTGCACACGTCGGGAGGAGACGTCCTGGAGATGCGCCGGTCGTCTACCAGGAGAGCGGCGGCGTTCGCCAGCCCGTCTCGGGTCAGTTCGTGCTGGCGGGCGACGGCCAGGTCGGCTTCGCCCTGGGTGCCTACGACCACACCCAACCGCTGGTCATCGATCCGGTCTTGAGCTACTCCACTCCAAGGCGAGCGGCAGGAGGAAGCTTACGCAAGAACCCAAAGAGTTCCACGCACATTGGGAAAGTAAACGGGCGCCGAAGAATCGGCGCTTCTCCGAAGTGGCTGTTAGAACCTTCTTCCGATTTCCGCGGACCAGTTCAGCTTACCCGCCTGATGAAACCTGGGAAGGACCGTGTCGCAGGTGAATTCATTCCTGCCGGTCGCCCAAAACCGACAGTCACTCCGAAGCCGACTGTCCTCCTGCGCCACTTATTCTTCGACGATTTTCTTTACAGTAGCGCATCAGATTCAAATCTTACCAACTTTGGCTGGATACCTCGTTCAGGTGCTGGTGGGCCAGGAAACGGCTCTTGGTCAACGAGTTATGTAACATTCGCGAGCGGCCCCGTAAATACCGTTCTACGGCTGAAGGCTAGTATTAGTGGTGGTAGTTCCACCCAATCGGAATTGGATTACAATAAAATAAACATGTTTAAGGGAACATACGCCGCCCGGGTCTACTTCACTGATACCCCAGACTCCGGAAATGATGGTGCCGATGTGGTCGAGGCAGGATTCTGGACCATGTCTAACTATGCCACAACTTCGGGAACTAATAAGTATTCCGAGATGGACTTTGAGTATCTGCCCAATGGTGGCTGGGGTGCTTCGGGTGCTGCCATGTATAACACGACCTGGTATAATGATAATGGTAACCGCGTTACCACCGTAACCAATGGGAGTTTTAGCGGCTGGCACACTCTCCTAATTGTAGTTTCAGGTGGACATGTTAAGTACTACGATGGCACACGCCTCTTAGCCGATCATCGTGGCAAGTATTATCCACGCAGCAAAATGATGATCATCCCGCAACTGTGGTTTTACGAGAATAATGCTGCCGGTGCGTGGCACATCGACGTTGACTGGGTTTATTACGCCCAGAACACAGTATTGACAGCGGCTCAGGTCGAAGCGAATGTGAACAGTCTTCGTTCGAGTGGGGTTGCACGCGAAAATACAGTCCAGTGACTTTCCGCACATCTCGGTTCCACTTTCTCCGAATTTCGGAGGCGTCCTGTCAGTGGGTGTTAAGGAAGTGCCATTCGTTCCTGAACGAATGGCGCTTCCTTAACGCTAACCTCTGTTCTCTGTTTGAGATAGACAAAGACGGCCTCTCTTAGGAAAACCTTGGGGTATGTCCCAATCCCAGGTTCGTTCGGCAAGGAGGCCGTCGATGTCCCAGAGTATCTGTCGGCGGATTCGTGACCAGATCAATTTGCTTCGCGACCAGCCCCATCTCCCCTTCAGCGACCTGCTGGACGCGGACTTGGTCGGGGAAGTACTGGGGGAGGAAGGCGTCCATTACCGGGAACGGATCTTCAGCCCATTAGTGACCCTCTGGACCTTCCTGACGCAGGTGCTCAGCCTCGACCATTGTTGCCGCAAGGCCGTGGCATGCTTGATCGCCTACCGCACCGCACGGGGCCAGGACCCCTGCTCGGCCGACAGTGGCAGCTACTGCAAGGCGCGGCAGCGGCTGCCCATCGGTGTCATCACCGGGTTGGTTCACCGCACGGCCCAAGCCCTCGAAGAGCGAGTGCCGGAGGACTGGCTCTGGAAGCGTCGGGAGACCTTGATGGTCGACGGCTCCACGGTCTCGATGCCCGACACGCCGGAGAACCAGCAGGCCTTCCCCCAGGCCAGGACTCAGGCCTCCGGCGTCGGTTTCCCCATCGCCCGAGTGGTCGCGATCATTAGCCTGGCCACCGGGGTGTTGCGCGATCTGGCCATCGGTCCTTACAAGGGGAAAGAGACCGGCGAGACAGCTCTCTTACGCGACCTCCTGGATCGCCTCAAAGGTGGCGAGGTGCTGCTGGGAGACCGCTGTTTTGCCTCGTATTTCGGCATCAATTCGCTGGTGGAGCGTAGGGTGGATGGCCTCTTCCGGATGCACCAGCGACGCAAGTTCGACTTCCGCAAGGGTCGATCGCTGGGCATCGAAGATCACATCGTGACCTGGACCAAGCCCGGACGTCCGGAATGGATGGACGAGGAGGCCTACGCTCAGGTTCCCGAGGGGATGAAGGTTCGCGAGCTTCGGTTCAAGGTTCAGAAGCCCGGCTTCCGGATCAACGAGTTAGTGTTGGTGACCACCATGCTCGACGCGGAGGAGTACACGAGGGAGGAACTGGCCCGGCTTTACTTTGAAAGATGGAACATCGAATTAGATCTACGCGCGATCAAATGTATCATGCAGATGGATGTGCTGCGGTGCGAAACGCCCGGGATGGTGAAGAAGGAGATCTGGATGCACTCGCTCGCTTATAACTTAATACGTGGGGTCATGGCGGCGGCGGCCCAGGCCCATGGGAAGGCACCCAGGCAGATCAGCTTCGCGGGAACGCTGCAGACCATGGCGGCATTCCGCGAGGTGTTGAACTGGGCCCCGCCGGAAACGCGCCGTCTGCTTGTAGAGGTCATGCTCCGTGCCATCGCCAGCCATGAGGTTGGCAACCGGCCCGGCCGCGTCGAGCCGCGCCATCAAGCGCCGCTCCAAACCCCACGATCTGCTGACCGAGCCTCGGAAAGCAGCGCGTAACCGCTTGATGCAGGCCGCTTAACGGTTAAGGAAGCGCCATTCGTTCCTGACACGAATGCCGCTTCCTTAAGTGCAAGTCCTTTCCTGTAAACGTCTTATGAGTTGGTGGATTCCGCAATTATCCACATTGTTCTAGATGTGGTTGGCGTGGAAATCCCGCAATTCACTGGGAATCATCTTTGTTGAATGGCGGCCCATATGTACATGAATGTGTATGGTAAGCCCATGTTTCGAGCGCAAACATTGAGAAGCGAGTGACTTACGCTTAAGGAAGTGCCATTCGTTCCTGACACCTTTTCTCTTCTCCCCTCTCGGGCGGCTTCCTCTGGTTCCTGAAGCCCGACCAGAAGACCGAGTTCTTCAAGTTGGCCCTGCCCAACACCTCCCGCCACCTCGACCTGCACCCCGACGGCATCCAGATTGCCACCGCCCACCCCGACGGCATGGTCCGCATCAGCACGATGAAGGCGAAGGGATAGGACTCGTCATGCTCACGAATGCCATCCTTTTCTTGTCCGTCTCTCTCCTGGCCGCCGAGCCGGCCATCGAGGTCGAGGAGGCTGTGGCCACGTGCAGGCCGCCGAACAACGGCGCGGGGCCGCTCTGGTGCTACGGGGCGCCGCTGCTGGTGCGGAAGGCGTCGTCATTTTCGTCAGCGTGATGGAAACCGGCGAGGGCGTGCCCCTGCTGTCGAACACCCGCTGGCGGCTCTTCCGGCATGATGACCGGGGCTGGAAGCTCGTGCGAACGCCCGACGGTTTCCGCCATCGGGAGCCCTGCCCGCTGGTGACGACCGGACCAGACACGATCTTGCTCTCGGTTAATCCCTCCACCGAGCCGCCGGGCACCCAGTACGGCCGGTGCGACCCCCACCTGCTCAGGTTCGACACGCGCCAGACCGACCAGGCTCCGGCCGCCCTCCGGCCCCCCTGGCCGAAGACGGCCCATTTCACCGATCACTCGTACCGGGGCATCGCGGCCGACTCCGATCGCGGCGAGGTTCTCGTGTTGAACATCGACGCGACCACGAGCACCCAGCACTGGGCCTTCGGTGCGTCCGACGGCAGCTTCCCCCGCACCGGCACGATCGCCTTCCCGATCCGGGCGTGCTATCCCCAGGTGGGGCTGCGGAACCGGGCCGCCCACATCCTGGCGATCGGCGACATCGTCGAGCCCAACGAGGCATGGCGGAGCTTCAAGAAGCAAAAGACCGGCCGCGAATGGGACTACGTCTTCCGCCGGCTCTTCTATGTATGGACGCCCAACATCACGCGGACCGATTTCTCCCGGGCCGTCGAGATTGACACAGTCGAGGCAACCGGCGGTCACATCACCAATCTCGACCTGTGGGTCGATCCCGCCGGGCGCGGCCCACCTGCTCTATCTGAAGACGAACCTCTCCCCCGTGCTTCGTGACCGGTTCTTCCCGGGCCAGCCGATCGTGACGACGCTCGAGCACGTCGAGGCGGTGGGAGGCAAGGTCACCCGGCGCACCACACTCGTCTCCGGCGGCAAGAAGGCCCGGGAAACCCCGCACTACGCCCGCTTCCACGTTACCGAGGATGGTACGCTCTGGGTCGTTGAGCTCGTCACGGGCATCCGGCCCGATGGATCGTCCCTGCACGAGAACCGTATCTTCGCGCTCCGCCCAGGCGAGGACAAGATCACGTCCATCCCTCTGCCGCTCAAGACCCCGTTCTCCACCTTCTTCACCGCCGCCGAGCGCGGGGGCAGCCGCCCGTCCAACTGCTCGATCTCTTCGGTGTCTGGGCGGACGGAGAAACGCTCCTCTATGCTCGGGTACATATGCCCTAGCCTTGCCTTGAATGAGAGAATCGCTTTCTCCACAATGAAAGTAGCGAAGGCTCGTTTCATGTGGAGCTGGATTCATGCCGATACACGCCTGGTCAAAGACTGACGCTGGGCTGTTCCATCACTTTCATCAGAGCTGGATCGTGAACCTCGCGAGCGCTCTCAACGCGGGGATTCTTCCCCCTGATTTCATTGCCCTTGCAGAACAGACCGCCGCGGGGACGATCCCTGACGTGCTCACGCTACAGCAGGTTGGCCGCGAGGGTCGCGCTTCGACCCTGCGAGACAATGGCGGGACACACCTGGCCACCCTGCCACCCCGGACGAGATTCATCCGCCGCGCTGAGCTCGATGTCTATGCCCTCAAGGCCGATCGGATTGCAATCCGCCATCGTCTGGGAGAGGTGATCGCCGTGATCGAGATCGTCTCGCCCGGGAACAAGAGCAACAAGGCCGCGATCCGGAGCTTCGTCGAGAAGGCCCTTCAGTTCCTCCGCCAGGGCGTGCACCTGCTGATCATCGACTTGTTCCCCCCGACCCGCGCGACCCCCAGGGCCTGCACAAGTTGATCTGGGACGAGATCCTCGAGGAGCCGTTCGCGCTTCCCCCCGACAAGCCCCTGACCCTGGCGGCCTACTCGGCCGGTGCGGTGAAGGTGGCTTGCGTCGAGCCGGTCGCGGTCGGCGACGTTCTCCCCGAGATGCCCCTCTTTCTCGAGCCCGAGAGGTACATCCCCACACCTCTGGAGCCGACCTACCAGACCACCTGGAACGCCTGCCCGGGACCGTTCAAGG
Source organism: uncultured Planctomycetaceae bacterium (assembly GCA_963816015.1). Classification (GTDB taxonomy): domain Bacteria; phylum Planctomycetota; class Planctomycetia; order Isosphaerales; family Isosphaeraceae; genus Aquisphaera. Next base: position 107,848 of record CAWFJM010000055.1, on the reverse strand, counting down.
ACACGGTGCAAAGCGATTCGGCGTCGTGATCCGTTCTGCAAGCACTCGAGCACCTTGTGGACTTCGGGTTTCCCATCGCAGCGCATTCTCGCGATCCGGTCGTGGTCCGTCTCCATCGACGTGATGGACCGGGCCGGACATTCACTGAAGCCTTCCCCCTCCGCTTGCCGATGGAGACGAGGAGAGGCATTCTCGATCCGCGTGCCTGAGCCGATGGCTCGGCCGGACGTCCCGGGCTTGACAGGGGCGACGGTTCGGGTAGAGTCGCCACCTCTCATGTCCGTGACACCTCCTGGCAATCACGCTTTCTCCCGGCGTCACCGTCAGGTGCGAATGGGAAACGAAAACGAAATCGGAATTGAAAACGGGAGCGAATCGCATCGAATCGTGCATCGCCCCGTTCTGCTGGATGAAGTGACGGCATGGCTGCGGCCCGTCGAAGGGGCCATCCTCGTAGATGGCACCGTGGGGGCAGGGGGCCATGCCGCGGCCCTGGCACGAGCCGTCGGGGCGACCGGCCGGATCATTGGTCTGGACCGCGATCCGGCCATGCTGGCCCTGGCCAAAAAGACCACCGCCGGCCTCCCCGTGACACTGGTTCACGCGCCGTACAGCGCGGTGCGCGAGTTGCTGGACGAGCTGGGTATCTCCTCGGTCCAGGGCATGCTCCTGGACCTGGGGCTCTCCTCCGATCAGCTTTCCTGGGCGCACCGCGGGTTCAGCTTCGCCGCCGAGGGACCGCTCGACATGCGGTTCGACCCGGACCCCGACACGGATTCCTCCGGGTTGCCCAGGCCGACCGCCGCCGAGCTGCTCAAGACACTTTCGGAGCACGAGCTGGCTCAGGTGTTCTTTGACTACGGGGAAGAGCGGTTCAGCCGCCGGATCGCCCGCCGGATCGTCGAGACCCGGCAGCTCGCCCCGATCCAGACCACCCGGCAGCTTGCCGAGCTGGTCCGCCAGAGCGTTCCCGGACGCTTCCGGCACGGGCCGATCGACCCGGCGACCCGCGTCTTCCAGGCTTTGCGGATCATGGTCAACGATGAGCTCGGCCACCTTGACGCGACCCTGAAGGAGCTGCCAGAGATCCTCGCCCCCGAGGGCCGGGCCGCCATCATCAGCTTCCACTCCCTGGAAGACCGCCGCGTCAAGTGGGCCTTTCGCAACGACCCGAGACTGACCGTCCTGACCAGGAAACCCGTGACCGCGACGGCCCAGGAAGTGGCCGTCAATCCCCGTGCGCAAAGCGCCAAGTTAAGGGTGGCCGAGCGATGTCCGAACCAGGCTGGAACCCGACGTCCGAACCCGGATCCGACGTCCCCGAAGACCTGACCCTCGCCCAGGGCCAGAACCCCGGTCCGGGTCAGGATGGCCGAGCGATGTCCGAACCAGGCTGGAACCCGACGTCCGAACCCGGATCCGATGTCCCCGAAGACCTGACCCCCGCCCAGGGTCAGAACCCCGGTCCGGGTCAGGATGGCCGAGCGATGTCTGAACCAGGCTGGAACCCGACGTCCGAACCCGGATCCGATGTCCCCGAAGACCTGACCCTCGCCCAGGGCCAGAACCCCGGTCCGGGTCAACACCCGCCGGCCCCGTCTGCCGACCCTCATGCCGGCCTCGTTCCGTCCTCGCGCTCGAATCGGACCGAGGACGACCAGAAGGATGAGGAGCTCAAGGAGGACGATGGCGCGGATGATGATGACGACGCCAGCAGGAACGAAAACCTGGCGGCCCGGATTCTCTCCAGGCTCAGCCCAGTGGCCCAGGGCACTCGCTCGGCGGCCAAGCAAGGGGTGCAGATCGCCCGCTGCTACCCCCGGGCCAGCATGGCGTCGGGGCTCTCGGTGGCCATCCTCTCCGGCGTCATGGTGCTCCAGCCGGGCAAGGGGAAGCACGATACCATGGCTCAGACCCCCAGCACGGCCGCCCCGTCGCAGACCGCCCCGGCCGATGCCCAGGCCTCCAGCAACGCGGGTTCGTCTGCCGGGAGGCCCGACGACCCCGCGCCCGGCTCGAGCCAGGCGCTGGCCGGCTCCGACCTGCCGGCACTGCCCGAGGGTCCAGACGGGAAGGCCGGCAAGGCCTTGCCCGACCCGGCTCCCAAGCTTCTGGCCAGTGAGAAGGCTGCTCCCGCGCCGGCCGGCGGCGACGCGCCAGGAAGTGACTTCACGGCGGCCGGCGATCCTCGGCCCGCCCCCGCCCCCGCTCCCACCGAGACCGCCCCCTTGCCGGCCGTTGATCCGGTGAACCTCGCCGCCGACGAGGGCCCGGTCTCGCTGCCTCCCGTCGGAGGCGACCCTGCACCCGTCGTCAGTGGCGCTGGCGAGAAGGCGAACGACCCCGCGACCGTGCCGCCGGTCCTGGAATTGGCCGTGGCCGACACCAAGCTGGGAACACCTCCAGGCCCGGCTTCCGCTCCTGCTCCTGCTCCCGATCCGGCTCCATCTTCCACTTCGGCTCCGGCTGCATCTCCGACGCCGGCTCCCGCACCTGCTCCCGCTCCCGTGCCGGCCGGCGACCATGCTTCGGCGGCTCCCGCCGGCACAGCGAAGGCCGCCGCGGTCGCAGGCGGCGTCGGGCTCGGTGTGGGTGCGGGCGTGGGGGCCGCGGTGACCGCCCTGAGCAAGGGAAACGACAGCAAGGAGCAGGGCAAGGAAAAGGACCAGGCCAAGCCGGCACCCGCGGCGGAGCCGCTGATCGCGCCGGCTCCCGCGCTCTCCGCGCCGGCCCCAACAGCTTCAGCGCCTGCTCTCGCACCCATCGCGCCCTCCGTCGAGCCGACGCCGCTGGACCTCCACGGTGGTCCCGCACCCGAGCCGGCGAAGACCGGCGCGACGCCGGCGCCTTACGAACCGCCCGGAGCCGCGGCCGAACCGGTCCCCGTTCCTGTTCCGCGTTCCCGGACGGGAGCATGCTTCCTCTTCCGCTCCTTCAGGAGCCGAGCCACTGTCTCCGCCGGCCGACCTCCCCACGATTCACTCGGCGGGCGACCCCGGCCCGGGCAAGAGCGGTAGCGCCGATCCCCAGATCCCGGGGCAGAACCCGAGCCCACTCCCGCCGCAGGACAAGCCGAAGCCGTCGGCCTCCGTCGAGGAGGCCGCGCCGAGCCCCAAAGACGAGCTGGCCAAGCAGGGCTGGGTGCCGATCAAGCACTCGTCGGGCGACACGGTCCACGACGTTCAGCGCGAGGTACCGGGCCTGGACGAAGAGCCCGTCCCGGATGCCGCACGGGCGGGCACGACCGACCCCAACGCCCATGCCGACAAGGAGCAGAGCTTCGACGTCGAGGCGCCTCCGGGCCGCGCTGCCGCCGCGGGCACTGCTGCTGCCGCCGGGGGTGCCGGCCGCGCCATCGCGACCGCGGAGGACCCGGCGCGTGCGCGGTCGGCACCGAGCGAGGGGAAGCTCGACACCGTCCTCCACAAGGTGGAGAAGAACGAGAACTTCTGGACCATCTCGCGGATGTACTACAACTCGGGCCGATATTACAAAGCCCTTTGGAAGGCCAACGAGGACAAGGTTCCGGAGATCGACAAGCTCTATCGCAACACGGTGATCCGAATACCGCCTCCCGAGGACCTTGACTCGGCCTACATCCTTCCCCCCGGAACACGATCCCCGCGATCGGGAGGAGAGAAACTGGCCGCGCAGGACGCCGATCCGGACCGTTCCCCTTCCGGACGTTCCACCCCCGCCGACGGGGTGCCGATTCGCCGCTCCAGCCAGTCCGACGCGGAGCTGAATCTCCCCGTTTCCGATGTCGCAACCGAGGAGGCCGACAGCACCGTCCGCTCCGCGAAGAGGGGCAGCCGGTCCGCCAGGTCGATCCGGGACGACCGCGATGACGACCGAGAGCCCGAGATCCGCCCCCGCGACGCCGTCACCCGGCCCATCTACAAGGTGCGCCAGTACGACACGCTCCGCACGATCGCCCGCGACACGCTGGGCGACTCGCGGCGGTCCGACGAGATCCTGGACCTGAACCGCGACATCATCGACGACCCCGGCCACCTGATCGTCGGCCAGATCCTCGAACTCCCCGAAGACGCCCACGGCATCCGCCCCAGGAGCCGGCGGTAAAACCTCGCCTCAGGTCAAGACGTCGTCGCCATCGCCTGGCAGAGTCGAGCAACCATGGTCTGACCCTGGCGAACAATCGAGTCGGGTGCCATGGCAGTATCCTCCTGGTCCATTGCCACTCCGTTTCCTTGCGTGTCCATCTCTCTCTACTCTCGCTGTCTGCAACCCGTTGTTAAACCGCGCTAGGGAACGGCAGGTCGCTGGAGCAGGCCCTGCAGATTGCCGCCCACGAGAGCCCGAAGATGGCCAGGCTCTACGACCGAACGAGCTACCGGACCACGCTCGATGAGATTGAGCGGATTGCCATCCGAGGGAGCCGAAGCACCGTAGCCCGTCCTCTACCACCGAGACGACCGATGTGGTAATTATTAAACCGGTTCGTCACTGGAACACCAGGGAATGCGATGCGAGCCGCCCATGGACCTTCCCTCCCGGACGTACGACGTCTTCCTGAGCTATAACACGCGCGACTATCAGGCCGTCGAACGCGTCGGGCGGTGGCTCAAGGACAACGGACTGACCTGCTTCATGGACCGGTGGTATCTGGTCCCGGGCACGTCGTGGCCATCGGCGCTGGAACAGGCTCTGAAGCAGAGCAAGGCCGTCGCCGTCTTCCTCGGCCCTGGCGAGATGGGCCGCTGGCAGCAGCGCGAGCTCCAGCTCGCCCTCGACCGCCAGGCGGCCTCCGGGATGCCCGTCGTTCCCGTCCTCCTGCCGGGTGCCGACCCGCCCCTGGGATTCCTGTCGCTCAACACCTGGGTTGACTTGCGGACTCGACTCGACGAGGAGCGTCCGCTGAACGTGCTGGCGGGAGCTGTCCGCGGGCTCGCCCCGGCCGAGCTCGAACCCGAGAACCAGGCCGTCGCACAGACCGTTTGCCCGTTTCGCGGCCTGCTCCCCTTCCGCGAGGAGGACGCACCCTTCTTCTTCGGCCGGCAGGACGACACGGACCAGCTCGTCGCGGCCGTCACGCGTCATGCGTTCGTGGCCGTCCTGGGGGCCTCGGGCAGTGGCAAGTCGTCCGTGGCGCGCGCCGGCCTGGTGCCGCGGCTGAGGTCCGACCGAGAAACGGTCTGGGAAGTCGTCACCATGGTGCCGACGGCGCGGCCCCTGAACAGCCTGGTGAACGCACTCTCCCCCCTGGTGTGGCCCGACCTCGAGGACGAGGTGGACCGCCGTGAAAAGGCCAACGAGAAGACCGCCAGTCTCGAGAAAGGGACGCTGTCCCTCCGCGACCTCGCCGAGATCGCATTGAACAAACAGCCGGGGACGCAACGGCTGTTGCTGGTCGTTGACCAGTGGGAGGAGCTGTACACCCTCTGTCGGGATGACAAGGTCATCCGCTCCTTCACGGACCAGTTGCTGGACGCCTCGGGAACCGCACCCTTGACCGTGCTTTTCACGTGCCGGGCCGATTTCTACGGGCATGTCCTCGGATATCGCCCCCTGGTCGACCGCATCCGTGAGGGTGCTCAGGTCTCGCTGGGCCCGATGGACCAGCGGGAACTCAGGGAGGTCATCGAGGCCCCCGCGGCCAAAATGCGACTCGAATTCGAGCCGGGTCTGCCCGCGCGAATCCTCGGAGACATGGGCCAGGAACCGGGACGCCTGCCGCTGCTCTCCTTCTTGCTCGAACAGTTGTGGAAACAGCGGCGGGGGGCGGTTCTGACCAACGAGGCGTACGACGCGATGGGCGGGGTCGAAGGGGCCATCGCGACCGTGGCCGAGGCCGTGTTCACCCGACTCCCGGAACGCGACCAGGAACGCCTGCCCAGGCTCTTCATTCAACTGGTCAGCGTGGGCGAGGAATCCGAGGACACGCGACGCCGGGCCGCGATGACGACCCTGGGCGAGGAAGCTCGGCCCCTCATCGCCGAATTAGCCACCGCCCGGCTCCTGGTCACCAGCTCCGACCAGACCACCGAGACGGTGGAGGTTGCCCACGAAGCCCTGATTCGCCATTGGAGGCGGTCGCAAGGGTGGGTCAACAACGCCCGCGGCTTCCTGACCTGGCGGAAACGGCTGGAACCGTTCGTGGAGGAGTGGCTGACGCTGAACCGGGACCGCGCCGCGTTACTCCGCGGAGGCCTTCTGGCCGAGGCCCAGCGCTGGCTTACCGAACGGCGACAGGACCTTGACGCCCCGGAGCGTGAGTTTATCGAAGCCAGTCTTCGCCAGCAGGAAGCGGAGCGGCAAGCGGACCTCCGGAGGAAGCGTTTCCTGGTCGGTCTTTCCATCACCGCGGTCGCGGCCGCGTGCCTGGCATCGATCCTGGGAGGGCTGGCATGGTGGCAACGGGGAAACGCTGTCAAGAACGCGGCCCTTGCAAACACGAACGAGGTCAAGGCTCTTCGCAACCTCTCCGCCAGCCTGGCCGCCCAGTCGGCGGCTGTTCGGAACGACTTTCCGCAGAGAAGTGTGCTGTTAGCCTTGGAAGCCGTGCAAATTTATCAGCGTAAGGCCATCCCGCCCGTTGTTCCCGCAGAGCAGAGCCTTCGCGATTCCTTACTGAAGTTGGGCGGTCTGGGATTAGGCGGGCACGAGGGCCCTGTCCGTGCCGTCGCCATCAGCCCCGACGGTCGCTGGCTGGTGACGGGGAGCGGGGACAAGACCGCCCGGCTCTGGGACCTCAAGGCCGAGCATCCGGAGACCACCGCCCGCGTCTTGAAGGGGCACGAGGGCTCTGTCGGTGCCGTCGCCATCAGCCCCGAGGGTCGCTGGCTGGTGACGGGGAGCGGGGACAAGACCGCCCGGCTCTGGGACCTCAAGGCCGAGCATCCCGAGACCACCGCCCGCGTCTTGAAGGGGCACGAGGGCATGTCTATGCCGTCGCCATCAGCCCCGACGGTCGCTGGCTGGTGACGGGGAGCGGGGACAAGACCGCCCGGCTCTGGGACCTCAAGGCCGAGCATCCGGAGACCACCGCCCGCGTCTTGAAGGGGCACGAGGGCCTTGTCGATGCCGTCGCCATCAGCCCCGACGGTCGCTGGCTGGTGACGGGGAGCGAGGACAAGACCGCCCGGCTCTGGGACCTCAAGGCCGAGCATCCGGAGACCACCGCCCGCGTCTTGAAGGGGCACGAGGGCTCTGTCGGTGCCGTCGCCATCAGCCCCGACGGTCGCTGGCTGGTGACGGGGAGCGGGGACAAGACCGCCCGGCTCTGGGACCTCAAGGCCGAGCATCCGGAGACCACCGCCCGCGTCTTGAAGGGGCACGAGGGCCCTGTCGTTGCCGTCGCCATCAGCCCCGAGGGTCGCTGGCTGGTGACGGGGAGCGAGGACAAGACCGCCCGGCTCTGGGACCTCAAGGCCGAGCATCCGGAGACCACCGCCCGCGTCTTGAAGGGGCACGAGGGCCCTGTCGGTGCCGTCGCCATCAGCCCCGAGGGTCGCTGGCTGGTGACGGGGAGCGAGGACAAGACCGCCCGGCTCTGGGACCTCAAGGCCGAGCATCCGGAGACCACCGCCCGCGTCTTGAAGGGGCACGAGGGCCCTGTCGATGCCGTCGCCATCAGCCCCGAGGGTCGCTGGCTGGTGACGGGGAGCGGGGACAAGACCGCCCGGCTCTGGGACCTCAAGGCCGAGGCACCGGAGACCACCGCCCGCGTCTTGAAGGGGCACGAGGGCCCTGTCTGTGCCGTCGCCATCAGCCCCGACGGTCGCTGGCTGGTGACGGGGAGCTAGGACAAGACCGCCCGGCTCTGGGACCTCAAGGCCGAGCATCCGGAGACCACCGCCCGCGTCTTGAAGGGGCACGAGGGCCCTGTCGGTGCCGTCGCCATCAGCCCCGAGGGTCGCTGGCTGGTGACGGGGAGCGAGGACAAGACCGCCCGGCTCTGGGACCTCAAGGCCGAGGCACCGGAGACCACCGCCCGCGTCTTGAAGGGGCACGAGGGCCCTGTCTGTGCCGTCGCCATCAGCCCCGAGGGTCGCTGGCTGGTGACGGGGAGCGAGGACAAGACCGCCCGGCTCTGGGACCTCAAGGCCGAGCATCCGGAGACCACCGCCCGCGTCTTGAAGGGGCACGAGGGCTCTGTCGTTGCCGTCGCCATCAGCCCCGAGGGTCGCTGGCTGGTGACGGGGAGCGAGGACAAGACCGCCCGGCTCTGGGACCTCAAGGCCGAGCATCCCGAGACCACCGCCCGCGTCTTGAAGGGGCACGAGGGCTCTGTCCGTGCCGTCGCCATCAGCCCCGAGGGTCGCTGGCTGGTGACGGGGAGCGAGGACAAGACCGCCCGGCTCTGGGACCTCACGGCCGAGCATCCCGAGACCACCGCCCGCGTCTTGAAGGGGCACGAGGGCTCTGTCCGTGCCGTCGCCATCAGCCCCGACGGTCGCTGGCTGGTGACGGGGAGCGTGGACAAGACCGCCCGGCTCTGGGACCTCACGGCCGAGCATCCGGAGACCACCGCCCGCGTCTTGAAGGGGCACGAGGGCCCTGTCGATGCCGTCGCCATCAGCCCCGAGGGTCGCTGGCTGGTGACGGGGAGCGAGGACAAGACCGCCCGGCTCTGGGACCTCAAGGCCGAGCATCCGGAGACCACCGCCCGCGTCTTGAAGGGGCACGAGGGCTCTGTCTATGCCGTCGCCATCAGCCCCGAGGGTCGCTGGCTGGTGACGGGGAGCTGGGACAAGACCGCCCGGCTCTGGGACCTCAAGGCCGAGCATCCGGAGACCACCGCCCGCGTCTTGAAGGGGCACGAGGGCTCTGTCGATGCCGTCGCCATCAGCCCCGAGGGTCGCTGGCTGGTGACGGGGAGCGAGGACAAGACCGCCCGGCTCTGGCCCTTAAGAATCGAGGAACTCCTCGAACAAGCCGAACGAGCCGTGGGGCGGAATTTCACACGCAAGGAGTGGGAAGAGCTCTTTCCGGACGAACCGTATCGAAAAACCTTTGAGCGTCTTCCTGCCCCAGCCGATGTCCAACCCGTACCCCGGTGAACCGAGCCCACCAGACGCCCGGAAGGCATCCCGTGCAGCCGCCAGGACCGTCGCCAAGACAAGGTCGGCTTCGAGGGGTCAGACCCTGATGTTCTCGCATTTCAGATTGCAGGGGCCGAAAAGCGCTGGGTAACAGGTCGGAAAGGCTCATATGTAAGACCTGGGGCCCATCGCAACACGAGATGATTTCGGCCGCCGGGCCAAACTCGTTGATCACCTGCCTGCAGGCGCCGCATGGGGCTGTTGGTGTCGGCGTCGGGGTGTAGATCACGAGCACACGGATCACGGTCTGCGCCTTGGCCACCATCTGAAAGATCGCGTTCCGCTCGGCACATATTGTCAGCCCGTAAGAGGCGTTTTCAACATTGCAGCCGGCGAAAGTATCGCCTTTATCGGAAAGCACGGCGGCACCAACCCGGAATTTGCTGTAGGGGCAGTACGCATGATCGCTGGCAGAGCGGGCGATGGCCTTGAGGCGCTCGATCGTCTGTGCTGGGATCTTCGTGACGCTCATGATGTTCGCTCCACCAGCGGGTCAGAACGACTGCCTGTCGATCTGCTCGGCCGACTTCAACGAGTGGGTTTGGAAGAACGCCTCGTGCGTCAACAGGGAGAGGGCCTCACCCATCGAGGGTAGGGCACGCGGTCACGGGGGTCAATTGCGCGGAGCGCGGCCGCCGTCAGCAGGCTGGCGACTAATCTGACGCTTGTGTTAAGAAAATGGGTAGGCATCCGAGTGTTCGAGGAGCGGGGAGGCGGTGGTGATCGAGATCGGCACAACGCTCAACCAGCGGTTCCTCCTGGAGCGGGAGCTGGGCCGGGGAGGGATGGGCGCCGTCTACTCAGCGACCGACCAACTCCTTCAGCGGAGCGTTGCGATCAAGCTGCTCAAGGAGCAGAGCGGCGAGGAGGTGGGCAAGCGGCTGCGGCTCGAGGCCCAGCTCGCGGCCCGGCTGCTGCACGACAACGTGGTGCGAATCTATGACTTCGGCCAGGCCGAATCGACCTGGTACCTGGTCATGGAGCAGGTGGACGGAACCAGTTACGTCAAGCGGTGGCGCGTCTTGACCCTGGCCGAGCGGCTGCGGATCCTGGCCCAGGTGGCCGACGCCCTCGACTATGCGCACCACCAAGGGGTAATCCACCGCGACATCAAGCCAAGCAATGTGCTGCTCACCGCCACCGACGTTCCCAAGCTCTCCGACTTCGGCCTCTCGCTGATGGCTGAGCAGGCCGACGAGACTGGGACGATCCGGGGCACGCCGTACTACATGAGCCCCGAGCAGAGCAAGGGGGAGCGGCTGGACTTTCGCACCGACCTGTACTCGCTGGGGGTAATGCTCTACGAGTCGGCCACCGGGACCGTGCCGTTCCAGGGCACTCCAATCTCGGTGCTGACCCAGCACGCCGGGGCCATTCCGGAGCCGCCGAGGAGCCAGAACCTCGGAGTCTCCCAGCCGCTCGAGGGGCTGATCCTGAGCCTTCTGGCCAAGCAACCGGAAGACCGGCCCTCCAGCGGGGCCGCCGTGGCCGCGGCCTTGCGAGACGAAGTGGAGCGGATCCGCGCCGAGGAGCCTACCGCGCCGGAATCCGCCGCCCCCGATCTACCTCCCACCCTTGACCTGGCCGCGCTGGCAAAGCTGGAGGAAGAGGCCGGCGCCCCGGCCGATCACTCGAGGCGAACGGCCCCTGTCGCTGCCGCGCCCACCTCCCCTCCGAAGCCGCTCCCGCCGCCGGCCAGCGCGGCCGACCTGGTTGCTTCGCCCCTGGTGCGCACCATGCTGCGCACCGTCCTCTTGGAGCCGGTAATGCTCTCGGCCGACGAGCGCTACCTGATCGGGCACTACCTGGCCTATTTGCTGATCGGCTCGCGGCGGAAGGGGATCCTGCTCCGCCGGCCGCTCGACCGCCGCAACGCCGACCGGGCGCGATACCTCCTGGCCATCACCTACGCCCTGGTGGCCGCCGGTCCCACCGAGGAGGCCGTCCAGGAGGCCGCCAGCCTGCTCGATCAGCGGATTGACGTCCGCCCCGCCCTCTCGCCGGTCGTGGTGGCCAAGTACCTGAGCTGGCGCGACACCCCGCCCCGCCGCCGGCTCTTCCGCCAGACCCGCAAGGCCCTCCAAGAGGCCAGCGCCTACGCCCAGAAGTCCATGACCGACGACAAGGGCGTGCTCAACCCTGGACTCTTGCCCCAGACACTCGACGATCTGCGGAAGATCGCACCGGCCCGTGACGTGGTCGACGATGTGCTCGTCGAGCGGTGGAACCGGCTGGCCGAAGTCTGGCGCGATCAGCCCGAATTTCGCGCCGCGGCCTTGCGGTACGCGTCACCCCAGGCACACCGCGATCCGGCCAGTCAGGCCCTCTGGCCCGAGGTCGTCTACCCGCTGATCGAGCTGGCCCGCTGGCAGCGGCGGTTCCGGACTCGGGCTGAGACGCTATGGGACGCCCTGGTCGGCCGGCTCTTCCATGTTGGCGACGCCGGCGTCGAGCTTGACCGGCTGCTCACTCGCTCCGTATCTGCCCAGGTCGTCGCCAAGATCGACGACTCGATCAACCTCCTGGCCAAGAAATCCCCGCCCGAGGAAGACGAGGAGCTGGCCCCGGCCGACGAGACTGACCAGCTCGGACCGATCGCGGCCGGCTCGCTCGACATGGACGAGATCACCGCCGACCAGGCGCGGAAGGATAAGGGACTGATCACCCTGGCCGGTCCCGATCCGATCCGCTTCCTCCAGGGCCAGCTTCACGAGCTCTGGAAGGAGGCCGTCAACGCCCTCCAGTCCCAGGTGCGGCCGGGCGGCCCGGGGGCGATGAAGCCCGTCGGCCCCAAGCACATTCCCGTGGGGCCCTACCGCCTGGTGGTCGTGGCCTCGGTCCGCGGCAGGGCCGCCGGCCAGATCGCCATCCAGGGCATGGCCAACAAGCAGATCGAGATGACAACCCCGTCGTTCCGCACCACCGGTTCCGCGAACCGGCCGATCCTGGCCGTCTGGCTCTACCGCGACAACAGTCTGGTCATCACTCACCTCGACTTCCTGGGCACGGAGCGCTACGTCCTGTGGCACGCCCCGCTGTCTCACCAGCTCAAGTTCGACGACCCCGTCGACCTCGTCCGCGAGCTCCAGACCCTGGGCATGGAGCTCCCCGAACAGCTCGACGCCGCCCTCTCCCGCCGCTTCCGTCCCAGGAACACCGTGTGAGGCAGGACCAAGCCCAGCCCAGCAAGGCGCTGACGCGGGCTGCGCCGCCCTACGGCTTGCTTGCCCGGCGCAGGCCCATAGCCTGGTGGCGATAGGCTGCCGGCGTGGTCTTCATGAACCGCCGGAACATGACCGTGAGATGGCTCTGCGAGCAGAAGCCCACCTCGTAGGCAACCTCCGCGATGCTCCGCCCCGGGCTCCGCAGCAGCTCGGCAGCCCGGGCAATCCGCCGCTCGAGCACGTAACGGTGCGGGCTCCGGCCCGTCGCCCGCTTGAATGCACGAACGAAGTGAAAAGGGCTCAGGCCCGCCACCTCGGCCAGCGTGCCGATCGAGGTCTCCTCGCCGAGAGACCTGTGGATGTATGCGAGTACGCGGCAGAATCGAGGATCCTCCAGCCGGACTGGAGATCCGACCAGCTCCCGTTTCGGTTTCAAGGCCATTCCTCTCGATCCCTCTCATGAGGTCTTCGGCTCCGGCCGGACATGCCTGGGCTCCGCTCCCACGTCGGGGCGGAGCCGGCCTCTCCTCGGCCCGGCTTGCTTCAGCCGGGTCCGCTCCGGCGCGGTCCGCGAGTGATGGGGTCAATGCGAGTGATGGGGTCAATGCGAAGGAGCCGGACGGCCTAGCAGCGCAGCGGCAGCCACCGGGCGAGAGAGGTGGACGCGAGGGAACGGCCGCCGAGGGCAGCCGGCATCCCCTCCTCCGGGCGGGATCCCTTCTGAGCGGGCAAGAACAGCGCAGGGGTCGATCCGTCGTCCTCGGTGTCGCATTCCATCGCCTCCGCGAGCCCCAGCACGAGCCCCAGAGGCTCATCCATCGCGGTCATCACCGCATCCCCGCACGGACCCGCGAGGCTCGAATCGACAGGCAGCAACATAAGACCGGGAAAACCCACTGCCGCAGCCGGAGCGGGGATGCCATCGGCGCAAGCCCCCGCCGGCCCTGTTTCCATCAAGCCGCCGCTCATCAGGTACAGAAGTGCCAGCAATCTCAGAACCATGCGGCTTGCCCGGAGTCCCGGTCGCGTCGTTCGGCAGTCTCACCTTTCCATTATTCGGCCTTCTGCTTGAGTGTCAAACCCGACCGCGGCACCCTCGTCCTCCAGCTCAAAGCTGCCAGGCCCGCCTCCGTGTCGATCACGCTCAAACCATGACCGACCACCGTGTCCCGTCCCGGCTGTCCATGGCGCCACGCCACTTTGGTGTCTGAGGGCACTGCGCACTTCCTCTCTCTTGTTTCTCCTTTCTTCTCTGATGCGCGTAACTTCAAAATGCTATGACCACCATGGACAGACCAGAAATAAATATTGAAAGTTGTTAGAAGTAAAAGGTTTGCGCTGTCCATAGCACGCCTGATCGACACCCTATCCCGGCCCGACGGGATGGATCCTGTCGGTCCGCTCGCGGCAAGACTCCAGGAAAAACTTTCAAAACCGGTACAATCCCTTTCAAAAGCCGCAAACCCGGGTTGATCGTCCCCGCGGATTCGTGCTAGATAGCCCGGACCAGTCACACATCTCGTCGGAAGATCAGATCCCCAAAGAAATCAAGGCCGGTAGAGCCAGGCCACCGCCCCTCGAGGCCGCCGTTTGCCAGCGCGGCCCGCGACGGGGCGAACATGCCGGCGCGGGCCACCGTCGATTCCAAGGAAGGGCGCCGTGATGAAACAGATCGCTCGTCGTGAACAGTTCCACAGCGGCTGGGTAAGGTTCATGGGGCTGGGCCTGGGCTTGATCGTGAGTCTGGGCTCGGCGGCATCCGTGCCGGCCCGGGCCGCGCAGGTCGCCTCTGACATCAAGCTCGATGCCGACGACCTGAACCACCCCATCGTGCTCGATCAGAACGGCCGGAGGATTCTCATGCCGACCCAGGGCCATACCGGCCCGGTCGTCCTGCCCAGCGGCTCGATACCCAGCTACCTCGTTTACCGGGTGGATAGCGACGATTCCCTACCCAAGGACTTCCCCACGGTGGCGACCGGCCCGGCCAAAGCCGGCCGGACGACCGGGCCGCTGCATCTCGACGCCGCGGTGAAGGCCCAGCTCGACCAGGCGCTGGCCCAGGACGGCAAGGTGGCCGTCTACAACGGCAAGAACACCCTCCTGGTCAAGCCAATCGCTCCCCTGTTCGGCTCCGCGGGCGCCGGGGACAATGGAACCACCCTGACCTGGCTCGCCAGCCAGGCAGCCGCAACCCGCTCGGCATCGGGCTCGAGTTCGAGTTCGAGCTCACTCGAGCACCGGCGTGGCCTCCAGCTCGACAAGCGTGCCAACCACGGTGCCCGGGCGCAGGTCCTGATTCCCGCCAACATCGCCGACCCGATCATGAATTCCAAGCTGATCAAGGACCTCGAGCACCTGGTCTCGATCCAGCACGGCAAGATGCCGAACTGGAACCAGCAGACACTGAACGCCTTGAAGGCCGACCTGGGGATCAGCTCACCACGAAATGTGGCTCCCCACCTCGCCGCCTCGGCCTCGAAGACCACGCTCGAAGCCCAGACGCTCGATCTCTCCAGCACCGGCACGGGAACACCCAGCCCGGCCCCGGTGCCCGAGCCGGGCTCAGTGGTCATCTTCGGACTGGCCGCCTTCGCTCTGGCGGCTCGCTCGCGGCTGGGCCGGCGCTCGCCCCGGGCGTGAGCGCCCCCCGTCGACCCCATCCCCGGGCGTGAGCCTTCGTAGGGCAGGAAGCCCATGTTGCGGCGAGGTCTCCCGATCCCGCCGAACAGGGCGTGAGCCTTCGTAGGGCAGGGAGCTCCTGCCCTTCGGGCTTGCGCGGCCCCCAGCTCCTTCTACCACGGTGTCAGGCTGAGCAGCGAGCCCCTGGGCCGGCTCCGCAAAGCAGAATCGGCCAGGGACCTGCTTTGCCACACAAAGTGCGGTCCCGACAGCCACGAACCCGGCCCCTGCTTGCGCGAGGAGAGAAAAAAACCGAGAAAATTTAAGCCGTGACGAGTCTAGAGCTTGCATTCCACATCCCGTACATGTCGGGCATATTGCGGATTGGCAATTCCCGCGAAGTGGCGCAATCTAAGAGTAGCGGTTGACGGTCATCGAGTGCGGCGAGGGGGCCGAGAGCGATGTCGAGCACTGGGACGACCCATCGAGAACCAGCGCAGGCGGGATGCCTGGAGCGACCAGCCCCGGGGCAGGGACAGCCTTTGGCCGGGGCGGTCAAAGCTCGTGAAGCGCTCTGGCTCTACGAGGTAACGCAGGGCGCCAGCATTGGCCAGATTGCGCGCCGCAGCCATCTGTCGTGTCGGCAGGTGCAACTGGGTGTGGCCCGGGCGCGGAAGAGGGAGAAGGAGAGGCTGCAAGCCTCCCATGAACAGGAATCCCGTGAACGGGATAACCTGCAAGGACGCAAGAACAGCTCTCTCCCCGGCGCTCATGCAGGAAGAGTGGTCTGGGAGGATCCCCGACGTTTGCCCCGGCTGGTTCCCCTGTTTCCGATCGGGCCGTTCACCCCCCAGGCCGCGTGTTCGCATCATGGGCCGATCCGGCCCGGCTCCGTGTTCTGCTGCATGGTTTGCTCGCATTCCGGCATGGATGGTCATCCGGCCCTCAAGCGCAATCCGCGCACGGACCCCCGGCCCGAGCCCAGGGCGGCCGAGCCGGCGAAGGCTGGCGGTGCTCGCGAGACCCGCAAGGAGCGGCGCCGGCGGCTGCATGCGGCCCGCCAGTCGTCCCCGCCCGCCTCGTCCCGTCCGGTCTCATCGGCGACCCCGCTTGCGGGCTCCTGAAACCTCGTGCCTGCCGGCTTGCTCCGGCTCTCTCCCTTCCTCCTCGCGACTCTCATCCAGGGTTGTGATCATGTCGATCTCATGGCTCCCGCTGGGGCGGCTTCGGCTCTGCTCCGCCAAGACCGTCGTGCTCATCGCGGTCTCCGCCGCACTGGGCGGGGGGCTAGCGACCGCGGCTCCGGCACTCGAGCGCTTGTTGGGCCACGGCGACTCCAGCCCCACTCCCGCACCGGCCCTCGACGGCCGGTTCGTCACCCTGGGGCGGGCCTATCTCCCCGAGCTGGGCCGGGCCTACGCGACGGCCTGGAACGAGGGGGCCAAGGCCCTCGAGTCGGGCCAGCCGGTCGCCTCGGCGCTCAAGAGCGTCGGCCAGTCATGGGACAGCGGCCGGGTCCAGCTCTTCGACCGCCTGATCACCCCGGAACTCTCGAAGATCGTTCCCGACGGCCGGCCGGAGTCCCAGTTGACAACGGCCGACCGCCAGGCCCTGGCCCGGGCCTGGCGCGGGTTTGCATCGGGCCTCGGCTCACCCCGACGATGGTGGTGACCGGCCAGGCCGCCACCTGCTGATCTCGCAAATGAACATCTGAGACTTTGTGATCATCACACCGAGAGCCCTTCTCATGAGTTCCCCGGTACCTCCTCCCTTCGTGAGCGGCTGGCTGGGCATCGATGCGAACCAGCAGGCCTGTGCCAGCCGGTTCTCCGCCCTGGCCGCCGCCGCACCCGGACTGGTGAACCAGGCAGGCCCCTCGCCGTCGTCGCCGGTCTTGCTGTACAAGGCCTGGCGCGACGTGCTGGGCAAGGATCCGGCCTATCCCGCGCAGCAGATCGGCGACTGTGTCTCCTTCGGGCACGGCCATGCCAACGACCTCTTGCAGTGCATCGAGATCGCGCTCGGCGAACCGGCCGAGTTCCGCGAGACCGACACCGAGTTCATCTATGCCACCTCCCGGGAGGTTGCCGGGATCCTCGGCCGCAGCGACGGCTCGTACGGCGCGGCCGCGGTCAAGGCGATGACGACGGTGGGCTTGGTGAGCCGCGAGATGCTCGGCGACCAGGGCACCTACAGCGGCAATCGGGCCAAGCAGTGGGGCCGCACCGGCGCTCCGGCGGAGATCAAGTCCAAGGCCGCGCCGTTCAAGCTCGGGTCAGCCGCGCTGGTCTCGACCTGGGCCGAGCTGGTCGGGGCCCTGTCGAGCGGCTACCCCGTCACCATCTGCTCGAACCAGGGGTTCACGCTCCACCGCGACCAGGACGGCTTCTGTACGGCGCGCGGCACCTGGGGGCATTGCATGCTGATCGCGGGTGTTCGGTTCGACCGCGAGGGCGCGTGCATCTTGCAGAGCTGGGGGCCCACCGTGCCCGACGGTCCCCTGGCCCTGGATCAGCCGACGCTTCTCGTTCTGGGCCGAGCGGCCGGTGATCGAGCGCATCCTGGCCGCGGGCGATTCCTGGGCCCTCTCCCGGGCTCCGGACTTCATCACCCGCCCGCTTCCCGAGCACTGGATCTACCACCAGGCGGCATGACGCCGAACTACGAGCCCTGGGCCATTCGGCCCCGCCCGCACCCGATCTTGGGCCCGCGATGCGATACCGCGTGGTGCACGCCCTGAAGGAGCGCCCGCCCGGAGACCGGGCCTGGCTGGCCCTGCTGGTTTCCACGGGACTCTATCTCCTGTTTTCCGAGCGTTTCTGGAACCTTCTCCCGTTCTGATCCAACCCGGGTGGGCGCGGGACGCCGGCCAGGTTGCAGAAAACCTCGGCCGGCGCCGGACGTCACCCCCAATGAGGTTCAACCACCATGAACGTGATCCTGGTTCTTCTCAAGCTGATCAACGGCTACAAGACCTACGCGTCGGTGATCCTGGCCATCGTGTCGGGGCTGGGCATGGTGCTCTCGAAGAACTACAGCCAGGGCCTGTCCCAGATCTTCCAGGCGCTGCTCCTGCTCTTCGGCGGGGCCAGCGTGGTCAGCATGCGTCATGCCGTCTCCAAGGTCGAGGCCCAGGTGCAGGCCAAGGCGGCGGGGACCATCGCCGGCTGATCCGGGCTTCCGGCCTGGAGACCGCAGGTGGCAAGCCGGCTTCCGCCACGGCGTGGACCCCTCACCAACACTCCCTTAGACGGATGGTTCTGGGCATGAACCTCATACCGGAAATCACCACCAAGACGGTCACCATGACGGGCGGCCTGCTGGCGACGGGAGCCGCCGTGGTCGCCCAGGCGAGCTCGACCGACACCTCGGTGGGTACCGGCTCTTTCCTGCTGGGTGGGGCCGGGCTGATCGCGGCGGTCTCGGCCTTCACCAAGGATTACTGGACTGACCGGCAGAAGCAGCGCGAGCACGAGGTCGCCGTGCTTCGCATCAAGCTGCGGGTTTGCCGGGCCCATGGCGCCCTGGACGAGCTGTATAACTGGGTCCGCGCCGCACATGCCGCCGTGCCGACCTTACCCCCGGTGCCAGAGCTTCATCTCGACGATGAGGTCGAGCCAGATAAGGAGAAGCACAATGCGTGATTTGTGGAGATGGTGGAAGCTCCGCAGCCCCCAACAATCGGGCGTGGTGCTGCTGGGCCTCATCCTCGCCTGGATGAGCTTGAGTCTCTATCAGGTGGAGCAGCATTATCGCGCGGTCGTCCTCGAGGTACGGCAGAGCTTCCAGAAGCAGGAGGAGAACCGGCAAGCCCAGTTCGCCCGCTTGCTCCAGGCCGTGGAAGCTCACCTGTCGCGCCAGGACGTCAACGAGAAGGCCCACCGGCAAGCCGACCTGGAGCTGCGGCTGATGCTCGGCCAGGTCATCGAGCAGACCAGGAAACCCGTGGTGCCCTGAATGGCCCGACTACCTCACGAGAAGCCGGAAGCGACCAGGCTCAGTCTCTGCCAGGCTCTCTCCGACGCGCCGGCTGACTCCAGCCCGGGGCCCACGGCGCCGAGCCAGGCGGCGGCCGATCGCCAGCCTGATGCCAGGCCCGGACTCCCCGTGCCTGGCCAGGACGAAGGCCACCGTGGTGATCCGCGACTCACGGCCTTTCTCCAGGACGACTCTCGACCTCTGCGAGAAGCCCGGCGGGAAGACCTGGAGGGAGAGGCTGGTCGAAGCGCTGCTGGAACAGGCCGCCGACGGCAACCTGCGGGCCCTCCAGGAAGTCTGGACCCGGCTCGAGGGCAAGCCGGGGGCCGCGGACACTGCGGACTCCGCTCCGCTTGCCGTCTCCGACGAGGTCGCCCGCAAGATCCTCCAGGCCGGTCGCGAGGACGACGACGACGACGATGATCATGACGATGAGACCGAAGAGGAAGACGGAAGCGGCGATTGCTCGGACGCTTGACGCGGTCCGCAACCGCATGCCCAAGACCCCGGACGAGCTGCGCGACTGGGTCCGGCATTTCACCGGCATCCGGATTCCCTCCCGCCCGGTCTGCGCGGGGCACACCGCCCCGTTCACCCTGTTCGCCCACCAGGTGTTCGAGCGCCCTTCGCTGGCGCTCTGGCACGGGCCGCGGGGGAGTGGAAAGTCGTTCCTCTCGGCCATCGACACTCACCTGTGCAGCCGGTTCCATCCGCGGCACGAGACGAGGATCCTGGGCGGGTCGCAGGCCCAGTCGGAGCAGATCTACCGGGCGCTTGCCGAGGCCGTCGTGCGCGGCCGGGGCGACTACGGCGGCGATGCCGCCGCGATCACCCGATTGCTCAAGACGGAGGCTGTCTATGCCAACGGGTCCCGGGTGGCCATCCTGGCCGCCAGCCCGACCAGCGTCCGCGGGCCGCACGTTCCCAGCCTCAAGCTCGACGAGGTCGACGAGATCGATCCGGACCTTCGCGAGTCGGCCCTGGGCATGGTGATGGAGATCCGAGGCTCCCGGGCCAGCGTGCTGATGACATCGACCTGGCACCGGCTGGGCGGGCCCGATGTCGTCGCTGATCGACCGCGGCCGCGGCGGCGAGTTCCCGTTCTTCACCTACTGCATCTTCGAGGTTCTGCGAGCGCTGTCCCCCGGAGCGGAGCGGCGTGAACCTCGAGAACTGCCCGAGCTGTCCGCTGCTGCCCTGGTGCCACGAGGACCGCGACGCCGACCCACGGGGCCGTCCCAAGGCCAAGCGGAGCCGCGGCCACTACGCGATCGATTCCCTGATCCAGAAGGTCAAGGCGGTCTCGCCTCGGGTCTTCGCCAGCGACTATCTGTGCCAGGGCCCCCGGGCCCACGGCGTCTGGTTCACCCAGTACGACGAGGCCGGCAACGTCACACCCTCGGCCGAGTTCGACCCGGCCCTTCCGGTGCACATCGCCATCGACAGCGGCGTCTTCACCGGCGCGGTCTTCTTCCAGGTGCGGGAGGTTCCCTCGAGCGGAGGCTCGCCTCCGCACCGGCAGGAGCAGGTGAGCGTCTTCGCCGACTTCCTGGCCGAGGGTTTGACCGCCGAGGCGTGCGCCCTGGCGATCCGAGCCATGGCCGACCGGCACTGCGGTTCGGCCCGCAGGTCGGTCTCCACCGATTCCGCCGGGGGTGCGCGGAACCCGGTCGGTCCCACGGTCATCGCCGAGTACCAGCGGTGCGGCCTGGCGGGCGAGGGGGGCATCCTCCAGTGGCCCAAGTATCCCGGCTGCGTGAGCGACGGGCTGGGCCGCATCGAGAACCTCATTCGCTCGGCCGATGGAACGGTCCGGCTGATCATCCACCCCCGCTGCAAGCATCTCGACGCCGCGCTGCGAAGCTATGCCAGGGCGCGGCGGGCCGGGCAGTGGATGGACTATCCGGCCGATCCCCAGCATCCCCACGAAGACCTGATCGACGCCCTTCGCGGCGGGCTGGCGGTCGCGTGTCCCGAGGACCGCAAGCTCAATCAGGGCCTGGGCCGGGCCCGGGCGGGCCGGGTGTTCTGACCGGAGTGCACGGTCCGCTTCGCGGACCCGACGCTCTCACCGCGATCAACCCTCTCCCCGGTCCGGCGCAGTGGAAATCTCCCCGTTGAGCGGCGGTGGGGCATCTTGAAGCTGAACTGGCACGTGACAGCTCATTCAAATTACCCAGCGGAAACCACCATGCCACTTTCACCCAACTCGGCGGCCCTGGCCTACCTGGCGAGCCAGGCCGGCATGCCCCGCCTTCAACTGCCCGACGGCCGGACGCTCGACCAGCCTCATCCCGAATGGCTCCTGCATCAGCTCCGCTGGCGCTGGCTCCTCGACTCGTGGGAGGGGGGCGAGGCGTACCGCATGGCCGTCTACGGCTTCGACATCCACGGCATGCCGGTCCGGAACCTGATCCGCCACAAGCGGGAGTATCCCTCGTCGTTCGATGCGAACTACTCGATGCAGACCGGCCGGCCCCGCGGGAACCGACCAGGCCAACCAGGCGACCGACGACGATTACGAGCTGCGGCGGGCGCGGACGCCAGTGCCCACCTTCGTGGCCGAGGCCGTCGAGGCCCACCTGGCGCGGATCTACAGCCGCGAGGTTCATCGCGAGGGCCCCGCGCGGCTCCTGGCCTGGTGGAGCAACGTCGACGGCCGGGGCATCATCGATCGACCAGTGGATGTCCGGCACGATCGCCCCGCTGCTGCTCGTCCTGGGCCAGCTCGACATCATCATCGACCACCCTCCCGTCCCGCGAGGGCGAGCGAGATCCGCAGCCGGGCCGACGAGGTCCGCCTGGGGCTGGACACCTGCGTGGCCTCGTACATCCTTCCCGAGAACCTGGTCTGGTGGACGCTCGACCGGCTGGGCGGCTATCGCGAGTGCCTGGTCCGCGAGGTCCAGGACGACGGCCGGGTCCTCTGGCGGTACTGGAACGCGCGGTGCCTGGACGCTCTACGACCAGGCTGGGCAAGCGCGTGGCCGGCCCCGTCGATCACCCCTTCGGCCGGGTGCCGATCGTCCGCCTCTTCGACCGCCGCCGGCCGCGCTTCCGCAACATCGGCCTGCCTCGCTACGAGGCCATCGCCGAGCTCCAGCGCGAGTACTACAACCGCGACAGCGAGCTGATCCTCTCGGACACGACCCAGGCGCATCCGCTGCTTCAGGGGCCCGAGGATTACGTCCAGGCCGACGGCACCGTGCCGATCGGCCCGAACTGGCTCCTGCCCAAGAAGAAGAACTCGAACGGCGCCAGCACCACCTACGAGGGCTTCGACGTGGTGCAGTTCCCCAAGGAGGGGGCCGACTCGATCCGCCTGAACAAGGCCGATCTGCGCGATGCCGCCGACCGCGCCGCGCTTCTGCTGAAGCCGGCCGGAGCCGGCGGCACGACGGGCCTGACCGTGGCCCAGAGCGGCATCTCCAAGCGGCTGGACCAGGCCGCCGGCAACGACCTGCTGAGCAAGATCGCCGCCATGCTCGGCCGGGCCGAGGAGCAGATCGCCGAACTGGCCCTCCTCGTGCTTGACAACGGGCGGTTCGAGCGATGACCGGCAGGCCGTCAAGTCCACTATCCCACGGAGTTCGACCTGTTCACCGCCGAGGAGCTGGCCAGCACCATCGCCCAGTTCCAGAGCATTCTCGCCGCCGCCGGCAACGCGCCGGAGACCGAGAGCGAGCTGCTTCGGAAGCTGATCCGGCTGATGCTGCCGGGCCTGGAAGACGAGGAGTACGCCGAGTTCGACGCCGAGATCGAGCACTACCTGGGCCATCGCGCCGTGCGCTGGCCTCGCCCACCTGGACCACGGCCGACGAACTTCCGGCTACTGATGCCGAGGTGGCCGAGCCCGACGCGTGACGTGCCACACCGTGGTGCACACGTGAGCCTCTCGCTGGAGCTATACCGTGAGCGATCATTCCTACAGTCCGCCCAGGGCCGGGTCGCAGGTTCATGGCTTGCCGCCCGGGGGCGATCACACCGAGGGCAATGCGCCGCCGCCGGGCGCCGGAGGGGAAGCACCGGGTTCTTCGACGATCCCCCTGACCGTCGAGGAATACCAGCGGCTGCGGTCGCTGGAGAAGCAGCTCGAGGAGTTCCAGAAGCTCCAGCAGTCGGCCCTGGAAGCCAAGGAGGCCGAGCGGCTGCGGGTCCTGGCCGAGAAGGGGCAGATCGAAGAGGCCCTGGCCCAGCAGCGGAAGACCTGGGAACAGAAGCACGCCGAGGCCGTCAGCCGGTACACCCAGCTCGAGCAGCAAGTCCACGCCGAGCGGAAGAACGCGGCCATCGCCGAGGCCTTCCACGGCCGCACGTTCGTGGGCGAGACTCCCGACCAGAGAGCTGCGACGGCCGCGATGGTTCGCCGCCTGCTCCAGGATGACTTCGAGACCACGCGCGACGCCTCTGGCGCGCTCGTGGTCCGGGAGAAGGTCAGCGGCCGCCCCGCGGCCGAGGTTCTTCGCGAGCGGCTCGACTCGCCGCAGTTCGCCATCTTCTTCGCCCCATCCTCGCGCGGCGGGTCGGGAAGCTGACGGCACCCGCCCTCCCGCGAGCCCGCAACCCAACCAGCCCGGTTCCCTTGACGCGATCGTCTCCGACTGGCGGAACCGGCAGAGCCAGTATCAGTCGTTCGGCCTGCGTCCCAAGGAACTGAGCAGCGGCAGTCGCAGTGCAGTGAGGACCATGACCAGCCGCTCGCTCTTCGTGGCACTCGCACTGCCACTGCACCCAAGGAGCACCCAATGCCTCTCTATGAAGGTGGACCGCTGACCCAATTCACGGCGTTCAACGCGGGGGTCATTCCCAATGACGTCTTCGGCGTCGCGATCAACTGGTTCGTCAACCGGACGCCGCTGGTCTCGCGACTGCCCAAGCTGCCGACCGGCTCGCCGCAGTTCCTGGTCACCAACGACAACTACCGGCCCCGTTCCAACCCGATGAACAACGGCGGCGCCCTGGCCGGCGCGCGACCTCGGTGGTGGTGACCGACGCGACCATCTTCGACGTCGGCGACGTGATCCAGATCGAGCAAGAGTACATGCCTGCGTGCACGGCGACCACGCCCGCGACCAACACCCTGACCATCACCCGCGGCTACGCCGGCACGACGGCCGCCAGCCACAACGACCTGCTGCCGGTCTACCTGGTCAGCAACTCCCGCACCGGGGCCGAGGTGAACGTCACCAGCGTCAGCCGAATTCCCCAGGCGGTCACCCAGTACTGCCAGACCGTGCAGCACGCCTACCAGGTTGGCGGCGCCCTGCAGGCCGACGCCAACTACGTCACCGGGTTCGCCACCCCGCTCGATCGCGACCGGATGCTGGCGATGCAGCACGTGATGGACGACTTCGAGAGCGCCTGCTACTACGGCAAGGGGGTGCCCCTGTCGTCGTCGACGCAGCCGGCCGCTGATGAAGGGGATCCAGACCCTGCTCCAGACCAACAACGTCACGTCGCCCACGAACGCGGCGGCCTACAAGCCCAGCGACCTGGTGCGCGACACGCTTCAGGCCTGCTTCAACGGCGGCGGCAACCCGACCGTGCTGGTGGTCAGCACCGACTTCCTCTCCGGCTTCGCCGTCTGGGGCCACGCGGCCATGCGGCTGACCCGCGGGATCCAACGTGTTCGGCACACCCGATCGACCTGTTCGAGGCCCCGTTCCTCTCCGGCATCTCCATCATTCCCGCCCCCTTGCTCCGGCCCGGCACGGCGATCTGCCTGAGCGACACCGAGGTCCGGATCCGGCTCAAGCGGCCGATGATCGACAAGCCCCGCGGCTCCCGCGGCGACGCCTTCGAGGGCGACATCATCATGGAAGGGGCGATCGAGGTGGACAACGAGGCCCACCACGCCTGGGTCACCGGCGTCACCGCGTTCGCCGCTGCGTAAGCCTGATTTTGGATTGGGGATTGCGGATTGTTAGATCGCCGACGGCATTTCGGACATCCGCACTCACCAGTCCAGATTCCAAAATCTCAAATCCGAAATCAACAATGCCTAACTACATCTTCCCCGGCCTCTGGCCGTTCATCGAACGCGTGGCACGAGGCCGCGATCTTCATCAGCTCGGGCGGGCCCGCGAGCTCTGGCACTGCAAGCAGATCCAGGACTCGCTGGGCCAGCTTCCCCGCCTCGACCCCGGGAGCCAGCTCGAGCTGCTGGCCCACGTGAACCAGATCCGGGAGAGCCTGGCGCTGGCCCTCGAGGGCTGCGACGCGGCGATCCTCGAGGTGACGAGCGAGTTCGGTCTGCCCGCCCCTCCGTGGACGTCAACCCTAACCCAAGCCCGTAAAGAAGCGATAGACCCATGGCTCAAGATACCTTCATCGCGCCCACCGATCCAGCCCAGCGGAACGACGTGGGCTCAGTTCAAGACCGGGGGGTCGGAATTCTCCTGACACAACCTGGCCGCGGCCAACCCTCCCAAAGCCAACCCCACCACCCAGGCGACCGTCAGCTGTGAGCGGATCGGGCGGCCTGCTCCCGGCGGGGACCTACTACTGCCAGTACAGCTTCGTGGACCCCTTCGGCGAGACCCTGGCCGGTGGAGAGTCGGCCCAGTTCACCGTTGCCGCGGGCCAGGTACCGACCGTCACGCTGCCACTCTTCCCACCGGAGTGCAGGCGATCAACCTCTACCTGACGCAGCCCGGCGGCGGGCCGGGAACCGAGACGCTTGTACGCCACCGGCATCACTACCACGACGTTCGCTTGCTCCTACGGCACTGCCGGCTCCGATCAGCCGACGCGGTCCTCCCGGACAACGAACACGCACGGGCTGGCCTTCGAGGCGAACCTTCTGGCCACCGCAGGCCAACACCGAGTCGCACTTCGAGTCCTTCATCGAGAAGCTCTCCGAGCTTCCTCAGCGGCTCGCCGATCCAGCGGCGGATGGTCTTCCGCGACATGATGTCGTCCAGCCGCTGGGAAGTTGCGGCCGCCTGGCGCCAGGTATGGACCGAAGGCTGCCACTCTGATCTGGCAACTGGCCCTCGGCAACAGCCGGCTACACGATCACCCCGATCGGGCTGCCTCAGTACAAATGGACGCTGCCTAGGGTGGACCATGGCAGTGCAGTGAATGGGCAGAGGACGGGGCCGCAGGCTGCCTGGCATCGCCACTGCCATGTCAATTATCCCGACAGACACGTGGCACCGGGAACCTGCCGATGGCCGCACCTGATCTTTTAGCAACCGTTTACGCGACGGACGAAAACATCGCCATCCGCGCCAGTGGCGATTTCGCCATGCTTTGCCCTGACTGGCAGAAGCTGGCCTATGGCACGGATGGCGCCTTCGCCGCCGGGTCTCCGTGGGTGCTCACGTCGGCGTCTGTCGACTTTGCCGCGGCGGGTGTCACCGCACAGCACGTCGTCTTGCTCCGGAAGCCGAGCACGGTCTTCAAGGGAAGCGGAGAGCTGCTGGCGGTGGACAGCGCCACCGACAGCGGTGTCGTCCTCCGCCGGCTTGGATCGCGGCCTGAACCTTGGCCAGCCCCCCGCGCCTGCGGCGGGGCTGACGGACGTCGAGTTCCTCATTGCCAGCCTCGATCCCCAGATCGAGGAAGCGAGCTTCGACCTCAACCGGCGATTCAGCATCGACCCCAACGTCGCCGGCCGGTCGCCCGGTGACGTCTACGACCTGCGGGACCTCCGGCAAGCCTGTGTGCTCACCGTGCTGGCCCAGAGGTACGCCGCCGAGACCCGGGGAGACCAGGGCGACTTCGCACTCAAGCTGACCCAGGTCAGGCAAGAGCTTACCGAGGTGCTGGCCCGCCTCACGCTCCGCTGGGGCGGTAGCGGCACGGACCGACAATCCACCAACTGGTTCTCCACCCGACTTCGTGATGGAGGTGGAGACGACGACCGCTTCGGCTCCATGGCCTCCTCGTCCCCCACGAAGGCGACATCCAGCTTCTGACCGACCTGCTCGGCGGTGGGACGCTGGAGAACTGGCAGCTCGGTCTGTTCAACTCGAACATCACGCCTTCTGAAACCGACACGGCGGCGACCTACACCGCCCACGAGACGGCGTTCACGAGCTACGCTCGCAAGACCCTCACGCGGTCGATCGGGTCCAGCACCTGGAACACCCCGGTCAGCCAGGTCCCGTCGGGCACGCCGCCCTGGTCGACTCGCACGCAGGTCGGCCACTCGCAGTACGGATCCTCGGCCCAGACGTGGACCTGCGGCGCGACCGGCGACACGATCTACGGCTACTTCATCGTCGGTGCGAGCAGCGGCAAGCTGATCTGCGCCGAAGCCTTTGCCACGCCCCGAACGCTGGCCAGCGGCGACACGCTCTCCATCACACCGATCTTCGAGAACGCCTGATCAGCCGAGGGCGGAACGGCAACTGCGGCCGTTCTCCGATCGGTTTCATCAAAGCCGGGAATCCATAACTGATGTCCTCCCCATCGACAATCTTCGGCGGCAATCTGGCTCTATGGCTCAAGGCCAATGCCGGGTGCTACTCCGACGCCGGGACCACGCTCTGCACGGACGGCACGCAGGTCTACCAGTGGAATGACCAGTCGGGCAACGGCAACAATGCCACGCAGACGACCGCCGCGAACCGTCCTTATTATTACAGCACGCTGGGCGGTCCAGTCGTCTCCACTGAGATCGGCTTTACCGCAACTGACGGCGGTGATGCGTACATGACCCTGCCAGCCGGGCTCTCACTGAACCGGCAGACGTGCAGTGTGTTTTTCTATGGCGAGTTATGCGTCAACAATCTTCAGCACATCTTCTTTCAGTCTGGCGCGAATTCGCTGTGGTGTGAAAACTACCAGAGCCGTCTCGAGCTCTACAACAGCTCGGCGCACGTCTACGGGTTCGACAAGGAACTCGTTCCCGACATGAGAAAGAGCATGCTGGGGTGGGTCACAGCCAGCGGAAACGTCTGGATCTACTGGCGGGATCGGTTGAGCACGCTCGCCAGCGGACCAACCTCGAACGCCGCGACGGGTGGAACGCTGCTCGGACTTGCAGCGGGCAATCGCGTGAACATGCGGGTTTATGAAGTCATGGCCGTATCGGCAACGGCGACACCGCAGAACGTCGCGGATCTGCTCGCCTACTTTGAATCCACTTACGCAACGACGAACCTCGCTGACAATGCGCGGCTGGTCTGCTTCGGCGACTCGCTGACCAAGGGTTGTCGCTCGACCGGTTGTTATTCCTATCCTTATCAGATCCAGTCTCTGCTTGCGGCTGGAACGAGCATTTACAATTGCGGAATCACGGGGCTGCACGCAACGGACGCGGCATCGACGGGATTGCAGCAGCTCATGAGCCCCGTCACCAGCACGACCGCCGGGGGGCTGGCACATGCGTTCGCAAGGGGGGGCATGAAAACCGGATACAAGAGCGTTGCTTCCCTCTGGATCGGCTCGAACGACCTGACCGTCTCGGAGACCAACCTATCTGGGACCGTCTCGGTGACGAACGGCTCGGCATCTGTGACGGGAAGTTCGACCTCCTTCATGGCGCAGTGCCCGGTGGGGAGCTGGCTCCAGTTCGGATCAGACACGACCTATTATCAGGTTCTTTCGCGGACCAACGACACCAGCCTGACCCTGGGATCAAACTACGGCGGGTCGACCCAGAGCGGAATCAATTTCGTCGCCCCTCTGGTGGCGAACTCGGTCATGAAGTGCGCAAACCTGCTGCGACAGTCGGGCTACGCGGTCTGCATTCTGACGCTCTTGACCCGCACCGATGTGTCGGGTGCGAGTGAGACGCGAAGGACGACGTTCAATACCTGGCTGAAAGCGAACTACGCGTATTTCGCCGATGCAGTGGCCGATGTGGCTGGAGATACGAATCTCCAGACCAACACGAACGCGACCTATTTCGCCAGCGATCACATCCATCTGACAAATGCCGGCTATCTTGAAGTCGCGAACATCGTCAACACGGCGGTCACTCCGCTATTTGCGGCGTCCGTGTCTGGCTCCGGGTTCATCCCCGTGCGACCCACCGGAGGGTTCAACTCATGAAGCTCAAGGTCTTGCGAGGAACCACGTCCAAGCTCCTCCGGGTCTTTATCCAGGACAGCAGCAAGACGGACGGAAGCGGCTTGACTGGTCTGACGTACGGCACCAGCGGCCTGTCGTGGTACTACTGCCGGGAAGGGGACGGTTCCACGACGTCCGTCACTCCCGTCACGGCGACGCTGGGGACCTACACCAGCTCAGGATTCATCGCCGTTGACGGAACGAACATGCCAGGTGTGTATGAAATCGGCATTCCGAACGCGGCTCTCAGCTCCGGCAACTCGGTCGTGATGATGCTCAGGGGCGCGGCCAACATGGTGCCGGTCCTGATTGAGATCGAGTTGGATGCGGTGAATTACCAGAGCGCGACCAACTTCGGGCTTTCGGCCCTGCCAACAGCCAACCCTGGCGCAGCAAACGGCCTTTTCGTCGCGGGAACCAACGCGGCGACCACGGTAAGCACCGCCTTTACCACGACCTTCACGGGCAACCTTACCGGCTCGGTCGCGAGCGTCACCGGCAATGTCACCGTGGGCGGTTACGCAAGCGGCCAAGATCCGGGGACGTACATTCTTGTCACACCTGCCAACAAGCTTTACACAGATAGCAGCAACCGTGTGGATCTGGGCAAGATTCTCGGAACAGCCAGTGCTGGCACGGCGGGCAAGGTTGCTCTGGATCTCACGCAGTCAATCCCAACATCTAACACAGCTCAGACGGTTGGCGACGCATTGAACGCCGCGCGGGCCCAGGGGTTTGGAAAGTGGGTACTTTCGGGGACGACGCTCACCCTGTACGCATCGGACGGCACAACGGCCGTGCGAACCTTCACGCTCGATAGCGCGTCGGCGCCGACCCAGAGGTCATGATGGACCGGATCGTCACGCAGGGCCTGGGTACCGACCACCTGGTCACGCAGGGTTGGTCCACGGGCACTTTGTCCCCGAGCCTGATCAGCCAGGGGCTGGGCGGCCCACAGATCCTCCTTCAGGGTCTTGTGGGGGCCGGGGCTGCCGAATTGATCTCGCCCTCCGGTGGCCTCAAGATCAGTGGGCGAGCCGGGGCGAACCTCTCGGCGACGGTGAAGCCGTCCGGCGGGCTGGCTTCTGGTGGATCGGCGAGTCCGGCTTCGTCGGTACGGGTTCTCGCATGCGGTCACCTCGGGCTGGGTGGCTCGGCGCTGGCGCCGGCGACGTTCACGATCGTCGCTTGCGGAGGACTGGCGCTGGGAGCCCAGCAGGGCGGGGCGGGTCTCGGTTATCATGTGTACGCGAACACGGGATCGGGAGACGCGATCAACTACTCGGTCTGCCTGGCGACGGTCACGGGGCAAAGCTGGACCAGCCCGGCCCTGAGCGCGCCGTGCCACTTCAAGCTGGGGGTGCGGGCTTTTGATCCCGCCGTCGGCCTCGAAGAGCAGAATGTCGACGCGGTGGTGGAGCTGATCCTCGATACCAATGGTAACGACGTGACGAGTACCCCCGCTCCGCCCCTCGGCCTGCGTGCATTCCCGATCGCCGGCGGCAAGGTTCGCGTCGAGTGGACCTACCCGGGCGGCGACCCTTCGCGTCAACCCCTCGGTTTTCGAGTTTATCTTGGGACGGGATCCGTGCCCGACTATACTCTGCCTGTCTCCACGGTGGCCTGGTCGAGCGCGCGGTACGGCTGTTTCTCGGCCGAGCTTAACGGCCTAGGTGACGGATCCCCTTGCTCGATTGGAGTTCGCAGTTACAACGCGGTCGCCGAGGAGCAGAACGCCACCGTCCTGCACATCACCCCGGATGACTGTCCGCCCACCGTCGTCGATTCACTCGAGGCCGTCGCCACCAATCAGGAGCCATGAGATGGCAATCACGTTCACGAACGGCAGACAATTCCAGACGGGCCAGCCTGATACGGAGACTTGGAACGCTCAAACGCAGGCCAGCCTTTCGTTTTTCTACCGTTACGAGCTTGGCGGATCGCTAGAGCGCTTCGGTTCTCGACGACCAATTCATACTCTATAGGGCGTTGGGCTCGTTTTACATTGGGACGTATTCAAGCGGGACTTCAGGTGCTCTTGTCCTGCAATTGAATTGCAAAAACGATACCACAGGATCAGGATATAGCTTCACACTTTATCCGGGAACAACATATCATTTGCGATGACCTACGCGCAAGGGCAACAATTGGCATATCTAAACGGCATACCTTTCACGATGGGAGCCTTGACCGGAACCACACAATCGGGCACCTGGCCAGTCACCATGGGGGCGACGCCAAGTACAGGCACCGTACATTTACACGATCGACAAATTCGCTATCTGGAATGGCTACGTTCTCACACAGACAGATGTCGCCAATCTTCGCGACGGCATTTTGACGCCCGATCAGATTAACACGGGCAATTCCTCCCGCGAATACTGGACGATGGCGGGCACGAACGGAACGAATGTGCAGGTTGGCGATCCGGGCATTGCGAATTTCTTTGGCAATACGCTTCACGACGTCGGCAGTATTTCGGGATCAGGAAGCGCCGTTTACTCCACTCCGCTTACTTTCATGCCGGCAGTCACCGCAACTCCCTATGTGGCGACTTCGGGCAAGACCATCGCCTGTACATTCAATGCGATAAGCAATAATTCCGTCGCCACTCCAACGCAAACCCTAATCGCTCCAACCATCTCCAAGAATGGAACCAGCCTGGGTTCGCTTATCAATCCATGGGTCACGGGGCATCATAATGTCATTCTTTATTCGCTGCCTGCCGGCACTAGTGTCGGGCCATCCGATGTGGTAACTCTAACAGCTCCTAACGGCTGGATGAATACGAACGTCGGAATAGTCGGCGGGATGACTAATCTGGTCATCGACAATCGGACTGGCCGTTCGTCAGTAGGTACTGATAAGCTGCGAAAGACTTTCAAGCCCGGGTGGAACAACGCACACCTGGCTGTCTGCAATTGGTCTACGTATCAAGTGGGAAAGAACTGGGCGAAGAGAGCCGATAAGTTCTTCGGCGCTGTCCAGCTACACACCAGACATGAAACCTATCCAATTGAATGGGGCTGATGCGTCATCTGCATTTTTCGCTCCCTCACCGACCGGTATTGATAAGACATGCGCGCCAGCGCCTCCTGGATTATGGGCCATTGGTTGGGATGATCTCGATCCCACGAACAACCCCACAACCTTCAGCCTCATTACCGACACTCCGACGATGGTCAGCATCACGGAACATGCCGACCTAGCAAATCCCGGAACAGGGGGTATTGGCCAGGTACGCATCTTCGATATTGAACCCGTGAGCGAGACGGCGGCAAACTACTTTTAGTATTCGGATCAATCTCCACTGTCCGAACCTGCATCCAAGCTTTTCAAATCTAGTCGTCTACGGGCCTGGTGACTTCACATCAGGGACCCCGACTATTCTGGACAAGTCCGACCCTTACGCGATTAGCAACGTGTATCTTGATCGGCTCAAGCATGGTGCAGGTTCATTACGATGGGTGGATTCAGCGTGGGACTTTGCAGGGTATACCACGGAGAGCGAACCCGAGCAAATCTGGAATATGACTGATTTCAGCTGGGGCAGCTGGACCGGCAAATTTCATCGACTCGCTTATCCCACGACGGCCAGACCCTGGAATCCGTCCGTCACTCCGTACATCTATACTACTCTTTTTGGCTCACCATACAACGGCCACGCTGGCATCATCGATTCCTGATACCACGACGACGATTCTCACCATCTCGGATGCCGCTACCGCTCCGGTGATCGTCGGGCTGCGGCTCCAGGTTGACAGTGAATTGATGCGCGTCCTGGCTGTGTCGGGCACACAAGTCACAGTCGAACGCGGGTCATGTTCGACGACACCGGCGACTCACTCCGCAGGTACGATCCAGGTACAGAACCGATGGTTGGCGTCGGGCAACATCAGTCAAGGGACGATTCATCGAGCTGGTATTTCCGAGTCCTCATTTATTCAACACCGGTCAGACCATCAACTCCTCGGGGACTTGGCCCGTATTCAGTTTCACTGATGGCTTGCAATTCCAGAACGGTTCTTCGTTTAGTGATTACCTTGTCGTAATCTTTACGACCGGGGCCAACACGATATTGGGATAGGTGCAATCCGTTGGCTCTGAACCATCGCCATTGGCGACACTGACTCAATCCTACACGCTGGATTCGACTGCTGTTTTGCCTGTCAATTATCCAACGAGTCCTGGATTGCCAGTGGGCTTTACGGCCAAAGTCACCGGAGCTATCCCGGACGCGAATCTTCACGTCAACGTGCCACATGCCGCATCGGACTCGCTCGTTGATGTGATTGCCACGCAAGTTCGGGACAACTTTCCGTCAGGCCGAAAAGTCTATGTCGAATACACCAATGAGCCATGGAATCTGCTATTTTCCCGAGTTCGACATGTTGCATGTAATCAACAGTTTTCTCTATCCAAGCGGAACTACCGGCCTGGAATTTCATTCGATCTCGGCTTGGACAGATCAAACAACGCTTCGTCGATCGCTTCAACGAGGGCGGGCGAAATCGGGGTGGTGAAATCCAAAGCATCATTAATTCTCTATCGTTCGACACGAGCGGCGCGTCTGGCTAGGCTGAATTTCGCTCGAACCAATGGCACTGCCGGTCGATGGTGTCTGTATTGCACGGTTATCTGGGGATCGACAATTGGAACAATACTGTAGCTACTCAGGTTGCGGCATGGCAATACGATGATGAACAAGCAATCGACTTATTTATTCATGATCTATACTATGATACCAATGGCATGATAGCCACTGCCTTATCAACCGATGGGCGCTATGATCGCATACGTACAATACAACCAATGGCACGAGCGTGTTTCTTTACGGATACGAAGGTGGAATCACCGTCATGACGCCGGTCGCTCTCCACGACGCTCTCTTCCTCCGTAGACAATGCTACATCATCAATTCCGGTCGCCTCAACGACGGGCTTCGTCATTGGAACGCCGGTGCTCGTGGATAGCGAGTGGATGTCTATTACGGGGATCGCTGGGAACACCCTGACGGTTACGAGGGGCCAAAATAGCTCGACGGCCGCCGCTCATAATAGTGGCGCGACACTGAGGACGGCCTACATTGAGCGGCATCGCGATCTGTGCTTAACCCAAACTGCTATTTTGCCGAGCAGGATGTCTACGCGATGTATCAGCTCTATGGCTTTAAAGCCTTTAACCAATACGCTCTCTCCATGGGCACGGCCGATGACTATTATGGGGCTTACCACTTGCAGCAGCAGCTCCACGGCAGGGGCGACGGCTCAGATGGCCTGTCCGATAACCGGCTCACACTTGCCTGTCCCGGCAAGCCACACAGTAAGCCGGCGACTGTCAACCAGGACGTGGCCTGCGTCTCGGTGCGAGGTCAGGCGTTTATCGACTGGATGAAAGCCACTCCGCCCGCCCCTCCGCCCGCCCCTCAGTCCGGCAGGAAACTCCGCTTCGTGCCCCTTCCATACCGCAGCCGACACTGAGACGAGGCACCAGGATGACACCCTTCCGCGAACGCGACGTGCGCCAGGTCGTCCACGACCTGCTGGACCAGACCGGGGCTTTCGACGGCGTCTACCTGTCGGGACTGCCCGAACGGCGAGGCCGGCGCGGGTGAGTCCCGGTCGGTCTGCATCGAGCCCGCCGAGACCACGCGGTCCGATCCCTGGGACGACTTGGGGGGCGACCCGCTGTTGACCTGCCGTCTCAAACTCGTCTTGCTGGCGCGGCACGAAGACCCCCAGATCCGCGACGATACGGCCGAGCTGCTCCTGAATGTCGCGGCCGATGCCCTGGGGGGCAATTCCCTGGCCGGCGCGGCGCTTCCCTCGCGAACCCGGATCCAGTCCTGGACCTGGGAGAGCCCGTCGGCCCCGGAGCGGCGGATCACGGCAGTCCTGGAATACCAGTACCTCGTTGACGGCTGGGCGGGGTTCAACACGGCGGAATGACGGCCTTCCTCTTTCCCAGGTCCTGACCAACCTGACGTGTCACAGGAGTCTTCTCCATGGCGGCAACCAAGCTGCAAGCGAACTGGTCGGCGGTCGCTCACGGCACGACCACCATCACCCGGGTCAGCCAGGTGAGCTTCTCACAGGGCGGCTCGCTGGCCTCGTACTCGGCCGACGGCGACCACTATCCGACGGTCGTCGTCAACCTGATGAACAAGCCCCGCGCCGCGGTGGTCAGCGCCGATACGGCGACGCTCATGGGCGTGGCGCCGGGCACCACCGCGACCTTCAGTGCCACGCACAAGGACGCCAAGGGGGCAACCGGCGGCGACATCCTCTACGTCATGGCGAACGCCGTCGTCGAGAATGTGGAGACCTCCGGCAGCCACGGCCAGTTCGGCTCGGCGACCATGTCGCTCCTGGCCTATTCGAGTGACGGGACGACCAACCCCCTGAGCTTCACCCGGGCCTGATCGTGGTCCCATCCAATTCACGGGTGCAGTGAGAATTTGCATTCATGAAGACTCCCGACGCACTGTTCCTTCCGGAAGCCTGGAAGAAGGGCGAGACCCAGCTCGACCGGATCGATTCGATCCTGACGATTGCCGAGCCGCTCCTAAACGTCGATCGCTCGCTGGGGGAAAGAGCCTATATCCGCCGCCAGCCTGGCGGACGCCTGTTCGTGACACCCGACCCCCACGACACCCTGCAATTCCCGGTCGGGCATCCCCGTGAGGGGAAGCCCCGGTATCACTGGATCGAGCGGCCGGACGGCTCCGAGCAGGGCTTTCTCGTCGAGGAGGCGCGCCGTGCTTGATGAATGCGCACTCCGCAGGCCCGGCTTCACCGAGGGTCCGAGGATCATCCTGGGCGATGGCCAGGCCTGGGCCTTCCCCCACCCGCGCCTCAGGCTCTACCCGGTGCGGGCCGCCGACGGCCGCCTCACGGTCGGCGGCGGCATGGGCTACGGGTCCGACTATGCCGACCTCGTTGATCAGCTCGTCGATTGCGACCCGGGCGACACCACCACCCGGCTGACTCTCCAGTTCCAGATGGCGGCCTCGCTGCTGGAACGGAATTACACGCTGAGCGACCGCGACCTCCGGCGGCTCCTGGCCATCGACCTGGCCGATCCTGCGTGCGAGCCGCGGTGGGCCCAGATCAACCAGGTGCTCCTGGGCCGCCCCCCAAAAACCTTCAGCCGATGGCTCCGCCACACCCTTCTTGCTAACGGGATCACCCGGGAATTGACCTGGGAGGACGCCATCGGCGTGGCCCAGATGCTCGTCGCCCTCGGGCGCGCCGTGCCCCCCTCACGCTGGATCGAGAACCTTTCCATCCGGTCCGCGGATGCCGCCCGCGAGGCCTTGTTCTGAGTCGCCTGTCGCATCCCCGCGGAACGAGGGTCGTCTCGAGTGAGCCCTGATTTGAAACCGATTCGCGCTGTCACCGTGATCGGCGCCAACCCCGGCACTCCGCCCGCCAACCCGGCGCTGCTCCCGCTCGCGTCGCTGGCCGAGGGCCTGCAGCCCCTCGTCCAAGGAGGGCCCTGGCCCGAACTTGCCCGGTATGAGCTGCCGGGCGCTCCCTGGCCCGACGTGGCCGAGCCGAGCCCGCCGTGGAACGGGCCGTCCCTCTCGATCGGCACGGAGCCCGGCCGCGCGGCGGCTGCCCTCCAGCCTCCGACCGGCCCGGCGCTCGATGAGCTGCTGGCCCGACTGCGGGCGGACGGCCTCGCGCTTGCCGAGCCCGCATCACTGTTCCCGGGCCCAGTCGATCCTGCGGGCGACCCTGTGCCGTCGCCAGGAGACGGACCAATCCCCACGTCCGCGAGCCGCCTCGATTCCGGCTGGTCGGCCAGCGAGATTCCCGGGGCCGCGTGGGAAACGTTCAGGGGCCGGGACCAACAGCCGGCCGCCCGCTTGAGCGGATCGCCGCCCGGTCCCGAGGCTGGCTCGGAAGTGCTCTCGAGCGAGATGATCGGCGAGCTGGTCTCGCGCCTGCTGGGCGCCGTGGAGCGGCTGGAGCAGGCCGCCGAGCGCATCACGCAGCCGACCCCCAGCAGCCTGGCCTCGCTGCCCCGGCCGTTCCGCGGCCGGGTGGATGGCTGAGCCTCGTACGAGCCCCGTATGTCCGTGTGTCCGTCCGCCCGGCCCTCCCGCCGGTTTTATCCGCCCCACGGAGTCATCCGACTTATGGTTACCTACGATGGCGTTAACATCTTCGGGGCGGCGGTCCAGTTCCAGCACGTGGCTCATCCCAACGCCCAGCAAGTCAACACATTCTTTGGAGTGAACGGGACACAGTCCCTCTTCGGAGGGGGCCGGGGACGGATGTTCCTGATCCGGGGCATCCTCCTGGGGTCGACCGTCGGAGACCTGAACGCGGCCGAGTCGGTGATCCAGAGCTATGCCGACGGTGTGGCGAGGACGCTGGTAGACCCCCGGGGCCGCGCCTGGCCCAACGTCATCTTTCGCGGCGAGTTCATCCCCGACTCGCGCGGTCCCTATCCGACCGCCACCGGCTGGGCCCTGCCGTACCGGGCCGTGTTTCACGGCCTCACCTGAGCGTGGAAGCCGCAATCACGCGGCTGGGTTCACTTCACTCTGCGGGCACCAGCAACCAGCTCCCTGACCAAAGGTACGCGGTCGAACCAGCGGTTCGGGTAAATGTCACTCCGGGAGCTGCGTTGCCAGCCCAGGTTCGGGTTTGCGACCCAGGTGACCACGTCCGGGCTGTGCGTGCGGAACCATGTGATCGCTCCGTCCGGATACATCGATCCCCCGTCGGCGTGTCCGGGTGGTCAAGTCTGCAGCTCTTCCATGAACTGGATCAGGCCGATCGAAAACCCGCTCCTATTGAGTAGAAATGCATCGTCATAATTGTGTCGGCAATATCGTTCGAAGCCAACCGAGTTGAGATCTCCAGGCTTCAGCTTCAGGACACGACTGAAAAAGACGAAATCCCAGGGATTCTTCTCGAGAAACTCGACGATCTGGGCCTGGTAGGTGGCGATCTTCCGCGACATGGCCAGGTCGTCTTCCAGAACAAGGACCCGCGACCACCCGCTCTCTCTGGCCCGTTTCAGGATCGCCAGATGGCTGAGCAGGCAACCTCTGTGCGCCGATGGTCGGAAAGCCCGCCGCCTCATCGTGACTGATGGCAGGTAAGACCTTGATTTTACCGTGCGTCAGCGGCATCCCGGCGCGGTTCAGTTCATCTTTCATCTACACCGGCAGGTCGCTCACGATGCACAGACTGCTCTGGAACGTGCGCATCGTGAGCAAGAGCAAGACCGTCCAGGACATGCTCGAAGCGATTTCTCGGAAACTGAAACTCAGCAAGGTCCATCTTTACTTTAATCTCAGAGACATCCAGAGAGTCTGCGTTAAGAAGGTGTCGTCGGTTCCGGCCGCCGCTGTGAGTAGTGACATCGAGGCGGATGGGGCGAAGCAGCGATTAGCGGAAACCGTGTGATCGTGGGGCAGCCACATAATTGAAGGCTAGGAACGGATAGACCATCGAGGCTTCAAATCTGTGCAAATCGAGTGGGGCTCCTCCCGCGAGCCAATCCTTGATGAGAAAAATGCGATAACGCATGTCATCCTCAAAGAAGGAGAAAACTTCCTTGGCTTTGAGGCCGAAGGTCGAGAGTCCGGTATTTGTACATTCAAACAGGACAATCGGTTGGCTCTCGGAGATCACTCTCCTTTATGCCCTTCAGGACGCCGTACTCTCCTCCCTCAACGTCGACTTTGAGGAATCCGATCGGCATGTCAAGCGGGACGATATCGTCCAGCCTTTTGCACTCGACCTTGATAATCTTCAATTCATCTCTCCCACCGTGTTTAAGAAGCCCGCTTAAGCCAGATCGCCGTGGATTGTAGAAGAACTCTACTTCTTTTTCTTCTTCGCCCAGAGCAACCTGGTGAACCTTGACCTCAGGCAATTTCCGCTTCGACCAATCCGCTTTATAAGGAAGCGGTTCGATAGCGATGTGACTACCCTTCGACACAAGCGCACGAACTCACAAAGGATCGAGCCCAGGTCACCCCCAACATCGATGCAGTTTGTGTTCGCAGTAATCGCTTTTTCTATCAGTCTCTTGATTCTCTCGCCTTCAACAAAGATTTCATGAAGTTCCTTATGTCTCAACCTTTTCTGCAGCTACTCAACCCATCTCAGCCCCTCAGCTTTGCGTTTAACCGAGGTACCGATCAGTATCGAAGCTATCCCTTCATACCACTGCATCGTAAACCATCAACCTGAAAAGTTCCTGACAGCTCGGCGATAGTCCTGTTCTGCTTAGCTTCCTCCAGAGCAACCCTAGCCTTGAAAGCTGCAGTATGTCTCTTTCTTGTGCCTCTCATGACGCTCCTCTTTATGTAACAGTGACCTTCTATCAGTTTAACATCCCTAGTGTCCAGTTTTAGTGGTCCACCTCACTCTGCTTGCACCTGCAACCAGCTCCCTGACCAAAGGTACGCTGTCTAACCAGCCGTTCTCGTAAATGTCACTCCTTTAGCTGCGTTGCCAGCCCAGGTTCTTGTTTGCTACCCAGGTGACCACGTCCGCGCTGTGCGTGCGGAACCATGTGATCGCTCCGTCCTGATACATCGGTCCCCCATCGGCGTGTCCTCGTGGTCTAGTCTGCAGCTCTTCCATGAACTGGATCAGGCCGTCGAAAACCCGCTCCTGAATTGAGTAGAAATGCGTCGTCATGATTCCGTCTGTATATCGTTCTAAGCCAACCGAGTTGAGATCTCCAGGCTTCAGCTTCAGTACACGACTGAAAAAGACGAAATCCCAGGGATTCTTCTCGAGAAACTCGACGATCTGGGCCTGGTAGGTGGCGATCTTCCGCGACATGGCCAGGTCGTCTTCCAGAACAAGGACCCGCGACCACCCGCTCTCTCTGGCCCGTTTCCCGTTTCAGGATCGCCAGATGGCTGAGCAGGCAACCTCTCTCGCCGATGGTCGGAAAGCCCGCCGCCTCATCGTGACTGATGGCAGGTAAGACCTTGATTTTACCGCGCGTCAGCGGCGTCCCGGCGCGGTTCAGTTCATCTTTCATCTCTCTCAGCCAGTCTGCGCGAGACTGGAGTTTCAGCACCAGAATGCGATCAAAATAATCAGGGAATTTCAGGGTTGAAATAATCTTCTGAAATGAAGCAGATGCCAGCCCCGGAAATCCATCGGAATAGGTCAAAGCCGAGTGAAGAGCCGAGCCTGGGTTCTACACTGCCCAATCATGAAATACATTGCTTACCCAAGAATAGTTTCTTGCCGCTGCGCCGGTCAAGGCAGAAAAGGAGATGCAGTAAACGATGCCCTTTTCACAGGCCGACGATCATCGAAGTGTTGCCCCCGGTATGGGACGGTTCGGCACTCCACCTGGAATGGACGTCGACCGCGCCGCCGGGCACCGTCTTTCAGGTCTACGTAGGGCGGGCACTGACGTGGCACGGGACAGGCTGCTGGGTGGCCATCCCGATGCCCTCAAGCCGGGTCCGCATTGACATCGGGGCGGTTGGACCCGGAGAAGCGACCACGGATTTCTCCGCAGTCCTCCCCGCCGCGCCGAGCGACCGTGCGCGACTTTCCTGGCTGGGCGGGTCGTACCTGGACCCGACCGGAA
This sequence comes from uncultured Planctomycetaceae bacterium, assembly GCA_963816015.1. Taxonomy (GTDB): domain Bacteria; phylum Planctomycetota; class Planctomycetia; order Isosphaerales; family Isosphaeraceae; genus Aquisphaera. Next base: position 67,410 of record CAWFJM010000055.1, on the reverse strand, counting down.
ACGACGACGTTGCCGGCTTCCGGGTCCACGGCGAGCCAGAGCCCGGCGGCGGGATCGACTGGACCAGTCCGCTGGCCGAGATCTGTGCTTACCCCGGCGGCATCCTGACCGACGGCTACGGCCTGGGGGGCTACGGCCTGGGGGGGTTTGGCCGTGCAGCCTCGTCGTACGAGTGGACGAGCCCCGCGCTGAAATCGGGCCTGTGGTCGTTCGCGGTCGTCTCGTTCGACGCCGCGGGAAACCCGGGCACTCCGGTCATGACCTCGGTGGCCATCCAGGCTCCCCCGCGCCCTCCGGCCGCCTTTGCCGATGGATCGCGGCTCAAGTCCACGTACAACCCGGCGACCCGCTCCGTGACGCTCACCTGGCAGCCGAGCCCCGACTGACCGAACCGAGGATCAAGGACTCATGGCCACATCGTACGCCCCCAACACGAAACTGGGAAAACCGGCCGTTGCCGATCGGAACTGGGACCAGGCGCTGAACGCCAATGCCGACTTGCTCGACGCCCTGGCGCCGATCGGCGGGCTATGTGTCACGCCGCTGGAGGTTCCCAGCGCCAGCCTGAATGTCCGGCTCGCGCCAGGACGGTACCAGAAGCGCGACGGCACGGTGGGGACCTTCACGGGCGCGGCATCCTTCGCACTCGGGCCGGGCCAGACGAGCGTCCTCTACCTGACCGACGCCGGCGTCCTGTCGACCTCGACCGGAGGCTACCCCACGACCGCTCACGTCCGGCTGGCAACGGTTGTCACCGGCGCGGCTACGATCACCAGCCTGAGCGACGACCGCGTGGTCTGCTCTGTCGTCGGCACCGATGCCTTGCCATATCTCCCGCTGGCCGGCGGTACGCTGAACGACGGTGCGAACATCGCCCTGGGCACCGTTGCGGGAACCCAGATCGGAACCTCCACAACCCAGAAGCTCGGCTTCTGGAACGCTCCCCCGGTGGTTCGGCCCGGGCCCTATACCCAGGGGTACACGGTGTCGAGCAAGACGCTGGCCGCCTACACGTCGATCGTCGAGTCGGCCGCATTCTCCGGGATCGCCACCGGCCAGGCCGGACTGCCCTACGCCCAGGTCGGCGACCTGAACAGCCTCAGGGCTGGCTACGAGAACCTGCGTCAGTTCACGGAGAATGTTGCCAAGGTGCTCAACGCCCTGCTCAACGACCTCCGCTCCACCGGTCTGACGGGGTGACGGCTTGTCTGAAGAGTGGAGCGAGTCGTAGGCGCAGGGCAGGGCCTGTCCTGCCGATCTGTGCCCAGGCTGGCAGGAGGAATCCTGCCCAACACGTGGAACCTTGACCTTCACCAAAGGTCCTCGCATGCCCGGCAGCTTCGACTTTGATCCCTATGCCGTGTCTCTGGCGGGGAGCGCGGTACCCCTTGGCGTCTTCCGCTTCGATCCCTCACTGGCGGCCGACCAGCGGTACACCCTGGTGCCAAACGCGCGGTGCGACTCGATCCAGTACCGGGAGGGAGCCGAGCCGCCGGTGGCGCGGTTCCGCTACGTGCTGGATGATTCCGACGGGACGTCCAACTACCCCTCACAGTTCGAGCAGCTCTGGCCGCTGGCTGCCGTCGGCCCCTACGTTGTGCAGAACGACGACCGGATCGTCGTGCTGGCGATCGCGCCGAACGGCCGGAGCCGCGTGCTCTTCGACGGGTTTGCCCAGGTGCCGCAGGTCGATCTGAGCCCGACCGCGCAGCACGTCTCGTTCCTGGCCGTGGGGGTGGCGATCCGGTGCTGGGACAGTCCCGTCGGCGGCCGGTACCAGCGTCATGCCGACGACCCCCAGGCCGGCGCGGTGGTGTCGGTGGACCTGCCGACCCGGTTCAACCCCGACGGTCAGCCCAACTGCACACCCGTGGGTTACGACGTGAACCAGGCCGACCCGACCAGCAGCTACCCCGTGTTCCTCGACCCGCGGCTCGACCGCCAGCCTGACCCGCGCACGTTCTGGACGCTGGGAAAGTTCGTGCGCTACATCCTTGCTGTCCACAACGACGGGAAGTACGTGCAGAACCCGGATTTCAGCCAGCTCGACGCCCTGCTGCAGGCCCGAGCTCCCCTGGCGGATTCAGGGTTCGTCGACCCCGTCGACGCCGGCGAGTACACGGCTGAGGATGTGGTCATCCGTGATTTTGACGCGACCAACATGCCCTGGCCCGACGCCGTGTCGCTGCAACTGGGATATGCCGGCTTTGGAATGCGGTTCGTCACGGGGGAAGACGAGGCAGGGGATCCCGCCCAGACGCTGGAGATCTATCGCAAGGATGCCGCGGGCCAAGCCTCGCCGCTCGACCTAGAGCTGCCCGGCCGAGGCGCGGAGCTCGACCCGGCCCGGTGCAACATCGCGGCGCTGAGCCTGGCGCGCGACACACGATCGATCGTCAACGCGATCACCGTCGAGACCGAGCAGCGGCGGGTGGAGATCTCGGTGGTGCTGGCGCCGGGGTTCACGCCCGCGGCCGGCGACGAGGCTGCGGGCGAGCGCAGCCAGTTCCTCCGGGCCAACCTCTCCACCGCCAGCGGAGACGTCCGACGGAAGTACCGCTGCTACGTGGGCGACGAGGCGGGAGACGGGCACTGGAACGCCTCCTCGGGAAGCTGGCAGACCGGGCCTCTGGATCTCTCGGCGATCTTCCCCGCCACCGAGACGGGCCAGTCCTCCTACGTGCGGCGGCTCCGGCCCGGGTCGAACACACTGCTTTCACGCGATTCGAAGGGCCAGCCGCTAAGGGCCCAGCTCGCGCTCTCGCGTGATTATCAAGGGCCGGTGCCGGGCCTGTGGGACGGGTCGGGAACATGGCAGCCGATCGCCGGCGGCTGGGAGCTCCTCGACGACCGCCTGGGTATCCTTGTGACCGTGGAAGACCCCGAGTGCTGGCCGATCGGCGATTACACGGGTACCAGCCCGCAGGAGCCAAGCCGCACCCTTCGCGGGATCACCAGCCAGGCCAACCCCTCGAGCCCCAACACCCGGTTCATGCTCAGGCTGACCACCGTGATCGACGATGACCTGATGCTGCCGGCCGTCATCCCCGCCAGGAAAGCCTCGCCCACGGTCTTCACGGTGCGCCGAAGAGTTGACGCGCGCGACCACTTCCGCCTGGAAACGATCGCGCCCGTCTCGCTCTATAACCCAGGGACCGAGCCGATCATCGTTCGCGACGACACGCCCCTCGCCATGGCGCACGCAAATCAGCTCCGGGCTGCCCATGAGCTTCCGCCCCTCGCCGGCCGCGTGACCATTCCCAGCCTGATCACCGCGTTTCACGTCGGTGACCGGGTGGGCCGGATCAATGGCCGCGACATCTCGTTGCAGACCAATCTCGGCACCGGCAGCGGCGAGTCGCCGGTGTATCCCGTGATCGTGGCCCTGACATGGGATTTCACCGGCCAGCGCCAGGCGACTGTCCTCGAGCTGGCCGACCGCCGTCCGGAGCTGATCTGAAATGAGTGAGACGCGGATTCTGCGCGATCGCCAGTCCGCGGCCCGCGCCGCCGCCGACCGGCTCGTTCCCTTCGCCGAGGACGGCACGGTGGCGGTCCTGGCGCAGACCCGGGTCGTGGTGAGCTACCCGACCGGCCCCGCGGCCTTCTACGCCTGCTCGCCGCTTCAGGTGGACGGGCCCGAAACCGAAGGCGCGGTGGCCACGTTCACCGAGGACAGCACGCGAACGATCTACGCCTTCAACCTGGGCACCCAGATTCCTCCCGCGGGCACCCGGATCATCGCCCACGCCTGCGGCGGCCGCTGGACGTTTCGCTATGACGGCTGAGCCCGGCGGTGCGGCAAGCCGAGCCAAGTATCCCACCGTGCGGAGGACCTGGGGGCGGACATGGAACACGATCCCACTCGCCTGCTAAGGCTTCGCTCACGCGACCCGCGCGCGACAGCCGCACTGAGCCTGGCGATTGCGCTGGCGCCACGAGGGACGCCGCGGTTCCTGGGGCAGGTGGTGGGGGGAGCCGCGATGCCCAGCGGCACCGACCGGGTTTACCTGATGAACCCGGTGCGGCTGGATGGCGGGGACGATGAAGGCGAAACCGCATCTCTGGCCGGGGACGTGTCGCGGACCATTCCCGTGGTGGTCATTGGCGGAACGCCGCCCCAAGGCGGCGACCTCCTCGTGGCCCTGGCGGTTGGTGGCCGCTGGGTGGCCGAGTCTCGGGCTGGCGCCTCCTCGCCCGTGCTGAGCTGCTCGCCGTGCAACATCCCCAAGAAGAGCCTGACGCTCTCATGGACCAACAGCCTGATCGGTGCCGGTTCGACGCCGCTGGTCTACGTGCCTCCGGGGCAGTGGAATTCGGCGTGCACCAATCAGCTGCTCTTCTCGCTGGCCTGCCCGGGATCGTCGATCACGCTGTCCGTGACCTACTTCCTGAGCGGCTACTGTCCGACCGGTCAGAGCCAGCGCTGTGTCAGCCCGGGATATGATCCCTTTACGCTGTCCCTGGACAGCACCACGTGCAGCCCGTTCTTCCTTCACTACACGGTGACCAGCACGGGCTGCCCGGTGCTCTGGAGCAGCGGATACACGTCGCTTTCGATCACGGAGTGAGGGCGCGGCGGGAGGGCGGCGTCACTTGCCGGTCGCCGCGGAGTTTGTCTATAGTCTTGAGGAACCGGCTGTGGTTCGAGCCACGATAACGAGCGGAAATTAGATTGCTTTTTGAAAATCTCACCCATAACGAGCAAAAACCCGATGATCGATCACGTCGCGGGGGATCCCGCAGTCTCCCAACCAGAGTAGTCATGGTTGAGAACCGACCCACCAAACAAACGGAGTACCCGCTGACGTTTCACCGGACGGCCGCAGTTCTACGGCTCATCAGCGAAGTTGGCGGACGGCTGGAGCACTTGCGATTCACGTCACTCACAGACCACGCTGCTTGCTCTCGTATTCGGGTGTGTGCAGATGGCGCTGAGAATCTGCTGAGAAGTCTCCACCTGCCCGGCCCTCTAGCCTTGGGATCATAGATTACATACACATACGTAGCTCTACGCCGCGATCATGATCCTGGTCGGCTTCCAGTCCATCCACTCGACGTCCTCAGCAAGGTCTATGCAGTACCAACATCAAGAACCTGCTGCGGCCCGGTCCCCCGCGGGGCGCAGGGATGACGCCGGTCGCGGCCGCACGCCAGCCCCGCCGCGGGATCGCCCCGGACGTACTCAACCGGGCCAACAGCTGCAGCGCGATGGTGCCCCAAGCCGGATGGACGCCCAGCAGCCCCAGCACCACACCGATGTGGCCGTAGACGTAGGGCGAGCCCGCCGGGCAGGGGGTCAGGTTGTAATCGATGCCGGCTCCCTGTGCGGATGGCCCATAACGCTGTGTCGGCGTGTCTTCGAGGGCCAGGGTGAACCGCGTCTGGCCAGCAACCAGGGGCTTGACCGCCTCGTGGACCAACCGGGCGGCGATATGGTCGGCCTGCTTGCCGGCCACGGCGACGGTCGTATAGGAAGGCTGGTTCTGAAGGAAACAGCCTTGGCGAGACGGCAGCGCCACCTGTCGGTCACCGGCAGATTGTCTATAGTCTCGAGTAACCGGCTGTGGATCGAGCCACCCCGCCGGGCCCGACATCCCTTGAGAATACTACATGAGCCACGAAGCGACGCCTCATCGGCTCGTGATAACCGCAACAATCCAGCCATCGCGTGGTGCCATGAGCGCTCTGGTTCCGCGCACAGACCCAGTTCCGGTGATCAGCGTCGTGGTCCCGCTCTTCAACGAGCAGGAGAACGTGGCGGAGCTGCACCGCAGGCTCGACGCGGTCCTGCAGTCCCTTGACCTGATTTACGAGATCCTCCTGGTGGATGACGGCAGTCGGGACGGAACGCCCTGCCTCATCGACGCGCTGATCGCCCGGGACCGGCACGTGGCCGCTCTCCACCTGAGCCGCAATTTCGGGCACCAGGCCGCCGTCTCCGCCGGGATCGACCATGCCCGGGGCCAGGCGGTCGTCGTCATGGACGGCGACCTTCAAGACCCGCCCGAGGCTCTCCCGCATTTCGTCCAGAAATGGCGCGAGGGTTACGAGGTGATCTACGGCGTGCGGCAACGACGCAAGGAGGGCCTCCTGAAGCGGCTGGGCTACTTCGGCTTCTACCGGATCCTGGGCGCGATCAGCGACCTGGACATTCCCCTGGACAGCGGCGACTTCTGCCTCATGGACCGGCGCGTGGTCGACGTGCTCAAGCACTTGCCAGAGCGAATGCGATTCGTCCGCGGACTGCGATCGTTCGCGGGCTTCCGGCAGACCGGCCTGGTCTACGACCGCGCTGCTCGCGAGGCGGGGCAGCCCAAGTACACTCTCGGCGCCTTGATCCTGCTGGCCATCGACGGTCTGATCAGCTTCAGTAGCTACCCCCTGCGGCTGGTGACTTACCTGGGGATCGTCACGATCGGCATCTCGCTGGCCCTCCTGGTCTGGGTTCTCAGCGACGCCCTTTACCACCAGACCGCGCCCCGGGGCTGGGCCAGCACCCTGGTGACCGTGCTGTTCATGGGATCGATCCAGCTCTTCAGCCTGGGCATCATCGGCGAGTACATCCGGCTCATCTTCCTGGAGACGAAAGGGCGCCCGACCTACATTGTTCGCGACCACCACGGGAAGACGGGCGACCGTCCCGAAGAGCAGGGGGCAGAGCAGGGCGAGGATCGTCCGACGGGAGCCGCTCAGCCGTGATCGAGCGCTGGTCCGAAGGTGACACCGCCGACAGCATGGCCGAGGAGATCCTCGTCGAGCTGGCCGACCTGATCGGGCGCCATCCCTGGTGGCGGGCCCGCGCGGCCCTGACCCTGAACTTGCTGGCGCGGCTGGGCATCCGACGCCCGGCCCGGGTCCTTGACGCCGGCTGCGGCTGGGGAGTCACGCTCGAGGCCCTGGAACGGCGTGGCTACCAGGTCATCGGCCTGGATATCTCGCGTCGGACGCTCGAACAGCTCGACCGGCCCCAGCGGCGGCTGATCGAGGCCGACCTGGCCAGGCCCCTCGGCCGCGACGCACCGATTTGCGACGCGGCGCTGGCCCTGGATGTGATCGAGCACCTCGACGACGATCGCGCCGCGATCCACCAGCTCGGTTCACTCGTGCGGCCAGGCGGGGTCCTGATCGTCAGCGTTCCAGCGCTGCCGGAGCTGTTCACCGAGTTCGACGCCATCCAGGGCCATCGCCGGCGCTACCTCCCGGGAACCCTCCGCGCGGCGTTCGCGGGCTCGGGGCTGCAACTGGAACAGACCTTCTGGTGGGGCCGGTGGCTGGTTCCCACGCTCCGACGGCATCGCGACCGACCGCGCTTGCGACCAGGCGAAACGCCGTCGGAGATTTATCGTCATTACATCGAGCTGCCCCCCTGGCCGCTCCTCTGGGCCGCCCGGCTGGCCTTCCTGGTCGAGCAGCCGCTGGCTGTCCGGGGGCTGCTTCCGACTGGTACGTCCCTGTTCGCCGTGGCCCGCCGCCCCGGCGCTGGCTTCGCGAAGTCCGAGCGGCCCGACAAGTTCGCATCGTGACCATGGGCGACAATCAGGCGCGGTGTGCACACTGTCCCGTCGAACCGGGATTGCCCTGCAAGGGCATTGAGGTTCGGCGCCTTTGCGAGCTGACGGATCCGAACCACGCCGCCTACAACGCGAGCTACCGGTCTCTGCTTCGGCAACTGGCTCGAGGCGAGGGCCTGTCGCCCGCGAGTGGAAGCTCTGGCGTAACTCCGGGCCTGGTGGAATCACTCGCGCTGATCCGCCGTCTCAGCGCGTGCCCGCACCGTTCCGCACGGACCGACTGCGGCTGTGCCGGCCTCGCCCGATGTGCCCTGGGGCGTGGGCAACAGGGCCTGGTCAACCATCACGACTGTTTCGACTGCCTCCGGGCCGGCGAGACGCGCTGACCACCCTGGCCCTGGCCCGGGACCGCTCACCCATCAGCACGGAGTGGAACGGCCATGAGACCCGAGTCCTCCCGCTCACCAGACCCGAGCGACAACGACCCGCGCGATCCCGCCGGGGCAGGCGATGTCCTCGATCCGCTGGCAAGCTCACCCAGTGCCGGCGACGAGGCCCCCCCCGACTCAGCCGAGCTCGAGGAGCCCGGCGACGACTTCCCGGAGTTCGTGGACCCTGACGTTCAGAATCGCCTCTGGCTCAGGGCCGTCGTGCCACTGCTGCAGCTCCGCTCTCAAGAAACCGACCCCAGCCAGAGAGTCCAGTTCGCCCTGGACCAGATGTATATCGCGGCGTGCGAGCGGGTCGCCCGTCTCCTCCGCTCCGATCTCGCATCACACGACGACTGAGGCACGCCTCCCCGCGGGAGCTGCGCGGATCCAGCGTTCCCCCCTCATCTGCAAACCACTTCTGTGACTTTGGGAGATTTTCCCAAAAACTCCCGTCTTTGTGAAACTGCGCGACCCGGAAACAGGATCTTATTAGGTAAATCGCGTAGGTGACGGGGAATCGAGTGGAGTGGAAATGGCCGAGGCCAGGCTCTGGCCCGATCGTTTCGTTGTGTTGGTCCGGCTGCACCGGAGCGTTGTTTCAACCTGTAAAGGAGCCCGCAACGATGAACTGTAGATTTGCATTTGAGGGTCTGGATCTGTTTGACTCGCTGGAACGGAAGCTCAGCATGAGCTGTCTATGGGGCTACACCACCACCACGGTGGTGCCGGTCTCCGACGGCCATGTCCCGCCTCCGGGACCCGAGCCCGACCCGGGGCCGTTGCCGACTGACAATCCCCCGATCGTGCTCCCGCCGTTTCCTCCGTCGGGGCCCGTCGGTCCCGGTTGACATGGAGCCGCGAGGCTCGTAGCGGGGCAGGGGCCTTGCGGTAGTGAGGCCCTCTGTCGCCGCAAATCCCTCCCGCACCGCAGCTTGGCGCGGTGCTCTTCCCGCCCGGTGGCTCGGAGCACGACACCGGGCGGAGGTGAAACGTCTGAACCGGAATTACTGGTCACGAGGCTGGCCTGGCGGCGCTCGCCCGGCCTGCACGGACAGGGTGCGCGCCATGCCCGCCCGGCTGGCGACCATCGTCGGGAGAGATCAAGAGATGCCGCTTTATACGATCTTGCATCGCTGGAATGCGACGCCCATCGCCCTGGTGGAAGCCGCCGACTTTCCCCGGGCCCTGGCGATGGCCGTGGAGCAGCACGTGAAGCTGCTCTACGCCGACCTCGAGGGAACGGTGGCTCCCTGGGCTGCGCTCGAGGGGGCCGATCTCCGGGGCGCCGACCTGAGTCATGCCGAGCTCGCCTGTGCGAACCTTCAGGGGGCGGACCTGAGGACAGCCCGTGGGGTGGGCACCTACCTCAGGAGGGCGCTGATGGGACGGGCCGACCTCCGCCAGGCCGACCTCCGCCAGGCGGATTTGCGGCTCGCCAGCCTCGAGGAGGCGCGGCTTGTCGGGGCCGATCTCCGGGGAGCTCTGCTGTTCGGCGCCAGGCTTGGTGGCGCGGTGCTGGACTGGCGCTGGAGTGTCATTCCCCTGGAGCTTCTCCGGCAAGATCGCGGAGCGAGCCAGCAGGGGTCCAAGGTCATAACCGACCTCGCGTTCGAGGAGGACATTCAGCCCTTCGCCTGGCTCAAGGTGCTGGTGCGTCACCGAGCAGCGGCCGACTGGGCGCTCGCGGTCCTGTCGCGGCACATCCGCCCGGGAGACAACGCTTCGGAGCTGCTCCGAGAGCTGGCGTCCGACGCCATCCCCCAGGCCCGCGCGGCCGAGCCCTCGCCCATGCTCTGGACCCGCCGGCGCCAGGAAAGCCAGCCGCCAAGGCTGCTGAGCCAGGGCTGAGCCCCGGGCACCGCCGACGGCCCAGGTTCCACTTCACTCTCCCCGGCTTGAATGAACGGGAGGTAGCGTCCCATGATCCCTGACTTGCAAACAACCCCGCGCCCGGCCTCCGACGAGGCAGGGGAGGGCAAGCCCGTGCTTCCCCCACCGCCGCGGAGTAGGCCCCGGCGGCGTTCGCCCTCCTCCTCCCAGGCGCTGGCAATGCTGACGTTGCTCCCGGTCCATGCACCGGCCGTGCCGCGGGTTCACGTGGAGCCCCGCCACCCCAACGGCACGCTCCGGGTGCTTGACCGCATCACGGGCGAGCAGCTCCTCGTCTACACGCCCCGGTTCACCGCGCAGTTCCGCGCGGGGCATCGCGCAGGACGGTGGTACGTCCGCCCTGTGAACCATGTCGGGATCGACCTCAGGAGCCACGACTTCGCCACCGCGCGGGCGGCGATCGAGGCGGTGACCGCGGGGCGCTGGAGCATCGGCGCTGCGGTTGCCAAGCCGAGCCGGTCGGGTGCCACGAGTCCTCTGGCCGGGTCTGGGAAAACGGTCCGACCTCTCGATGAGGCTCCGACTGCGGCAGGAAAACCCGGCAACCGACGAATCTCCCTGATCAAGGAACAACCATGACGAGCTTCATCCCGTGCATCGAGTGGCGGCGCGTCTTGCCGCGTTCAGCCGGAGGTGACCGGGCCCTCGAGAGTCGAGCCACACAGGGTCCTGATCGAACGCCGAGGGGAAAGCGCCCGCGCAAGGGGGGGCGGCAAGCGGGTCTCGCGCCGTCGTCCGACGGCCGGCTCAGCTCCCGGGACGTCGGCGTGCTGGTCAAGCGGATCCAGGCCGGCGACCCTGACGCCCGTAACACCCTGATCCTGGCGAACTCGCGGCTGGTCGCCAAGATTGCCCATCGCTACACCTCCTGCAGCTCGACCCTCGCCGACCTGATGCAGGCGGGGCATTGTGGCCTGATCCGCGCTGCGGAACGCTACGATCCCGCAACCCAGCATGCGCCGTTCTCGTCGTACGCGGCGCTCTGGATCATGAAGACGATCCAGCGGGCCGTCGCCGACAACTTCTCGCTGGTCCGCATGCCTCACCGCCTGTTCTGGCTACAAGGCCGGTACCGAAAAGTGATCGACGAGCTCCGCGCCGCGTCGGACGGCGACACGCGTGACTTCAACCCGGCCGAGATCGCTTCCCGCATGAGGATCTCGCCGAAGAGGCTGAGCTCGCTGGTCAAGGCGATGATCCACCAGGAGCCATTCTCGACAAAGGGCGACGACGGCACGGAGCGCTCGCTCGATGAGACGATTCCCGACAAGCATCGTCACGACCTTGAGCTGGAGCAGGCCGAAGAGGCGGAGCTCCTGCATGCAGCGCTGGAGCGTCTGGCCCCCTTCGAGGCCTGGTTGATCCGCCGCCGGTTCGGTCTGGACGATCCCACCGGCTGGGGCCCGGAGCAACGCTCCGATCCACCACGGCGCCCCTCGTGCGACGAGATCGGCCGCAGCGTTGGCATCACATCTCTGCGGATCCGGGAGATCGAGCAGCTCGCGCTGCACAAGCTGCGCGCGTACCTGACACCCCTGCTGGACCTCGATGAGACGGGCGCCTGAGGACCGCGCAACCGCCGGCCGCCTCATGGGGCTTCGACGATGCAGCGACGTTCTTCAGCCACTCGGTCGCGATGTTCGCATTAATAGTCGCCTATCTGGCGCAGGCGCTCATCCTGGTCGCCATGACTTATGACTCGTTCGGAAACCCCCAGTGAATCAGGAGCCGTCCCGTGTTTCTTGAGGCCGTTACGGTGTGTGTGAATTACTCCGACTTTCTGGCCGAGACGATCGCCCAGAATCGGCAACATCTGGACCGCTGGATCATCGTCACAAGCCCCGATGATCATGCGACCCTGAACCTCTGCCACGAGCGGAATCTCGAAGTCGTCACAACCCGCGACTTCTATCGCAGCGGCGAACCGTTCAACAAGGGGCGGGCCGTCGAACGTGGCCTGGCGATGCTCTCTCATCGCGACTGGCTTCTGCATCTGGACGCGGACATCGCCCTGCCTGGCGACTTCCGCGAGAGCCTGGTCAACGCCGACCTGGACCCCGAAGACATCCACGGAGCCGACCGGATTCTCGTCCGAGGCTGGGACGCCTGGCAAAAACTGAAAGCCGCTGGCCACCCGCGACGGGGCTGGAATTGCATCGTGAGCACCCGCGAGCACCCGATCGGTGCCCGGTGGGCGGACAGCAGATTTGGATATGTACCGATCGGCTTCTTTCAACTCTGGCACGAGTCGGCAGACCACCGTCACGGCATCCGGCTTCGCCGCTATCCCGACAACCACCAGAACGCGGCGAGGGCCGATGTGAAATTCGCCCTTCAATGGGACCGGAGGCACCGGACCCTCTTGCCCGAGGTCTTCGTCGCTCATCTGGAATCGACGGCAGCCGCCATTGGGGCGAACTGGACCGGCCGCACGACGCCGCCGTTTGGACCTCCTCGCAAGCCCTGCTATGGCGCGGTCCCTTCCTGATCTCAATGCCGGCGTAGCTCAACCGGCAGAGCGGCGGTTTTGTAAATCGCGGGTTGTGGGTTCGATTCCTGCCGCCGGCTAACGCAAGCCGGGGTAGATTGTGAACCGGGGAAACCACAATGGGAAGCACAGCGAACTGCGGGGGGCTGAGAGCTGCGGTGGAGCAGGGGCTGGTTCGTCCGGCCAGCACGCTGGCCGCGAGCTGCGACCCGGGAATGACCCGGCGGTTCCTGGAGCTTCTGAGGAAGCCGGAGGCCGGTTGCACTGAGCTGCGGATCTTGCACGCCGGGTTTGACCGGCGGGGCCAGATTCGCCGCGCCGAGAACCTTGGCCAGGCCCCGGGAGGATCAACGCTGGCCGGCTGGTACAGCGATGTCGAGCGGTTGACCGCCCAGGCCCGAAAGTTGCGCGGGGTCTCGGGCTATGTCACGATCAATCCCGTCCGCCAGGACCTGCTGGCGCGGTGCGACAACCGGCTGGTCCGGAGCCGGCACACCACCCGCGATGTGGACGTGGCCGTCTTGCGATGGCTCTACCTCGACATCGACCCGGTCCGCCCGCCGGACATCAGCAGCACCGACGCCGAGCTGGAGGCGGCGATTGCCCGGCGTGATGCCATCCTGGGAGGCGAGCCGGATCTCGCCGGTTCGGCGCTCTGGGGCCGCTCCGGCAACGGAGCCTGGATCCTGGTCCGGCTGCCCGATTATCCCAACGATCCGCCGCACCGCGCCCTCGTGGTGCAGACCGTCAAGGCGATCTCCGGCACGTACAGTGACGCGGCGGTGCAGGTTGACCAGGCGACCGTGAACCCGGCGCGGCTGATCGGCCTGCCGGGCACGCTCAAGGCAAAAGGGTCTCCCCGGCCCGACCGTCCCTGGCGGCTGGTGACCCTTGATGGCATGGGCCCCCGGGCCCCGGCGCCCACTCGCGATCTCCCGGCTAAGACAACACGATGACAGCACCACGCGCGGCGAATCACCATGGACTCCGACCACACCTGCCCGGGATCGCCCGCGGTCGGCTCTTCACAGAGCGTATCCGTCTTGCCCCCCGTCGATCTGGCCTCGTGGCTGAGGCGGCGGGGCGTGCCCGCTTGCGAGTCGTCGCCGGCAACCCGCACGACGGCCGCGCCAGGCTCTCCGGACCAGTGCGGGCCGCGGTCGGCCCGCCAGCTTCGAGGAGTGGCTGCCTACCTGGCCCGAATTCCCGCCGCGATCTCCGGCCAGCGCGGGCATGACCGGACGTTCCACGCGGCGTGCGTCCTGGTCAAGGGATTCGGCCTGACCATCGACGAGGCCCGCCCCTTCCTGCTGGAGTGGAACGAGCGGTGCGATCCTCCCTGGTCGAGGGCGGAGCTCGAGCACAAGCTGAGAAGCGCCGAGGCCGCTCCGGACGACCGCCCGCGGGGTTACCTCGCATCATCGCCCCATCGGTCCCCCGGACCGGCCAGGCAGGTACTCCCGGCCAATCTCCCCAGGTCCGGGGTTCCGACCAGCCCCTCGGCCCCGGCCGGCGTTCCCTGTCCCGAGGGCCAGGAAGACAACCCGCACCGCCTGGCCAGGCTCTTCCTCGACGAACAGTTTGCGTTTGCGGGAGAGCTCGGCCTGCGATTCTGGCGCGAGGAGTTTCATGGCTGGGATGGCTCGGCCTATCGCCGCATCCCCTTCGGAGAGATCCGTGCCCAGCTCACCCGGTCGCTGGCCAGAGAGTTCGAGCGGCTGCACCAGATCGATCGCGCGCAGCATGCCCGGGAGCGGGACGAAGGATCGAACCGATCGGGCTCCCGGCGGGGTCCGCGTCTCCGGGCCGTGACCAGCCGCCTGGTCACCGACGTGCTCCAGGCGCTCTCCGGGATGGTGCTGGTGCCGGCGACGGCGTGCCCGGCTCAGCCGGCCTGGATTGACGGACTTCCGGGATCGGACGCGCCCAGGCACGATGAGCAGCCCGCCCGGGCTCCTCATTCGCCCGACGCCGAGGGAATTTTCCCGTGGCCGGTGGACGAGATCTTGCCGGCCCGCAATGCCCTGGTACACCTGCCGTCTTCCCTGGAAGGAGCTCCCTGGGCCATCCCGCCGACCCCGCGCTTCTTCAACGCCTTCGCACTCGACTACGATTTCGTCGCGGCCGCCTCGGAGCCGGCCGAGTGGCTGGATTTCCTCGGGCAGATCTGGGGAGACGACAAGGAGAGCATCGCCTGCCTTCAGGAGTGGTTTGGATACCTGCTGACCCCCGACACCCGGCAACAGAAGATCCTGATGATGGTGGGGCCCAAGCGGTCGGGCCGGGGAACGATCGCGCGGGTGCTCAAGGCGCTCGTCGGCGAGAACAACGTGGTGAATCCCACCCTGGGCACGCTCGCCCGGCCGTTCGGCCTGTCCTCGCTGATCAACAAGCCCGTGGCGATCTTTCCCGACGCCCGCCTCTCCAGCCGGCCCGACAACGCCGCCATCGTCGAGTGTCTGCTGTCGATCAGCGGTGAGGACGGCCAGACGATCGACCGCAAGCATCTGGACGCCTGGACCGGGCGGCTGCCCACCCGGTTCGTGCTGATCTCCAACGAGCTGCCCCGGCTGCGGGACGCCAGCGGGGCCCTGGCCAGCCGCTTGATCCTCCTGGGGTTCACCCGGTCGTTCTACGGTCGGGAGGACACCGGGCTGTTCGACCGGCTGAGGTGCGAGCTGCCGGGGATCCTGCTCTGGGCGATCGCCGGCTGGAAGCGGCTCCGCCACCGCGGCCGGTTCATCCAGCCCCGCTCCGGCGCGAGCTGCTGGCCGCCATGGAAGACCTGGCCAGCCCCATCTCCGCGTTCCTTCGCGACCGGTGCGTGGTCGATCCCCTGGCGATCGTGCCGGCCGCCACGCTCTACGAAGCCTGGCGGTCATGGTGCCAGGAGCATGGCCGGGACGCGGTCGGCGATGAGCCCTCCTTCGGCAAGGACCTGCACGCGGCCATTCCCGGCCTCTCCAAGAGCCGGCCCCGGCAGAACGCGGCCCGGGTCACCCACTACCTGGGCGTTGGACTGATGTGACAAGGTGGATCTCTCAAAGTGATTCATCACGCATTCATTAAATCGTGCTACTCCATCGGTGAGTTTTCCGGCTTTGGCTGACCACGGCGGTTGGGATTAGTGGCGTCGTATGTGTCAATAAATCAGCACCTTGGACCTGTGACGCTTTTTTCCAACATCCAGTGCGTTCGTTTGATGTGGACCATGTTGATTTTCGTCGATTTTACGCCGATCCGGTTGTATTGGACTTGGTGATAAGCTAGAAGCATAGTTCGCGATCGGTGAGATGTAGCTTGCGTGACGTTTTCTTCCGCGGCGGTTCTTATCGATCGTGATGGCGACCAGACTCATCCGCATGATGCCTCATTGAGAGGGAGGAGCCTGGATTCTGAACGGGCGTTTGGCTGGCGTGAAGTAAACCGTCACATGCTGTTGACTTAGCGGTTTACTCCGTGGAGTGCTGGGTCGGGAACCTGTTCTTTCCATTGACACGTCGGCTCGACCGGGACAAGATCACGCTCTATTCACCGGGCATTAATCCTTGAGGTACGCCTCACTGGTCGATGCATCGAGGGAACGTGTGATTGCCGAGGCGGGCGTCGGCGAAGGGAACTCGCGGTAACCTGGACGCTAGCTCGGGCGTCTTGTCGTTGTCTCTTGGTTGAGTCTTTCCCGGCTTGCGGCTCCTTACCAAGAGAGACTTATCTTAGGGAAGAATACTTTCTCTCTGCAGTCAAGCCAATGACCATGGAAGCCTCGGAGACTCGCTTTCGACTCTCGAGTCTGGAGTGACCCTTCGGGTGCCGCGGTCTGTTGAACACCTCTCCGGAAAATCTGCGGGCCGGCTTGCATTCAAGGATGTTTGTCGGGTTCTCCAAGCCGGGGATCGGCGGCTTTTCGGTAGTGTCATGAGATGAGACTGAGTATCTCTCCCTCTTTCAGGACTTTCTTCCAGGAGGTAACATGACGAGACGTTTTCTTTTTGGCCTAGCTGCGGGGCTGCTGGCCCTGAGCTTGGGCGCGTTTGAAGCCCGGGCCGGGTCAGTTACACTTGCCTACAGACTTGGATCAGCCTCTCGACGCAGCCACCGGGAATTTCGCGGCATCGTGAGCTGACCTGAAGTTCTCGGACTTCACGTACAGCCCGTCGCCCACCGGCTCGCCCCCGCTCGATGCTTCTGACGTCACGCGTCATCCGAATTTCACGCCGGGACGAGAACGGCCTCACATTCACGGGGCGTTCTTCGCGCGGCCGGCGGACCAGACCGTTGACTATGCCATCATCTATACGTTGTGACAGCCCCCACGGGAGTCTCAATCATTGACGCCATCCTGTCGGGCGGCTTCACTCAACTTTGGCGGGACCGGGTCGGTCGCGATCGGTGAAACGCATCTTTAACGCGACTGGCACCGGTGCTCAGCCGGGATTCCGTTGAGATCTCCAGCCACCGGGACCGATCTCTGACCACGCTCAACTTCGCTGGAGTGAGACTCGATCCTGGTTCAGAAGGACATCACCGTGTTCGGCGGCAGCAACGGTGCCAGCTTCTCCTTCACCAACCAGGGTTTCTCTGTCGGTTCCCGAGCCAGCCTCGATGGCTCTGCTGGGAATCGGCCTGAGCGGCCTGTTCACCTTCCGCCGCTTCTTCAAGCGTGCCATTTGCTTGATCAAACGGTTGGCCCGATGTTAATCTAAGCCTGAATTTGGCGACGGCGATCGTACCCTCTGGGGCGGTCGCCGTTCTGTTTTTCTCCGATCGCCCCCTGTGGGCGATTCTTTATTTTCGGCACGCTCCCACGAACGTCCCGTTGATCTCCAGGCCAGGGCCAAGTCGCATGGGGAACCAACCCGAAATCGCTTACAGAGAGCTGATCCAGAAGACTCGCGAAATTGGACTCCTTGCCTCCTGCTCGGCCGTGCTGAGCTGGGACGAGCAGACTTACATGCCCCCCGGGGGCTCCGCGCACCGGGGCGAACAGATGGCCCTGCTGGCCGGGCTGCACCACGACCGGGCGACCGACCCGCGGATCGGTGAGCTTCTCGCACTCATCGCCGGTTCCGACCTGACGGCCGATCCCGAATCCGCTCCGGCCGTCAACGTCCGGGAAATCACCCGCTCGTATCAACGCCAGACCTTGCTGCCACGCGCACTCGTCGAGGACCTTGCCCGAACCACCTCCCTGGCACATCAGGAATGGATCATCGCCCGCCCCGAGAACGATTATCCGCGATTCCGCCCCTGGCTGGACAAGATCGTCCAGCTCAAGAAACAAGAGGCCGAGTGCCTGCTGCCGGCCACGGCATCCGCCGGCGAGCCAGCCTCCACTGCTTATGATAGCCTGCTAGACACCTATGAGCCGGGGGCCAGAGCGTCTGATCTGGCGGTTCTATTCTCTGCGTTGCGTTCCGAGCTTGTGCCCTTGGCACAAACGATCAGCGAGGCAGCGAAGCGCACTGGCGCTGGAGCTATTCTCAACCGTGTTTTCCCCATCGACCGGCAGAGGGTCTTTGGCGAAATGGCGGCCGCCGCCCTGGGATTCGACTTCCAGCGGGGCCGGCTCGACGTCACGGCTCACCCGTTCTGCACCGGGATCGGACCGGGGGACACGCGGATCACCACCCGCTTCGACGAGCGGCAGTTCAGCGACGCCTTCTTCGGGATCCTCCACGAGGTGGGCCACGGGCTGTACGAACAGGGCTTGCCCGCCGAGCACTTCGGCACGCCCATGGGCGAGGCGGTCTCGCTCGGCGTGCACGAGTCTCAGTCGCGGCTCTGGGAGAATGCCGTGGGGCGGAGCCGGGCCTTCTGGACATTCTGGTTTCCGCAAGCCAGGCGCGTCTTTTCCCGGGCCCTCCATGACGTCTCGCTCGACCAGTTTCTGGCCGCCGTCAACCACGTCGAGCCGAGCCTGATCCGGGTGCAGGCCGACGAGGTCACCTACAACCTGCACATTATTGTCCGATTCGAGATCGAACAGGCACTCCTGGCCGGCGACCTGGTGACAGTGGACCTTCCCGAAGCCTGGAACCAGAAATACCGTGACGCCCTGGGAGTCATTCCCGCGAAGGACAGCGACGGCTGCCTGCAAGACATCCACTGGGCCGCCGGCCTCTTCGGCTACTTCCCAACCTACACTCTCGGAAACCTTTACGCCGCTCAACTCTTCGCCCGGGCCCGCCAAGACCTGCCCGGCCTGGATGGCTCGTTCGCGCGGGGCGAGTTCGGCGAGCTCTTGTCGTGGCTGCGGGAAAACGTCCATCGCCACGCGCAGCGTTACCGGCCTCGCAAGCTCATCGAGCATGCGACCGGTCAGTGTCCAGACCCTGCCCCGCTGATCGCCTCTCTGAAGCAGAAATACCACGAGCTTTACGGGCTCTGAGGCCCGACAGAACCCGGGCGCTGCTCAGGATCTCCCTGGCCGGCGTCCCCGCCGCGCGGCTTGGGGATTGCTGATTGACGCTCTGCATCATTGCTTGCTTGAAATTGTGCGCACGATCGTTTAACCTCCGAAAAAGACGGTTCATGATGAGTCGAGCGTGCCGGTCGACCGATGGATGTTGTGAAATTACGACTTGTGCCGATCGCGGTTGATTAGCATCAGATGCCTGCGTATGCTTTTGACTTATAGACTAACCCCAATCGAACAAAGGGAACCGGATTGATGAGTCTCAGAGATCACACCCAGGCAGGCTGGCGGCGCTATTTCTCTTCCTTGAGCACCGGCACGCTCATCGCCCGGCGGATCAGCCGGACGCGGCACCTTGCACTTGAGTTTCTGGAATCGCGGCAACTGCTGAGCACGACGGTGACGGAATACCCCACGCCCACTTCGCGTCCCGGCTCAGCCTACCGATATCGTCTCCCTGGGCGGCAAGCTCTGGTTCACCGATGGCGGGCAATGCGATCGGCATGCTCGACCCGGCCAGTCCGGGCACGATCACGTCGTACTCGCAGGGTTTGCCCGTGGGTGCAAGGCCCCAGTCGATCACAGTCGGACCGGATGGCAAGCTCTGGTTCACCGAGCTCCTGGGGCGGGCGATCGGGACGCTCGACCCGGCGAACCCGGGCCACGGCATTCAGAATTACGGCATTGCTCAGCGGGATGCCCGCCAACGCCCGGCCGTTCGGCATCACGACTGGCCCGGACGGCCAGGGCCATCAGGTCATCTGGTTTACCGACGTGAGCAACAACGCTCTCGGCGAGATCAACCCGAGCAGCCCCGGCACCGTCACCGAGTTCTCGGTGCCGAACACGCTGACCGGCTTCAGCCTGTTCAACTCGGTGATCACGGCGGGCCGGGCGGAAAGCTTTACTTCACCGAACATGGCGGCAGCAGTTCCGGGATCGGGATCTACGACCCCTCCACCCAGACCTGGTCGGAAGTCACCCTTCCCAGTGGCTCGAACCAGGTGCCTTTTGGCTTGACGGTCGGCCCCGATCATAACATCTGGTTCAGCGAAGGCGTGCCGAATTCCAGCGGCCGGTTTTCAGTCCTCGGGGCTGGGCATTCTCAACCTGTCAAGCCACCCCCCACGCTCAGCGAGCCCCCCGGCTTGAGTGTGAGCGGCTCATCCGCTCCCTATCGGATCACGACCGGCCCCGACGGCAACATCTGGTTCACCCTTCCCTCGGCCGGCCAGATCGGTGAGGCTCACGTCAACTCCAATCCCGCAAGATACCATCTCGACGTTCACAGTCCCCCCCTCAGCGCAAGTTCCCACCCCAGTTCCCTCCGGAATCACGGCCGGGCCGGACGGCAACGTCTGGTTCACTGACGCGGCCGGGGCGGTGGGACGGGTGAGCAATGTGACGACCCCCACTCCGGCCCCCACTCCGTCTCCCACTCCGCCCCCCGCGCCGCAGATCCAGGGGGCAACCGTGTGGCTCACACAGCAAAGGAATAAGAGGGGCAAGCCGATAGGCAAGCCGGTCTTGACCGGCTACCAGTTCACCTTCAATCTGGCGATGAACTCCACTGCCGGAACCCAGGCCAACTACTTGGTACAGGCCTACTCACAGGTCAGGGTCAAGGTTGGGAAAAGATTTCAGACGCAGCTCAAGCTTCAGCCAATCAGCTTCACTGTGAACCACCCTCAGTTAAGCAATACGGTACAGCTTCTGACTGGCAAGCAGACCTTCAAGTTCGGCGGCAAGATCACCGTGATCGGCACGGGAATCAGCAGCGCGACCGGCGGCTTCCTGGGCAGCAACGTCGTCTACAACATTGCCTCTGGGGGCAAGAGCATTCGCCACGCCTGATGAGCCACGAAGTCACCGCTATGCTCTTGGCAACCGAACCGCCGCTCCGGCTCCGGTACTGATGGCGGACCCGTCACCAACCTGGCGGCTGGGCTCGATCGACGCCTACCGCGGGCTGGTGATGTTCCTGATGATGGCCGAGGTCTTGCACTTCTGCGAGGTCGCCAGCGCGGTGCCGGGGAACAGGATCTGGGAGTTCCTCTGCCATCACCAGTCGCACGTCGAGTGGATCGGCTGCGTACTCCACGACATGATCCAGCCGTCGTTCTCGTTCCTCGTGGGGGTGGCGCTGCCGTTCTCGCTGGCCAGCCGGCGGGCGCGGGGGCAGACGGCCGGGATGATGGCGCTGCATGCAGTCTGGCGATCGCTGGTGCTGATCTTCCTTGGAGTCTTTCTCCGCTCGATCGGCCATCGGCAGACCAATTTCACCTTCGAGGATACCCTCTCGCAGATCGGCCTGGGCTACACGTTCCTCTTCCTGCTCGGCACCCGGTCGGTCCGCGTCCAGTGGATCGCATTCATCGCCATCATGGTCGGATACTGGGGACTGTTCGCGGCCTATCCCTTGCCCGGTCCGGATTTCCGGTATTCCGAAGTCGGCGTTCCCGCGGACTGGAAACACCTCATGACCGGATTTCCCGCGCACTGGAACAAGAACAGCAACCCGGCCTGGGCGTTCGACGTCTGGTTCCTCAACCTGTTCCCGCGCCCCCGGCCGATTCCAGTACAACGGCGGAGGCTACGCGACGCTGAGCTTCATTCCCACGCTGGCCACCATGATCCTGGGCCTCATTGCCGGGGGCGTGCTGAAGCGTCCCTGGAAGCCATGGTCCAGAGTCGTCTGGCTGATCCTCGCGGGAGGAATCAGCCTGGCGCTGGGCTGTGCGCTGGGTTATTTCGGGATCTGCCCGATCGTCAAGCGAATCTGGACCCCCTCCTGGGTTCTCTTCTCGGGGGGAATCTGCTTCCTCTCCCTGGCGTTCTTCTACGCCGTCATGGATCTGCTGGGCTGGAGCCTGTGGGCCTTCCCCTTGAAGGTCATCGGCGCCAATTCGATCGCGGCCTACTGCCTTGCTCATCTGGTGGAGGGCTTCATCACGGAGAACGTCCGGACCCACCTTGGCCACGACATCTTCAAGGTCCTTGGCCCCGCCTACGAGCCCTTTCTCCAGGGCGTTGCGATCCTCCTGGCCCTCTGGCTCATCCTCTTCTGGATGTATCGCCGGAAGATTTACGTGAGGATCTGAGCTGGGCGGAGCTGTTCGGTCCCGAAGTGCCCGGCCACGTTGCCAGGCCCGGCTCCCCCTTCCATTCCCCTCCTGGACCATGTTAAAATCCATCGCGGCTGATCCGGCACATGCCGCACCGTTTCCACCCTGTCTCCCTCATCCCCCCAGTCATAGGCCTGATCATGTGCGTGAGGGCATAATACTGCCCAGGCGCTCGATTCTTACCGAGAATCCGCAGTCGTTAAAATTTTTCTATTTTCCTCGAATTTCCTATGTTGTAGAATCAAAGCGTATCCCCCGGGATAGGGGCATTGTTCCGTGCGACGACGGGGGAAGGAAGACCTGAGATTGACACAATTTGGGAGGTCAACGACGATGCGAATTCGATTGATGACATGTATGCTGCCAGTGATGGCGGTGGTGCTGACATCACAAACAGCCTCGGCTTGCCACACCTGCAAGCAAAACCCGTGTGTGATGGTGGCACAGCCGGCCTACCAGTGCGTTACCGAGATGGTTCCCTACACCGTGTACAAGACCAAGTGGCACACGGAGTATGAGACCTGCACGAAGACCGTGATGGTGCGCGAGCCGGTGACCAACTGGGTCGAGCGGCAGCGGGTGGTCTGCAAGCCGGTCTACGACACGATCGAAATTCCCCGCCAGCGAGTGGTGTGCAAGCCGATCCACGAGACCGACTACGTGACCCAGACCTACACGGTCTGCAAGCCGGTCCAGACGACCCAGCAGGTGACCAGCTACTGCATGCAGCCGACGACCCAGCTCGTGACGGTGCCCACCGGCCACAAGTGTGGTCTTTGCCACAAGGATCCCTGCGGCTGCAAGACCGTGGCGTGCACGACCTACACCCCGGTACCGGTGGTTAAGGACGTGGTCACGACGACGATGGTTCCCGAGACCTGCACTCGCCAGGTGCCGATCCACCGGACTCGGTATGTGCAGGAAGTGGTGAACGACGTTCAGAAAATCACCAAGTGCCGGATGGTGCAGGAAGTGGTGACCGTGAAGGTCCCCTGCGTCACCTGGACCTGCGTGCCGAAGACGGTCACCAAGCAGATTCCCCACAAGGTCTGTGAGCAGGTTGCCGTGACCTGCTACAAGCCGGTCACCCGGATGGTTCCGTGCACCTATGTAGCCGCCCCGGCGGTCGAGGCTGCCCCGTCGATTCAGTCGGCTCCTTCGGGTCAGATGGCTCCGGCTCCGTCGATTCAGTCGGCTCCCTCGGCCACGATGCAGGCCGCGCCGACCAAGCAGGGTTGAGCCGTCAGGATTTCTTGACTTTGCCAGGCCGGTTCCAGCAGCGCTTCCCGCCGCTGGAACCGGCCTTTGGCTTGCCTTAAGATCGATCAGCATGGCTCTCGGCCTCATGCTCCCCTCGGCGCGAACTCGGGAGGCGAAGTGCCATGCAGGGCCTCCGTGGGCTCGCGGCGTGTCTGATCGCATTCCTGGCCGGTCCGACTACCCCGGCGCCGTCTCCGGTGGTGACCCGCGAGCCGGCCGGGAATCCTGGGCTTGAGAAGAACCGGCGGTTGCACGAGAATCGAACGCCTGACTTCAAGCAACCCGGAGAGCCTGTGATGCTGCTGAGTGAAAAGATCAATCAAGCGTTCAATGCACAGATCGGGCACGAGCTGGGCAATTCCCACCAGTACATCGCCATCGCCGCCTATTTCGGACGCGAGTCGCTCTTTGGCCTGGCGAAGATCTACTTTACGCAGGCGGAGGAAGAGCGCGAGCACGCGATGAAGTTCGTGAAGTTCCTGCTCGACGCCGGGGGCAAGGTCGTCATTCCGGCAGTCCCCGCGCCGCGGAGCGAGTTCGAGTCGGCCGTCGACGCCGCCCAGGTCGCGCTCGACTCGGAGCGGACCACCACCCGCCAGATCTATGACCTGGTCACGCTCGCCACGGAGGAGAAGAACTACATCGCGTTGAACTTCCTCCAGTGGTTCGTGAGCGAGCAGCTCGAGGAGGTCTCCAGCGCCGAGGCGCGACTGGCCGTGATTCACCGCGCCGGGCCGAGCGTGCTCATGGTGGAGGCGTACCTGGCTCACGACACGAAGTGAGAGGCGCTGCCGGCGCTAGCTCGCAAGCCCGGTGGGCCGCATACCAGTCCTCTCGGGTCAGCGGCAGGCCGCTTGGGCCTCGCTTATCGTGGGGCTTGTAGAGCAGGGTCTGGTGCAGGCCGATGTTCCCCTGGCGGAAGTTGAAGGCCGAGCCGGCCAGGTACATCCACCAGGTGCGATAAGTGGTCTCGTCCACGTGGTGGAGAGCTTCGCTCCTGCGGGCATCGAGCCGCTCGAACCAGTGACGGCACGTCAGGGCGTAGTGCTCGCGCAGATTCTCGACGTCGCGAATCTCGAAGCCCGTCGCCTCCGCGATGCGGAGGAGGGTGCTGACCGGCTGGAGCTCTCCGTTGGGAAAAACGAGGTTCGTGGCGAACGCGTCCTTGTAGTCAACGGGCCTGGCGTAGTCACGGATGATGCCGTGGAGCACGAAGCAACCGCCGGGCCGGAGCAGGTTCCAGCACCGCTCGAAGCACTCCGGCAGCGCTGCCTCGCCCACGTGCTCGAACATGCCGATGCAGGCGAGCTTGTCATATCCGTCGGGCGCGTTCAGGTCGCGGTAATCCAGGTGCTCCACCCGGCATCGTGTCTCCAGGCCAAGCTCGCGGATCCGTCCTTGTGCCCAATCGGCCTGCGCCTTGCTGAGCGTGATCCCATGAGCCACCGCGCCGTATTTCTGCGCCGCATGGATGACGAGGCCGCCCCAGCCGCAGCCCAGGTCCAGGAGCCACTCGCCCTCGCGAAGCCGGAGCTTGCGGCAGACGTGCTCGAGCTTCTGAAACTGGGCTGTGTCAAGGTCGTCGCCGGGTGTGCGGTAGTAGCCGCACGTGTAGAGCATTCGCTGGTCGAGCCAGAGGGCATAGAACTCGTTCGACACATCATAGTGAAAGGCGATCGCCCGGCGATCACCATGCCGCGAGCGGTATTTCCCTCCGACCCACGAGGTTCCCGAGTTGCTGTTACCGTTGCCGCGATGATGGGCCGCCGGTGGGAGCAACATGGCCAGCGCGGCCAGACGCAATCGCTCGTGCGGCCGCCACTCGTGAGACAGGAGATCGAAGACCAGCTCGAGGCCGACTTCCAGGTCGCCCTCGAGGTCAAGGCCGGCGTGCACGAAGGCCGCGCCCAGTGACAGCTCGCTCGGGTGGAGGATGAGCTGGCGCAGCGTGCCCGGGTTGCGGAAGATCATGCTGAACCGGGCAGGCCGGGCCGGATCGGGGCTCCAGGTGCGTCCGTCCCAGATGCGGACCGCGAAGTCGCGGACCCGGCTGGCACCGAAGAAGGTGGAGACGATCTCCAGGCCGCGATGAGCTACCCGCTGGTCTCTCGACGGCTCGAGGATGCTCTTGGTGCGCATGGCCTCCTCCTCAGGGGTCTAATTCACGGGGTCGATCGGACCGTCCCGGCGGACTCGTCGGTGGAGCGAAGAGCCTCCATACCGCCTGGCTCCGTGCCGAGACTCAAGGGACCCTGGTGGGCGTGCAGGAACCAGTTCTCCATGACCACTCGCCGCGCGAACCAGGGAATGCCCAGCAAGAACCCCCCGATACCGGCGTGCAGCCGGGAAGGTTTCCCGGTAAACCCGGGTTGGCGTTCCCCGGACGGGCCAAACCGCGAACTCGAGCGCCCGCCGGTACGGCTCGAGGTCGTCGCGGCCGTAGCGGCCGCCGGCGGTGGTGACGATCTGCGCGGCCAGCAGCGCCGACTCGATGGCCGGACGTATTCCCTCGCCGCTTTCGGGATACGCTAGCCCGGCCGCGTCGCCGACGAGCAGAACGCCGTCGGCCACGGGATCGCGATCGCTGACCGAACGGAGCAGGTAGGCATGGCCGTGATAGTGGGTGGGCGTCGCTGGCGGGATGATCTCGCGCGAGACGAGCATGGTGTGGAACTGGGCGAGGTGCTCTGCCAGGTCCTGCGGCACCAGCCGGCCCAGGCCGATATTCAGATGGTCGCCCTTGCGGAAGCACCAGCCGTAGCCGAGCAGGTCACGGCAGAAGTAGAGCGCGGGGAGCTCCGGGTCGACCTGGCAGTCGGACTTCGCCGAGTCGTCGAGCCGGACCTCGATTTCCTTCGCGGTCACGGGGTGCTCGAGGAGCCCGGGCCGGTGGCCGAGCCATCGCGACACCGGGCAGAAGTGGCCCCCGGCGCCGATCAGAAGGGGGGCCTCGAGACGCTCATTGACGATCCAGCCGGACCCGGCTCGTCGAAGCTCCCTGAGCGGCTCGCCCAGCCGGAGCCGGGCTCCCGACCGGTTCAGGAGATAGGTGTCGAACTCACACCGGCGGATCCCGTAGCTGACCGGCCGATCATACGCGCGTGACGACCTCGCTGGAACCCATCCGCGAGGTCCGGAAGCCGAAGATCGGCTGGAACACCCGGCCACCCGCTCGATACTCCTCGACGTCAAGCCGGAGCTCGTCGAGCACGGGCGGCGTGATCCACCCCGCGCAAGGCTTGTCCCGCGGAAAGGAGGCGCGATCCAGGACAACGACATCGAGCCCGGCCGCGTGCAGCGACCAAGCACACGTCGAGCCGGCCGGTCCTCCACCCACGATGATGACGTCGCAGCTCTCCATCGCCGCCGCCTGCCGTCAAGGCTGCCACACCCGAAGCGTCTGGTCGAGGGCCAGCATCGACACGGGTGAAACGGTGGGGCTCGTCTCATCCACACTTCCATTCTGGGCAACCCGACGACCGAAGTCAAAGCCCGGCCTCTCCGCCGGAAAGTTCATCCACGGAGCTGGCCACAAGATGCTGTCCCACCAAGAACTACCCCGTTGAATCCAATCTCGTCTGGATCACCCTCACGCCATCTCGCGAGTTCCGTTATAGTGAATTCAGACGTTGAGGCGTCCTGAGAGTAGATTCCGGTGGGAGGGCTCGAAATGGTCGAGAAGATTAGACCTCGTCCGAACCAGCGGTCGCGAGCAGGATCCTTGAACCGGGAGCAGGCAGTCTATGAGGCAAACCTGTCCCGGTGGCTCTCAGATCATGAGGGGGGAATACGTCCTGATCAAGGGCGACAAGGTCGACGGCTTTTACGAGTCCCGAGACGAAGCCCTCACTGCAGGTTACTCGCGGTTCGGGATCGGACCACTTTTCGTGAAGCAGGTTTTGCCGTCCGAACCGGTCCACTATAATCGCCGATGCAATCGACCGGCTCAGGCGTTCCGGATGGTCGTTCGGTGACATCGCCGCCCCGCGACCGGACCGTGGCGGCGCGGGGGAGGGCAGCCTGGGTCAGCGGCCGGCAGTGGGCGTCAAGGGGGCCTGGGGCGCGGTCGCGAGGGCTTCACCCTGAGGGCCGGGCACCAGCGCTTCCCACTCTTCCGGGTCCAGACGGTCGCGGCCGGCGGCCCGGCGGGCGGCGTCGAGCCAGACGTCGCTGCCGATGTCCCAGAGCTGGAGGGTCGAATCGTGGCCGACCGAGGCGAGCCGGGGTATGCCGCCCTCATTGAGGTGTCGGTGTCGGAATGCGATCTTGCTCACGCCGCCCGCGTGGCCCTTGAGGGGCGAGGGCACGGGCAGCTCGTCGACCGATTCGGGGATGTTCCAGAGCATGAGGTTCGTCTCCTCGCCCTCACTGGCCGAGACAAGCCAGCGGCAGAATGGCTGCCATTGGAACACGGGGCTGAACTTGACGTCCAGGACCGGCCGTCGGTGCAGCCTCAGTGGCGGCCCGTGCTTGCGCTTTTCGACGTCCCAGAGGAACACGGTGGCGTCCATCCCGCCCGAGGCGAGGAACTTGCCGTCGGGGCTGAAGTCGAGCGCAAGGACCCCGCCGGCGTGGCCCCGCAGCTCCCCGGCATTGACCGGACTGTTCGGGTTCGAGAGGTCCCAGAGGTAAATCGTCCGTAACCAGGCCGCCGTCGCGAGGAGGTTGCCTACCGGGCAAAACGCGGCGGTTTGCACGAAACCGCTGTGCCGGAGCGGCTTCGGCAAGAAGCGGCGGATCCGGGCGGGGTCGCTGACGTCCCAGAGGACGACCTGCTTGTCATCGCCGCACGAGGCCACGATCGGGCGCGTCGGGTGGGACACCACGTCGTTGATCGGGCCCACGTGGGCTTTCTCGGAATAGGCGACGGGGATCGGCCGGCGGTCTGCCTCCGGGTCGCGGGCCCGGGCCATGTCCCAGAACAGGACGTTCCCGGCCAAGTCGCCCGCGACGAGGAGCCGACCGCCAGGGCCGAACGCCAGGCCGAGCACGGGCGCGCCGCGGCCCTCGAGCCCGGTCAGCGGCTGGAGGATTTCAAGCGGCTCGTGGCCGTCCGTCCGGTCGCTGGTCATCGGGGCAACGGATCCCTCCCAGAGCTGGCCGACAGTGCCACCGGGACCGGTGCCGGCCGTCGCCACGATCCCATCGGGGCTATAGTCGACGGCCTGTGGCTGTCCGTCCGTCCGCCCCAGGGCGCAGGACAAGGGGCTGCTGGTCGTCACGTTCCAGCGGATCACCGTCTCGTCGCTCCCGGCCGACAGCAGCCTCGCGCCGTGGGGTTGTTCGAAGACCAGGGCCTGCACGCCGCCGACGTGGGCGGTCATCGGCTGGCCGATGTCCCGCGCCTTGGTCGCGTCGTCGGGCACGTCCCAGAGCCTGACTCCGGCGTCGTTGCTGCCGGAGGCCAGGGTCAGGGTCTCTTTGCCCTTGCCGGGCTTGTCGGGGAAGAAGGCGAGAGACATCACGGGTCCCTGGTGGCCGAGCAGTTCCTTCGTCGTCTTGCCCGAGACGGCGTCGATCAGGAGGATCGACCCCCCGATCGTGCCGGCGGCAATCAGCCGGCCGTCGTAGCCAGGGGCGAAGGTCAGCTCGGAGACCGCCGCGCTGGGTGAGTCAGTGGCGCGGGGGTCGCCCAGCCGCGGCCTTTCCCAGATTCTTTTGGGAAACGCGGCGACATCCCAGAGGACGACCTCACCCTGGGTACAATCGCCGATGTTGTCCGGGTTGAGACCACCGCCGGTGACCAGCCGCGACCCGTCGGGGTTGAAGGCCAGGCCGAGCGTCATCGTCTCCGTGCTCGACAGCATGTGCCCCGGACCCGGCGGGCCGACCGGCGACCGGGTGGTGATGTCCCAGAGCTCGACCTGACCAGGCGTCCACGAGTAGTACGGGGGCTCGGACGTCGGTTGATAGATCGCCATGGTGGCGAAGGCGAGGATCGCGGGGTTGCGGGGATGAAACGCGAGCCGCACGACTGGCGAGGCGAGCCGACGGGGTTCCCCCGGCGCGGTGTCGCGGTCGAGCTTCGCGATCCGCCGGGGGTGGGACGGGTCGTTCAGGTCCCAGAGGAGGATCTCGCCGCTCCCCGGGTACGGCGGTACCCCGCCCCCGGAGGCCAGCCGTGTCCCGTCGGGGCTGAAGGCCAGGCTGAACACCCGCCCCCGGTGTTCTTTGAGCTCCGCCAGGGGTTTCGGCTCCCCGCAGTCCCGGTCGCCGACACGCCAGAGGCAGATGACGTCGCGGTCCATGTCCTCCCCGCCCTTGTCCGCCGCCTTCGATCCTTCTAACGGTAACGGGGTGACCGTGGCCAGCAGTCGGCCGTTGGGACTGAGGGCCACGACCAAGACCGGCATCCTTACCCCGTCCGGTGAACACGTACCGGTCGAGCTGCGGGCTGCGGTTCAGCGCGCTGAACAGAGCGCACCGGACCTCCGGGTAACACGTATTCGGGGTGGACGGGCAGCACGAGCTGCTTGATCCTATCGAACGCCGTGGTCGCTTGAGCTGTTTGGTCCTATCGTACGCCGTGGTCGCCAGGAGCAGCGCCCGATCGTTGCGGGGCACCGACTCGACCCGCGCGGCGATCTGCCGGATGAAGGCAATGTTCGCGTTGAGCTCGGCTTTCTGCCACTGGTAATAGGCGATTCCGAGCAAGGCGGCGAGCATGGCGACCACGGCGGAGAGGCCGATGACCCTAGCATGCTGGCGACGGGAGCGGACGACCACCCCGGCCTTGACGAAGGCCTCCTCCAAGTCGCTGAGGTCGGTGTACCCCAGGGCCTCGTCGAGCTGGGCCCCGTGCCAGAGGGCGTCATCTCTCCGGCCGGTTTCCTCCCAGTGCCTGGCCGCAACGGTCAGGCGGCCGCGGTCCGCCTGCTCCTGCCGCCGCTCGTTGAGCCAGGAGATCAAGGTCGGCCAGCATTGCGTCAGCACCACGTGGGTCAGAGCGAGGGACGGCCCCCTGGGTCCGGCCAACTCGCGAACGAGCCCTGCGTCGACGAGCTTGCGGACCGTGTCGTCGGCCCGGCCTCGGGGCACGCCTACCCTCGCCAGGACCTCGAGGAGGGTGTCGCGGGGGACCGTCTCGAGGGATGCCTCGCTGTTCGCCCCGGGGCGGACGAGCTGCATGAGAATCTCCCTGGCGGCGCGCTGCTCGTCGGAGGAGAGGCCCTGGTAGAAGGCGTCGGCGGCCCGCTTGACCGCGAGCCGCCCCCCGCCGACTCGGCGGTAGGCGTCCCAGGTGATCAGGTCGCGCCGGCGCTCGCGCCAGAGCTTCCGCAGGGTGAACTGCAACAGGGGAAGGGCGAACGGGTCGCCCACCAGGTCGTGGACCAGGGCATCGACCACGCCCTCCTCGAACCGCAGGCCGGCCGCGGCCGCCGGCCGGGTGATCGCCTCGCGGAGTTCGCCGGCATCGGGTGGCGTAACCGTCACCCGGGCGGGCTCGATCAGGTCGCGGAGCGGCCCGGCCTGTTCGAGCCGTCCGGCCTCGGTGTCGCGGACCAGGAGGATGACGGTGTGGCGGGGCTCCGGCGGGGCTGCCGTAACCAGCGCGGCGAGGCACGCGGCGAACGCCCGACGATCGTCCACGCCGGACGTCTTGAGCACCTGATCGAACCCGTCGACCACGAGGACAAGCGGTCCGTCGCCGGATTCGGCGGCGAGCCGGACGACCCGGCCCGGGTCGCCGCGGAGCAGGGCGGCCTGGCGGGCATCCCAGCCTGGCTCGTCAGCCCCCGTCGGCCGAAACAGCCCGGCCAGCCGGGCCAGTGGGTCGGAGTCGGGGGTGATCGGCGGGGGATACCTCCACCCCTCGCTCCCCGGCACCACCTGGCCCGACTTGAGCTCGGGGATCAGCCCGGCCATCACCAGCGACGTCTTGCCGCTGAACCGCGGGCCGACTACCACGAGCAGTCGCTGTTGCCGGAGCCGCTCAGCCCAATCGTGGACCAGCCGGTCGCGCCCGTAGAAGGCGCGGGCGCGCGGCTCGTCGATTGCGCTCAGGCCGACATAGGGGCACTCGTCGTCGCTCAGGTCGTGCGGGGCGCCGGGGTCATACTCGGCCAGTTCTGCGTCGACGTCGCCCCTCCGAGCCCGGTACAGGTGGCTGCACCAGACGTTGAGGATCGCCTGCGCGGCCTCGCGGTCGTCGGCTGACTCGAGCCTCGCGCCGGTCGCCCGTGCCTGCCGGAGGAACTTCTCAACCTCGTCCCAGAAGACCGGGTCGTCGGGGGCGGCGGCAGTCCGGTAACGTCCCGACAACTCGGCGTGCCGCGCCCGCAGAGCGGGTAGCGAGGGGAAGGGGGCCACGGCCTCGGCCGTCGCCTCGGTTTTATCCATGGCTCGTCATCTCCAGCAGCATCTCCAGTTCCTTGCCCAGATCCTGGAGCTGATTGCACTTCTGCAGCAGGTCGGTGTCGGCCTTCTTGAACAGGAGGCCGAGTTGATTCCGGAACTTCTTGAAGAGCGTTGTGGTCTTGGACGGGTTGCGGTCGCCCGCGGCGGCGCTCACCGCGTCGGCCGCGGCCCGGAGCGGCTCGGGCCAGGCGTCGCCCCCCGCGCCCCGGATCACCTCGCAGACCGGCGTCCAGAGATCAGGAAGGTGTCAAAGTCCTCCCGGATCGCCCCGTGGACCGAGGTCAGCTCGTCCTCGATGTTCTGGAATTCGTCGTGCCGGGCGACCTGGGCCGCCCACTTCTCGCTGATCTCGGTCAGCGCATCGAGACCCTTGATGAAGCCCTCGCGCTGCCTCGACGCGGTTTCGTCCAGCGGCATCCCCTCAAGCTTCCTCCGGACCTCCGACAGGCAGCCCACAAGCAACGGCAGGTCCAGCACCCTGACCGCGTCGATCAGACACCGATTGAATACAGAAAGCCGCTTCACGACGGTTTCATCAATGATCGTGCACGCCGAATTGAGCTTGACCTTGTCGCGGTCGGCGACCACCTGGGAGAAGAGCTTCCCGGCCGACTCGAGCTTCACGATCCAGAGGCTCTCCTTGGCGGCGGACGACACGCCCCGCGCCGCCTTCACCAGGTCGTCGAGCAGCCAGAGCAGGTTCTGGCCCTCCACGTCGAGGTTATCCCAGTCCGGCTCGCCCGAGCCCGCCCCCCGCCTCAGGAGGGCGTCGATGGTCCGGTAGACGTTCTGAAGATCCTGGAGCTTGTCGTGCAGCATCTTGAACTCGGAGACCAGCGCGATCTGGGTGCAGGCCGTCCGGAACACCTCCTTGAACATCACTACCTTGTTCCAGACCTCAGGCGTCTGGAGCAGCGCGATCAGGTCGCGCATGCCTTTCGGGGTCGGAAGCTCGGGGGCGGGGGCGGCCGGCGGGGGGGCTCCTCGTCCTGCGCAGGGTCGAGGGTCTTGATCAACCGCTCCCACTCGCTGCTCGGCGATGGTGGGGTCGGTCAGGTTCGCGAAGTTGCGGACGGCTTTAATCCTCGGAGGCAGGTCGCACGTCTCGAGCAACACCGGCGTGAGCCGGTGCCGCCGACCGGTCGGGTCCTCCGCCAGCATCATCTCGAACGCGGTCCAGTCGCTCTTGAGCCAGTTGGGCGTCATCACGGGCAACACGTGGCGGCAATGCTCCACCTGCCATTCCATCCAGTGCTGGGGGGATTCGCCGACCGGCATGTCACGGTAGTCTACGCAGACTTCCAGCCCCTCGGCCTCAAGTCGCTGGATGAGCTCCTCGACTTTATTCCGGTCGGCTACTGCTGTAGCAGATGAAGACGTCGGGCTGATGTGCCGGCCCGCTCGGAGCTTGAGCTGAAGCTTGTGCTTGGACCTTGTGGGTGTCGGGGCCAGAGGACGGTTGAACCCCGACCCTCGTCGTGGAAGTCATTGCGGTCATTGCACGGCACCCCCGTCGTTGGAGTCCTCTCGCGCTGGGAAGCCGCAGCCGTGACATGCACCGCCTGGACATGGGCCCGGGGACAATGACTGGACTGGCACCCCGTCCGTATCGGCTATAAGACGCTGCGGGATGGTCACTGCAGGGCAAGGCGACGGCCACGGGTGGCCGCCCCCTTCGCCCGTCTCCGGCCCTACTTGATTCAACCCAAAATTGCAATTGACGCAGTGATTCGGACCAGTGACGACCTTATTATAACAATGTTCGGAACGTATAGTCTACTTTCCGCCCATCCCCCTCGCCAGATCTGTAGCAAATGGCTCATCCTGCATTCCGGGGGGTGGTCGGCAGACGATGGTCCTAAACGGCTGTGCAGAAGACAGTTGCGGCGAGATGCTCGCTGCTCCCGCCTCTTCGCGTAAGCACCTTCCGTGAAAGGAGTTGCGGCGAATTCCCAGTTGTAACCCCCCGAAACGCAGGATGAGCCACGCGATTTTGCGACCGAACAACCGGACCTGGAGAATCAGCTCCTCCAGCGCCTTCGCAATCTCGGCTGCGAGGCCCTGGCTGAGAACGGCGACTGGGTCCTCCTCCACCGCGACCGGCCCATTGAAGTCGTCCCCGCCGGTTGATCTTGAACCTCTGTGAACGCATACCGGCACAGGTCGTGGTCTTCCTTCGGAACGGCATGTTCGGCAGCCGGGATCAGCTCGAAGGCTTTGGGTACTAAGCTGTGGCTATAGAGAGTCGGTAAAGTAATGCACGCTGAGTTCCACTTTCGCGTACTTCGAGGGGCGGATAGACATGCGCAGACTTGGTGCAACACTTGGCTGGTTGGGTCTTGGCAGGGACGTGGATGGCAACCTCACGTTGGGTGTCCATAGCGGCATTCCCGCCATCGATCGTTTCCGGGAGGCACAGGTCGAAGGCTACAGCCACAAGGAATCGCCGCGTGCTTTCTCGGCAATAAGGCCGAGAACGAGCGTCTGCTCACCGGGGAGGTACTCGAGGCCATCGCCGGAATCTGCGCCGGGCGCCGGATGTTCCATCCCGAGGACCCAGTGCCCATGAACAAGCAGGTCATGGAATCGGAGCAGTATCAGGTGATGGTGGCGCGCATCAAGGAGACCGCCCGCACATTGCGTGAGTTCCTCAGCCGGTATTACCTGCCGTTCTATAGCATGCGCTATCAGGGTCACATGAACTGGGATGTGACTCTGCCGGCCATCATCGGCTACTTCACCACGATGCTGCTGAACCCGAACAACGTGGCATCGCAGGTGTCGCCGGCGACGACCATGTTGGAATACATAGTGGGGCGTGACCTCTGCTACATGATCGGCTTTAGCCGGGATCCCGAGCCATGGAGCCACCTCACCTGCGACGGTACCGTCGCCAACATGGAGTCGGTCTGGTCCACCCGCGAGTTAAAATTCTTTGCTGTCGCTGTGCGTGACGCCATTGCGGATGCCGACAGCCTGGAAAGGAAGCCCTTCCCGTGCGCCGATCCGGAGGTGCAAGACGCCCTACGTGCGGCGGCGGACATCCGGTTCACCGCCCCCGATGGCTCGGCCTTCTGCATGCTCGACGAGCGGGTCGATGCGTGGTTCCTGCTCAACCTGGACTGCGATTCCATCCTCTCCTTCCCGCGTCGGATCGCCGAGCACCGGAAGGGAAATACGGCTGGGGATAAGGACGTCCCGTCCCTGGAGCGGCGGGTGTGGACGTGCCTATTGGAGAACTACGCCCTGTCGGTGCGGGGCTTTTATCCGCTGTGCATCCGGTTGGCGGCCGATAGCGTGCAGATGCCGGCGGTCATTGTACCATCGTCCAAGCATTATTCTTGGCCGAAATCCACTGCCATATTGGGGCTCGGCTACCAATCCGGACCCGACCGGCAGGGGATGCTAAACGTGTTCGTCGATGCCAATGGCCGGATGGACATGGCACAGCTCAGGCAAACCCTGGAGGCGTGCCGACGGAATCGGATGCCGGTGCTGCAAGTAGTCGCCGTCATCGGCAGCACCATGGAAGGGGCGGTCGACCCGCTGCGCGAGATCATCGCGCTGCGGGAAGAGTTGCGCCATGGGGGTGACGGCCCCTTCATGGACTTCAACATCCATGCTGATGCCGCCTGGGGTGGATACCTGCTCTCAGCGATTCGCAGGCCCTATGGACTGACCGACGAACCCTCAGCTGAACTCTTCGACACCGACGGCGTGCTGCTGAGTGATCACACCATCGAGCAACTGCAGGCTGTACGCCATTGCGACAGCGTCACTATTGACCCCCACAAGTGGGGATACGCCCCCTACCCGGCAGGCAGCCTCAATTACCGCAACGG
This sequence comes from uncultured Planctomycetaceae bacterium, assembly GCA_963816015.1. Taxonomy (GTDB): domain Bacteria; phylum Planctomycetota; class Planctomycetia; order Isosphaerales; family Isosphaeraceae; genus Aquisphaera. Next base: position 32,087 of record CAWFJM010000055.1, on the reverse strand, counting down.
CCTGGTCACCAATCTGGTGACCTTCGGTGCACCCTACAACGGCAACGACCGGGGCGGTTCCGGTCCCGCGTTCTCCATTGGCGAGAGTGGTATCGAGGGCTCCAAACCGGGCGCCGCCGCCGCCGCTGTCTACCTGAGCCACAGCATCCTACGCCCCGACCGCACGGGTTACGGTCAGTTGATGCAGGGAGCCCTGTTCAACACCAAGGTCTTCTTCCTGCACCTGCTGCGGATCGCCCACGAGTTCGACGTGAAGGGCACGGGCCAGTTCAGGCCGTATGTCCTCGGCGCGGGCAAGCAGTTCCACGCCCCGGAGTTCTGGGCCGACCTCTGGCGATCGCCTCTCATTGGGCAGTTCATGGCCCGCTCGATCAGCGACGCGGCATTCGTCGCGGAGATCGCCAAGCCCAAGCAGTATCCACTGATCCGCGCCCTCGGCCCCGACCAATCCACGATGGCCTATGCTTTCAACCTACGAGGCAACCGCGATCCAGCAGTGGCCAATCATCTGAACGCCCGAATTTTCGAATACCTGTATCCCCATAAATGGATCGAGCCGAAATCGATCGAGAGTTTCGACATGTTCGTCACCATGACGACTTTCCGGCTCGGCGATTACGGTGAGGATTACATGCGGGACTTCGCCCGGGAGCTGGACGTGGACTTCGAGCCGCGGCGGGACACCGAGATCAACTGTCTGCGCTCCGTGGTGATGGACCCGTGGATGATCAACACCCTAGACGGGGCCGAGGACTTCATCGGCTCGACACTGATACCAGCGTTACTGAAGGCAGCCGAAAAAGCCACGCTCTGCGAGCTGCGCAGTTGAAACGGAACAACGGCCAAGAACGGGGCTAGAACTGAACCGGGCTGTTTTGTATCCTCTTGCCCAGCATTCAGTACGACATGGAGGTCCCCTCGAACGACACGGAGGTCGACACGATGCTCTCTTCCACCGAGAAGGCTCCTCAGCTCGTCTGTTCAAGTGGTTCAGGGCGGAGCTGATCAGCAAGTTCCCCTTGCTATGACCCACGAGCAGACGGATCTTCATTTTCGGCCGGGTTGCGTTCATGTAATCGAACAAGCAGGATTTCGTTGATACTCTACGCGGCCAATAGTGGCACATCTCCAGACGGCTGGAACGTGGGAGTCGTTAGCGTTGAAATCTCGAAGTTGTGGACTGTGGGTAGATCGCCGCGGCACTTCGCTCACCTTGAGCGCGAAATCTTCGTAGTAGAATGGTGTTCAGGTCTGCTTGCGCACGAGCCGCCACAGTCTCTCCATCGATTCAGTTGGGCGAGTAACCGGGCAGCTCACGTTCGATCTCCGTAGAGATACCAGCCCTCACCACGGCGCACTTCTGTCCCGCGCGTTGTCCAGCACGAGCGTATCGGCAACCCCACACTGGCCGCCGCCACCGGAGACAGCGCGCACACCGACTCGGCGTTCATGTAGTCGTGATCGGTCACCCGGACCAGCCGGTGAGTCACCGCGTCGAGCGCCCCGACGACGTGTACCGCTTGCCACCCGAGGCCGCCCGCACGAACAGCCGCCCGCGCACCACAGGCAACCCAGAACGGCGCGAAGACGAAGTGGGCCGCGTCCACGAAGTAGACCTGCCTCCGGCCTGGACGGGCCTGCTCCAGGCGCGGCCCTAACTTCTCTGCACGAAGGTGGCCTGTTCCCGGCCGTGCTCCTCGACCGTCTTCTGGGCGGCACGGGGATGGCCCCGGTCTTGCGCCACGCAGCCCCAGTCGGCCCTTGAGGAAGTGGCGGACCTGGCTGAGGCCCCTTCGACACCGGTCTCTCTCGTTGATGACCCGCCTGCATTGGCGAGAGCACCGGTGCTTCAGGTAGTCCCCGATCGTTTCCTTGTGCTTCCGGCCCGTGGGGTCATGCGAGGAAACGGCGCATGCGCATCCCACCCTCTAATCCGGTCGAGGTGCCCTACGGTGCCGGGAGACGTCGGCGGCGGCGGCATCTGGTCGTGAGTCAGGCCGTGGCTCTTCAGCGAGAGGACCTCCATCTTGCCTGGAGCGGGGTCAGGGTGGTGGTAACGGTCGTGGGCCAGGGCGTTCCGGTCGTCCGCCGTGAGTGATGATCGCATGACGGGTCCACACTGATGTTGTCCCCAGGTTGCTCCCCGTCAGCAGTTTACACCCACACACTGCCGCCTACAATTCGTGCCAGACCCGGCCGCGCCGAGTATAAGTAATCGATCGCGTGCTTGCTGCCGCGGGTCATTCACGAATCGGTGCGGCTTCGGCCGCCGTTTGACCACACGCGGTTCCACTCGATTGGGGCGGTTGCCCACTTCATAGGAGGCGATCACCTCCAACATCGCGTCCCAGAGTTCGGCGCGTCGGCGACGACGAGCCCATTGCAGCGATTCCCGGAACGCTCCCAGGGCCTGCAGCGAGCATGGTTCACAAGGTCTGCGTCTTGAGTAAAATCCTAGAGCCGTCGACCTGGGGACAATTCTGGCATATCCCATTATTGTCGCATGCTCGGAGGTCATAACCCTCCCCTTCAGGCGAAGGCTTCAGCGTTCTGCCACTCGCCAGGGAGGGATCGAGGGAACTCGGCCGTGGAACTCGGAGCCTCTTCCATACGCTTAGCCTCGTTCAGCGAGTGCTGGTTATCTGATAGAAGCCTGGGACCTTCATCATGCGGTCGGCCTGGGACGAGGTTGATGGGAGCGGGGCTGAAACGTGGTCGTGTTGACCTGAAGGAGCCTACAGCCCACCTTGGGTGGGATACCTTCGGCCGAGCTTCGCTCGGAACTGGACTTGAGTCCTCGAACAACGAAGCCCACGCCTTTAGGCGGGGAGCATTCATTCTCGGCGACCCGACGGCCGAATTCAAAGCCTACCCTCCCCGCGGGAAAGTTTATCCACGGAGCCGATCGGCGTGAAGCAGGCGATCGAGGAGGCACCCCCGATGCTCAAGGGGTGACCGGCCTCGGCCTGTCCGTGGCTGCGCGACTGGCCGCCGCGCTCGGGCAACGATCGACGTCTCTAGCCAGCCCGGCCAGGGCAGCCGGTTCACGCTCCGGCTGCCCCTGGCTCGTAACGAAAAGGACAATCGAAGCCCGAGAGCCGCGCGATCACCGGAACCGGCGTCTCCCGCGTCCTTCTTGCCGTAGGGCCGATCAACCCCGCCGGCTGGGTCCTGGACCGTAAATGGCGTCGCTGCCCAGCTCTTCCTCGATGCGCAGGAGCTGGTTGTACTTGGCGATCCGGTCGGAACGACTGGCCGAGCCGGTCTTGATCTGGCCGGCGTTGGTCGCCACGGCGATGTCGGCGATGGTGGCGTCTTCGGTCTCGCCCGAGCGGTGGCTGATCACCGAGGTGTAGCCGGCGCGGTGGGCCATCTCGATGGCCTCCAGTGTCTCGGTCAGCGTGCCGATCTGGTTGACCTTGATCAGGATGCTGTTAGTGCATCCTTCGGCGATGCCTTTCGCCAGCCGCTGGGTGTTGGTCACGAAGAAATCGTCGCCGACGATCTGGACCTTGCCGCCCAGCGACTTCGTGAACGCCGCGTAGCCGGCCCAGTCGTCCTGGTCGAGCGGATCTTCGATCGAGATGATCGGATACTTGTCGACCCAGGAGGCGAACAGGTCGATCATCTGCTGGCTGGAGAGGACCTTGTCGGGGGCCGACTTCCAGAACTTGTAGCCCTTCTTGTCTCCCTCGTCGAAGAGCTCGGAGCTGGCGCAGTCAAGCGCGATGGCGATGTCCTTGTCACGGCCGGGCGTGTAGCCGGCCTTGCTGACGGCGTCGAGGATGAAGGTGATTGATTCCTCGTTGTCGAGGTTCGGGGCGAAGCCGCCTTCGTCGCCGACGTTGGTGTTGTGGCCGGCCTTCTTGAGAACCGCCTTGAGCTGGTGGAAGACCTCGGCCACCATGCGGATGCCCTCGGCGAACGTCTTGGCGCCGATGGGCATGACCATGAATTCCTGGAAGTCGATCTTGTTGTCGGCGTGCTTGCCGCCGTTGATGATGTTGGCCATGGGAACGGGCAAGACGCGGGCGTTGGCTCCGCCGATGTAGCGATAGAGCGGCAGCCCGTGCGCGAGGGCGGCAGCCTTCGCCGCGGCCAGGCTGACGCCGAGGATCGCGTTGGCCCCGAGCTTTCCCTTGTTCGGGGTGCCATCGGCGGCGATGAGGGCCCGGTCGAGCCCCACCTGGTCGCTGGGGTCACGGCCGACGGCCACCTTGGCCAGCGCTCCGTTGACGTTGGCCACGGCCTTGCTCACACCCTTGCCGCCGTAGCGCTTCTTGTCGCCGTCCCGAAGCTCGACCGCTTCGTGGATCCCCGTGCTGGCCCCCGAGGGGACCGCAGCCCGGCCGAGCGTGCCGTCGGCCAGGATCACATCAACCTCCACCGTCGGATTGCCGCGGCTGTCAAGAATCTCGCGCCCGCGAACCTGGGCGATCGTCGCAACTGGTTTACTCATGGCTGTCGTGTAGCTCCACAGTCCCGGGGGAAAAACTCCGCGCCCTGATGGGGCAATGCTTCCATGGGCTCGACTCCGAGTTCGGGCCCAGTTCACCGTGCCCTTGCCCCGACTGGCGATCCTGATCCCGCCTGCCCACCAGGGTCCATTTCTCTGGGGGGAAGGCGAGGATCGCAGTGGCCGAGCCGGGCCCCTGGACTGCGTCGGCTCGTACCTTGTTCACCAGCGAGTTTTATCCGACACCAGCGGCGGACGGTCAAGTGCGTGGTGCTGGGCGGAGCGTGGCCAGGGCCCCCAGAACCGGCCATGGGCGAGGCGCAACTCTCGGTCACACCGAGTCTTGTGCGCGGCCGCCTGGGACTTTCGGAGTCTCCCTGCGAAAGTGGCCGTCGAGAAGAGTCAAATGCGGGCGGCCCCGCCCCTCCGGTGCGTGAGGCATCAGGGGGTTGGGGTTGTCTCCTAGTGAAAAGGCGGAGACCGCCGCGCGGTGCGGCTTCAAGGGAGCCAGTTCTCGAGGGCGATGGCGGACCGTGGGGGGGACGAGGTCCCCGGGGAGTCACGGTCCCCTCGAGCGGTCGAGCGCCCGGAGCGGGGCCCGGTCGGCCAATGCGAGTGGCCAGGGCCACGATCCAGAGACTCGACAATAACGCATGCGTTAATGATAATCTTCTTGATCCTTCAGACCTCGAAGATCGTCTCCACGACGAGAGCTCACCCGGTGACGATGCGAGCATCGGGCCATATGGATATCGGCCCGGTTTCGGGCCGGCTTGATCCTGGTCGCCGATTCAACATCCAGCGCCCGGTCCCGTCCGCAGCAGGGGCAGAACGTAATTCTTGAGAAAAACCGGTGAATCCGGTCCCACGTGACCTCCCAGGTTGCCGGTCGCGGCCATTTGCGGAACCCATCGAACCTGCCGCAGCCTGGCGTACTGGCCGGCGCGGCGGTGGTCGTCCGCGGCCCCGGTCACGGCCCCGGGCTGACGGAAGCCCACCATGCCCGCGCTGAAGGTCCGCACCCGGTCGGCTGTTCCGAACACCCGCGTTCCCGCGCCCAGGATGATCACGTCGAGTGGCGACCAGAAGACCACCATCTCGCTCGCTACGGCGCGAAGCGCGGCGGTCAGGTCGTAGTCGGGGGAGAGGGCCGGCGCCAGCAGGATGGCGCGGTGGACCGAGCGTTCCTCGAGCCGCTCGAGGGCCTTGACCAGCACCCCGCAGCCTCCCGACTTGGCGACGAGGAAGACCGGGTCGCCGGGCTGTCTGGCCTGGAACCGGCGGACCAGGTCGGCAAGCAGGCCGGCCTTGAGGTCGCGGTTAGTGACACTCGCCAGGTCGGAGAACCACCTGCCGAAGCCGTGTCCCCAGGGAAAGACGTGAATGGCATAGGGAAGGCCCTCCGCGGCCATCACGTAACGCAGCGACATGCCGCAGAGATCGAGCCCGCCGACGCCGCCCACCACCACGACCAGCCCCCGGCACGCCGTCTCAGCCAGATCACGGCCGGCCTCCGGAGCGTCCGATCCGGCGCGTCGGGTGGACAAGGTCGCGTCGACGTCCGGGTTGTCATTGTCGTGGCCCCAGGGAAGCCGGTCCGCCAGCGGCCGCCCGAAGATGAGGCGGAAGATCGGCTCGACCAGGATCCGCGACCAGGCAGCCATGGGGAAGAAACGATCCTCTCAGTTGGACCGAGGTGGAACCGAGGGCGCAGGCTCGGTGGGTTTCGTCAGGACCGGCCGCTCCTTGTCGCGATCGCGTTCCTTTTCCCTCTCCTTATCTTTCATCCTTCTCTTTGTCCTTATCTCTCTCTCGCTCGGAGCGAGGGAACAACGGTTCGGTTTCGGCATCCTGCCATTTCATGGCGCGGGCGTGCCGCATGGGGGCGATCCGGAGGATGACCTCGCCGTCCTGAAAAAGCCTGACGGTGCCGTTGGACTGGCTGACGACCACGGCCAGGGCCTTGGTCACCGCAGTGATGGCGGCGGCGGCCCAGTGCCGCGTGCCCAGGCCCTTGGTGAGCGTGAGTCCGGTCACGGGGGCGTCGATCAGCCGGCAGGAGGCCTCCACCGTGCCGTCACGAGCCACGATGAAGGCTCCGTCCATCTGGGCGATCTCCTTGATCGCCTCGCGGACGCGGGGATCGCGGACGTTTCGCTCCTTCCGGCGATATCCCTTGAACGGGTCGAAGCCGAGCGGGCGGGTCCGGGGCAGGACGTTGCGCACGTCGCCCACGACGATCAGCGACCCCACCGCCTTTCCCTCGCGCCCCTCCCGGCCAATCTCGACGGCCGTATCGACCACGGCCTTGAGCGTCTCGAACGGGACCCAGCTCTCCAGCTCCCGCAGGTCTCTCGCGGTCAGCCGCTCCAGGTGCTCGCCCAGCCGGATCACGGTCAGCGAGTCCAGGGCCTCGGCCTCGAACCCCGAGTAAACCACCACCACGCGGGCGCCCGCCTTGAGCTGGTCGTTGGCGACGGCCTCGATCAGGGCCAGGGTGATGCGCTCGGCGATCGCGGCCTCGGTGGGCTCGACCTCGATCGCCTGAAGGCCGACCTTGCGGATGGCCTCCATCTGCCGCGGCGAGGATGTGGCCACGAAGATGGACACTCCCCCCGCGCAGACGGACCGCACCAGGTCCCATTCCATGACCCCTTCGGGCATGATCACCACACCCGACGCGCCCAGCCGCTGGGCCGCCTCGCAGGCCAGCGACAGGATCGGCAGCGGCGCGGTGGCCTTCGAGACGAGGTTGGGCGTCACGGGGTGCGGCCTCGATCGGATGAGGATGATCCGGGCAACGGGATCCACGCGAAAGTGGACCAGCCGGTGCCCTCTTGCAGCCCAGCCGGCCGAGTGCCGGAGTTTACTTCTTCTTCGCTTCTTCCTTCTTGACCTCGGCGGGCTTGGGTTCTTCCTTCTTGACCTCGGCGGGCTTGGTCTCGGCGGGTTTCGGTGCCGCGGTCTGCCCCTTGGCCTTCCGCACATCTTCAATGTGCTTGTTCAGCATGTTGGCGCGCTGATCATACCATGCCTTCAGCCCCGCGCTGGGATTGACGATCCTCAGGTCGGTCTGGGGATTGATCGTCACACCGTCGAGCGGCTTGTTGTAACCCGTGAACCATCCACAGAAGACCTCGGGGGTGACCGCCCAGAACGTCTTCTTGGCGGCGGGGTTCTTCAGGGTCTTCGCGTCGATCGCATAACCCTTGATCAGGATGTCGAGGATCGGGGGGGGATCGATCGAGGTATCGACCAGGCCGGCATCCTGGGCGGCCACGATGGCCTCGGCGACAGCGTGCCGGGCGGCTTCCAGCTTCTCCTCAACGGCCTTGGGAATGGTCGGAGGCGGAGCTTCCACGACCTTCTCGGGCTCCTTCTTGGCGGCCTCCTCTTTCTTGGCCGGCTCGCTCTTGGCCTCCTCTTTCTTCGGCGCCTCGACCTTGGGCGACTCGGCCTTCGGGGTCTCCTTCTTCACTTCTTGAGCCGATGCGGAGTCGGTCCGCGCCATTCCCAAGGTGAAGAACAAGCCCATAGACAACGTGAGCGGAAGAACACGACGGACCACGAGCGGATCTCCTTACTGAGTGTCTCCAAGGGATCACACCCCCGAATGTGCCGGGGTGCTTCTCAATCCGATTGGTTCAGTTCGTTCAGGGACGTCCATGCCTCCGGGCCGTCCAGAACACATCATTGGGCCGAGTTTACCGGCCATGCCGCCGCCGTGCCAGGGGACATCACGTCCAATGGTATGGGTTTCCCGCAGTGGCCTCGAAAGATCGACAGGAAGTTCGCAAGCTTCCCAGATTCTGTCTTACTGCCATTGTTCCGTCAATGCGGGAACTCGTGTTATGCGGAGACACCGTTTGCCGAAAAGATAACAGGTCCCTTTGCGAGGGTGGTTCGCCGCAGGGTGTGGCCCGGTTCAGGATACGTGGTGGTCAGGGAGGATCGTGATGGGGCGCACATCGTCGAACAGGCCAAGGAACACGATGCGACGAGCCCGGCCGGCTCTGGAAGGGCTGGAGCAGCGCTGGGTCCTGAGCCAGGCCGCAGGTGGACTTCCGCTCGTCGCGGACCAGAGCCCGTCACCGTTATCAGACATAACCTATCCCCCGATGGCAGGCAGTTCACCTACACGACTCCGAATGGGGTGCACGCACGTCGAGTTCCAGATCGTCGGACGGGGAAGTCTCAAGGGAACCACCGTCGACTCCAATGGTGCGTTGCACCTTCTGTTCAGCAAGACAAACGCCTACACCAAGATCGTCAGCAATGTTCACGGCGGCACCGGGCAGGCAGATCTGGCCAGCATCTACAGCGCAGACCTCTTCAACAACAGCGCGGCGAGCAGTCTCAGCGGCATCGGCGCCAGCGTGATCAAGACGATCAACCTGGGAAATTTCAACCTGATCGCGGGCGGCACCATCGACGTGACCTCGGGGATCGACATCCTGAATCTCAACTCGGTCGGGCCCAACACGCAGATCCAGCTCCGCGAGCTTCCGTCCACGGTCACGGCCGGCGAGAGCACGACTGTCAGCACCAGTAGCAGTTCCTCGAGCGTCATCAGCAACGTGTTCCTGGTTCAGTCGCTGGCCGGGATCAACGGTGAGTTCGTCTCGGCCGGCAATATCGCTAATGTCACGGTCCCCGGCAACCCAGGCCCGCCGCCGGCTCCTCCGGGCATCGTCCTGAAGATCAACCACATCAACGGCAATATCGCACCCGGCGCCGAACCTGTTGACCGATAACAAGATCTTCGGTCTCGACGCGACGACGGGGCAGGTGATCCGTTTCAACCTCACACCGGCAACCAACCCCAAGACGGGCGAGCCGGACATGAGCCAGACAGACTGGCACGCAGGACTCGACCTTCGCGCCCATCAGGTCCAGCCGCCGGATCGACCCCGCCGGTCGCCATCTCGCTAGGACGCGACGGCAACCGGCTGGTTCTGCTGGTCAGCACGGGTTCTCGGATCTCGGTTTATGACGCGACTTATGGAACACCCCTGGGCTCCTTCACCACCCCCGCGGGCTTCGACGCCACCGCCCTGGGCTCGACCGATACGCTCACGGTGATGGGCGACGTTGCGACCAACCAGCTCCAGATGATCGACATTGCGGCCAGCCTGGCCGCGGGCACGGCCCAGTTGCCCAAAGACAATCCCGCAAACCTCACCCTCTCGACGAAATTCGCCCCGCCGGTTTCAGCCTGGTGGGAGGTCTGACCGGCCTGCCCGGCTCGAACCAGGTCTACCCCACGGTCGCGGCCACGTTCAACTCGTTCCAGCCCAACGTGACCGAGCTCGGCCTGCTGACGGCGGGAACCTCGATCGCCCCGCAAAACTCAAGCGGCGGGCTGGTTCTGGTCCGCCAGTTCACCACGGTGTCGGAGAAGGCAATCCAGTCCGGCGGAGCGTACATTCCCGTCAGCCCCAGCAGCAGCCCCTGACAATCCCATGTTGATCGGCGTGCCGGAGGGTTCCGTCGATTCCTCCCTGGCGATGAACACGATCGGGACGAGTTCGACCACCGGCCCATTACACCAATACCGTGAGCCTGCTGGGCCCCGTGTCGCTGAGCCCGCGAGGGACGATCACGCTGAGCACCACCGACAAGATCACCGACCTGAGCGAGAGCTACCGTCCCGACCTCAACGGCTCGACCGCAAACGGCACCGGCCCCGCGCTGATCGACGTCCAGGGCAACATCCAGTCGCTGCGCGGCCTGACCGCCAACGGCCTGGTGCTCAACGACACCGGCTACCTCAACCTGATCAAGACGGGACAGATTTCGAACTCGACGATCCTGGCCCAGCCGATCGGTCATGTACAAACCCCGCCCGCGAAGCGTACCAACGACGTGCTGCTCATCTCGACCGACAACCGCGACTTCGGGAAACGCGGCGGCGTCACCACGCTGGTGTCCGGCCTCTACCAGATCGGCCCGCTCTCCCTGACCAACAACAGCCCGAACCCGTAATCGCCTCCGGCGCGAGGGGACCGTGGCGCTCACCCGTACTGACTGAAGAACTCGCCGATCGGCGATATCGGCACGGAGCTGACCGCGATCGCGCTGAGCCAGCGGTACAAGCTGTCGGGCCGCCCCCCTCTTGCCGACCTCACGCTTGTCTGTGCGGGGCGGCGGCTCAATCCTGACCTCGCCCACCCCGGCGGATCCCCAGCCTCTGGAACTCGGGAAGGGCCTCGAGCTTGAACCTGGGATTGGAGGAGGTGCCCGTCAGGTGGACGATCAGGAACTGAGCGCTCGCCTCGCGCATCAGGTCGCTGACGACCGGCAGATGAAAGCGGTCGCGTCCGTACAGCACCTTGAGCCGGAGGTCAAGCTCCCCGAGAGGATCACGCGTACCGCGCCCCTGCAGGCTGATGGCACTACCGGTAAACTTGATCGGATCGAGGATGGCCGTGCCGTGGTCGATCCGGAACTCGACATCCGCCGAATCGAACATGGTCTTGCCCGAAGTTCGCGGCGAATCGAGGAGCGGCAGTTTGCTGTTGAGGAAGTTGACAAACCTCAGTGCGACAGGCAGCTCGCCAAGGTCTCCCTGCATGATGTGCGCCTCACCCGTGCCCTGGGTGCTGCGAATGTCGGTTCCCAGGCCGCTCAGGTCGACTGCGGCGCTCACCGCACCGCGGTAGGATTGCCGGCCCGGAAGCGTTCGCGCGTATTCTTCGAGCTGTGCGCCCGTCAGTCTCAGCGAGACGGTGTACTTCGGAGTGGCGTCCAGGCTGATCGAGCCGCTGGCCAGCAGCTCACCCTTCAGGAGCTTTCCTCGCAAGCTGTCGAGCCGGGCCAGTCCGCGCTCGAGATGAAAGGGTGATTCGAGCTCGGTGATCTGCTGTCCCATCAGGCTCACGCTTGCGAGCTTGACGATCCCGTGCACCTCGAGCGCTTGCCCGTTCGACCAGCCGCGGACGTCCTCGAGCTGACCCTGGATATGCTCCAGGGGGATCCCGGCCTTGAGACTGTTGTCGCTCAGGACCGCCAGGGTGTGGTCCCAGCGGCACCAGGCCGGCTCGCCGGCGACGCCCGACCAGCCGATCTGGAGGTTTCCCCTGGCCGTGAACGGCCTGCCGTCGTCCAGCCGCAACGCGAACTGGGCCATCAGCGGCGGCATGATCTTGCGCAGGCTCGAATCGAACCGAATTTCCTTGACCCACAGATCACTTACCGCCAGCGCAAATCGGCCGCTGTCCTCGACGACCACGTCTCCCGAGGCGAACTGAACCGGAGCGCTGTGGAAGAAGAAGTTGACGTCGCGCATCACGACCTTGCCATTGTCGAAATCAAATCGGCCGTGGACGTTCTCCATTCGCAGCTCGAAGGTCCCGCCGGGATCGATACCCGGCTGGGGCGCGGGATGGACCTCCAGGCGAACGCTCGACTCGGGCCGGGGCACGATCGAGATATGGTTGACATCGGGGCGGCCGGGAACGACGTGGACCCGGGCCTCGATGTCGCTGGCTCCCATCGGGTTGATGGTCGACCAGGTCTTCTGCCAGGCTGGCGGCAGCGCCTTGCGGAGATCGTCATTGAACGGCAAGTTCTGAGCCTGGATCTGCAAGTCGATCTTGAGTGGAGGATCCCCGTTAGGGAGCATGGGCCCGACGAGCTTCTCGACCCGGCCATTGCCCGTGATGGCCGCCTGGCCGTTCCGCCCGCGCATGTCCTTGAATTCCCACAGGTCCGGGTGGAGCTCGAGACGACCCGTCAGGTTGCGGATCGGGTAGGGGAGGCCCGCCCAGGTGATCTCGCACCGGGGATTGAGGTGGAGATCGGCATCGATGACCAGGTGCCCCTCGGGCTTCGCCCCGGGCCCGACCATGGGCCTGCGCCACGCGGACCTGGGCCTTGACCGAGCCGGCGGGATGGAACTGATCCACGACCTTCCGAACGTTGGGCTGCAGCGCGGCCAGAAATGCAGCGTCGATTGGAACCGACTCGGCCTGGATGTCCAGCCGCACGATCGCGTCCGGGCCGGGATTGTTAATGGTTCCGGTCAGCCGGGCCGGCCGCTCACCGATCAGGCCGTGCAGGTCCAGCGAGAGCCGCTGCTTCTCCAGCGTCAAGCGGCCGCCCAGGTGCTCCAGCGGGTAAGGGAAGTGGCGATAAACGGCCGCTACATCGCGGCAGAGTACCGTCGCACCGACGCCCACCGGGCCGCTCTCTTGCTGCCGCACCACGCGAATGTAGGCGTCAACCTGGCCCCGCGGCTTGAAGACGTCCCAGAGCTCCGCGAACCGGGGCGGAGTCTGCCTCTGAAGCCGTTCGTCCAGCTCCAGTTGCACGAGGTCGAGCCGGAGGTCGAACGGGCCGGTCGTCGCCGGTCCCAGCGCCACGGCTCCCGCGGCGCGAAGGATCGTATTGCCGTTTCTCCCCTCGGCGTGCTTGATCGTGAGGAGGCCGTCGTGGATGGCAAGAAGAGCCCAGAGGTCGTTGACCGGGAACGGCAGCGCGGGACATTCCCAGACGCCCCCGTGCAGCCGGGCCAGAACATCGTAATCGAGCCGGCGGCCTGACGAGGCTGTGGGGTGGATCGCCAGCCTGTGCACCTCCAGGTCGATCTCACCCCGCTTCAGCGCCAGGGCGTCGAAGGACGTGCCGATCTCTGGAGGAAGGCGACGGCGCATGTTCTCAGAGAGGGTCAAACCGGCGAGCTCTCCCTGGAGGATCGTATCACCCGTTCTCGGGTCGATCGAGCCCTCGAGGGTCAGCTTCTCGAACAGGTCGCCCCGGGCTGTGCCCTCGAACCGCAGGCGCCCTCCCTCGGCCGCCTCGATCTTCAGTGAGACGTCACGGAGGATGGCTACGCCGTGATCCAGCGCCGGGCCGGCGGGCGCGGGCCCCCTGGAACCGGGTATTTCACGAGCGGGTTCGAGGCCTTTGCTCTTTCTGGCGGGAGGTGACGCGCCGGGAACCTCGGCAAGGCTTCCCGACGGAGGTAAGGTTTCTGCCGTCCGAATCACCTCCGCGTCCCGCCCCTGAGTCCTCGCCCGGGCAACCTTCAGAGCAAAGGCCGCTGAGGACGCCGAGCCGGCCTCCGACTCCTCGACGCCGATCAGCTCAACGGTGCCGTTGCGGACCATGATCGGCGGCGGGTTCTTGATCGCCGGGGCCGGCCAGGGATCCGCGATTAGGCCCTGCAAGTTCCATGTCCCGTCGGCTCTCTGGCAAAGGCTCAGCGTGGGCTGGCTGATCACCACCTCGCGAGGCTCGAACCGTCCGTGAATCACCTGACGGGGGTCGAGCTTGACGCTCAGCCAAGGAACCCGCGCGGCCAGGAACGACTGACCGTCGATTCGCTGCCGCACTTGGATCTGGCTGACCGTCACCTCGCCCTTCAAGATGCCGATGTTGACCCGCCCCATCTCGATCGTCGAACGCGGCAAGAACCGTCCCGCCTGGGCCCTGATCAGCCGCGCGGCCGTATCGCTGTCGGTGACGAGCGCGTAGGCGAACCAGGCGACCCCGGCCAAGATCAAGAGGATCAGGACCAGTCCCCAGGCCAGCACCTTCGCCACACGCTTTCCCAGCCGCATTCCCCGGTCCTCCTTCCGTGGAGGCCTCGTGCCCCGAGCGGGGCCACCATCCCGATCGCGCCCTTGCTCAAGCGCCGACCCGCCGACCTTCGTCCCTCCCGGCCAGGGCCCTCAGGCCGACAGCGGCTAGCCCCATCGCGGGCACTTCGGCAGGGATCCGATACCGCATCGAGCTGGCGAACACCATGTGCAAGGCGCAGAAGTAGAGGAGCGGCCCGGCCAGCAACACCCAGGCCCGCGGATCACGCCGGAGCCACCAGAGACCCAGAAACACGAGCGCCAGCAGGGGAACAACCACGACCGAGCTGCCCAGGGCCAGCAGCGGGGAGCGAAAGCCCTCCGCGTTGGGCCAGGGGCTCCAGTACCGCCCCAGCTTGATGATCGCCAGCCCCAGGGTGCGTCCCGGTTGCTCCCTGACGAACGCCAGTGCTCGACGACTGAGCTCGGCATCCTGGTCGAGCTCGTCGAGCGGCCAGAGATCAGCCGCCTCGAGGAAATCCATGTTGCTGGCGCCCGTCGCACCGGGGTTGAGCCCGTCATAGAGACTTGCCCCCATCCAGACCGCCGTGGGAACGAACCTCCCGTAGATCCGCGCATTTCGTGCCCACCAGGGACTCATCACCACCACGAGGCCAAGCACGATCGCGCCTGCGACCCGAACCGCGGCGAAGGCGCGGCCGGGAATTTGCTCCGTCAAGCGGGTCAGATTCCAGGCCCAGAGCCCCATCATGACCGGGACGAACAGAGCCCAGGAGGGACGAACCAGGACCGCCGCCCCGCTGGCCACGCCGACGCCGAATGCGACCAGAAGCTGCCGTCGCGCTCCCTCTGTCGGAACGGAGGCGATATGATTCCAGACCACGGCCATGCCCCAGAGCGACGCCAGCATCAAGGGCACGAACACCGCTTCCGACAGCAGCAGGACCGACATGACAATGAAGTAAGGATGAATGGCCGTCAGAAGTGCGGCCACCAGCGGTATCGACCAGGGCCGGCCGCCGGCAACGGCACGAGCCTCCTCCTTGCCGGTCAGCTCCCGGGTCAGCACGTAAACGAGCCCGACCGTCAACACTCCGAGCCCGGCCTGCACCAGCCGGGCCCCGAACGGCCGGTCGCCCAGGAGAACACGGCATCCCGCCAGGAATGCGGGGTAACCCGGCGTTCGAAGGGCGAAGTGGGGGATATCTCCCCATTCGACAACCTCGTAGAGTGTTCCCCTGCGGATCGTCCCGGCCAGGGTCCAGTAGTACTCGGCATCGGGAAAGACACAGACCCGGGGCGACACGCTCCTGCGAACAAGGATCTCCACGGCCGCCGCCGCCGAGAGCCGCAAGAACAGCCCGAGCTCCAGAAGACGCCCGAGCGAAGGCGCTCCCTCCCAGCCGGAGCCCCACTCCCGAAGTCGAGCCAGGGTCCGCGCAGTCGGGGCGAATTGAGGCATCGGCTCAGACATGCGCGGCCACTCGCTCTTGGGACGAAGATGGATTCCCTCCATTCGGGGGTGACCGAGTCGGGCCTGGGATCGTATGCCAAACCCGCCAGACCGTCAACCACAACCCGCCGAAGGCGGTAGGGGAGGCAAGAAGGGCAAAGCAGAGCCTGCGCTGCCGTTCCGTTCGTGCCCTGGCCAGCCAGAGGCTGGGCCGCTTCGCCGATGCGCGTGAATCGCTCGACCAGTTCCGGTCCGTGGTCGAGACCGGGCCCGGTGCCAATCAGGAAGCGCTCGGCTTCCTCGAAGAAGCCGAAAGCGAAGTCCACGAGTGATCGAGATCGGCGGGTGCCTCATCTCGGCTCCTGGAAACGTGCCAGCCACCTCGGCCGCCTCCATGCGCGTCACGCACTGGCCGGCCCTCGCTCCCAGCGCAGGCCGAGCGTTTTCCTGGTCTGCTCGGTCACCTTGACACGCTCGGCGATGCGATGGCCGGCCACCCAGACGATGCCGACATCGTCACAGAGCAGGGGAGTTCTCCTCCGCTCATCCCGCGCGACCTTGCGGCCCCGGAAGAAGTCGTTGAGCGGAGTGCTCTTCCCTCCCATGCCCAGCGGCGCGAAGCGATCGCCGGAGAACGGGGCGCGGACCCGAAGCGGCAGGGCGACCCGGTCGAGGTCGATGGTCTCGTCGCACAGGGCCTGAGGTTCCAGGACCGTGATGATCCGGCCCGCACCCCACGTTGCGGACCCCGGTACGTCGAGCGGAACGGCCTGGGGAACGGCGGGCGTACCCGCGGCGCGATCAGCCGCGGCGATGCGTTCCAGGATGAAACCGTCGGCAGGTCGTCCCAGGGGCCCCGTCGTCGAGAGCGCAATCCCGCCGCCAACATGCAGCGTCGTGATCCGCTGAGATCGAGCACGCCGGGCCATCCGCCGCCACCGCTTTGCCGACATGCCAGCCTCGGGCCAGCCGGCCTTCCGCCAGATGCGGCGAAGGACCTCGGCCCGGAGGAATACGGGCAACTGGAGCAGGTTGTCGCGGCGGAGCTCCATGCGGTCGGGACCGTTCGACTGGGTCACGTCGTGCTCCAGCTCGATCAGCCATCGCTCCATTAGCCGCTCGGAAGTGCTGGCCAGCATCCCCAGCCGGGCGATGGCTTCGGCCACGCGGGGGTTGTAATCGTTGGCCAGACGGGGCAACAGCTCATGGCGGATCCGCGCCCGAGTGCGAGACAGATCGGCGTTGCTGTCATCCTCGCGAAAGCCTTGCCCCAGTGCCTCGAGGCTTTCACGAATCGCCTGCCGTGAGACCCGAAGCAGCGGGCGAACCAGCGCGATCGGTGGATCCCAGCTCAGAACGCGCCGCCGGGGCATGCCCGACAGACCCCGCAGCCCGGTGCCGCGGACGATCCGATGGAGGATCGTCTCGGCCTGGTCATCTAGCGTATGACCGACGGCCACGGCCGTCGCGTCCCGGGACGTGGCGATCTCCCGCAGCCAGCCGTACCGGGCCTTACGGGCGTCAGCCTCGAAGTGCCCGGTCCGCTCCGGCCGCCAGTGGCCGAGGTCGAAGGGCAGACCGAGGCTCCTGGCCAGGTCCTCGACAAAAGCCGCATCCGCCCGCGCCGGCTCTCCCCGCACGCCATGGTCGAGGTGGGCCACCGAGAGCATCAGTCCCAGTTCCGGTGCAAGATGGTGGAGCACGCGAAGCAGTCCCACGCTGTCGCCGCCCCCCGAGACCGCAACGACCCAGGTCGTCCCCGCGCCGGTGGCGCACCAACGCTTCACCCGCCGGCGGACCGGCTCGAGCCAGGAAGGTGGCCAGGCATGGGGATGGTGACTGTCGGGGTTCATGAAGCGATTGTCGCGTCGCCTCACGAAAAAGACCAGCAACCCGCCGGCATGGGCAGGAAACGGCTCGCCTCGTTTCGTATGATCGGAGCATGAATCGCGAACTGCTTTCGCTTCTGTTGTGCCCACGATGCCGGGGCACCCTGGAAGACCGTCGGCGAGCCGCCCGAGGCGATCGACTGCTCAGGCCTGTAAGGCACGCTTCCCGGTCGTGAGCGGCATTCCGCGGCTGGCCGGTGATACCTACGCGACCAGCTTCGGCCGCCAGTGGAACCGCTATGACGTGGCGCGCACCGAGGAAGACGAGGCGACGTTTCAGGTCAAGACCGGCATCGCACCGGCGACGCTTGCCGGCAAGCTCGTCCTTGACGGCGGCTGTGGCGGAGGGCGTTATTCCCGGCTGCTCGGCAGTCACGGAGCCCGGGTGATCGGCGTGGACCTGAGTGCCGCGGTGGAGAAAGCCGCCGCGCTCTGCGCCGGTCTCCCGGACGTGTGCATTGCCCAGGCCGACCTTCTTGACTTGCCACTGCCCGATGGCGCGTTCGACCTGGTCTTCTCGATCGGTGTGCTCCATCACACGCCCGACCCGCGCCGGGCATTCGCCCAGATCGCCCGGAAAGTCAAGCCTGGCGGCCGCCTGGCAGTCTGGCTCTACCGCAAGAACACTCCGCCCCAGGAGTGGCTCAACTCCGGCCTGCGTCGAGTGACGACGCGGCTCCCCCCGCGGATGCTTGAACTTGCGAGCGCGGGCCTGGGCATTCTGGGCAGCATTCCCGTCGTCAACCAAACGCTCAACAAGGTGGCCAACTTCTCCAGCCACCCTGACTGGACCCTCCGCGTGTGCGACAACTTCGACTGGTATGCCCCGCGCTACCAGTCGCATCACACCCTGGATGAGCTGAAGGCCTGGTTCGTGGAGGAAGGCTTCGACAACCTTGCCGAGCTCGCTCCGGCCAGGCAGGGCCGGCTTTATGACTGGGCCTATCGCCACAACCTCCTCATCGGTAGCGGTGTCAATGTCGCGGGCACTCGAGGGCAGACGTGATCACGGGTTATCCGGGAGGTCGAGGCCCGCCGTCTCTGTTTGTGGGTTGTTTTGCCCATCCCTATTTCCTTATCCATTTTCACATGTACTTTTTTTAATTAATTTGTTTTTCATTATTGTTACATCCTTTTCTCCTTGATTTTGAGGATGAGCCCCGATAGCATTATTTCGAGGAATCGGACCCCTCGTGGATCCGGCCCGAGAAGAAAGGAGATTCTATGATGACATCAGTAATGGAGAACCTTCAGCATTTAACCCAGGATTGTCCCAATGCGGAGGGTCACTTGTTGGTGGCGCTTCCCGGACAACCCCTGGACCGTTTCGAGGTGACCGAGGTGACCCGGCAGGGGACTTCCTTGGTTCTGCAGTGCCAACCCGTGGAAAAAGGGAACGATTCCGAGCCTCCATCCCCCCGGGATGATTCCGACCACGTGTTCTACACGGACGATGATGCTCAGCCCCTGTCTCGCCATGATCCTCGGCGGTTTTACGAGGATCTGCGTTAACATCCACCACCCTGCTCGAGCCGCCTCCTTCAGGGACGTGGCAGGGTGAAACGAGTTGCGACTCCGCACGCCTGGGCGCTCCAACCGCCCAGGCGTGTGTATTTCAGTGCAGACCTTTGAAACGCATCTCACCACCGCTCGAAACATCCGACCGTGCGAACGACCCTCCGCGACCAATCAGCCGGCACGAATCAGACGCCGTCATCCCTTCGGGCTTCTATTTTCCCCTCGCGCACCGCCTTTGTGAAGCTTTCGTAATCGCGCTCAACCTGATCGGCATAAGTCACCGCGAAGTCCGCGATGGCTTGGTCAAACGTGTCGGACTTGCCGAGGTAGCCGCTGATCAAAGCCGGTTCACCGGATCGGGCGTGGGCGCGCGCCAGCGTGCCCCCGCACCATTCGGCGAAGATGAACATCTTGGCCGACTTGAACTGTTCGATGCGGAACTTGAGCTTCGTGTCCCGCAGTTGGCGGACGTAGAAATGCCGGCCGCTGCTGTCCTGCGTCCAGCCCAGGAAGATGTCGCTAGCCGATTGCATGAGCCGGTGCCCCTTCACTACCCGTTGCCCGTGGTTGGGATAAACGCTCGGGCCCGCATAGGTCTCCAGGACCGAGGGGCGCGCTTCCTTGACCTGGAGGAAGAGGGGGTCCTTTTCGCCCGCCATCAGCAGCGCGACGCTGCAGACGGTGCCGACGCTGCCGACGCCCACCACCTTGATGGCCTTGTCCTTGAGGGCATATCGGTCCAGGAGGACACGCCGGTCGTCTGGCAGCGATTCGCGGTAGCGGGAAAAGACTTCCTCGATCCGCGCGTAGAATTCGTCCTCCCCGCGCTCCAGGTGGTGGTAGATAAATGGCGGGTTGTCTTTGATGGTCGGGGTATCGCCCGACTTGTCGGCGAGCTTGGGGAAAACGTCCTCAACGACGCAGACCTTCTTCGCTTTGTCCAGGAGCTTCCGGGTCCGCGCGGGTGTCGGCGTCCTCGATGTCCGCGATGAGCTTTTCGGCCTCAAACCGGGCATACCACACGTCCAGGGCCCGCATCGTGCTGAACCGGGCCATGGCTTCGCGGTACGATCGGATGCAGGTCAGCACGGCATCGCGGGCGAGCTCGTCGCTGAAGCCGTTCGTGCGGCATGCGAGGACAAAGCTGACGGCCAGGCGTTTGACGTCCCACTCCCACGGGGCGGGAACCGTTTCATCAAGGTCGTGAATGTCGAAGATGACCCGCCGCTCGGGCGTGGCAAAGCAGCGGAAATTGCCAAGGTGGGCATCACCACACGCCTGTACGCGAATGCCTGTGGTGGGTGTACCGGCCAAGTCCACCGCCATGTTGAGCGCCGTCCCGCGATAGAAGGTGAACGGCGACGGCAGCATGCGGCCATGGCGCAGGGGGATCAGCTCGGGGATTCGCCCGCCGTTGCCTTCCTCGACCAGCCGGAGCGGGTCCGGTCGGTCGTGCGGCGCATTCCAGACGGCGTGGGAGCTGCGCGGGCATTGTTTCCGCATGGCCTCGCCGCCCGCGACCAGTTCGGCTCGCGAAGGGCGTGGCGCGAAGGTCCGGAGATCCTCGACGGAGGGCCGTTGTGAGTCGCCAGGGAGCGCTTCGAGGACCTTGCTCATGGAACTCCTTCTTTGCTTTATCGAATAGCAGGTCTTCCCCAGCCTAACACACAAGCTCAGCGGAGCAGCCCGCCGAAACGACTAATCATCCCGGCCGTGCCGCATTCGACCGCGCATCTGCTCCATCATCGAACCGCACATCGGGCACATCATGGGCTGGGCGTCGGGCAAATCGACCTGCTTCTGGAGTTCCAGGTCGTGGCTGAACTTCAGCAGGCTGCTCCCCCGCGACACGAACACGGCGTCTCGGGTCACGTCGAGCTTCGTCGGCAGCCCACCGTGCATCCGGGCCATCATCTGCTGCATCCCGCCCCGGTCCATCTTCATCTTGGGCCCGCCCTCGC
Organism: uncultured Planctomycetaceae bacterium; assembly: GCA_963816015.1. Taxonomy (GTDB): domain Bacteria; phylum Planctomycetota; class Planctomycetia; order Isosphaerales; family Isosphaeraceae; genus Aquisphaera. The sequence goes on along the minus strand of CAWFJM010000055.1, from coordinate 11,268 downwards.
CCTCATCTGCCTCATCGCCGTGGTGGGGCATCATGGGCGGGGACATCTTGGGCAGGTCCACGGTCTTGACGAGCTTCAGGTCCCTGTCGTACTTCAGCAGTTGGCCGGGACGCAGGACGAAGATCCCCGCGCCGGTCGCCTCCCATTGGCTCTCCATCGCCGCGTGCCGCCGGTGCATCTCCATCATCATCGGCATCGGCATCATGCCGTGCATGGGCATGCCCCGCGTCATCATGCCCTTCATCTGGGGCTGATCAGTCGTGCGCGGCTCCTGGGTCTGATCCTGTCGGGGTTCCTGCGCCGCGACGGCCATTGCCACCGCGACCAACAGCGTCCCGAGTGCCGATGCGCCCAAACTCCATCGCTTCATCGTACCCTCCTCTTGATGTCAGGTTGAACGACGTCCTGGGAGACTGGCACCTCTCCGTCGTTGAAAGACCGCGAAGAAGTTCTCCTTCAGGTTCAGTGGTGGCTTCGCCTTGACCCGCGTGAAGCCCGCCGCCTCGATCTCTCGGAAGTACACCTCGACGCCCGTTCGCGTACAAACGCACTGCTGTCCTTACAGGGTTTGCCGGCTGCCCACGGCCAGCGGATCCACGATCCCCTCGCCAAAGGCGCTGATCAACGCGTGGACGGGCGCCATCCCGTGCAGTGCCCCGGGATAATCACCTGCAGGCCAAAGGTGCGAAGCTCGGCGATTGTCTCGGGGATGATGTCTTGATTCGGATAAACGAGATGCAGCCCGCCGACCAGCGCGTACAGGGGGACGTCGGGAAAGACGTCCCGGGCATGGCGACAGATGTTGACCACCCCGGCATGGGAGCAGCCTGTGAAGATCGCGATCCCTTTCCCCCTCACGTGGGCGGCCATGAAGCGCTCGTCCATGATCCACGGATCCGCTTCCCACTGTCCATCAGCCGCGCGCTTGAAATGGGTCTGGAAGCCGCGCTCAAAGCTCCGGCGGGGGATCTCACCACTGAGATAGAACAGCCCGTCCAAGATCTCCTCCGCCTCTGAGGAGACCAACACGTGCGCGCCATGCTCTTCGAGTACGTGTCGTGGCGGCACGTCCTGGAACGGAAGGAGTTCGCCACTGGGCAGCCGCATGCCCCGTTTGACGAAGGCTCCGGGATGCACATGCAGCGGAACCGGCTGACCGCCATTCGCGGCGCGGATCAGCTCGAGGGCCTTGACGAGCCCCTCCGAATGGTCGAAATGACCGTGCGACAGCACCAGGGCCTCGATCCGCCCGAAATCGAGGTGCATGCGCCGGCCATTCCGCTCGAGGGCATAGGGATCTGGGCCCGCATCGAAGAGCACGGTGCGGGCTTCACCGTCCCGATGCGCCGTGACCGCCAGGCACAGCCCATGGTGGGCCGAACAGAGCGCCTCGCCTGCGAGTTCCGTCATCCCCGCGTCCATGAGGACGCGCAGCTCGGAGGCGACGTGCCTGGGACGACTGGAGAGCATATCTGTTGTGTTATCCACCACAACATGGACGGTCAGATTATCTAATGTATTCATATATCTTAACTATCGATTGACAAAGCTGGTATTTCGGCCGGTGTTTTCTTGCTTCAGTATATCAGTGACGACACACGACAGGAAGGATTCAGTGGCCTGCGTAACGCTTGTCCCACGGGGTAACCCCGGAGCGGCGACGCCACCGCCTTGCGACGGCCCTCCGTCCTGCTTGAAGCACTTCCACCGCCGCGTGAAGGCTAGCCAAGATTTTCTCACCGGATTCTCGATCGCCCGTCGACCAACCATCGGGTCAGCGGGCCTTCCTCCGTAGGAGCTGAACGCGAACACGAGGCGTGACCACCCGCGTCACGGGGCTGACCTTCGAGAGGCCCCAAGCGTTGTATGCCCGCACGCGATAGAAAAAGGTCTTGCCCGGCGCGACCGAACTGTCGGTGAATCCGGTCGAGCCTGCGGAGAGCCTGCCGACGACCACCCATTTCCTGCCGTTGGTGGACCGCTCGACGGTGTATCCCTGGGCACCGGCCGGACTCGGCGTCCAGGCCAGCACGATCTGACGCGGCGCCCGCGAGACGACGGCCAGGCGCGAAACCTTCGCCGGAGGCAAGGGAAGGGGAGGAGTGGAGACCGTCGCGACCCCCGAGGGGCTTGAGGTCTGGCCGGAGCCGATTGCTGAACGCGATAGGCATAGGTGGTTCCCGGAACGACCGAGACGTCAGAGAAGACCGTGATTCCACTGGTCGTGGTTCCCAGGATGGCCCAGCTCGCCTGGCCGGTGGTTCGCTCGACCTGGAACCCCGTTGCTCCCGGCACGGCTGTCCACGTCAGGTCGATGCGGCCGGAGCTCACCGCGCTGGCCGACACCGCGGAAGGAGGATTCAGGGCAACGGTTCCCGTCCCTGTTCCGGTCCTGCTCCGGTCCCCTCCGGGACTCGATGGCGTTCCAATCGTGCCGCTGATCGAATACTGCCCGACGTTGCCGTAATGGCCGTCACTGCTGGCGACCAGGATCCGGTAGGATCCGGTGGCCGGCAGGGTCGCGGTGATGCTTGCGGAGAAGTCGGCGGCCGAGGGACCGGCCGAGGCGATCACGGTCGAGCCGCTCGCATCGAGCAGCTCGATCCTTGGCGCCAGGTTACTGACATCGGTGGGGACCGAGACGGTGAAGCTCACCACTCCCGGACCGGATGTGAACGAGTAGTAGTCCAGATCCGTGGGGTGGATGATTAGACCGGCGTAGCTGACCTGTGTGCCGTTCTGCACGACCAGTGGAGCTGCACTGGCCGGCGTGCAGTCTCCGGGCTCAGGGCGGTAGCCGAAGCCATTGGTCGGACTAGAGATGACGGCCATGTCGTCCTGGTAGGTCGTGGACGAAATATCGGACTGTCCATACCACCAGAGGCTGCGCCGGGCGGCATAGCTGTTGCCCATGAGGGGGGCCGTGCCGTCGCCGGGGCCCGTGCTGTACTCCGCGATCATGGTCGTGCCCGAGTACTGGCTCTGATGGTTCAATCCAAAGCCGTGCCCCGACTCGTGCGAAGCGGCATCGCCCGTGTACCTGGGATTACCGCCGGCAAGGTTCTGCGAGAAGACGAACGCGATGTTCGGAACACTGGCCACCGTGAAATCATTCACGTAGCACAGTCCGCCGGACTCTCCCCCGGTCCAGGCGCCGGTGCCGCCGATATCCACCTTCTCGGTCACGCCGTGCGCCATGTTCGCCGGCGGAACCGTCGTGACGTTGATGTTGAACGGTGCGTAGTCCTCGGCCACGTAGCTCCAGATCTTCTGGATCGCGGCCAGCTCGGCGTCGCTGAACGTTGTGGGATCGCCGTCCTGATCGAAGGCTGGCGTGATGATATTTCGATAATTACCATATAACGGCGTGGAATCCCCGGCGAAGTTCAGGTAGAGCGAGGCCGGGGCGCCAGGCAGGCTGCTCAAGGCCGGCACGGCGCTCAGGGGATGGGTCACGCCGGTCAGGGAGAAGGTCGTACCGAGATTCGCCGTCTGGTCCGACGGCCAGGTGGAAAGCTGAGCCGTCTGTCCGGGGATCACGGCTGGATCGATGAGGAGCTCGGGCGCGGGGCCTCCACTGAGCAACATTCGGTCTTCGAGCGTCCAGACAGCCGGACGATACGTCCGAGGGCCGCGGCGGCCAGTTCCGGCGCGAGATCGTTGGAACAACACGGGGGCTCCCTCCGGCGCATCGGCTTCGTGGCCTCGAACTTCAATTCGAGGCGCATCAAGCGAGGCCGCCCGGTCCGCCCTCTCCTCTGTTCCGGGAGGAAGGATCGGGCAGACCGGGACGACCTGCAGCGAGGGAGACGCACACTCAACGAGCTTCGAGACGGGCGTCCTGGGTCGAAGAGCCGGGCGAAGCCCGCTCCCGATGAAGCGCGGAACGTACAAGATCGTCCGGCCCGTGCGACGACGCCAGCGACTTGACCGCGAGGGGCAGCCGAGTGATCTCGGCGCGAGTTGCGGTCGTGCCCGTTCCGCTCCACCCCGACCGACCAGGAGGCCTCATCCACGAGCCGCCATGCGGCCACGAGCCCGTTTTCCAGGCCCGCGCCCACATCGCGCCTCGCCTCGCACACCGCTTCCGGCATGCCCGAGCGGCGCCTCCAGGAGAACCCTATGTCAGGGTGAGCAGGCCCTCGGTGGATGCGTCGAAATGGCAACACCACCTGGACCGCAAGCCGGCACGACTTGATTCGATAGGGAGATGAGAATCAGCGCACCCCCTGACGGGGGCGCGAGAATGGATCGAGGAAAACGCGGCCTGATCAACCCCACAGGCGGCGGCGAAGCAAGGGCCTCAAGACCTCGATCCGCGGTCGCCGGTGGGGAAGGAGCCCCAGCCGAGCTTGTCGCGAAGGGTGCGGTAGAAGCTGTGGCCCGGCAGGCGGACCATGGGGAACGGAGTCTGGCCGCGGCGGACGGCCACCCGGTCGCCGGCCTGGAGAGGAATCTGAACCTGGCCGTCGATGACCAGGACAGTCATCGCGCCTTCCCCTCGGGGAAGCATCTCATAGGTCTTGTGGGCGCTGTCCACCAGCGGGCGCTGGGTCAGCGTGTGGGTGCAAAGCGGGGTGACGACGAACATGTGCGCGTTGGGAGGGAGAATCGGGCCGCCTGCAGACAGGCTGTGCGCGGTTGATCCCACCGGCGTGGCGAGGATCAGGCCGTCGCCGCGGTAGGTCATCACGCTCTCGCCATCGATCGACAGGCCGATCTCGATTAGGTGAAACAACGGCGCGGCGCGGATCACGGCGTCGTTCAGGCCGCGGAAGACATGGACGGGACCGCTCTTGGAGGTCAAGGTGCAGGTCAGGGTCATCAGGTTCTCGACCGTGAACCGCCGCTCCGCCAGGTCGGCCAGACGATCGAAGAAGGCGGTGGGGGTCAGATCGGCAAGGAAACCGAGCCGGCCGACATTGACCCCCAGGACGGGCGTGGGATGATCGTCCATCCGCCGGGCGGTGTGGAGCACGGTGCCATCGCCCCCCAGCACGACGGCGATGTCGGCCGGCAGCGCCGAGAGATCGGAATCGGCCGACAGGTCAATGCCTGCCAGGACGACTCCCGGCGCACGGCCCACGGCCATGGCCAGCCGCTCGGCTTCGGTGCGAACCTCTTCCCGCGTCCCGTTGCCCAGGAGCATCAGCCTGAGCGGAGGCCGTGACTCGGGTCGGTCGGGCGGAGGAGAAGGCTCCATGAGGTTGATGGCCCTCAGCCGGGGGTGGCGATCCGGATGAACGGGTGATCGGCTTGGATTCCATCACACCCGAAAGAGGGCGTTCTGGCAACTGGGATCGATCTTGCGCCGGCACCCGGTCAGTTCTTGGCCGAGAGTGCGGCGGAGGCCGGCTTGGTGAGTGCGCCGTTGCCGTGGTGCAGATTGGCGTCCGGGTCGATCTCGGTCAGGGGCAGCCCGACAGTCCGGGCCAGCTCGACGGCGGAGCGGATGATGCCATCGACGTCGAGACCGACCTCGGCGAGCTGCTCGTCACGCTCGGCGTGGAGCACGAAATGGTCGGGCAGGCCCAGCCGCCGGACATGCCCCGCGGCAATCCCGGCGTCGCTGGCCGCCTCGAGCACCGCCGAGCCGAATCCGCCCATCAGGCAGCCCTCCTCGACGGTGAGCACGAACGCGGCCTCCTCGATGGCCTTGCACACGGTGGCCCGGTCGAGCGGCTTGGCGAACCGGGCGTTGACCACGCCGACGCGGAGGCCGAATCGCTCGCGGAGCTGCTCGGTGGCCTGCATGCAGGCGGCAAGCTGAGCGCCGCAGGCCAGAATCATGCCGTCGGTCTCCCACTCAAGGATCTCGGCCTGGCCCAGCTCGATCGGCTGGGGATCGCGCTCGACGGCCTCGATGCTTGCCCGCGGATAGCGGATAGCCACCGGGCCTGTGTGCTGGAGAGCAAAGTCGAGCATGGGGCTGATGTCGTGCTGGTCGCCGGGCGCCATGACCACCATGTTGGGGAAGACCCGGAGGTAGGCCAGGTCATAGCTGCCGTGGTGAGTGGGGCCGTCAGCGCCAACGAGACCGGCCCGGTCGAGACAGAAGACGACCGGAAGGTCCTGGAGCGCGACTTCCTGGAAGATCTGATCATACGAGCGCTGGAGGAATGTGCTGTAGATATCGACGACCGGCCGGGCCCCGGCCTTGGCCATGCCCGCGGCGAACGCCACCGCATGGCTCTCGCAGATGCCCACGTCGAAGAACTGGCTGGGGAACTTGTCGCGGACCCTCTGGAGCTTGTTTCCCTCGCACATGGCCGCCGTGACGATGGCGACCTTGGGATCACGGCGGCAGGCCTCGAAGAGGGCCGCGCTGACGGCGTCGGTATAGGTGCGGCTGGACGTCGACTTGAGAGGGATGATCCCGTCCTCGGCCTTGCGGAACGGCGCCGGCGCGTGGAACTTGACGGGGTCCTTCTCGGCCGGCTCGAAGCCGTGCCCCTTGTTGGTCAGGACATGGAGAAGGATCGGCCCGTCCATCGCCTTGACCTTCTCGAGGTAGCTGCGAAGGCCCTTCCGATCGTGGCCGTCAATCGGGCCCAGGTAGGTGAAGCCGAGCTCCTCGAAGAGCATGCCATGGTGGAGCGAGGCCTTGATGGCGTCCTTGAACTGCTGGAACCAGCGCTCCGCGTGCTCGCCGACCAGCGGGATGCTGGGCAGGAGCGTTTTCATCCGTTTGTTCCAGTCGTGATAGGTCGTGGACATCCGGGCGCGGTCCAGATAATCGGCTACGCCGCCGACCCGCGGGCAGATCGACATCTTGTTGTCGTTGAGGATGACCAGGAGGTTCGTTTTCAGTCCGCTGGCATGGTTGAACGCTTCGAAGACGATGCCTGAAGGGAGGGCACCGTCACCGATGACGGCCACCGAGTGCCGCTGCCCCCGGCCCATGATCTCGTCGCCGACCTTCAGTCCCAGCGCGGTGGAGGGAGCGCAGCCGGCATGGCCGGTCATGAACAGGTCGAAGTCGCTCTCGGCCGGGTTCGGGTAGCCCATCAGGCCGTCCCTGGTGCGGATCGTGTGGAGCTCGGCGGCGCGGCCGGTGATGAGCTTGTGCGGATAGATCTGATGGCCCGTGTCCCAGATCAGGCGGTCCTGAGTGAAGTCGAAGCTCAGATGCAGCGCCAGGCAGAGCTCGACAACCCCGAGGTTGCTGGCGAAGTGGGCCAATCGCCGGCCGACCACGCCGATCAGCTCGGTCCGCATCTCGGCGGCGAGCTGGTCGAGTTCCTTATCCGAGAGCTTCTTGAGGTCGTCCGGCGTCCCGATCCGTGCCAGCAGCGGCTCCGCATTCATCATCACCGATCCCTTTCCAAAAGCGCCAGCGCCAGCTCTCGCAGCCTGAGGCCGCGAGAACCGAGCGGAGCGATCGCCGTCACAGCCTCCTCGGCGAGCTGCTGGGCCCGGCGGCGGCTGCCGTCGATACCCAGAAACCTCGGGTACGTCCACTTGCCCAGACCCGAGTCCTTCCGCACCCGTTTGCCCAGCTTCGTCTCATCCCCCTGAACATCGAGCAGATCATCGACGATCTGGAAGGCCAGGCCCACGGCCCGCCCGTAATGGTCCAGCGCATCCTGGTGTGACGCGGGGGCACCTGCAATCACGGCTCCCATCTGCAACGGGGCTCGTAGCAGGGCCCCGGTTTTCCGCCTGTGAATCGCCTCGAGCTCGACGAGTGATCCCTCGTTCCCCTGGTCGAGCGCCTGCTGCTCGGCCTGGAGGTCGGCCATCTGGCCCCCGACCATGCCGGCAGGACCGGCCCCCTCGGCCAGGATCCGCACGCATCGAAGAGCCGCCGACACCGGTGCCACCTCGCGAGCGATCAACTCGAACGCCAGGGTCAACAGTCCGTCCCCCGCCAGGATGGCCGTGGCCTCGTCGAACGCCTTGTGACAGGTCGCCCGTCCCCGTCGCAGGTCGTCGTTGTCCATTGCCGGCAAGTCATCATGTATCAAGGAATAGGTGTGAACCAGCTCCAGGGCGCAGGCTGCGCCCAGCGTCACGGCGGGATCGCTTCCACACGCCTCGGCGGCCATCAGGCACATCACCGGCCGAAGCCGCTTACCACCCCCCAGCACGCTGTACCGCATCGCCAATGCCAGCCTCGCCGGCGTGACCGCTCCCGGAGCAGCGTCGACCTCCGGCAGGAATCGGTCCAGTGCATCGTTCACCTGACGACGCGCCTGGTCCAGGTATTCGCGTAACGTAAATTCGACAGATATTTGGGGGCAACTCGTCATGGGACAGTTCGTTGCGTCACGCCAAACGCATCAAGGCGGGGGTGCCAAATGGAGCTGAAGGCACGCCCTATGGGGCTTCCATCCCCATCCGCACTCAGTGCATTCGCTATTGTTGACAGTCATCCCCAGAATGTCCACATGCCATCTGAGAAACCTTTGTGCCGCAAAGCGCAAAGGGAACCCAGCGAGCCGATCCGGGCCCTTGTAGGTGGGGATATGGAGGATCTGGAGAAACAATACGGACGGAGTTTGTTCCACAAATCCTTTTGTTATCAAGTTTTGCGTTCTCTGGGAAGAGGGAACTCCGGAAAGCTGAGGGAACCACGCGTGTTCCGGCGTCTGGGGCGCGGCCTCGACGTTCGGCTCCATCGGGATTGCAGTGCTCGCAGCCAGCGGGTCAGGATCGGCCTGCTCGAGTATAATGGCATGTCCGGGCTCGAGGCTGAGATCCGAGAGCCTGATCCGGGGGACATTCCGCAAAGGGCTGCCAATGAGCATGCCTCCGATGCTGGACGCACTTCCGCTCGCGAGCAGGACGCCTGACTCCTGGGCCGCTGCCGTGCTCGAGCAACCCCTGGCACTCCTGAATGATCATGCCTACCTCGAGAAGAAGGCGGCGTCCAATGCGCTCGAGCTGCTGAACCGCTGGCCCGAGCCAGTCTGTCCTCCAGACTGGGTCGGCACGCTGGCTTCGATCGCCAGCGACGAGGCGGCACATCTCCACTCCGTGGTGCGGATCCTTGCCCGCCGTGGGGGCCGACTGGAGCGGACGCATCGCAATCCTTACGCCAGCGCCTTGCGAAGCCTCGTCCGCAAGGGGGCCGGCAACCAGGAACTGCTCGATCGGCTGCTGATCTCCGCCCTCATCGAGGTCAGGTCGTGCGAGCGGTTCGACGTACTGGCGCGGGGCTGCGGCGATCGCGAACTCGCCCGTTTCTATCACCGCCTGGGATCCTCCGAGCTTGGCCATTACACTGTATTCCTTCACCTGTCTCAGTACGCAGCCTCGGGGAAGGAGGTAGAGGCACGTTGGGTCGAGATGCTCGACGCCGAGGCCCACATCATCGTCGCTCAGCCACCGGGGCCAAGGATTCATAGCGGGCTGTGAGGAGTGCAGGGGCCCGATCAAGGCGGTATGCATTCTCCGCGTTCTGTTTGCCGTCGCGTTCGCTTCAGTCGGTGAATTCATCCGCCGGGTCACGATCAGAACGGGGGATCGAACCGATCAGGCTCCGGCTCGGTCGGCGGCTTGATGCGCCGTGAGCGAGCCGGTTTCGGATCAGGGTTTGCCACCGGGGCCGACTCGCTCTGATCCCCACGGCCCGACGGACTCGCCGCGGTTTGCGCCATTCGCGTGCTTTCCATCTCGATGGTTGCCTTGGCGTCGAAGGGAGCGGTGGTCGGGTTGCCCTGGGCATCAACACCGGTCAGGAGCGCGACCGATCGCTCAGCTCGCTCGAGCAGGCCGTAGCACTGGTTCAGGAGCCGGACGCCGGTCTCGTACTTGGCCAGCGCAGCGGAGAGGTCTGGCTCTCCGCGCTCCAGCGATTCGACGATCGCCTCGAGCTGTTCCAGCGCGGCCTCGAAACGGGGTTCGGTTTCCTCGGACATGGCATCTCGCGATCAGGAACCAGGCCGTTTCGACGCGGTCCGTTCTCCGGGCTCAGCGTGGTCACGGGGCTCTCTCAACTTACCGTTTCCCGCACGCCGAGCCAATTGCGTGAGAGAAAAATCCGGGCTCAGGCTGGGAGCTCAGAAGTACGAACAACCCTGCTCGTGATCTGTCCTGAGTGCAGACGGGTGTGAATGAGGTCATCGGGGTGAACCTCATCAGGGGAGAGGACGAGGGTCTTGCCATCGGCCTGAAATGTGAGGGTATAGCCGCGAGACAGCACGGCCAGGGGGCTGAGGGCGTCAAGCGTCGCGGCCAGGCGGGCGAGGCGGTGCCTACGGTCGTCCATGTACCCTCGCACGGCGGCAAGGGCTCGTTCGGAGAGCTGGTCAAGGTGGTCACGAGCTTCGCGCAACCGGGTCTGGCTGACGCGATGGATCCGTTCGGCAAGGCGGTCGAGGTGCATGGCGACCTCGCGGCTGTCGGGAACGGCGAGTTCCCCCGCCTCGCTGGGGGTCAGGGCTCGCCGGTCTGCGGCAAGGTCGGCCAGGGTCACATCGATCTCGTGACCCACGGCCGAGACGATGGGCAGGCGTGAGCCGGCGATGGCCCGCGCGACGATCTCTTCGTTGAACGCCCAGAGATCCTCGGTGGATCCGCCTCCCCGGGCGACGATGATCAGGTCAGCGTCCGCGACCCGGTTGGCCAGCACGAGGGCGGCGGCGATCTCGGTGCCGGCACCGGCTCCTTGCACTCGGGCCGGAGCGATCAGGATATCGGCCATGGTCCACCGGCGGCCGGTGACCTGGAGCAAATCGCGAACGGCGGCTCCGCTCGGGCTGGTGACGATGAGGATTCGCCGGGGGAAACGGGGAAGGGGCCGCTTTCTTTGCGGGTCGAAGAGGCCCTCCGCACTGAGCCGGGCGTGGAGCTGGCGGAAGGCGAGCTCCTGGGCCCCGATCCCTTCCGGCTCGAGATGGCGGACGACGGCCTGGTAGTCGCCTCGAGGCGCGTAGACCGTCAGACGCCCGAGCATCCGCACCGCCAGGCCGTCCGAAAGGTCGAACGCCAGCCGCTGGGCATCGCTCTTCCACATCACGGCCGCGGATCGACGCGATGCTTGTCCCTGAGGCTGAAATAGAGGTGCCCCGACTTGGGCCGGGCCAGGTTGGCGATCTCGCCCCGGACGGCCACGCTGGCGAAGTCGGCTTCGAGAGTGCCCTTGATTCGCTCAGTGAGCGCTGTGACCGTCTCGAACATCATCCCGAAGGGATTGTCACCAAGCCGAAGGGAGGAGGCGCTCGACATGAGTCTGCCAGGTTCCAGCCACGAGGATCCGGATCAGTTCAGTGTCTGGTGAGTGTAGCGTAACCCTCGTGCGACGACCAGCGAGCGGCGAGTTGA
>CAWFJM010000054.1:0-34402 GCA_963816015.1 uncultured Planctomycetaceae bacterium | reverse complement strand
CTAGAGCGGTTTGCATTCGGGTTGCGGACAGAAACAATTCACATAGAAGGACACGATCGAGGAAGGAGACGGCAACGGATCAGGAGATACCTGCCATGCGTCCCTCTTCGATAGACCTGCGGGAGCGGGTCGCGGCGGCCGTGGATGAGGACGAGGGCCCGCAGCGCGAGATCGCCCGCCTCTTCCGCGTCAGCGTCTCGTTCGTCTCCCGGCTGCTGCAGCGGCGGCGTCAGAAGGATACGTTGGCCCCTGAGCCGCACGGGGGCGGCCCGACCCCCGTGCTGAGCCCGGACGACCTGCGGCGCCTGGAAGATCTGGTCCGGGAGCACAACGACGACACCCTGGACCAACTGAAGCAGCGGGGTGGCTTCAACTGCAGCCTAACGACGATCTGGCGCGCCCTGCGGCGACAGAGATTGACCTGCAAGAAGAAGACCCAGCACGCCGACGAGCGCGACCGGCCCGACGTCCAGGAGAAGCGGCGGTCGTTCCGGAGGAAGGTGAAGCGGGTCGAGCCGAAACGGCTGGTTTTCGTGGACGAGTCGGGGGTGACCACGGCGATGACCCAGGCCTACGGCTGGGCCCCGCGCGGTGAGCGGGCCGTCGGCTCGGCCCCCGGCTCGTGGGAATCGCTGACCGTGATCGCCGCGTTGGGTCTGGACGGGGTACGTGCCCCCCTGGTGTTCCCGGGGTCGACCGACACCGCGGCGTTCGAGTCGTATGTCGAGCAGGTGCTGGTGCCGGAGCTGCACGCCGGCGACGTGGTCGTATGGGACAACCTGTCCCCCCATCAGGCCTCTGCCGCGGCGGCGGCCGTCAGGCGGGCGGGTGCCAGGCTCCTGCCCCTGCCGCCCTACAGCCCGGACTACACGCCGATCGAGAGACTCTGGTCGAAGGTCAAGGCGTACCTCCGCCGGGTCGCGGCGCGGAACAAGGATGCCGTCTACGAGGCCCTGGGAGAGGCGCTCGAAAAGGTGACCACCCAGGACATCATCGGCTGGTTCCAGCTCGCGCAGCTGTGCGCAACACATGGGTAAACCGCTCTAGGGCCGGAGGAGATGCGCATTTCGTTTGTAGGGAGTTGTCCCTTCTCCCCTGGGCTGCTCCCCGTTTTTTGGTCCACTTGAAATGGGAGGCCTCAGCGAGAATCTAAATACGACTATATTCACGACCGTTACTGCGTTGATTGACCTTCCGTTGATCACAGGCAGCGATGAACTCTTTCGGCGTTGCATATCCCAGTGAGCTGTGAGGCCGGACCGCGTTATATTCTCGCCGGTACCAAGACGCCTTCGCTCGGGCATCTGCCACGTCCTCGAATTCGACACGCTCCAGAAACTCATCCCGCAGTCGACTGTGAAACGATTCTATATATCCATTCTCCCAGGGGCTTCCTGCGGCGACCGGGATTGACTCCGCCCCCACGCCCGGCAGCCAGTTAACCAAGGCCTCGCAAATGAACTCCGATCCGTTGTCGCTCCGGATCCGGCTCGGTGCTCCGCGACGACCAATCACTCGGGCCACGATCCGCCGCACATCGGTTCCCGTGATGGAATCGTCGGCATGCAACACCAGGCACTCTCGAGTATATTCGTCCACCAGCGTCAGCCACTTGAGTGGGCGACCCCTGATCGTCCTGTCGTGAATGAAGTCACAGGTCCAGATGTCGTTCTTGAACCGCGCCGGTTGCTGGACACAGCTATTGGCGCTGGTCCCTCGTTTCGGGCCTAATTTCCTGGGTTTTCTCAGCCTCAAGGGTCGTCGCAGTCCCAGGATGTTCCAGAGCCTGCGAACTCGTTTTATGTTCACCGTCCAGCCTCCACGGATCAACAGAGCGTGAATCCGGCGGTAGCCGTAGCGCGGATGCCGCCGCGCCAGTCGTTTGATCTCGCGGGTCAGCGGCGATTCGTTAGGCCGACGGCTGGGGGAGTATCGGAGCACCGAGCGCGACCGGCCCATGACGCGGCAAATCCGCCGTTGCGAGGCCTTGTAGCGGTCGCTGAGGTAGTCAGCGGCTGCTCGCTGCTGGTCTGGGGTTACCACTTTTTTTTCAACGATCCGCGAGAGGGCTAGAACCCCGACGGTTCCTGATAGCGCCGCTCGAGGTCGGCCAGGAGTATCGGGCGGTTCTTCTTCGAGCGTGCCTTCCTCATGATCTTGCGACGATCCAGTGCCTGCCTCTGGCACTGTGGTTCGTGCGCCGTGCGATAGGGCAGCAAGTCGTCCACCGTGAACGGCTCCGGATGGAAGGCGTGTGCATCCAGTGCGTGCACTAAAGTTGGCCCCTCCAGAACAATACGGGTCCCCGCGTGGCGGTGGCCGTGAATCCGCCGCTCATGACTCTTGGGCAAGCGAAACCATCGTTCCAAATCCAGGTTGTCCTTGATCTCTTCAAACAGTCCTTCGCCCACGAACAGGCCGGCGAGAAAACTGATCATCACCTGGGCCATTTGCTTATGAATCGGGCCCCCGGTTTGCTGGAATCGATCGATCAGTTCCTCGAACTTCGCCTGCCGGTCCGCACATGTTCCCTTGCCGGGATCGAGCGTTTCGGCAACTTCCGTGACTTCCGCGATGAATTCACGGATCGACTCCTGTTCGTCGCGCACTTCGTTTCGGCCGCGGTCGATGCAGTCGGCGAGTCGGCCCAGTTACCGCTCGGCGAATCCCCTTTTTTCGCGTCCAGGTTTCGCTGGAGCGACACGCGAACCTCATCCAGCGCATCGGCCATCCGCAAGCCGGGAGGGTGGAGCGGTCCTCCCTGATCGTCGTTGAGAATGCCACGCACCGCCGTGCAGTATTCGAGCACCACGGCGCTGGCGGCATCGACTCGGGGCCCGGGCGGGTTCAGCGGCGGCGCGGTCGCAGCAGGATCATCCTCCACGATGCGTTCCGACGCCTGGACGCCCTGCTGTTTGAGTACCGCCTGTTCGATCTTCCGAAGGCCACGCACCTTCTTCCGCATCTGAACCTTGGCGTGGCTGTCAGCCTCCAGAACAGGCTTGGCCACGTCGCGGAGGAAGTGGTTGTCGCAGTAGCGGTGCGGCACGTCGGGGAATTCCGCCGCGATGCCCGTCACGAAGGCGTCCTGCCGGTCCGACAACCACAGCGCCACCGGCTTACCCAGGGACTTGGCCCACGCCCTGGCCTGCGCGATCAGGCGGCGCACCTCGTCCGCCGTGGCGGAGATCAAAGGCTCAGCGAACCAGACCCGCTTGCCGGTCAGTTCGCGCACCACGTACAGCGTCTCGTGCCCCTTCTCGGGCTGTAGGCCGTCGATCGAGAGGATGATCTCATCGACGGCTTCATAGTGCCGCCGCAACGACTCGGGGTCCTGCTGCGCGCGGCGAGCATGACCTGGTAGGATCCGATGTACCGGGCGATCGAGTCGGCCGAGAGCTTGATGCCGTAATCATCCCAGAGATCGGATTGGATCTGGGAAATCGACCAATGACGTGAGCATCGACGATGACCGATCCAACAGAGGACATCCCACCCGACCGCCCACTTGGGCGGCGCGATCGTGATCTCGAGTTCGGGGCTCTTGGTCTTGGCGTGGCCGGGGCAGGCGGGATCGGGGCAGTGGTTGAGTTTGCAGACGAGCTGCACCGGACCCTCGAGGGTGTGAACCCGACGGTACCGGTGGTCGCAGATATACATCAGCCGTCCACAGACCGGACAATGGCGGTCGAGGACATCGAGTTCCCACAGAGCAAAATCCGTATCCTTGGGCCAAGCGTAGGACATCCTGCCGACCTCCGTGCCACGGGTGAACGCCATCGTTGACGCCAACAAGGCAAGACTTTACACCGCGAAACCCGTATCTTCTAGCCCTCTCGCGGATCGTTGCTTTTTTTTGCGATGTCCTGGAGCATCTGGTTGTCCAGGAGTAACTCAGCCACCAGCCTCTTGAGACGGTCCACCTCGAGTTCCAGCTCGCGACTCCGCCGCTCGCCGTCGACCTGGTCGGGGGCGTATTGCTGACGCCAGCGATAGTAGGTTGTCTGCGCGATCCCGACCTTCCGACAGATGTCAGGGACGGTCAGTCCCTTGGCCAGATCGCGGTCTGCTTCGCGCAAGATTTGCGCGACTTCCTGGGCGGTCCTTCGCCTGCTCATGGGTCCCTCCGTGGCTCAGAGACTGTCCCATAAGGTAGTCGAGGCGCCTAGAATGGTGTATGAGAACGCACCATTACCCCAGCGACGTCACCGACGCGCAGTGGGCCCTGATCGAGCCCCACATCCCCGCCTCCGCCGGCGGACGACCCCGCAAAACCGACATGCGGGACGTCGACGACGCCATCCTGTACATCCTCCGCACCGGCTGCCAGTGGCGCTACCTCCCTATCGACTTCCCGCCCAAGAGCACCGTCTGGCGGTACTTCGACCGGTGGCGGCACGATGGCGCCCTGGACCTGATCCACGACCGGCTCCGCCGCAAGGTCCGCACGATGGAGAAGCCTTACCACCCCCGCACCTCCGCGAGCGTCGACAGCCAGTCGGTCGACACCACCTCCGGCGGCGAGCAGCGGGGCCGCGACAACTTCAAGAACGTCGACGGGCGGAAGCGCCATATCGTGGTCGACAGCCTGGGCCTGCTGCTGGCCGTCCTGGTCACGGCCGCGGACGTGGACGACGCCCGGGCGGCGACCGAACTGTTCACCCGGCTGGACGGCCAGCCGATGGGCAAGGTCGTGCGGATGTACGCCGACAGCAAGTACCACAACTTCAAGCTGTACGAGTGGGTCGAGGCGAACGCGCGGTGGGAGCTGTCCATCGTGCGGCGTCCCGAGGGGTCTGAGGGCTGGGTGAGGCTGCCGGTCCGGTGGACGGTGGAGCGGACGTTCGCGTGGCTGGGCCAATGCCGGCGGCTGACCAAGGACCGGGAGAAGAGCGTCCAGTCGTCGGAGGGCCTTCATCAAGCTGGCCATGATCCACCTGATGCTCAACCGGATCGAGCCCACGGGCACGGACGCCGAGTTCCACTACCGCGAGGCGGCCTGAACTGACTTATGGGACAGTCACTCAGTCTACCGGAGGACTCCCATTTCGGCTGGACCAGTTTTTGGGGAGCAGACCACCCCCAAGTGCGATCAGGCCGGCACGGCCATCATGGTCGAGCTGGGCAACGGCGATCGATTTTTCTTCGACCTGGGCTCCGGCAGCCTGCGGAACATCGTGGCGATGCAGGTCCCCTTCCAGATGATCAATGACATCCTCTTCACGCACCTTCATATCGATCAGTTCGCCGACCTCCCCTACCTCTACTGCTTTGCCCCTGGTTGATGCGCTGGAAGCCACTGCGGGTCCACGGTCCCTCGGGACGCACGCCGGCCGATGGGACGAAGGCGATGATCGACGGGATGAAGCGAATGACGCACTGGCACACGAAGTCATACAGGACGAGCCCGGTCGGCGATGGCTACGAGGTCGACGTCAACGAGCTCGACTGGAAGGACGAGAACGGCCTCTGCTACTACAAGAACGGCGTTCAGGTCCGGCACTAGAGCGGTTTACCCATGTGTTGCGCACAGCTGCGCGAGCTGGAACCAGCCGATGATGTCCTGGGTGGTCACCTTTTCGAGCGCCTCTCCCAGGGCCTCGTAGACGGCATCCTTGTTCCGCGCCGCGACCCGGCGGAGGTACGCCTTGACCTTCGACCAGAGTCTCTCGATCGGCGTGTAGTCCGGGCTGTAGGGCGGCAGGGGCAGGAGCCTGGCACCCGCCCGCCTGACGGCCGCCGCCGCGGCATAGGCCTGGTGGGGGGACAGGTTGTCCCATACGACCACGTCGCCGGCGTGCAGCTCCGGCACCAGCACCTGCTCGACATACGACTCGAACGCCGCGGTGTCGGTCGACCCCGGGAACACCAGGGGGGCACGTACCCCGTCCAGACCCAACGCGGCGATCACGGTCAGCGATTCCCACGAGCCGGGGGCCGAGCCGACGGCCCGCTCGCCGCGCGGGGCCCAGCCGTAGGCCTGGGTCATCGCCGTGGTCACCCCCGACTCGTCCACGAAAACCAGCCGTTTCGGCTCGACCCGCTTCACCTTCCTCCGGAACGACCGCCGCTTCTCCTGGACGTCGGGCCGGTCGCGCTCGTCGGCGTGCTGGGTCTTCTTCTTGCAGGTCAATCGCTGTCGCCGCAGGGCGCGCCAGATCGTCGTCAGGCTGCAGTTGAAGCCACCCCGCTGCTTCAGTTGGTCCAGGGTGTCGTCGTTGTGCTCCCGGACCAGATCTTCCAGGCGCCGCAGGTCGTCCGGGCTCAGCACGGGGGTCGGGCCGCCCCCGTGCGGCTCAGGGGCCAACGTATCCTTCTGACGCCGCCGCTGCAGCAGCCGGGAGACGAACGAGACGCTGACTCGGAAGAGGCGGGCGATCTCACGCTGCGGGCCCTCGTCCTCATCCACGGCCGCCGCGACCCGCTCCCGCAGGTCTATCGAATAGGGACGCATGGCAGGTATCTCCTGATCCGTTGCCGTCTCCTTCCTCGATCGTGTCCTTCTATGTGAATTGTTTCTGTCCGCAACCCGAATGCAAACCGCTCTAGCTTCTCGGCCAGGGGATAGTAGTTGTTTCCGTTGACGACGCTGGGCGTGGGCCAGAAGTACGGTGGCAGTGAGATCCCGCCGCCTGGCTTTCCGCCATAGGGGTTCTTCGCCTGGAGGGTGCCCGCCTACTCATCGCCTGCCTGTGCCGAAGACCCCGCCCCCGCCCCACGGCCGTGACGGTGGCTACCGACGCGAGTGCCTGGAGCATGTTGCGCCGGCTCACGGCAGACTGAACGTCCTCATCGGCGAGGGAATCGCTGTTCTTTGTGTTCACCGTCGTCCTTTTCATGGTTTCGCGGACGCGCTTCGAGGGTTGTTGGTGTGTCTGACTTTCTCGACGATCCCGCTGGTTGCAGGAGCTTCTGTTTCATTCTCTGCAAATAGGCATGGTGCCCAGGGCGATAACGGTTGCCACGAAAAGAACGATCCTGATTGCGAAAGCCGCCCACTTCAGGCGGCTGGACTGGAACGTGACGCCGATTCCGCCAAAGAAGAGCACGGACGCGAAGAGGACCGTGAACAGAACATACGTGTCGGAGGTCTCGTTGGCCTTCCGTGCGGCGGTCAGCGTCCTTACCTCTTCTTCATCGAGACGCTTTGCCTCTTGCACTTCTGGTTGAACGTACTCCGCCATCTCGAAAGGGCGCATCGGTGCCTTCGGGTTGTTGAGTGGATCTGTCTGCAACCAGGCGTCGAGTGCCTTGAGTGCCTCGGGTCGAAAGCGATCATGAAGGAAGGACGCCAGCTTCTCTTCGCCTCGGCTCTTGATTTCCAGGTAGGCGATCAGCATCTGGGCATCGAAGGCGCGGCCCTGGAGCGCCGCGAGCGATCGCTGGGTCGATTCTCTTCCCGCTCGGGCCGCCGCCGCGAGGCGAAAGGTCTGCACGCCTCCCCAGAGGGTCGATTGATAGGCGCTCCAAGCGGAGGCCGTGGTTGCCAAAGCCAGCACCACCGCACAAGTGACTTCCATCCAGCGATTGCGCCTGGGTTCTTCGACGGTCTCCAGGATTCGCCTCAGCATGGCAGTGGTTTCTCGATGCATCGTCTCTTCCGCCTCGCGTCCCATTGCTGCGCTCACGCTAGTCTCCTTCCACGAGGACTTCGAGCTTTCCCGAGCGCACAGCCTGGGTGAGGGTTTCGTGGTCGCGCTCGGTTTGATCAGCGTAGGCGATGGAGAAGTCCGCAATAGCCTGCTCGAACGTATCGCTTTTCCCGAGATAGCCGCTGATCATGGCGGGGTCGCCGGAGCGGGCGTGGGCGCGCGACAGAATCCAGTCGCAGAACTCGACGTACTGGATCATGAAATTCGCGCTGAACACTTCGACGACGGGCTTGATCTTCATGTCCCTGAGCTGCCGGACATAGACGTCCCGGCCATGTCGGCCTTCCGTCCAGCCAAGGAAGATGTCACTGGCCGATTGCATGAGCTGGTACCCGATCACGACGCGTTGGCCGTGATTGGAGTAGGGGCTCTTGCCCGCATACGCCTCCAAGTCAGAAGGCCGTGCCTACTTGACCTGAAAGAACAAAGGATCCTGCTCTCCAGCCATCAAGAGCATGATCGCACAGGCGGTGCCGACGCTGCCGACACCAACGACCTTGACAGCCATGTCCATGAGCTTGAAACGATCAAGGAGCAGACGCCTGTTTTCGGGTAACGATTCCCGGTAGGCGGCAAGTGCGTTCTGGACAAAAGTGGAAAACGTCTCGTCCTCCCACTCGCGCGGGTGATAGATCAGCGGAGGGTTGTCTCTGATGGTTGGTGCCCCGCCGGTTGTGGTCACGAGCTCGGGGAAGTCATGTTCCAGCACGCTGCGATCACGGGCCTTAGCCAGTCGCCTCTGGATACGCTTGTACGCTACCTTGTCCTCGATCGTTGGGATCAGTGCTTCCTGGTCGATGCGCGCATACCAGACATCCATCACCCGCATGTCGCTGTATTCCGCCATGCGCTCGCGGTAGACACGGACGCAAGCCAGCACCGCATCGCGAGCGCTTTGTTCACTGAATCCGTTATTGCGGCAGGGGAGCACGAAACTGGCGGCCAGGCGCTTGACGTCCCATTCCCAGGGAGCAGGCAGGGATTCGTCCAGGACGTTGATGTCGGCAATCACACGCCGTTCTGGAGTGGCGAAAGCCCCGAAGTTGCACAGATGGCAATCGCCGCAAGCCTGGACCCGCAGACCGGTCGTCGGAGTCGTGGCCAGGTCCGCGGCCATGTTGAGCGCCGCCCCCGCGATAGAAGGTAAACGGAGATTGGAGCATGCGCCAGTGGCGAACGAGGACCAGTTGCGGAATGCGTCCCCGGTCGGACGACTCCAGGTGTGGAGAGGATCAGGCCGATCATCGAGCGCCTTCGAGGCGACATGCGCCCGGCGCGGGCACTGGCTGCGCAGGCTCTTGCTCCTTGCCTGGTGGTCAGCTCGTAATGGTTGAGCCTGGTTTGAAGAGTTGCGGTGCTGTTGACTCATCTCGACCCCTTCATAGAATCATTCAGCAAGGGCAAGAGCTTCGCACGCGGGTGGAGCTGGAGTCTGGAATGCCGGAGCCGTTCGCTCGGGGTCTCAATCACTTCGCGCAGCTTCTCCTGCACCGATCCCTGATCCGCTGCTGGACTGGCTTCGGAGGCAGAGCGGCGGTGAGATGCCGTGTCCCCCTTCGATAGGGATTCATGAGTGCGGTGTCCTGCACCTGGGCACCTGCTGTTTCGTGGCGTCTCTGTCGACAATCCACCCGCATCGCATCTCAGACGTGCCTGGTCACACCATTGAGCGCGAATACGCTGCAACCGTCCACAATCGCGGACTGAATCACCCTCGGGTTATCGATGTCGGTCAACCCAGTAAAGGCTTTTATGCAATGCCTTTTCCGAAGATATTGGCTTCCATCAGCTATTCCTGATAGTTATCGCAACAAAAGTCTGCGGGCATGACAGGGGAAGTCCATCAGCTTCGGCATGTGCTTGCCCTCATCGAGCAAGGGAACTTTCGGAAGGCCACGGAGAATCTTCGCCTGAGCCAACCCGCCCTGACGAAGAGTATCCAGCAGCTCGAACGCACCTGTGGGGTCCTCCTGTTCGACCGGCGCGGCAAGAGAGCCGTTCCCACGGTGTCGGCAATCTAGTCGCCGAGACGGCCCGCCAGGTCATTGACGCGATCGACGGATTGACTCGGATGATCGCCCAGACCACGAACCTCGAGGCCGGCGAACTGGCGGTCGGCGCCGGACCTTACGCGGCCGAGATGTGGCTCGGACATGTCACCGGGCGGGTCCTGAAGCGGTATCCCCAACTCCGTTTGAAGCTCCAGGCCGAGCACTGGCGAGTCCTGCCGGAACTGCTCCGCCAGGGTCGCCTCGACCTGGTCGTTGCGAACGTCGAGGAGATCCTGGGCCTCAAGGAGTTCCGGATCATCGAGCAGCCGCCCGTGAGGGGGATCTGGGTCTGCCGGGCCAGCCACCCCCTCACGCGACGGAAAGCCCTGAGCCACTCGGCCCTGAAGGAATATCCGTTCATCGGCCTGCGGATCCCGGAACCGATCCGGGTCAGGATGGACTCCGGCGCTCGTGACGCATCGCTGATGAGCCGCAAGATCGAGACGACATCGGTCACCCTGATTAAGGCCATGAGCCGCGAGAGCGATGCGATCTCCCTGGTCCATCCGGACATGGTCCGCGCCGAGGTCGCCAGCGGCGAGTTCGCCGCGCTCGAAATCGATGCGCCGGCGCTCTCCTTGCGGGGAGGCGTGGTCTGGCTCGCCGAGAGGTCGCCCCTGGCCGGCAGCGCTGGCCTTCATTCACGAGCTGCTGATCGAGGTTGGCCTGGACCCTGATTCATCGTTTCGATAGCCCGCGGCATCAGCGGTTCTCACGCGGATAATCCAGGATGCCGAGGCGAAGGCCAAGTCCCAGGAGTTCACAGCCTAGCAGTCCGAGAACGGTGCGAAAACGGCCAGGGAGGGACGTTGAATCCAGCGAAACGACGACCGAGGCGCCTGGATCCTGCTCAAGGATTTCACGCAGACTCAGCGGCTTGATCCGCGCCTCCAGCCTCGCGTTGAGGGCGCTGACGACGTAGTTGGCCAGCATGCCCTGGACGAGCGTGCTGATGTGCCGCGAGTCGGCGAGGAAGGCGTGGTCCAGATCGTTGGCAGGGCGGATCCAGTCGAGCCTGCGTCCGACCACAATCACGTGATCGCTATCAGGTCGGGGCGCAAGCTGTGTTGCAAGGGCCAGGTCCACCAGTGCGATCCGTGGGTTGGCCATCGTCGACTGACGGATGTGCCAGTTGTACCGGCTGATCGCATTGGAGAAAGCGCTCGCAACCTTGGGGGACAACCGCCCCGCACGTATTGGCGCGGCGAACATGGGCAGCTCGACAATGTCCGGCAGCGTGGCGATGAACACCTGGACCCTTGGGCTCGCTTCAAGGATCGTTTTCACGGCGAGGTCGAGGTTGGCGATTGCCCGATGCGAGACCTGATCGGCGACCCGGTCCCGCTCCTCCGAGGCCAGCGCGTGGATGAAATCGTTGCCGCCGATGAAGACGACCACGACTCCGACCTCCCCTCGCGAGACCTGTTTGGCCAGCCCGGTGTGCTGCCCGTCGCGGATCAGATCGGCGGTTTCAGCGTCACTCCTTGCCCAGTTATGGGCGAATCCCTGGTTGCGAGGCTCGTCACGGCTTGCCGTGGCAAACGCACCGAAATTGAGCCCTCGAGCCCGCGCCAGGATCTCCACCCAGTTCCGCGACCGAGACCGATGGGGGGGATAGAACTGATACTCGTCGGAGTAGCTGTCGCCCATGACTCCGATGCTCAGGGGAGTGCCTCCCCAGGCGGGTGTCGACGGAGACAGGGCAGCAAACAAGCCCACGCTCCAACAGAGGAGGGCAACTCTCAGGCGCGATCTCATGGCGAGTCTCATCGTCGGGAGCGAGCGTAGCGCCGGCGGGCCGTTCTTGACGCCGGGTTATCGAAAGGAGCCACCCGATAAGCGACATAATATGTGATATCTTAGCACCGGGAGGCCATCAAGCGTCTGGCATCGTGATTACCTGAGATACATCGCGCCGATGAATCGAATGTATCAGCTTTGGTGGTGCGACGGCTCCGTCATGGGCTGGCCCTCGTCGAGCAGAGGAGCTCATGGGAAGGCCGCGGAGGCACTTCCTCTGAGTATCCCCCCGTAATGAAGGCGCCCCAGCAGCTCCACCAAGCCTCCGCCGGACTGCCGCGACGGAAGCGACACTCATGGCGTTGTGCCCGGAATGAAATCGACGTCGTCCGCGTCAGAATCACGCGAAGTCGGGCTTGAGAGTCTCTTACCGAGGGAATGAATTCGTGCGTAAGTCGACGAAGGCCATGCTGCTCTTGGCATTGCTACCGACGATTCCCGCCCCGGGTTGCCAGTCCCCGCGGATCAAGGATCGCCCCTTTCGGAATCTGCCGGTTTTCCGAGTTGGTCCTGGCGCCCTGATCCCCGTGTCGGCAATCGCGACCTCCTCGACCGAGGAGGCTTTTGATCGACTGCGGGGCGAGACTGAAGGGCCGGAGGGGGCCGCGCCGGGCGGTTTCTCGCCCTGGCCGACATGGCCGACGGCATTGACTGCCGCATGCTCCGCCGTGACCCGGCCGGCGCACTGCCGTGGTTCCGAGATGCCGCGGCCTACGCGATGATCGTCCTGATGTCGGCCGGGCCGACCGACGCCGCCTCACCGCTCCAGCCGCGGGCCGTCGCCAGGCACAACCACGCGGTCGCGGAGCTCCTCCGTTGTGCGGGCTCGGACCCCCGGAAGACGAACGCCGCGTGGCGTGAGCAGGTGGTTGCCGTCGGCATCCAGGTCAGTCCGACACGCCCGGAGCGCGCCTCCCTTCCCTGTGACGAGCTCTGGCTCGCTGGCGATTTCCGGGTCACGAACCTGGACCCAGTGGGCCACGACGGTCTGGGGGTTCCCCTGATCACCGTGAGCCACTTCCCCGATCGAAAGGCCGTCCCTGACCGCTTTCTGCCCCCGCAGCTCAGGCTTCCCGCCACGGCCGTGCTCCGCCTGACCGGGGCCCCTTCAGAACGGAGGATGGCGATCCCAGCCCGCCGTGCTTGACCTGCACGACCCCACACACGAGTCGGCCATCACGCTTGCACCCGGAACGTCCTGCATGACTCTTGCCGCGGACCTGACGACTCCGATGGCTCACCAGTTCCTCGAGTCTCCTTTGACCTAGCTCGCCTGGGGCGGACTGCTCCGCCCCGAGGCCTTCAACTCGTATCTCGGCATCTTCATGTACGGGCCGTATCAGCCGGGAAAGGTCCCGGTTCTGTTCATTCACGGGCTCTAGTCCAGCCCGGACGCCTGGCTGAAGATGGCGAACAGCCTTCAGGCCGACCCGTTCATCCGCTCCCGCTACCAGTTCTGGTTCGTATACTACTCGACCGGCGCCCCGCTCCCGGTCTCGGCCGTCAGGGTTCGCCAATCACTCCACGGCTTGCGTGAGGCCGTCGACCCGCGCCGAAGCGATCCGGCAGTCGACCAGATGGTCGTCGTCGGGCACAGCCTGGGGGGGCGTCTTGAGCAAGCAGCTCCTCCAGAGCAGCGGCCGTTCCATCGAACAAGGCCTGTTCATGCGGCCGCTCAGCGAGCTGGCGCTCTCGCCCCGGACGCGTGAGGCGGTTTCGAGCTACCTCTACTTCGAGCCCGAGCCGTCGATCCGCCGCGCGGTGTTCATCGCCGCACCCCATCGAGGGAGCAACACGGCTAACCAGCTCATCGGCCGCCTGGGCTCGACGCTGGTCCGCAGGCCAGGCGACGTCGCCTCGTTCCACGCCGAGGTCGTCGCCCTGAACGGACCGGAGGCGTTCCAACCCGCGTTCCGTCGCCGGCCCCCCAGCAGCATCGACAACCTTGCCTGGGAGAGCCCGATCCTCAAAACGCTCTCCGAGCTGCCGATCGCACCCGGCGTTCCGTACCACTCGATCGTCGCCAACCTCTTCCCCGGGGGACCGCCCGCCTTGTGGACGGACGGGGTTGTCTCTTACGAGAGCGCTCACATCGACGGGGCCGAGTCCGAGATCATGATCCGGCACAATCACTCTGCCAACGACACCACTGAAGCGACCGCCGAGGTCCAGCGCATCCTCAGGCTCCACCTGGGGGCCGCGAGCGAGTAGCCACGGTCAGTCCGGTCCGCTTCCGTGGCAAGGACCGAGGAAACACCCGTTCACTGGCTCTTGCCGAAAGCCATCCTGGCGCAGCCGGCGGCGCCGATGAACCCGGCGTCGCCGCCAAGCTCGGCGTATTCGACGCGGATCTTGTGGGCGATGGTCGGGAAGGCCATGCTCCGGATATCGGTGCGAATGTCCTCCAGGAACGGCGGGCCGGCGGCGATCATCCCGCCGCTGAAGAGCACGATATCCGGGTCGATCGTGTGCATCAGGCAAACGGCCCCCACGGCGAGGTAGCGGGCGGTCTCCCGCATCAGCCGCCGCGCCAGCGCATCGCCGGCGACGGCCGCCTCGTCGATCGCCCGGCTGGTCAGATCGTCGGCCGGAATCTTCCGCATCAGGCTGGGCGCCGGGTCCCGCTCCAGCGCCTCGACGGCCCGCTTCACCAGCGCGGTGGCCGAGGCATAGCCCTCCAGATGTCCATAGCCTCCACAGGAGCAATGGCGGGCGTTTTCCATCTGGATGATGATGTGGCCGCACTCGCCGCCGTGGCTGTGCCGGCCCTCGATGATCCGTCCTTCCTCGACGATCCCGCAGCCGATTCCCGTGCCGAGGGTGAAGAGGACCAGGCTGCGGGTGTGCCGTCCTGCGCCGGCCCAGTATTCACCGTAGGCGGCGGCGTTCGCGTCGTTCTGAAGCACCGTCTGCTTGTCCAGCTTCTGGGCCAGCAGGTCCCGGATCGGCGAGCTGGTTCCAGCCCGGCAGGTTGGGGGGCTCCAGGAGCATCCCCCGGGACAGGTCCATGGTCCCGGGCGAGCCGAGCCCCACGCCGGTGATGTCGTCCCACGAGAGCCCGCTTTCCACCACGGCCTGCTTGCCAGCCTGGGCCAGGTTGCTAATCCCGACCTCCGGTCCTCGTTCGGCCTCGGTCTCGAGGCTCACCGAGGAAAGCGGACGTCCCAGATCATCGACCACGCCGCTCTTGATGTTCGTCCCACCAAGGTCGATCCCCAGGTAGAACGGCTGACGGCGGTGGACGGCACTCATGGCGGGATCACCTCGGGTCGCAAGACCGCTCAGGGGAGCGCATCTCAACGTTTCCAAAGCTCTGACTCTACGGATTCAGACAGCCCAGGTCAATTGCCAGACGAGGGTTATGGCGTGGAGAAAACTCCCTGGCCGTCCGGTGGACAGATCCCCGTGGCCCTGGCCAACCTTTCATCCCGGGGCTCGCCGCTTGCGGGCGAGCACGAAGATCGTGTGGGTGTCGCGCCAGGGGGAGAGGATCCAGGAAATGAGCTTGAGCAAGGGGAAGAAGACCACCGTCAGGGGGTCGATCCACGAGCGGAAGAGCCGGTGCTGGATCCAGGTCACCACCGTCGATCCCAGGGTTCCGAACCGGAGCCGATCGATCGGCTCGAATCCCGCCTCGGAGAGCACGGCCTCGAGCTGCTCGAAGGTGTATCCGTTGCGAACGTGCCAGCCGTCCTCGAACCGGGTCACCCGGATGGTCCCCGAGTGCGCCTGCCAGTCGCGGTCGGGCGTGGTGATGTACACGAACCCGTCCTCGGACAGAAGCTGGTGAATCTGCCGCAAGGCACGGGGGGCATCCAGGATATGCTCGATCACGTCGAGCAGGAGCACCTGGTCGAAGCGGCCCTGCTGGGCGGGCTCGGCGGCCAGCGTGTCGAGGCGGCCCAGGCGAAACTCGAGCTGGCTGTCCGAGACCCCGAGGAAGGCTCGCATCTCCTCGCAGTTTTGCTTCTCCCATTCGTGGATGGTGATCCCCAGGCATCGTGCACCCCGGCGCACCGCCTGGAGCGAGAAGTAAGCGTTTCCGCAGCCGCAGTCGAGGGTCTGGACGGGCTGCTCGGGTGTCCCGGTCAGGAACATCCTGGAAACGCGGGACTTGTCCCGGCTGACCCAGTTCGTGCCGGGAAACATCAGGGACTTCAGCCAGAGCCGGGCGCGCGTGGCCAGCGTCGAGGTTCTCGATGTAGGCGCGGAGCATGAGGGATCCTCCTTGATGCAAGGCATCCGCGTTGGGGGGACAGCGCGATGCGCTCCTTCGGCCCGACACGATAGTCGGATCGAGGCTCCCGGGCAAGCCCAGTCGAGGACGTCCCGCGCGGCCAGGATAGACAGTTTGAGGCGGAAAACCATGGGTCTCGGCGCGTATAATCCAGCAGAATCGTTCGCCTGCGGTAGGGTCGAAGGTTGGTCTGGCACAAAGGATTGGCGATGGCGTCCGGCGATCAATCGAGCAGCGGAGATGTCCCGGATCCGGGCCTGATCTCGAGGCGAGCTCTCATGCAGGCCGGGCTCGCAGGGCTGGCCGCGCTTTGCACCCGCGGCTTGCGGGCCGATCCGCCGGCAGGGGCTCGTGCCCCGGCGGGGGAGGCCGACGAGATCGCCCAGGTGGAGAAGAAATCGCAAGAGGCCGGGCTCGGACCCTTCCGCACCGCCCGGAGCGAGCATTTCCTGTCCCTGGGAGACGCCCCCGCCTCGTTTCAGCGCGATGCCCTGAGCCGCTGCGAGGAGCTCGGCCAGGCCTTCCTCGTCCATTTCCGTGGTCGCGGGTTCACCGTCGAGTATCCGGCGCGGCGGCTCACGATCATCATGCTGAAGGATGAAGCGTCCTATGCCGCCTTGCTCGGCGAGGCCCCCGGCAAGGACGTCGGCGGCCATTACGACCTGGAGACGAACCGGCTGGTCATCTTTGATTTCCGGCCCCGTCAGCCCGGCCTCGCGATCCAGGCCGAGCGCGTGAACCTGTTCACCCTCGTGCACGAGACGGCCCACCAGCTCAGCTTCAACACCGGGATGTTCGACCGCAAGGGCACCCTACCGCTGTGCATTCTCGAGGGGCTGGCGACCTACGTGGAGATGTGGCGCCCGGGGGTCAAGAATTCCATCGGCGGCATCAACCGGCCGCGGCTTCAGGCCATGCGCGATGCGGCGGACTGGATCCCCATCGCGGATCTGCTGGCCGATGATCGGGCATTCGCGCCCGAGACCGAGCAGCTCGCTTACGCCGAGAGCTGGCTGCTCGTGCACCACTTCCTCCGGTCCAGCGTGCGGCAGCCGCGGCTGCGCGACTACCTGGCCCAGGCGCAGGGAGTGAAGAAACCCGGCGACCGCGCCGGATCGCGGAGAAGACGCTCGGTCCACTCGCCAAGGTCGATCGCGAGATCAAGGACGACGGCCGGCGCTATCTGCGGGGTTGAGCGTCGCGGCCGATGCTGCTGGCACGGCTCAGCCCAGCACGGGGTTGAGGCCCATGTTCTTGCGCATCTCGGCGCGTTGCTTCTCGTAGTGCATCAGGAGCTTGCGGTCCTTGAAGTGCTGCCGCTCCTTCTTCGCGCTGGGCCGCGACGAAGAGGCGCCTCATGCGGATGCTGGTGAGCTCGCCGCGGCCGGCGTACTTCTTGCGGATCCGCGCGGCGGGCTTCTCGCCGAAGGCTTCGATGATCTCGTCCTCGAGCGAGACGAAGAACTGGGCAAAGCCGGGGTCGCCCTGGCGGGCGCACCGGCCGGCGAGCTGGCGGTCGATCCGCCGCGACTCGTGCCGCTCGGTGCCGATGACGTGCAGGCCCCCCAGCGCGGCGACGCCTTCGCCGAGCTTGATGTCGGTTCCGCGGCCGGCCATGTTCGTGGCCACCGTCACCTTGCCGCGCTGGCCGGCCTGGGCCACGATCTGGGCCTCGATCTCGTGGTTCTTGGCGTTGAGGATCTGGTGCTCGATCCGCGCCTCGTTGAGCAGCCGGCTGAGCCGCTCGGATTTCTCGATCGACCGCGTGCCGATCAGCACCGGCACGCCCGACTTGTTCCACTCGACGATCTGGTCGGCGACGGCCCGGAACTTCTCGTCCTCGGTGGAGAAGACCCGGTCCGGCAGCCAGACGCGGCGGCACGGGCGGTTGGTGGGGATCTTCAAGACGCCGACCTTGTAGATCCGCCGCAGCTCGGCGGCGTCGGACGTGGCGGTTCCGGTCATCCCGGCCAGCTTCTGTGTACCGCTTGAAGAAGTCCTGAACCGTCACCCGCGCGGCCGTGATCGTCTCGAGCGTGATCTCCAGCTTCTCCTTGCCCTGGATCGCCTGGTGCAGGCCGTCCTGCCACTGGCGGCCGGGCATCATGCGGCCGGTGAACTCGTCGACGATCACGACCTCGCCGTCGTGGACCACGTAATCGCGGTCGCGGAGGTAGGCGATCTGGGCCCGCAGCGCACGCTCGACGTACTCGTAGAGGCCGTCGACGGTCAGGGTCACGAACGACGGGATGGGCCGCGACGGCCTGCACCTTGCGCCGGCCCGGCGGCGGTCAGCTCGGCCTTTCGCTCGAGCGGGTCGTACTTGTAATCCTTGACGCGCACCAGGGTCTCGGCGAGCTGGTCGGCTCCGTAGTAGGCGGCGGCCTCTTCCTGGGTCGGCTGGTTGTTGGCGCCGATGATCAGGGGGGTTCGGGCCTCGTCGATCAGGATGCTGTCGGCCTCGTCCACCACCGCGTAGTAGTGGGTGCGCTGGACGGGCATCTCCGACTCCATGTGGTCGCCGGTCCCGAGGAAGACCTGCTCGAACGACTTGCGGTGGGTGTCGCCGAGCTGGAGCCGCTTCAGCTCGTCGCGGAGGAAGTCGAAGCCGAACTCCTTGCTGGTCCCGTAGGTGATGTCGCAGGCGTAGGCCTGCGCGGCGGGATCCGTCGGACTGCCCGGTCTGGATGCAGCCGACCGTCATTCCCAGCAGCTGGTAGATCGGCCCCATCCACTCGGCGTCGCGGCGGGCCAGGTAGTCGTTGACCGTGACGACGTGGACGCCCTTGCCCGGCAGGGCGTTGAGATACGCCGGCATGGTGGCGACCAGGGTCTTGCCCTCGCCCGTCTCCAGCTCGGAGATGCACTTGTTGTGGATCGCGATGCCGCCCAGGATCTGGACGTCGAAGTGCCGCTGGCCGATCGTCCGCTTGGCCGCCTCGCGCACCAGGGCGAAGGCCTCGACCAGCAGGCTGTTCAGCGAATCCCCCTGCTTGGCGCGAAGCTGGAGCGCATGGGACTTGCTCTTCAGCTCGGCGTCGCTGAGCGCCTCCAGCTCGGGCTCCAGCGCGTTGACCCGCGGGACCAGAAGGGCATACTTGCTGAACCGCCCGGAGTTGGTCGGGCCGCTCAACTGCGAAACGCGATTCAACCACATGAGGCCGAGGCGGTTGGCCATGGTGCACTTGCTCCCGTTATCCCGTCACCCTTCATCCCGCAGCCTGTCCCTGCA
The DNA here is from genome assembly GCA_963816015.1 of uncultured Planctomycetaceae bacterium. Classification (GTDB taxonomy): domain Bacteria; phylum Planctomycetota; class Planctomycetia; order Isosphaerales; family Isosphaeraceae; genus Aquisphaera. The sequence continues at coordinate 15,430 of CAWFJM010000054.1, read as the reverse complement.
GCATGCTCTCGAGAGATCACTCCCCATTTCCAATAGGACGCGCAGAGTGCGAACTGTCCCGAACCAGATCTCCTGAGCAAGCTGCCGTATTTCGCTGGATGTGTGCAACCAACCGCTGGCGAAGCGACGTCCTTCATCGGTCGCGGCGGGTCTCCACCGGCTTCAGCTCGGACCGTGAAAACGCCCAGTAGTCTCCCTCGGGAAGGGAACGCCGGGACGCACTTTTTGCCCATTTCCTCAAAATTTCCCATTTCTCCTCGGCGTCCAGGCTGCCGTTCGTTTCTTCGCCAGGACTTTCGCCCCATTGGATCATGGCATCCTCGGCGGTCTGGACGAAGAAGCCACGGCGATCGGTGGCGACGATCGAAAGGACGCGAAGACCTGGCACTGAGGCAGCCTCGTTCGCACGCACGGGCTCGAGCAGGAAGGCGGCCAGTCTGGCCGCGCCCCGAACGCAGCGTTCCAGTCGGGCGGCCTCGGCGCCCGGTGCGCTGGATTTCCAGACCTTGCCCGGGCGGTTCTCGGCCGCGGGAGCCAGGCCCCGGCCCGTGATCTTGATGAGCGGGCCCAGCTTCTCGGTGTCGATGTCTTCCGGCGGCAGCAGGTGTCCGCTGCGGTCGAGGATTGCCTGGTCGCCCGCGGGGATCGGGATCATGGCCACCGGCTGCTTGTAATCCAGGTGGACCGTGATGCCCTGGGGCGGATACTCGACGCGGCGGACTGCGTCGACCCAGCGAAACAGCTTGAAGTCGTGCTCGATGCGGTCCGGCTTCAGCTCCATGACCGGCAAGATTTCCGCTTCCCGGACATTGTCGCGAACCTGTTTGAGGAACGCCTCGGCACCGCCGCGAAACCAGGCCGGAGGAGGCTCGGCGAGCTTGATGTCCTGAAACCTGAGCTGATACTGGGGCTGCTGGTGCAGCCAGTGGACAGCCAATCGCACCGCCTGGGTAGCCGCGTAGCCGAGCACCCCGAGGCCGGCCAGGGAAAGCAGAACGGCGGCAACCACCCTGGGCTGATCAAGCTGGCGGTGGGCGCGGATCAATTCGAAGCGACGCAGGCGGGGCCGCGGATCGGGATTGTCGATCACCCCGTCGAGCCGCCCCTCCGTCGCGGCGATTCGAGGAGTTTCGCGGTACTCCATCAACCAGGCTCCTCGAACGCCTCTTCCGCCACCTGTGGCCATTGCGTGCAGGCACGCATTCGCCGCCAAACGCAACCTCGGATACCGACGCACCGTGGCCAGTTCAGTGCGTGATCCCATCTTCGGCTCGAGCACGGTGAGATGACTGGACCTGCTAATCTTACCAGATTTGAAGCTGCAGTTCCAACTCGTAGCCGAATTGCTGCCAGACCCGCTGCTGGATCTGCTCGATCAGGTGGAGGACGTCGGACGCCTTGGCCCCCGGGTGCGCCACGATGAAATTGGCGTGCCGGTCGGAGACCTCCGCGCCGCCGAACCGGGTTCCCTTGAGACCGGCCTGGTCGATCAGGGCGCCGGCCGAGACGTCGGGCGAGGGGTTCTTGAAGATGCACCCCGAGGACTGGTGGCCGTAGGGCTGGCCCTCCTTCTTGATGATCCAGATCCGCCGCATGCGGCGGACCACGGATTCCGGATCCTCGCGGCTGAGCTCGAATTCCGCCGAGAGGATCACGGGCTCGTCGAGGTTCGACATCCGGTCGGCGAAGCTGAGATCGTCGCGCTCGCGGACCTGGATCTCGTTGGCGGCATCGAGAACGGTGGCCCGCCGGACGAACTGACCGATCGCTCCCTGGCGGCTCCCCGCATTGCCCCGAAGGGCGCCGCCGACGGTTCCGGGGATGCCGGTCAGAACCTCCAGGCCGGCAAGACCGGCGCGGGCGGTCTGGGAGATCAGGGCCGTGAGGGGAACCGCGGTTCCCACGCTGACCCGGTTCTCGTCGACCGAGACGTCCGAGAAGAACGGGCTCTCCAGGTGAATCACCAGGGCCTCGACCCCTTCGTCGCGGACCAGGATGTTCGACCCGCCGGCCAGGATCTTGAACGGAACCGACGCCTCCCGCGCTCGTTTCAGCACGGTGATCAGGTCGTCAAGCGTCCGCGGCTTGGCGAAGAAGGACGCCGGCCCTCCCAGGCGAAACCAGACCAGGGGAGCCAGGCGCGCATCGGGCTTGACGAGGTCCTGAAGTCCGTCGAAGGGAGGCATCGGCTAGGGTTCCCACCTCGCTGATATTGGATGAGCCGCGATCGGGGGAGTGTGAGGTTCCGCCCCGGCCAGGTCGTCGCTGGCCCCGGGATCCGGCTCCTGGCCCCTCTTGGTGAGCGCCGCAGTCCGCTCTCGCAGCCTTCGACGTCACTCCCGCGCCCCGGGGACCCTGAGCCCCGACTCGACACGAACACTCGCCCGAGTCCCACGTCGAACCGGTGGCTCGGCCAGGTTCCCCGAAGACCCAGAACCCCGCTCCGGCGCGACGGGAGGACACGGTCGCCGGCACCCGGCGGAGAGGGAAGACCGGCACATGGTAGCTGCAACCGGGCCAACCGTCAAGCCGCCGCGCACCGCCGTGTGGCGCGTATCTCGCAATCTAGACGGCACTTCGAGCCGAACCGGCGGGTTCCAGGAAAGCCCCCTTGGTCGGCCTCAGGGCCTGCTCACGGCGTCGAGATCGTCAGTTCAAGGGTGCGTTTGCCGTCGAGTTTCCAGCCGAACCAACCCTCCGACTTCCAGGCCATGGGAATCGAGACCGATTCCCTGCTCGGCGGGTTGGCGATGATGGACGGATCGGGCAGTACGGTCGCTTTCCTTTCTATGGCTTCCTCCGTCTCGAGCCGCGCGACTGCCTCGGCCGACCCTTGCTGGTCATCCTGTTGCTTGACGTCAACCTCGACGATAAGCTTATGCGTTCCCAGGTGCTGACGTAGCTCATCGCACCGGTCACAAACCGATTCGTACCACTTCACGACGTCGTCGCCCGTTCCGGTGGCGGCCATCTGGCGGACGGTTTGCAAGTCCCCCTGGACGGCCGCCTTGGCCACCTTCGTGACCCGATCCTGGAGGGTCTCGGGTCGGCGGAAGGACAGGAATGCAAGCACCGCAGTCAGCAGAATCAGGCCGCCGGCGATCACCAGGCTTTTCGTCGAGAATACCGACCGGGACGCACGGTCAAACCATTGATCCACCTTCTGAGCGCTATCGAGAGCATGCAGCTCGTGGGGGGTGACCGTCGAAGTTGTGCCGGCATTCGGGGGCTCGCCCAGCACGGGGCGGCCGGTAGGCGTGAGATGAAAAACCCTCAAGCACTTCCTGCAAACGAGGCGGGTGTTGATCTTGTTCTTGGGAGCCCGTCCTTCCGCTTCGCAAGCCGGGCATTTTATCTCGATCATGGGAACCGACCTCCTCAAGTCAGAGACCATGCCCCTTTCACTGCTCTTCGTTCCGCGTTCCAGATTATCAAGCTTTCTATGACTCTACGTCAGTATAGCGCCGCCGGGACAGGGTTTCACACACCAGGTCAAAAGAGGATGGATGCGTCGATTCTGCCGGTCATGGAACCGTGCTCGCACCGCAGCGGGGCAAGGTTGATGAGGAGACCCTCCTGTTGAACGCGAATCTCCACCGGCTCGGGTCTGCCGAGGTCCTGGCGCCTGGATTGACGGCGCTGCTCCTGGCGGGCCTTCTGATCGGGATCGAGCCGATCGGCGGCGATCCCGACCGTCTCTACAGGCCGCTCAAGCAGGAACTCGCACGGTTCCTGGCCGAGCGACGGCTCCCTTTCTGGAGCGATCACTTCGGGCTCGGTCTCCCCTTGCTCGCGGAAAGCCACGTTGCCGCGCTCTACCCCGGAAACTGGCTGCTCTATTCCGTCCTCAGCGTACCGGCGGCCTACCGCCTCTCCATGTGGCTGCACCACGTGTTCCTCACGGCAGCCACCTTTGCGTATGCCCGGTTCCTCCGGCTCTCGCCCGCCGCCGCGGGCTTGGCCGCGCTGGCGTTCACCTTCTGCGGCTTCCAGGCCATCCATTCCAGCCACGAGCCCTTCTATCACGCGCTGCTGGTCTGCTCCCCAAAAATTGGTCCACCCGAAATGGGAGTCTCCCGGTAGACTGAGTCACGGAGAGACTCATGAGAAGGCGAAGGACCGCCGACGAAGTGGCGCGATTGCTGCGTGAAGCCGACCGCGACTTGGCCAAAGGCCTGACGGTCTCCGACATCTGTCGTAAACAGGGCATCGCCGAGACGACCTATTATCGGTGGCGACAGCAGCACGCCCCCGACAAGGTCGACGCCGATCGCCGGTGCCGCGAGCTGGAACTCGAGGTCGATCGGCTCAAGAGGCTGGTGGCCGAGCTGCTCCTGGACAAGCAGATGCTCCAGGACATTGCAAAAAAAAGTGGTGAGCCCCGACCAGCAGCGGGCCGCCGCCGATTACCTGGACCAGCACTATGGGGTCTCGCAGCGGCGGATCTGCCGTGTCATGGGCCGCTCTCGCTCGACCCTGCGGTACCGCCAGAGGCACCGTCCTGACGAGCCGGCCTTGAGCCGAGAGATCAAACGCTTGGCGCGGCGGCATCCGCGTTACGGCTACCGGCGGGTCCATGCCCTGCTGGTCCGTCGAGGCTGGTCGGTCAACCTCAAACGGGTGCGGCGGCTCTGGAACAGCCTGGGGCTGCGGCGGCCCGTGAGACTGAGAAAACCCAGGAAACTCGGCCCGAAACCGGGGACCAGCGCCAACAGTTGCGTCCGGCAACCGGCCCGGTTCAAGAACGACGTTTGGACCTGTGACTTCATTCACGACAGGACAGCCAGCGGTCGTCCCCTCAAGTGGTTGACCTTGGTGGACGAATATACTCGAGAGTGCCTGGTGTTGCATGCCGACAGCTCGATAACGGGGGCCGGTGTTCGGCGGATCGTGGCCCGGGTGATTGGTCGTCGCGGGGCGCCGACCCGCATCAGGAGTGACAACGGATCGGCGTTCATTTGCGAGGCGTTGTTGAACTGGCTGCCGGGGGTGGGGGCGGAGTCGATCCCGGTGGCCGCAAGAAGCCCCTGGGAGAATGGATATATAGAATCGTTTCACAGTCGATTGCGCGATGAATTCCTGGAGAGGGTGGAATTCGAGGACGTGACGGATGCTCGAGCGAAGGCGTCCTGGTACCGGCGGGCATATAACGCGGTCCGGCCTCACAGCTCACTGGGCTACGCGACGCCGAAAGAGTTCAGTGCGGCCTGTGATAAGAGGAGAACTGAGCAACACACAAGAGCATGAACTATATTAGTTATGCGGTTGTATTGAACGACCTCCCATTTGAGGTGGACCCAAAAGTGGGGAGCACTCCACCCGCGCTCCCTGGGGCGAATACTCCGCGAGTGAGTTCTCTGGGAGCGCGGGCGTCTCGCCCGCAGTGTTTCATCTACGATCGAGGCTACCTTCCCCATTGGGAGGCCGGGGCATCCCCCCAGTGTGTGACTTTTCGCCTCGCCGACAGTCTCCCGCTCGAGTTGCTCGAGCGATGGGCCGAAGAGATCGAGCATTGTACCCAAGAGGCCCGGGACACCGAGCGCCGCCGCCGCATCGAAGCCCCCCTCGACGCCGGCCATGGCGCCTGTCATCTGCGCCGACCCGAGATCGCCCGAATTGTCGAAAATGCCTTCCTCCACTTCAACGGCTCTCGCTACGCTCTGCATGCCTGGACGGTCATGCCCAATCACGTCCATGTCCTGTTTACACCGCTTCATGACAAAAGTCTCAGCGCCATCCTTCATTCCTGGAAATCGTTCACTGCCAAGCAGGCCAATCGAATCCTGGGCACCACCGGCGCATTCTGGCAGGAGGAGTACTTCGATCGCCTGATTCGCGATGAAGGTCACTTCCTGGCAACGATCGGCTACATCGACGAGAACCCAGTGAAGGCAGGGTTGTGTAAGGGACCTCAAGATTGGCCCTTTGAAAGTGCCAGAAATAGGGAAATGGAGCGGGCGTGACGTAGGACGCTTGCGCTTCCCGCGGTAGGCGAAACGACGGACGCCCGCGCCTCCCAGAGAGATGGTTCGCTGAGTCCCGCCCGCTCTTCAGACGGCTACGACTCGTCGAACTCCGGGAGGCCCGCCTTGGGCTTCCCCTCAACAGCGGCCCGGCACTCGCGGATCATGCGATCGATCGCGTCTCCCGCGCCCTGGCTGAGATAGCGGGTGTTCTTCCTTCGATTCTCGACTTCTGCGATTGTTTTCCGTGCTTCGTCCACCCGGTTTAGAGCGAGCAGCACATAGCACAAGTTGCATCCCACAACTGACTCGTTCGGGTTCCTGGCGAACTGCTCCTGGAGGATCGGCAAGGCGCCTTCAGAGTCGCTGGCCTTGTGTATGGCCATGGCCTGGCTCGTCCTGCTCACCCCCTGGTCGAAGCCCAGCCGCTCGGCCTCTCGAAACATCAGCAGGGCGTCCTGCCATTCCTCACGGAGGAGGTGAACCACGCCCAGATGCGTTGGCCCGCGGGCCGTTCAGGCCTTTGGCCTCGATCTCGGCCCTGATGTCGTCCATTGCTCCGTTCTTGTCGCCGGCATTCGCTTTCTCGAGTGCTCGCCGCATGGCCCGATCGTAGTACCTGAGGAATCGAAAAATCGGCCAGGTCACAGCACCAGGAACGCCGCCAGGGCACAGATCAATGCGAAGAGCAGCGGACTGAGATTCCGCTCGCGATGGGCTTGGGGAAGGTTCCGCGCGGCATTCGGGCGCCCGTTCGGGCTCAGGAACCAGATTGACCCCACGAGGGCGACGAACGCAACGATCAGCCGTCCCCGGATCAACGGGGCAGGCTCAGGCTCATGACTGACCCCTGGCTTGGACGACCGGGACCGCCCGGCCCACTTCCGTTTTTCCCACCAGGCTGCCGCCCCGACCAGCCCGGAAAGGACGACGGCCATCACGATGATCACCTGGAGGGTGCCTCTGAGATCGCGCTGCATCGGTTTTGCCCCAGGCAGTGAGGGACCCCGAAGTGTTCAAGACGACGGTCTGCGACGCGGAACGAGAAATCCGGCGATCAGCAATAGCACGCCCAGTGCCCGCGCCTGGGCGGTCGCATCAAGGCGATCAGTGATGGCCGGGATCACGACGCCCAACCGGGGGCCGAAGAGGGCAAGTGCCGCTCCGAGAATCGCCAGAAGCCCCGTCGACCTTTCGGCCCGAGAGCACGGAGACAAGCAAGATCAGCGCCGCGGTGCCGAGACTGGCACCAGGAATCTGCGTTCCCTCAGCCTCGGGAAGCCAGGGGAAGTCCACCCGCTCGAGCAGCCGCTTCCACTCGAGCGAAAGGTCCCAGCGAGCCTCGCGGAGAGGAGAATCCCCGGATCGGCTGCGGTCGCCGCCCGACGCACCACTTGGTAGAGTTCGGCCGCCTGAACCTGGACCTGGTGGCCCGTCACGATCCCCTTCGCGTCGAGCCAGACGGCGAGGAGAGCGAGGAGTGCCAGGCCAAGCAGGAAGCGAAGGCCTCGGCCCAGGACGAGGGACACCGCCCGATCGACCCGCCGGAAGACCTGTCCCCGCTGAGTCTCGTGTGGCTCGAGCACCGGTTCCGGCTGGAGGGCCGCACGGTGCAGCCGCATCGCGGAGCAGCTCCGCAAGCGACAGCCCCTCCACGTACTGGACCGCGGCATGAGGAAACCCGCGCTCGCTGCCGAGCTCGCGAATCGCGACGAGGTTGGGGTGCTCGAGCTGCACCGCGGCAAAGGCCTCGCGGGTGAACCAGGCCCGGAAGACCCGATCGGCCCACCGCGAGGGCTCGCCCAGCTTCAGCACATCCGGCGCACCCAGGCTCAGAGGCCGGGCCAGGAACGCCCGCCCGCGGGGCCCTTCTCCCAGCAGCTTCAGCAGCAGGTACCCCCCCAGGAGCCGCGGGACTCCGCGCGGCAGCTTGAGCGGCCGCAAATCGGTGCGCAATGACGCGCCGGGGAAACCGGCCAGGAGAGCTCGGGGATCTGCGACGGGCGGCTCCTCCACACTCTGCATGGCCACCGGCTCCGCGAAGACGCTCGCCTCCAGCGGCGTGACCACGGGAGATCGTCCGCGTTCCTCCGGCACGGTGAGCTGGAAGACGCGCTCGCAGCGTGGGCAGCGCGGCGTGAACCGTCCCGGGCGGAGGTCGACGACCCGGATCGAATGGCGGCAGCTCGGGCAGACGATCAGCACAGCGCGGTCTCCGGCACCCGGAAGTGCTCTGGGGCGAGGCTTCGTCGGCTCATGTTCCCCACGGTCCTTCGATGACGGCATGATCGCGGGACGAGATCACCGCGGCCTCGAGCACGCGCACCACCTCGCGCGCCTGCTCGGCCGTCACGGCCAGCGGCTGCATGATGGAGAAGGTGGTCGGCGATGTTGCGGTAGTAGCTGTCCCAGTGGGCGCGGATCGAGGGGATGCGCGTCTCGACGATCGCTCCGTTCTCCCCGGATGCCCGGAGGATTCCCTGTGGCTTTCCGGCTCCGTCGCCCGGTCGATGTCGCCGGCGCGGAGCGCGTCTTCCTGGGGGTCGATGCCCGACTTGACGAAACCCCCGTCGGTCCCGACGATCCACCACCGCGGCCGGTCGATCCGGCAGATGCGGCTGGTCTCCGCCTGGAAGATCACCCGGTCGAACTCCATGATGATCCGCCCGTGGCCGCCGCTGTCGACTCCCTCCCAGGGACTCTCCAGCACCCAGGCCACCAGCCGCCGGCACGGTCCCAGGCCGAGCTGAAGCGCGTGATCCACCAGGTGCGCGCCCCAGTCGTGAAGGATCGTCCCGGCCTCCTCCGCCCGCCCGCGCCAGGACCTGGGCGCGGAGTGCCGGCAGACCGAGCTCTCCACCAGGAGCGGGCGGCCGATCAGCCCCTGGGCCAGCACGTCCCGGATCGTGGCGAAATCCCAGTCCCACCGCCGGTTGTGGAACACCGAGAGCATGCGGCCGGAACGATCGCGGGCGGCGATCATCCGGTCGGCCTCCTCGGTGGTCAGGGCCATCACCTTGTCGACCACGCAATGCCGGCCGGCATCGAGCGCCCGCACGGCGAGCTCGGCATGGGTGTTGTGCGGCGTGGCCAGGACCACGAGCTCGACCGCGGGATCCTCGAGCGCCTCATCGAGACTGGCATAGCCGCGCACGCCCCAGAGCGCGACCCCCTCGGCGCGGACGCGGGGATCACGCGCCACGATCCCGTGCAGGCTCAGATCCGGCTGCCGCCGGATCAGGGGACAATGCAACGCCCGCCCGGCCAGCCCATGCCCCACCACTACCGTCTCGATCATCGGCCCTGTCCCGACCGCAAAGAAAAGACCGCCGCCCTAGTCCGTCGGAAAATCGGCGGCCTGCTGTCAGTCATGATATGCGAATGAACCGCCCTCCTCCAGTTCCCGAGGCCTGGCCGTGCGGAGGATTCCCAGCCTACCCGATTGGGCACGCCCTGACTGAAATGGATTGCCAAGCAGAGGCCAGTTCCGTACCCTGCAGTGAGGCTGAAACGAACGCCGGAGGTTCTTTTCAGGGAGGTCGCGGCATGGGAACGGTGAGTTCTGAACCGAGCCACGGTGACGAGGGAGGAGCCGGGACGGGGGCTCCCCCCCGCGTACCCTCGCCGGCCAGGCCCGAGCAGCGCCGAGGCGCCCCGGCTGACCTACCAGGTCATTCTTCGCCACCTGGCCAAGTTCCGCGACGGTGCCCATGCGGTTCTCGACATCCTTGACACGCACCAGCCGGAGCGTGCCTCGTCCGGGGAAACCGTGCAACCCGGGGCGGAGCCCGTCGAACCGGAGCCGAAGACTCCTCTCCAGCTTCGCATCGAGCGGCACATGGCGAGCGTGGACCGGGCGCTCGTGCAGATCCGCGACCTGAACCCGGACCACAAGAAGAAGGCCGAGCTCCCCCCCGAGATTCGCCAGCAGATCCTCACCAAAGAGCGGACGCTCCGCGACATTGTCGGCGCGGAGCTTCACTTCTGGTCGGCGGCCATCGAGAACGCCCCGCTCGACAAGTTCGACGAGATCGAGCAGAAGTGGATTCGCCGGATGATCCGCCTGGCCGGCATCCTGGGCGTGGATGCCGAACACAAGGAGCACCTCGACTTCCTCCAGGACTGGGCGTCTCAGGAACACGCCTGACATCGCGTGCTCCGCGTCGGGCGACTTCGCAGCGAGGCTAAGCTCGGTTCAATCCCATGGGCGATTCCGCGGAAACGCATCTCCTGGTGGCGATTCGGCCTGGTTGGTGGCGTGGGCCTGAGCCTGGTCACCCTCATCGGAGCCCCGGTGAAGGTGATCGCGCGACTTCGCGCCCACCCAGGCGAGCCGATTCCCTGGGGTGAATTGACGACGTTTCCGCTGCTGGTCTTCGCGATGGGCTTCCTTTGCGGAACGGTCGTCTGGTCCCTGCGCGGTCTGTACCGGCGCCTTGGACTCCTTGGCGATGCGATCACGGGCATGATGGTCACCCTCGTGTTTTTCCTCTCTTGCATGCTTTTCTTCGCCCCCGCCATGCTCCGCGGCGAGACAACCGGGACGGGGAGGCATGCTGGCTCCTGGCGACCGTTGTCGGGTTGATCCTGGGGGCCTGGATCGGGCACGATCTGAGGCGGGACCTGGGGTGATCCATCCGGTGCGCCCACAGCCGGCGGTGGCGAGAGAGGTGCCGGACGGACCCTCAATCTCGTAGCATCCGCAGGCCGCTGGCGATGACCAGGAACTCGCTGATCTCGTGGCCGATGACGCCGGTCGTGAGCGACAGAACTCCGGTCAGGGCGCCGATGACCAGGCCGGTGATGACCAGGGTGGAGAGAAACAGGTTCTGGCGGACCACGGTCTTGTTCCGCCGGGCAAGGCGAAGGGCATCAACCAGCTTCTCGAGGTCGTCGGCCATGAGGGCGACGTCGGCCGTCTCGAGTGCCACGTCGGTGCCCGCGGCCCCCATCGCCACGCCCACGCTCGCCGCGGCCAGTGCGGGGGCGTCGTTGACGCCGTCGCCGACCATCAAGACCGGGCCGTATTTTTCCGACAGATCGACGATCCGCTCGACCTTCTGCTCGGGTCTCAGCTCGGAAGCCACCTCGTCTACGCCGGCCTCGGCGGCGATGGACTGGGCCGTGCGGACGTTGTCGCCGGTCAGCATGACGATCCGCTCGATGCCGAGCGCTCGCAGCTCGCCGACGACCTTCTTGACCACGGGACGGATCCGGTCCCGAAGCGCGATCAGCCCCCAGACGCCCTTCTCGTCGCCCACCATCACCACGGTCTTTCCCTGGAGCAGGCAGCCTTCCAGGTCGGCGTCGAGGCTGGCCAGGCTGTGGCCGAACCGGGTCCAGAAGAAGGCCGGCTTGGCCACGTAGGCGACGGTCCCATCCAGCCGCGCGGAGGCTCCCGAGCCGACCACGGCCTGAAACTCGTCGATCTCGCGCCGCTGCAGGTTCCGTTTCGCGGCATGGCGGACGATCGCCCGGCCCAGCGGATGCTCGCTGTGCTGCTCGATGGCCGCCGCGACGGCAAGCAACTCGTCGGTCGTCGCGGGGGAACCGTCGGGCCGGGAGGGGTTCAGGAGAACCTCGGTCACCTCGGGCTCGCCGTAGGTCATTGTCCCCGTCTTGTCGAAGGCCACCACCTTGATGTCGGCCATCTGCTCGAGGTAGACCCCTCCCTTGATCAGCACCCCCTTCCTCGCTCCGGTGCCCAGGGCGGCAACCAGTGTGACCGGAATCGAGATCATCACCGCGCACGGCGAGGCGGCCACCATCAGGACCGTGGCCCGGGTGATCCAGGTCATCCAGTCGGCGTGCCAGGAGCAGGGGCGGAAGCACGGCGATGGCGATCGCCGCCAGCACCACGATCGGGCTGTACCTGGCCCCGAACCGCTCGATGAACCGCTGGCTGGTCCCCTTCTTCTCCTGGGCCTCCTGCACCATCTGGATGATCCGGGCAACTGTGTTGTCGGCGAAGGTCTTCGTCGCCCGGACCTTGAGCGCGGCCGGGCCGTTGATGCTGGCGGCGAACACGCTGTCGCCGGGCTCCTTGGTCACCGGCTGGCTCTCGCCGGTGATCGGCGCCTGGTTCACATCCGAGGTCCCGTCCACGACCATGCCGTCGGTGGCAATCGCCTCTCCCGGCTTGACGATGAAGACGTCGCCGACGACGAGCTCCTCGACCGCGATCTCCTCGGTGTGGTCGTCGCGCTGAACGAGAGCGCGTCTTCGGCGCGAGGTTCATGAGCGCGTGAATCGCCGACCGGGTCTTCCACTCGGTGAAATCCTGGGCCGCCTCGGAGATCGACGTGAGGAAGACGAGGATTCCCCCTTCCTGGGCATGGCCGATCAGCGCCGAGACCACCGCCGCGGCGCTCATCAGGAAGTAAAAGCCCACGACGTGGTGCGAGACCAGGTCGGAGAGCGCCTTGCGGCCGAAGTAGAAGGCGCCGGAGAGGATGGCCGCGACCGCGCAGGCCTGGCTGAGCCCTGACGGCCCCCCGGCAAGGTGAATCAGCCAGCCCAGAAGCAGGAGGGTCCCCGAGACAGCCGACGTGATGACCTTCGGGCTTCTCCAGGTGTGTTCGGCAGCCGGCAAGGCTCCGTCCCGTCTGGGCGCCCGTGGAGCCAGTGCCCCCGGCGCGGGAGTCTCGAGGTCGGCTCGGTCCATCGTGGCGATCACCACTTCGGGATCATCCATGGCTTGTTCGCTCCCCGGTCATCGCTCCGCCCGTTCCGGACCGAGCGGCTCACGCACCTTGCTCTTTATCGGCAAGGGACCGCGCGCTGACGTCATTGGCGGGATCCAGCCAGGCGACGTCGCTGGCATCATCGGCGAACCGCTTGATCCCGACCTCGCGGATCATCCGGTCGTCCACCTTTTCCAGCGGCGTGTATCGGGGGTGGTGGGCCTCCTTGTAAGGGTCGTTATGGCGTGCGTTGTAGCAGCAGATCATGCTCCACCGGGGATGTTCCGACGTGTTGCGGTCGGACCGGTGCAGCAGGTTCGGATGGAAGAAGAGCGCATCGCCTGGCTTCATCTCGACGTGGACGAGGGGAAGGCGGTTCAGGACCTGCTCCACGCGCTCCATGTCTGCACCGGCCTGCTGGCCGGTCAAGACGTGGTCGATCCTGCCCAGGTGGTGCGAGCCCTCGATCACCTGGAGGCAGCCGTTCTCCCTGGTCGAGGGATCGACCGCGATGAACACGCTGACCAGGTCGGGGAAGAGGACGCCGTTCTGGTACCAGTAGCCGTAATCCTGGTGCCAGGTCCAGGCCCCGCCGACCTTCGCATCCTTCATGATCATCTTGGAGTGGTAGTGGTAAACCTCGTCGTCGAGAATCTGCTCGCAAGCCTCGACGATCCGCCGGCACCGCGCGAACATGCCATAGATTCCCTCGCCCGGGTGGTTCCAGAGAGACAGCCGGACCCTCCCCCCTTCCCCGTCGTCCTTGCCGAAGGAATGCTGGTCGAGGGCCCGGTCTTCCCTGGCCGAGCGGAGCAGCAGACCGATCTCCTCGGCGTCGAACATCGCGTCCACCAGCAAGAAGCCCTGGCGCTCGTACCTGGCAAGCTGCTCGGCGGAAAGCGGCCCGGAACGCATGGTCATCTCTCCTGAAGCTCAGATCACAGGGTGAGCCACTCAGCCCCGGCCGCCGGCAGGCAGCCCGAGGATCTTCCTCGCGTTACCATTGTACAGCTTCGCCAGTACCTCGTCGGGCAGGAACACGCCGTAGATCATCCACAAGCCCTGGCGATGGTGGCCGCCGGCCGGATCGAAATACTCGTCGTCGGTCTCGAGGAACCGGAAATACAACCGGTAGGCCTCCCGGTTCGGTGTGGTGTCGGTGCCGAAGAGAACCCGGTCCTGGTACTTGATCAGGAACCGCCGCGCCGAGTAGGGCTGCCGGCCAAGCTCTGAGATCCTCGGCGTCGATATCCACGTACATGTTCGGATAGCGGTCCAGCCAGGCCGCCACCGTCGCCAGGTCCTCGCCGTCGTTGGCCAGGTGGGCGCAGATGAACGTCGTCTCGGGATGGCGAGCGATCACTCGCAACCGCTGGGCATGAAGCTCCGCGCGGGCGGGAAAGTCCTTGCCGTGGAAGAGCCAGCCGGGATTGTCGTTCAGCTCGTGCCACCGTTCGTTCCTGGTGTCCAGCGGAGTGAAGAACGCGCCGGGGTCGGCGGTGTGGATCATCACCGGTCGATGGTACTTGCCGCAAAGCTCCCAGAGCTTGTCGATCTTCGGATCGTCCACCGGAACGAGCCGCCGGTCCTTGTACCGGTGTCCCAGGCCCAGGCTCTTGTGAATCTTCAGACCATTCGGCGCCGGCCTTGAAGCCCGCTTCCAGCCGCTTCAGCTCCCGATCGGTCCATCCAGGCTCATCGATGCCGTCGAAGTCGATCAGCGCAAAGGTCAGGAACCGTCCCGGGTGGGCCTGGTCAAGCGCCTCAAGGGTCTCGACCAGGTGCTCGTCCCACCCCCCGTCCAGGTTCACCACTGTCTCGACCCCGGTCGCATCGAGCTCGGCCAGATAGTGCGACACGCGCTCGGGCGTCAGGAACGCCTTGCCCCCGCCCAGATGGTTGTGCACGTCGATCACCGGGAACTTCGCCTTCGGGACGACCGTTGCCCTGGTGACGAGCATCGATTGCGGCTGCCAGTCCCGCAGCTTCATCTCGCGGATATCGGCCGGAACCTGGCCACGGACCACCGTCAGCCCCGGCGAACCGATCAAGATCAAGAGACATGCACCCGCCAGGCGTTTCATTTCCAGGCCTCCACCCCGTTTGGCCGTCTGAGCTGAAGGAATCCGTCCTCCCGTCCCCGCCTCGCCGCTGCGCCCGATCTTAGTGCATGATCGGCCGATCCGCAATTCCGTGGCCTCCCGCACACCAGGGCTGTTTCATCGTCTTCGGGAGGGGCGAGGGTACTGCCCAGCCTGCATCGAGATGGGGCGAATGGAGAGGCTCGGCGGCCTCGCCCTCCCAGGTGAGCGGAATGGCATCCACCCCGCAAGCTTTCGATGGTGGTGCTACGACGGTATGGAACGGTATCGTTGAGGTTGGCTATTGTACGGGACGCGAACGTCTGACGACCACCACAAGTGGTAGCTTACAAGTGTCCGATGTGTAAGCGGTGAATATCCCGATCCAGCGGAGCCATCGCAACGGAACCGTAACGGATGATCCAAAGATGGCGATTGCCAGGCCCGAAGGAAAACCTGGGAGAGGCCCGATCCATGGCGGAAGCGGCGGTCACCGACATCGACTGGCCCAGATTGCGGCCGTATCTTGGGTGCCTTGTGGATGGTCTCCCTCCCGGCCCATCTCGTTCTGATACGCCTTCCTTTTTGACGGCTTCGGCGGTCAGGCGGGCGATCGCAGCGAGGGCCTTATCGCTGTTCACCCTTTCGCTAAAATCCGTAGCGACTCCCTCGCCGCCGAGGTTAAACATTGTTAAAATACTAT